>NZ_BOPH01000053.1 GCF_016863655.1 Virgisporangium ochraceum
CGACGATCAAGGCGGGCCGGCACAGACCTGGTGGGCGGATTTGCGGTGACGGGCAGTGGCGGCGGGGGGTCCGTCCGACCTGGAATGTCGGCTTTGCCCATTCCATGGCTGCGCGCGAACCCGCGACTCGGGACACTAGCCCCGCCTCCCGCTCCCGCGAGGGCGCCCGCCGGGGCGCCCTGACCGCCCTCACGCCCGCCCCCGCGCCCGCCCCTGCCCTGCCTCACGCCGTGCGCGCCCACCCCACCCCGCGCCCGCCCGCCGCGACCCACTTACCCGCCGATCTTGCAGTTGTGGCCCCCGATAAATTCGGATATGCCGCCTATAGTGGCGGCCACAAGTGCAAGATCGGCGCAGCGAGCGAGCGTAGGGCTGGGCTGGGCGCCGGTCGGCGCGGCGGGCGCAAGGGCTGGGCGGGCGGCGGCGTTACAGGACGGCTTCGATCAGGTGGGGGCCGGGCTCCTGGAAGGCTCGCCTCAACAAGTTCACCAGGTCGTCGGCGGTCCGGGCCCGGCCGGCCGTCAACCCCAGGCCCCTCGCGAGGTGGACGTAGTCCGGCGTCGGGTCGGTCAGGTCGAGCATGGCCTTCGCCCGCTCGCCGCCAGCCGTGGCGCCCACCTTTGCCAGCTCGTAGTGCAGGATCGCGTACGAGCGGTTGTTCAGCAGCACCGTCGTGACGTCGAGGCCCTCCCTCGCCTGGGTCCACCAGGCCTGCATCGTGTAGAGGGCGCTGCCGTCGGCCTGCAGGTTGACCACGGGACGCGCGGCGTCGGCGATCGCCGCACCTACCGCCACCGGCGGGCCCTGGCCGATGGAGCCGCCGGTCAGGGCAAGCAGGTCGTGCCTCGGGGCGCCGGCGGTGGCGGCCGGAATCGCCAGGCCGGACGTGTTCGCCTCGTCGACGATGATCGCGTTCTCGGGCAGGGTCGCACCGATCGCGGCGGCGAAGGACGCCGCGTCGAGGGACCCGGTCGGTGCCGAGGGGCGCTCGACCGGCGGGAGATCAGGGTCCGCGGGAGCGCCGACCTCGTCGGCCAGGGCCGACAGGGCAAGAGCGGCGTCGTCGCCGGAACCGGCGAGCACGTACGGCACGCAACCGGCGGGGGCCGGGCGGCTCGGCGTGTCGGGGTAGCCGAAGAACGTCACCGGCTCGGCCGCGCCCACCAGCACCAGCGTCTCGAGGTCGGCGAGCTGCTTCATCGCCAGCTCGGGCAGGTAGGCGAGCCGTTCGAACGCGGGCAGGCCGGCACCGCGTTCGAGCCGGGCGGGGAACGTCTCGCACAGCACCCGGGCGCCGGTGGCGGCGGCCACCCGGGCCGCGGCCCGCAGCGCCGGCCCGCGGAGGGCCCGCCCGCCCAGGAGCAGGGCGGCCCGGGACGTCCGCAGGGCCTTGGCGGCTGACGCCACGACCGCCGCGTCGACGGTCGCGAAGGGGGTCACGGGGGCCGGGGAGCCGACCGAACCACCCGGCGACCAGCTCAGGTCGGCCGGCACGATCAGGGTGGCCACCCCGCCCGGCGGGGTGAGCGCGGCCTCGACCGCGGCCGACGCGTCGGCGCCCAGGCCGGCCACGCCCGCCGACGTGCGCACCCAGCCGGACACCGGGCCGGCCAGTGCGGCGATGTCGCTGTGCAGGGGCGCGTCGAGGTCACGGTGGAACGTGGCGTGCTCGCCCACCACCGTCACCAGCGGCGTCCGCGCCCGGCGGGCGTTGTGCAGGTTCGCCAGGCCGTTCGCGAGGCCCGGACCCAGGTGCAGCAGCGCCGCCGCGGGACGGCCGGCGATGCGGCCGAAGCCGTCGGCGGCACCGGTCGCCACGCCCTCGAAGAGCGTGAGAACGCCGCGCATCGCCGGTACCCGGTCGAGCGCGGCCACGAAGTGCATCTCGGAGGTACCCGGGTTCATGAAGCACACGTCGACGCCGGCATCGACGAGCGTGCGCATCAGCGCATCGGCTCCGGTCAGTTCATCGGCCACATCAGTCATCCAACCGCACGGCCAGGCACATGCGCACGGTGGTGGTCGCCGGGCCGGTGTGCACCCGCACGAGGTCGGCCAGGTGGTTGACGAGGAGCAGGCCGCGGCCGTGTTCGGCGTCGACGCGGATCGGTTCGCGGCCGGCCAGCGGGTTGTCGATGCGGCCGCCCGCGGTGACCTCGCACCACACCCGACCGCCGTCGGCCCACAGGTGCGCGGTGCCGGTGCCGGCGCCGTGGCGGACGGCGTTGGTGGCCAGCTCGTCGACCATCAGCTCCCAGTTGTCCAGCTTCGGCTCGCGCAGCCCGTGGCGCTCGGCCTCACCGACCACGAAGCGGCGCAGCGCCGCCATGCTGTCGACGTCGAACGGCAGCGACGCGGCGCCCGCCGGCCGCGGCGGGAGCGGCAGGTTGTACCGGGCCACCACCTCGTCGGGGTCGAACTCGTCGCTGTCATACTCCTTGTCGCCGGAGATCAGCACCGGGTGGGTGGCGCGGGCGTCGCGCAGCGCCGCGTCGTCGAGCGTGGTGGTGTCGTACGGGCACAGGATCTCGACGTCACGGCCGGCGAACGCGCGGTTGATCAGCGCCTCGTGCTGCGCGCAGGCCGGGTACTCCAGCGCCGTGCGAGCGGCCCACACCGGCTCGCCGATGATCCGGACCCGCTCGCCCGGGTGCGCGTCGGCGAACGCCCGCAGCACGCCGGGGATGATCCGGCCGGGGTTGCGGCCGACCCGGGTCATGTCGAGGAAGTGGACGGAGCCGGCGGCGGCACCGAGGCCCCCGGCGAGCACGGCCAGGTTCTCCGGCGGGACGGCGACCGCCACCGGCTCGCCGGCAGCGAGGCCGGCGTGCACGAACGGGACCGTGCCCGCGAGATAGTCCTCGGCGCCCGAGTAGAACAGCGCCGGATGGCGGAACCCTGGGTTCACGCTCTCCTCGTTACGGATGGTGTCTGAGTGACGCCAGACACCATAGCGCACCGCTGGGAGTTGATCACGGAAAGTCGCGAAATCCATCTCGGGTAGCGGCCCGGCCTCCATAGGTCTACACCTATATGCGTCAGCGCTGTCGATCCGGAGGTTTCGATGCCGAAGTTCCGGCGGCTCATTGCCGCCCCGGTGCTGTTGACCCTGTTCGTGACGCTGGTCGGCGCCCCCGCGCGGGCCGACTCCCCGGCCGTCCGCTTCGGCGGAATCGATCTCGACAAAGCGACGGTTCTCGATCTGCAGAAGGCCTTCCGGGACCGGAAACTCAGCTCGACCGGGCTCACCAGCTTCTACCTCGCACGGATCAAGGCGCTCAACCCGAAGCTCAACGCCGTGATCGAGACCAACCCCGACGCCCTGAAGGACGCCCAGAAGAGTGACCTGCACCGCCGCAAGCACGGCGCGCGCAGCCTCCTCGAAGGCCTCCCGGTGCTGCTCAAGGACAACATCGACACGAAGGACCGGCAGCACACCACGGCCGGCTCGTTCGCGCTGCTGAAGAGCACCCCGAAGAGCGACGCCCACCTGGCGAAGCGGCTGCGCGACGCCGGCGCCGTCCTGCTCGGCAAGGCCAACCTCTCCGAATGGGCGAACTTCCGGTCGACCAACTCCAGCAGCGGCTGGAGCGCCCGCGGCGGACAGGGCAACAACCCGCACGTCCTCGACCGCAACCCGTGCGGGTCGAGCAGCGGCTCCGCCCAGGCCGCCGCGGCCAACCTGGCCAGCGTCACCATCGGCACGGAGACCGACGGGTCGATCGTGTGCCCGGCCGGCGCCAACGGCGTGGTCGGGATCAAGCCCACGCTCGGGCTGGTCAGCCGCTCCGGCGTGGTCCCCATCTCGGCGCAGCAGGACACGGCCGGGCCGATCACGCGGACGGTGACCGACGCGGCGGCCGTGCTCTCGGTGATCCAGGGCGTCGACCGCGCCGACGCGGCGACCGGACCGGCCGCCCCGTACGTGCGGCGCGACTACACGAGGAACCTCGACGAGAACGCGCTCCGGGGCAAGCGGATCGGCGTGTGGCGGGTCAGCGGCGGCAACCCGGTCAACGACGCCGCTGTGAACGCCGTGATCGACTCCAGCGTCGCCGCGCTCCGCCGGCAGGGCGCCACGGTGGTCGACAACCTCACGTTGCCCGGCCTCGACGTCGTCGACGCGAACGAGTACCCGGCGCTGCTGGTGGAGTTCAAGCACGACATCAACGCCTACCTCGCGCAGCGACCCGGGCCGCACCCCGGCGACCTGGCCGGGCTGATCGAGTTCAACCGGCGCAACGCCGCGGTCGAGATGCCGTACTTCGGCCAGGAGATCTTCGAGCAGGCGCAGGCGACCAGCGGGAACCTGAGCGACCCCGCCTACGTCGCGCAGCGCACGGCCGCCACCACGGCCGCCCGGAACGCGATCGACGCGACGATGGCCGCCGCCGACCTCGACGCGATCATGGCGCCGACGAACGGACCGGCGTGGAAGACCGACCTCGAGAACGGCGCCGACTTCGAGGGCTTCATCGGCTCGTCGACGCCGGCCGCCGTGTCGGGCTACCCGAACGTCACCGTGCCGGCGGGCTTCGCGCGGCAGTACCTGCCGCTCGGGGTGTCGTTCTTCGGTGGACGCTGGAGCGAGCCCACCCTGGTGTCGGTGGCCTACGCGTTCGAGCGGGCCACGACGGCCCGACGGGCGCCGACGTACCGGGCAACTATCGGCTGACGAACGCGCGCAGCGCGTCGTGGTCCATCTGCCGGCCCCGCGAGAACGCGGATTCGAACGCGGGGCCGGCAGCCTCCCGCACCCGGTTGGCGAGCTCCGCCGGGGCCGGCCGGGCCAGCCCGACGCCGATGCTCAGCAGGTGCGCCGTGCCCACCAGGGTCGCGGCCGTCTCCGCGTCGCCGCGCCGCAACGACAGCTCCGCCAACGCGTACACCGCGTCGGCCGCCGTGTACGGGCTGAGCTGGCGCAAGGAGTTGTCCAGGGCGCGCCGGTACCAGGCCTCCGCCTCGTCGGGCAGGTCGCGGGCCTCGGCGACCCGCCCGAGCTCGACCAGGATCATCGTGCGGGTCGCCGACGGTCCGAACCCCTCCGTCGGACAGTTCTCCAGGGCCGCGTCGAGCAGCGACCGGGCCCGGTCGAGCTCGCCGCCCAACCGGGCCAGCACGGCGAGCCCCGCGTCGGTGGCCGCGAACAGCTCGGCCGCACCCGACCGGTGGGCCAGCCGGGACGCCTGCTCGTAGTCGGCGCGGGCGGCCTCCAGGTCGCCGGCGGCGATGCGCCGGTCGGCCCGCCGGCAGAGCAGGTCGGCCACCTCGGCCGGCGCGTCGAGCTGGGCCGCCACAGCCATCGCCTCGTCGGTGAGCGCGGCCGCCCGGGCCAGGTCGCCCCGCGCGTCGGCGAGGTCGGCCGACGCGGACAGCATCGTCGCCAGTCCCCACCGCTCGCCGATGGTCCGCAGCTCGGCGATGCCGGCCTCGAACTCCCGGCCGGCGCCGTCGGCGTCGCCGGCGTACCACTTGATGTAGCCGAGGCCGAGATGCATCAGCGCCCGCAGCCACGGGTCGGTGAGCCGCTGCCACCGGCGCGAGAGCGCGAGGATGTAGTCGGCGTCGTCGATCGGTGGGCCGCTGTTCACCGCCCACATGACGTTCAGGAACGGCCGCTGCGGCATGGCCTCGAGGCCCGCCATGAACGCGTCGACGACCTTCAGGTGCACGCGCAGGTCGCGCGACGGCGGCCCGCTGGCGGCGTGCAGCACGCACAGTGCGTACTCCTCCTCCAGGCCGGGCACGAGCTCGTCGGGCAGCATCGCCAACAGCTCCATGGCCAGCCCGGCACCGGCGCCGCGGACGCCGCGCAGCCACCAGTACGGCGTCAGCGCGGAGATCAGCCGCAGGCCGAGGTGCACCTCGCGGTCCTGCAACGCCTGGCGCAGCGCACCGTGCAGGTTGTCGTACTCGTCGTCGAGGCGGCGCAGCCAGTCGAGCTGCTCGGCCCGCATCAGATGCGGGCCGGCGGCCTCGACGACGTCGAGGAAGTAGTGGGCGTGCGCGGCCCGGAACCGCTGGGCCTCGCCGGCGAGGGCGAGCTGCTCGGCGCCGAACGCGCGCACGGTCTCGAGCATCCGGTAGCGGCGGCCGCCGTCGACCGGTTCCACCAGGGACTTGTCGGCCAGGCTGGTGAGCAGGTCGACCACGTCGTCGACCTGGCACACCTCGGCTGCCGCGGCGAGCGTGGCCCCACCGGCGAACACGGTCAGCCGGCGGGCGAGGGTGCGCTCGTCGTCGTCCAACAGGTCCCATGACCACTCGACCACCGCACGCAACGTGCGGTGCCTGGCCGCGGCGGTGCGGCTGCCGCGCGACAGCAGCCGGAACCGGTCGTCGAGCCGCGCCGCGACCTCGGCCACCGGCAACGAGCGCAGCCGCGCGGCCGCGAGCTCGATCGCCAGCGGCAGTCCGTCGAGCGCACGGCAGATCCGCACGACCGGTTCCAGGGTGTCGGCGTCGAGGCGGAACCCGGGCAGCACGGCCGCGGCCCGGTCGGCGAACAACATGATCGCGGCACTGGCGGCCGCGTCGGTGGCGGCGGCGTCCGTCGGGGGCAGGGCCAGCGGCGGGACCGGGCTGAGCGTCTCACCCGTGATGCCGAGCGCCTCGCGGCTGGTGGCGAGCACGCGGAGACCGGGGCACGCGCCGAGCAGCCGGGCCAGCAGCCGGGCGACGTCGTCGATCACGTGCTCGCAGTTGTCGACGACGAGCAGCAGGTCGCGGCCGGCGAGGGCGGTCGCGATGCGGTCGATGGCCCCGGTGCGGGCCGGCCCGGTGCGGTCGGGTGACGCCAGCAGGCCCGCCTCCCGCAGCCCGAGCGCACCGAGCACCGCCCGCGGCACGTCGGCACCGTCGACGACCGGCGCCAGCTCGACGAAGCACATTTCACCGCTGGCCCGGGAGGCCACCTCCACGGCCAGCCGGGTCTTGCCCGCCCCGCCCGGACCGATGAGCGTGACCAGCCGGGCCACCTTCACCAGGTCGGCGACGCGGCCCAGCTCGCCCTCCCGGCCGACGAAGCTGGTCAGCTGGGCGGGTGCCGGCGTGCGCAAGGGGGCAGCGTCGGTCTCGCCGCGGAGCACCGCGACGTGCACGGCCGACAGCCCGGGCGACGGGTCGGTGCCCAACCGGTCGGCGAGCAGCTCCCGGGCCTCCTCGTACGAGGCGAGCGCCTCGGCCGACCGCCCCGACCCCGCGAGGGCGCGCATCAGCAGCCCCCGCAGCCGTTCCCGCAGCGGATGCCCGGCCACCAGCGGCGCCAGCTCCGCGGCGCAGGCGGCGGCGTGCCCGAGGGCCAGTTCGGCGTCGGCCCGGTCCTCGACCGCGCCGAGCCACATGTCCTCGAGGCGGGCGGCCTGCGCCGCCGCGAACGGCGCGGGCCCGGTGTCGGCGAACGGCGTGCCGCGCCACAGCTCCAGTGCCGCGGCCAGGTCGCGGGCCGCGCTCACGTGGTCACCCCGGGAGAGCGCGCGCCGACCGGCGGACGCCAGCCGCTCGAACCGGTGCAGGTCGGTGTCGTCGGGATCGGCCGTCAACCGGTACCCGGCGGGGTGCAGCTCGATGGCGCCGGTGCCGCCGAGCGCCCGGCGCAGCCGCGACACCTGCGACTGCAGCGCGTTGGCCGCCCCCGCCGGCGGGTTCTCCCCGTACAGCCCGTCGATCAGCCGGTCGGCACCGACGACGTGGCCGGCGTCGACCACGAGCATGCCGAGAAGCGCGCGCAGGCCCGTACCGCCGAGCGGGACCGGGTCCCCCTCGGCGGTGCAGTCCGTACGGACCTGCGTCGGCCCCAGCACCCCGTACCACATGCCGGCAATTCTCCCCGGTGCGGTCGACGGGCTGCAGGGGTGCTACCACCACTCGATCTGCTGGGCTCAGTTCCCCTTGTAGGGGACGAACGGTGCCGGCGTGTGGTGGGTACGCGCGCTCGGCGCCGACGTCGTGGCGATCGAGTCGAAGAGGACCCGGCCGATCACCGAGTGGGCCTGCACCACCGGGTGGGTGGCGCCGTAGTTGTTCTGCTCCGGGTGGGCGTCGGTGAACATCGCGTAGGTCAGCGCCGGCGAGCCGTCGGTGCCGAACATGACGCCGGCCTCGTGCCGCGAGCCGCCGAGCGTGTTGAAGTCGGCGCCGTACTTGGTGGCGACCCGGCTGCGCTCGTCGGACGACATGTCCCGGCGCACGCCGTCGTGGTAGCCGTTGACCCAGCGCAGCACCCGCAGGAACCACGTCGTCGACGCCGCGCTCAGCAGCGTGCCGTTGACCAGCCGGTACAGCATGTCGTGGGTTTCGCGCGGCGTGGTGACGCCGAGGTAGAACCGGTTCGGGTTCGCCACCGGCTCCACACGGGTGTGCACGAAGCCCTTCGCCGCGAGGATCTCGTTGATCTCCAGCGCCGGCACGTGGAGGCCGCTCAACCGCACCGAGGTGTTGTCGGAGACCAGCAGCATCGCGGTGAGGAAGTTCGCCACCGTGATCGAGTCGCCGTACGCGCCCTTGTGCAGGTGGAAGATGCCGCTGCCCTCGGCGATGATGCCGGCGGTGAGCGTCACCTTCGTGTCGAGGGTCAGCGGCGCTCCGTTGACCAGGCCACCCCGGTCGATCTTGTCGAGCACGCACATGGCGACGTACAGCTTCTGCACGCTGTAGCCGTAGACCACGTAGTCGGCGTCGTCGGCGACGACCTCGTTCTTCGTGCCGTCGGCGTTGAGCAGCGCGATGTGCGAGTGCCAGTTGCCGCCGGCGCGCGTCTTCTGCCGCTCGTAGACCCGCCTGATCTTGCCCGGGCCGTTCGCTTCCACTGCGGGCTCCTGCGGCTGGGCTACGGCTCCGCCCGGCGCCGCCACGGCGGAACCGGGTGCCGCCTGTGCGGGCCCGGCCGTCACCGCGACGGCGGCACCGGCCGCCAGCGTAGCCCCGGCGCCGATCGCGGCGCGCCTGGTCAATGGGTTCGACATGGTTCCCCGTTCTGCATATCGACGGAAGTCGTCTTTCCGGTCATGAGACTAGACGGCCGCCACCACGCGTCCGGTTGCGGCGTAGGCTCGCCGGTATGAAGATCGCCACCGCTGACCGGGTCGACCGGGCCGGGCTCCTGGAGTTCGTCCGCCCACGGCACAACGTCATCCTGGTCACCACGCGGGCCGACGGACGCCCGCAGCTGTCACCGGTGACCGGCGGCGTCGACACCGACGGCCGGATCGTGATCTCCAGCTACCCGCAGCGCGCGAAGTCGCGGAACGCCAGGCAGAACCCGCGGGTGTCGGTGCTCGTGCTCTCCGACAGCTTCGGCGACGCGTGGGTGCAGGTCGACGGCACGGCCGAGGTGCTCGACCTGCCCGACGCGGTGGAGCCGCTGGTCGAGTACTTCCGCTGCATCTCCGGCGAGCACCCCGACTGGGACGAGTACCGGGCGGCGATGGTCCGCCAGGGCAAGTGCCTCATTCGCGTGACGATCGACCACTGGGGCCCGATCGCTACCGGTGGCTTCCCTCCCGAGCTGGCTTCTCGATCTTCGTGACGGGCGCGACCACCAGGTCGTGCATGCGCCAGTCCATCGAGCGCACCCACTCCCCCAGTTTCTCCAGCCTCGGCACGAGATCGGTGACGTCCGACGTGGGGACCACGAGCAGCTCGCCGGCGAACACGTGCCCCTCCTCCCGGATGCGCAGGTAGGCGTCGGCGATCCAGTCCAGGTCGCGGACGCCGGCCAGGATCTGGTCGGGCAGCGGGTGCGGTTCGGAGCCGTCGACCACGCGCGGCCGGTTGTCCATCAGGTTGGCGACGGCGGCGCGGGTGGTCTTCACGCCGTCGCGGACGATGTCGGCGCCGATCACGACGGCCGCGACCGCGTCGGCCCACCACAGCCCGAACCCGATGCCGAGGATGCCGAGGATCGCCGACCCGGCGGTGAGCCAGTCGGCGCGGTTCATCTCCGCGTCGGAGTAGAGCACCTTGTCGTGCAGCTCGCGGGCGATGCGCACCTTGACCCGGCCGAGCAGGATCGCCGGCACCATCGTCAGGGCGAGCACCGCGATCATCAGCCAGCCGAGCCAGAACCGGTGGCCGAACAGCTCGACGAGCCCGATCGGCGGCCGTTCGCGCAGCACGAGCTGCATCACCGAGTCGTAGACGACGAACCCGCCGAGGCCGAGCAGCGCCACCGATCCGGACAGGAACGCGATCGTCACCGAGCGGTGGTAGCCGTACGGGAAGGTCCCGTTCGGCGGCCGGTTGCGGTAGCGGGCCGCCACCAGGAACGCGACCGGTGGCACGAACCCGAGCATGTCCTCGATCCAGGCGGCCTTCATCGCCTGCGACTGGCCGAGGGTCAGGCCCAGCGCCAGCACCGCCGACGCGAAGAACAGGATCGTGAGCCACTCCAGCCTGACCGCGCGCCGGTGGAGCGCCTGCTTGTCGGGCGGCAGCTCGAACGCGTCGTAGACCTTCACCGGGCCAGCTCCTCGAGGATCTCGCCGCGGCGCAGCCCGAGCAGGAACTCCTCGACCGCCACCTGGAACCCGTTCTCGCCGAGCGGCACCGCCCAGACGTGCTTGTGCTCGGCGAGCGTGTGCCGGCTCGCGGTCAGCCCGGCCAGCTCCCACTCGTCGACGACCACCGGCAGGTCGGCCGCGGAGGCCAGCGGGTCGCGGCTGGCGACCGGCACCGCGTCCTCCTTCAGGAGCAGCGCGATGTCCTCGGAGCCGGCCCGCGCCGCCACGCGGGTCCCGGAGAGCTCCGCCGGCACCGCGACGCCCGGACGGGCCGCGACCAGGACGCGGGTGGTGATGTACGGCCTGGTCAGCGACGCTTCCTTGACCCACGGCGCGTCGTCGGTGAGCCCGCCGACCACGAGGTCGAGCACGCGGTGCTTCAGCGCCGCCATGAGCTCCGACTCCGACCCCGGGTACCACTCGACGGTGGTGTCTAGGTCGTCGGCGAGCCGTTCGACGAGCGTCACCTCGGCACCGCCGACGCGTCCGTCGTCGGCGACGGTGACCCACGGCTCGTTCGCCGTGACACCGACCCGCAGCACCCCGCCGCGGACGTCGTCGAGCGTGGTGCCGGCGTCCCGCGGGACGCCACACGCTCCCAGCAGCACGAGCAGCACCAGAACGACCAGTCGCATGACGCCTCCGACCGTAGTCACGACCCCGTGCCCGCTATACCCCGATTCACGGAAATGGACGCGCGGTCGCCGCGCTCGTCCTGGCATCCTGGTGACCATGGCCGATGAGATACCCCTGCGCGGTGGGGTCGCGATCCCGCGGTCCGAGCTGTCGTGGCGGTTCTCCCGGTCGAGCGGCCCGGGCGGGCAGTCGGTGAACACCGCCGACTCGCGCGTCGAGCTGCGCTGGGACCTCGCGTCGAGCGGCGCGCTGCCGCGGGTGCTGCGCGAGCGGGCGCTCGAACGGCTCGCCGGGCGCCTGGTCGACGGGGTCCTGATCGTCACGGCGCAGGAGCACCGCGAACAGTTGCGCAACCGTCGCGCCGCCGAGGCCAGGCTGGTCGCGCTGGTCACGGCCGCGATCGCGCCGGGTCCGCCGGCACGGCGCCCCACCAGGCCGTCGCGGGGCGCGGTTCAACGACGATTGGACGCGAAACGCACACGTTCTGTCACGAAGCAGCTTCGCGCCCGTCCAGAGCATTGACCCTCTCGAGGAAGCCGCCGGGAAAGCAGGTCAGGCCGTACCGTTCGAGGTCGCGGCGCACGCGGAAGTCCGGGTTCGCGGCGAGGAAGTCGTGGATGGCCGGCAGCACGCCGCGGGGCAGGTCCTTGTCCGGCCGCAGGTCGGGCACGTCGACGATGCCGTCCTCGACCACGAAGAACCCGCCGACGGGCACGAACCGAGCGAACCGGTCGAGCGCGGTCTTCGTGGTCTCGTACGCGTGCAGCGTGTCCTCCACCACGAGACAGCGCGCGCCGGGTGCGAGGAGCGCGCTCACGCGGTCCGGTAGATCTTCATCCTGAAGATCGGCTGTCAGCAGCGTGATCCCCGGTGGCGCGGCGCCGATCGCCTCGACCGCCTTGGTGTGGTCGCGGTCGATCGAGATCACGCGCGGTTCTTCGATGCGGCCGTAGGTGGTCGCCATCGTGGTGAGCCGGTCGCGGAACCACAGCGCCGACCCGCCGTGGTTGGTGCCGAGCTCGATCACGGTGTCGGCCCGCGAGATCCACAGCAGGTGCTCGTAGACCCGCAGGTCCTCCGGCATCTTCTGGATGCGCACGCCCGCGTACACGTCCTTGACGTGCTGGCCCTCTCTCTTCAGCCAGTAGTCACGCAGCGGTGCGGTCAGGTCGGCCTCGACGTACGGCGGCAGAAGCTCCATTCGCCGAGAATGCCTCGTTTGTGTTTCGCCCGCCCGTCGATCCGAGCAACAACGCCAACAGCACGGGAAACTCCAGGTACGCGTGGTAGGTGGCGAACGCCGCGTAGACCGAGCGGCCGCCCCAGTAGTCCATCGCGAACAGCACCGCGAGCAGGGCTCCCCCGCCGACGCCGAGCGCCCACACCCGCGGTCCGGTGAGCGCCGGGACCCTGCGTTCGAACGCCTCCGCCGCGTCCGGCGCGTACCGCGGCAGGAACCACACCCACACGACGTAGTGCATCGTCTGCAGGAACGCGAACACCACGAGGAAGCGCACGCCCATCACGGAGTCGAGTGTGCTGGGGGGCGCGCTCGCCGCCACCACCCGGGCCGGGTCGTCGACGAACGCGGTGGCCGTGAGATCGCCCGTCCACGGGTCGACCGCGCCGGCGAGGACCAGCGCGGGGACGACCAGAACCCAGCCGATCTGCACCGCCCGGAATGCGGTTTTCGTGGGAAGCTGCCGCGACCACTCCCAGAGAAACACCAGGGGCACCAGGTTGTGCAGGTGCGCCAGCACCACGAAGTGGTACGCCGGCCACATCGTCGACGCGACCGTGGCCACGGCGACGGCCGCCAGGACGACGTGGCGGATCGTGCCCCTGGCCACGACGGCCGCCGCGGCGAGCACCGCGTACCCGATGACGATCTCGGCGTACCGGGCCGGTGCCCCCACCACAAGCGCCGCGACCCGGCAGACCACGATGCCGCTCACCAGCGCCACCAGCAGCACCAGGAACCGCCCCGACAGCACCGAGGCGAACCGCCCCGCGACGTACCGCAGCTCCAGAACGTTGTGCAGCACGCCGAACAGGACGAGCCCGAGCACGGTGGTGGCAATGGGCGCGTTGACGGCGAGGGCCAGCGCGCCGGCCGCCGCCAGGCCGAGCGCCGCTACCTTCATGGGGTGCCCCAGGGACTCGCGCTGCTGCTGACGCTGGCGGTGGAGGTCCCGTTGTACGTGGCCGCCCTGGTGTCGCTGCGGCTCGTGCCCGTGCGCCGGGCGCTGCTCGTGGCCGTCGCCGCGAACCTGGTGACCCACCCGGCGCTGTGGTGGGCGCTGGGCGACCACCCGTCGCTGGGTGCGCTGGTGCTCGCCGAGGTGGTGGTGTGGCTCGCGGAGGCACTGCTGCTCTGGCTGGCCGTCCGCCGGGCCGTCCGGGTGCTCCTGGTGGTGGCCGCCGGCGCCAACGCCGCCTCCATCCTGGCCGGTGCCCTCATTGCCGTTCTTCGCGGCGCCGCTTGAGCACCAGCACGACCACCACGACGATCGCGGCCACGAACAGCAGGCACAACCCTCCGAGCAGCCCGAAGGTGAGGGCCAGGTCGCTGGGGTCAGGTTCGGGGGCGGCGTCAGCGAGGTGCTCGATCACGCCGCCATCGTAGGTGCCGCGTACGAGTTCACTAATGGTCGCTATGGTGCGAAAACCGAACTCATAAGGGGAGCCACCCGGCCGCAGACAGAGCTGCCCGCACCTGGGCCGCCACCTCCGCCGGCCGGTTCCGCACCGCCCAGGCCGGGAAGCGCAGCACGCGGTCACCCGGGATCCAGAGGTCGTTCTGCCGCTTCATGTCGGCCCACCACTGCCGCACTTCCATGTGGTGGCCGCCGTCGATCTCCACGTGGATCCGCCACTCCTCGAAGTACGCGTCCAGGTACCGCCGCCGCCCCGACGCGTCGACCCGGCGCACCTGGCAGGCCGGGCGCGGGAGGCCGGCGTCCCGGCACAGTCGGAGAAACTGGCCCTCCGGTAGTGAATGGGCACCACCCCGGGCATCGGCGACCGCCTCCTCGATGAGGTCTCGCCGGTGCACCCGCGGCATCGCGGCAAGCATGGTGGAAACCTGGTCGCCCTCGACCAGGCGTTGTTGGAACGAGGCCGTGACGACCGTCCGGGCACGGTCGTCGAACCGGGCCCAGCGCGCCGCGTCGATCACCGCACGCGGGGCCTTCACGCATGGCGGAATGGTCGTCCAGTGGATGTGCTCCCGCCGGAGGGTCGTGGAGCGGTGCACCACCACGAAGATCGGCGGCTTCCGGCGCTGCGCCGACGCCGGCACCATCACATGGACATCCGACTCGGCGAAGCCGCGGAGCCCCATGACCACCAACGCCGACAGGCCACCCAGGGGCATCGGACGTCCGTTGCCGGCGCTCAGCGACGCGATCCACAGTCGCTGGTCCGGATCCGGGTCGACATGCGTCCCACCATGGGCAAGGTAGACACCGCGGTGCGCGACGCGCCACCGACCGCTCTGCACCCGGCTCCGGATCGCAGACGACGTGAACCAGTGCAACGCCTGCCAACGGCTGATGACGTTGCTCTGCCGGAACAACAGGAAGGTCAGATCCTCCTCGGTGGGCACGGTGAACCAGTGTCCTGAACCGCACCCCGGTCAGTCACGTCCGACTTTGCACCTGTGGACAACCGCTGCCGTCAGCAGACCTCGCGCCAGGCGTCGAGTTCGGGCTTCTTGCGTAGCGAGGAGAAGCCGAGCCGCCGGGACTCGGGGCAGAAACCGCCGCTCTCCTGCTCGTACTCGACGTGGAAGACGGGTTTGCCGGCCTTGACGAAGACGGCCAGTTTGCCGCACTCGTCGTACTGTGCGCACTCCTCGTTCACGGCGAAGTCGAAGTACGGTTCGAGCTGGGCGGCCTGCTCCACGTCGTTCTTCAGGCCGACGGCCAGGCCCCGCCGGTGGGCCAGGGCGGCCAGGCGGCGGTTGAACGTCAGCTGGTCGGCGGCGGTCAGCGGGAAGCCGGACTCGTTCGCGTACCCGTCGACGTTGTCGGGTTCCACGGCGTCGAAGCCCTTGGCGCGGCAGGTGTCGAAGCGCGCCGCCAGGATCGGCTCCAGCTTCGCCCACTGGCGGATGTCGAGCCAGCGTTCACCGGGCCAGCCGTCGAGGTCCTTGCCCAGCACGGCCTTCGGGAACCGCTTCGCGTCGGGGCGCCAGTCCTCGAACGCGCCGGCGTTGACGTAGCAGATGACGCGGCGGCCGGCCGCCTTGAGGGCGGCGACGTCGGCGGCCGAGGAGTCCTGGCCGTCGATGTCGTAGACCTGCGCGTCGACGGAGCGGTCGAGCTTTCCGGACAGCTGCCACTGCCAGGTGAGCCCGGCCTTCGGCCGCCACCAGGTGCCCGCCGCGGCCGGCGACGCGTCCACGGACGGCGACCCGTCACCGGGCGGTGGTGGGACATCCACAGTGGACGATCCGCCGCCACGCGCGTCACCTTCGCTGGCGGAACGCAACGAAAAGAACGCGATGCCGGCGGCCAGCACCACGACGAGCGCCGCGCCGCCGACCACCCACCATCGTGCCCTCATGCCCCCACCTTGACCGGTGTCCGCAAGGGTGCGGGCAGGCCGCGGTACGGATTGGTGCCGGCGAGGTCGGTGACGAGGCCGTGCGCCACGCGGCGGTAGAGGCGGCGGGTCGCCTCGGTGAGGTCGGCCACCGGTACGTCGTAGACGATGTGCGCGGCGTTCGGCCAGTCGGGTTCGGCGGGCGTGGCCCGGTAGCGCGGCCACGGGCCCTCGAACGTGCACACGAGGTCGGCGAGCGCGGCGTAGCCGGGGTGCGGGCGCACGCCGGGGTTCAGCACGATGCGACCCCGCGCGGTGGCGACCGCGTGCGTCATCCAGCGCAGCGACGCGAGGTCCGACGGCACCTGGTCGAAGAACACGCCACCCACCGGGTAGGCGCGCCAGGCCAGGATGTCGGTGCGGACGTCGTCGATGGGACGCATGGCGTAGTTGACGTCGACGTAGCCGAGCATCGGCACCTCCGCCTCGGCGAGGGCGGCGGTCGCGTAACCGTAGGCGGGGTCGTAGTGCCGGCCCGGTCCATTGTGGACGTTGACGATCACGGTGACGTCCCAGCGCTGGGCGGCCAGGGTGGCCCACGCGCCCGGGTCGTCGGCCGGGTAGACGTACAGCGGCAGCAGCGTGGTCACCGGTAGCTCCAGCGGTCCTTCAACACCATCGCCACGACGCCGAGCGCGGGCACGCACACGGCGAAGAGCACGACGGCCACCAACGTGTCGACCAGGCTCGTCGTCGCTCCGGGCAGGGCCCGGTAGAGGACGCCGATCAGCACCGCCGGCCACCAGACGAGCAGCGCGGCCAGCCCCAGCCGGCGGTGCGCGACGAGCACGAGACACAGCCCGTTCACGGCCGCCAGCAGCACGACCGCCGCGAGCCGGCCGGCCTCGGCCGCCGTGAGCACCGCGCCGGCCGCCACCGGAACCGCCAGCACGGCCAGCGTCGCCAACGAGACGCGCGTGAGCCGGCGCGGGTACTGCCAGCGGTCGGTGAGCACGGCGCGGGTGGCCGCGACCCGGCGCTGGTGCCACACGAGCACGAGCTCGGCGAGCGGAACCCCGACGAGCAAAGGGATCGCGGCGACCGGCTCGCGGAGCAGGTCGCCACCGGCGAGCACCACCGACGCGAACAGCACCGCCTGCCCGGCACCGACCGCGCCGTTGGCGAGCGCGTTCGCCGCCTCGCGCGGACGCGGGCGGTACCACTCCCCCGGCGCGAACGCCGGCGAGTACGCGACGAGCACCAGCACCGCGATCGCGGCGCCGACGATCCACATACCCGTGCCCGCGTACACCGCCGCCGCGGCGATCCAGACCCCGGCGGCGGCGGCGAGCACCCGCTTCTCCGTGCCGGTGACCAACGCGACCGCGGTCGAGGCGAACAGGGCGACCTGCCCGGTGGCGACCGCGTACGCCAGCGGCTCGGTGACCCCGAACGCGGCCAGCAGGCCCGCCCACGCCGCGCCGGCGACCACGAACCCGATCGCGAGCACCCGGGCGGCGGCGACCGCACCGAGGGCGCCCAGCGCCCGGTAGCCCAGGAACGCCAACGCCTGCGCGGTCGCCCAGCCGTAGATCAGCGCGCCCGGACCGGCCGCCGCGGGCAGCCCGGACAGCTGGGTGGCGCCACCGACGGCGACGACGGCCGGGGTCAGGTACAGGGCCGAGCGGACGAGCGTCACCCCGACGCCCAGGCGCGGACCGTCCCGCTCGGGCGTCGCGGCGTTCGGGTCGTACCGGCCGGGTGCGTAGCCGGCGGTCGGGTAGCCGGCGAGGTCGGCGCGCAGGCGGGCCGCGAGCGAGAACACGCTCGTGACGCCGTAGTCGCGTTCCGCCACGCGGTCGTTGACGCCGCTGGCCTCCAGGTACGCGGCCACCTCACCGGTGTCGACGGCCGACCGGCAGATCGGCGCCATCCGCTGTTCCAGCGAGGAGTAGAGATCTTCGGATACGACCATCGTGCTCATACCAATGCTCCGAGCCGCCTGTAATGCTCACGGTAGGTGGAGAGGCATCTGTCCAATGTGTACTCGTTGAGCGCGCGGGCGCGGGCCTGCCGCCCGAGGTCGGCCCGCCGCGCCGGGTCGGTGAGCAGCTCCAGGCAGGCGTTGGCGAACGCGCGCGGATCGCGCGGCGGCACCACCAGGCCGGTCTCGCCGACCGCCTCCGCCACGCCGCCGACGTCGGTGCTCACGGTCGCCCGGCCGCACATCATCGCCTCGATCACCGTGTACGGCATGCCCTCCGAGACGCTCGACAGCGCCACGACGTGACCGGCGGCGAACGCGTCGCGGCTGCACGCCACCGGCCCGGCGAACGTCACCGCGTCGGCGACCTGGAGGTCGGCGGCGAGCTTGCGGCACGTGGCGGCGTACTGCTCGTTGCCCGCCGGCACCGGGCCGGCCAGGTGCAGCCTGGCCTTCGGGAGCCACGCCTTCACGTAGCCGAACGCGCGGATCAGCGTCTCCAGGTCCTTCAACGGGTCGACGCGGCCGACCCAGGAGATCGTCGGTTCGTCGGGCCCGGCGGCGAGCGCGTCGAAGCGGCCCGGGTCGACGCCGTTCGGGATCACCGCGATCCGGGCCGGGTCGGCGCCGTGCCGCTCGGCCCACCGCCGGTTGAACCCGCTCACCGGTGCGACGAGCGCGGCCTCGGCGTAGGCCAGCTTCGCCAGCGCGCGGTGGAAGCGCAGCAGCGCCGCCTTGACGCCGGGCGCGAGGCCGCTCGTGGAGAAGTACCGTTCGCGGAGGTACACGCCGTGCTCGGTGAGCGCGAACGGCAGGCCGCTGCGCCACTTCGCGGCGAGGGCGATGAGCGCCGCGAGCCCGTTGGCGTTGGCGTGGCACAGGTCCACCGGCGGGAGGACGGCCGCCAGCGGGCGCACGGCGTGTTCCAGGAGCACGGCCGCGTCGTCGGCGTCGCGCATCGTCAGCCGGGGCAGGGCCGGGCTGCCCGCCCACGCGTCCAGGAGGATCTCCGCGAGCGGGGCGCCGGCGAGCGGGTGCCGGCCGGCCGACGACCGGAACCACCGGCGCGGCGCCACCGCACCGAACGCGAGTTCCCGCAGGCCCTCGGAGAACACCGCCAGGTCGGCGGGGGCGTTGCCGAGCATGCCCCGGCACATCCGGGCGGCGGCGCGCTCCGCCTTGTAGCGCCCCGGCCGTTCGACGCCCCACAGCGGCACCGGCTGCACGGCGTCGACGGTGGGCGGCAGCGGCATCGCGAGCGGCGGCGGCGTGTCGCCCGCCGTGATCGACACGAGGTGCCAGCGCACCTCGGGCAGCCCGCGCACCAGGTGCTCGCACCAGGTGCTCACCCCGCCGGTCGCGTAGGGATAGGTGCCCTCGTTGATCAGCGCGACCCTCATGCGGGCAGCTTCACCGTGGCCGACTTGCCCTTGGCGAGGGCGCGCCACGCCGACCGCTGGCCGCCGTACGCCTCGCCGTAGGCCTCGCCCGGCACCAGGACCCCGAGCAGGTTCAGCGCGGCCTCGCGGGTGCCGGTCGGCGCGGTCAGCGGCACGTCGACGGTGGCGCCGGTGTTGACGACCGTCACCGTGTCGCCCTTGCGGTAGCCGGTGACCGTGCGGCTCGCGACCGCCTGCCGCCACGCCTCCTGGCGCGCGAAGTGCTGGCTCACGGCGAGCATCCGCGGGTTCACGAGGCCGGTGTTCGTCGCGTAGATCTGCCTGTACCTCGCGATGAGCGCGTCGAGCACCGGGTAGAGCACGCGGTCCTCGGTGATGTTCGACTGGTGCGCGTAGTGCGGACGCGGGTCGGCCGACACGACGTGGTCGAACGCGATCCGCACCTCGGTGGGCACGATGTGGCCCGTGAACCCGGTCGACCCGAGCGGGGTGATGCACGTCGACGCCGGGTTCGACTCGCAGATCCCGCTGCCGCCGTCGGCCCGCGACGTGTAGATCCAGTTGTACTCGTCGACCGCCTCGGCGACCTTGCCGGTGTTGTAGTAGATGTTCATCGGGTGCCGGGGCACCGTGCGCGCCGGTCCGACCGCGCGCGGCGCCGGCTCCCGCGACGCGTCCGACGCGATCGCCGTGACACCGGCGGCCTGCAACGAAGGCGCGAGGTTCGGGTTGTCGGCGGGCATCTCCGGCAGCGACCGCAGCCCGGAGTGCTGCCCGGTGACCAGTTCCCGCTTCTCCACCGTGACGCCGTTCACGCGCGCCCAGTCGAGGTTCTTCGTGATCTCGGTGGTGATGTCCGCCGCCGGGACGTACTCGGCGGTGCAGCGCCACGGGGTGACCGTCTCGTCCTTCACACAACCCAGGTACGGGTGGCTCCAGGTGTGGTTCAGCCAGCGCAGGTCGCCCTTGCGCGCCAGCAGCCGGGCGGTCAGCGGGTCGCCCGCGCCCGCTTCGGTGCTGCCGAACGCGTTGTAGGCCATGTCGAGCTTGAGTCCGGTCTTCTGCTGCCAGGCCACGAGCGCGTCGACGTCCGCCGGCACCATGCGGATCGTCGGTGCGGTCAGCTCGGACGGGCAGTCGGCGCCGACCGTGCAGTTGCCGCCGGTGTGCCAGCGGTCGTCGGGCAGCAGCACGTCGTCGACGTGCAGGCTGAAGAAGTTGCGCCAGTAGCCGAGGTTGACACCCTTGGTGAGCCAGGTGACCAGGCCGTGGCCGAGCACCAGTCCGTGCGTCAGGTAGCGGTTGAGCGCGGTCGTGACGACGAGCTGCTCACGTCCGTCCACCGTGTACACCCCCGCGACCGACCCCGCGCCCCCGCCCGGAGCCTGACCCTCGACCAGCGGGGTGAACCCGGCACCGGCGGTGCCCAGCGACGCGAACGCCTCCGGCACCCCGGAGTCGCGGTCGTCGACCGGGACCGCGCCGGTGAGGTAGCCGAAGCCGGCGGCCTTCCCGGCCGCGGTGACCGTGAGCGAACCGCCGTCGAGCGTTCCGCTCCACGCCGTGGTGAGCCCCGCGTGCGGACCGGCCCACGTGTAGGCGACCAGGCGGCGCACGCCGAAGCCGCGCTCGTAGTCGGCCAGGGCGGTCGCCTCGGCGGCCGGCAGCGGGTTCTCGTTCGGGACCACGACGCCCTGGTACCGGCCGTGGTCGGTCGCCGCGGTGAGCAGCGCCGTGGTGACCGTGGGGCGGCCGGCGGCCCGCGTGTCGACCGAGTCGTAGGGGACGCCCTCACGGTCGAGCTGCGCGGTGACCGCGTCGACGCCGGGGCTACCGTCGGTGACGACCAGAACGCGAAGGTCGATGCGCTTGCCGGTGTCGGCCGCGCCGGCCGGCCCGGCCACGATGAGTGCCGCGACAGCCGCGACGGCGATACCAGTGGAGATGACGCCACGAAGGTTCACGAACGGGGAAACGACGGGCCGTCGGTCGCGAAACCTCACCCGTCACATCTCCAACCGAACGGCCAAAGGTTTGACGAAGGCCGTAACCGGTCACTACTTCCTCGTGACCACCGTGAATGAGGCCGGTGCGGCCGCTCGCCGCCTGGGCAACAACAAGTGGCTGGAGCGGCTGACCCGCATCGGCCTCGTCGGATACGGCGTGACCCACCTGCTCGTGGGGTGGATCGCCCTGCAGCTGGCGTTCGGCAAGGCGTCCAAGGAGGGCGACCAGGCCGGCGCGTTCAAGACCCTCGCCGAGCAGCCGTTCGGCAAGTTCCTGCTCATCGTCGTGGCGATCGGGCTCGCGGCGATGACCGTCTGGCAGGTGTTCGAGGCCGCCGTCGGCCACACCGAGGACCGCGGACGCGAACGCGTCTTCGAGCGCGTCGCGTCGGTGTTCAAGGCCGGCTTCTATGCCTACCTGGGCTACAAGGCCGTGTCGGTGCTGCAGGGCGCCGGCAAGTCCTCGGGCGACCAGCAGCAGCAGGCGACCAGCTCGATGATGGACAACGGGGGCGGACGCGCGCTCGTGGGCCTCATCGGCCTGGCGATCGCCGCCATCGGCGTCGGCCTGATCTGGTACGGCTGGCAGAAGAAGTTCAACAAGCACCTGAAGACCGGCCAGATGTCCGCGCACGAGCGTCGCCTCTCGGACAAGCTCGGCATCGGCGGCTACGCCGCCAAGGGGACGGTCTACGGCACGCTGGGTGTGCTGGTGCTCGTCGCCGCGATGCAGCACGACCCGAACGAGTCGCGCGGCCTCGACCAGGCGCTCAAGACGCTGGCCGAGCAGCCGTTCGGCACCGTCATCCTGGTGGGTGTCGCGATCGGGCTGGCCGCGTACGGCGCCTTCTGCTTCTTCCAGGCGAAGTACCGCAAGGTCTGACGTTCTCGCAGTAAGGGGACGGCGCTGGGCGCCGTCCCCTTTCTGTGCGTCTCTAGCGACCCGCGAGAAGACGCGTGACCGCCGCGTCGACGTCGAGGTGGTCGCCCTCGCGGCCCCGCGGGACCGCGATGTACGTGCGCCGCAGGAACCGCACCAGGACGCTGCGCGGCACCTCGAAGAGCGCGTTGCCGTCGGGCGAGGACAGCGCCAGCGCCACGAAGTCACCGCGCGGGCTGGCCCACGGCCACACCCGGACATCTCCGATACCGGCCGGCTCGTCGAGCCCGGTCACCAGCAGTTCGCGGGCGAACGACCAGCTGACCGGCTCGCCGCCGGCGGTCTCGGCGTGAAAGAGGACGTGCACCGCATACGGGTCCTCCGGGTCATACCGGAGACTTGCGCGCACCGGAAGGGCCGTCGCATCCGGCGCCACAAGCCGAAGCGACGTCTCCACCTCCACCGCTGTGGGTCGGATTGCACTCATGTCGAAACTCCCCCCGGCACCGCGCGAGGCATACACGCCTCGCCCCTCCCAATACTCAGCGCTCATGAAGTGTTACGCTCCGCCATCCGTTGATCTCACCCGGTAGTGGGACCACGAACCCGATCCGCCGCGGGAAAAGCTGGCCAAAGGTATGATCGGCCAACTCTTGACTAGGCCCGGTATGTTTACCGTTGGCCCTTAGTCTCGGTTCTGTCCTCATATGTTCTTGCTGTGAGTTTCTCGGTTAACGCCGGCGGATGTAGTGTTTTGTTCGGTTTGCGCTTCTGCCTTGTGAGGCTGGCTATCCGACGGCGCTCGCAACTCGATGTCAATGCGGTAACGCCCAGCCTGTGCGCGCGGTGACGGGCAAGCCGATCTCTCGGGGTTCCGTCCGGGTTTCGTCCGGTCCCGGATGGGGGTTGAGTTGACGTAGCTTTGGGCAGCGTGGAACGCGTGTCAGGTACCGTCGGTGAGCCGTCCGCTGCGCCTTCTTCCTCGGCCTCTCCCCCAGCTTCTTCTCCGCCTTCTCCTTCGGGTTCGGGTTCGGCGGAGCCTTCGCCTTCGGTGGAGGGTGCGAAGCGGCGGCGCTGGCGGCGGACGCGGGCCCGGGCCCGACTGGCGAGGAACCGGGTCTACGCGCTTCCTGGTGGCCGAACCATCTTCAAGGTCGCCATCGCCATCCTGGGTGGCCTGATCGTGGCGCTGGGCCTGGTCCTGGTGCCGCTGCCCGGCCCGGGCTGGGCCATCGTGTTCGGTGGTCTGGCGATCTGGGCGATCGAGTTCGCGTGGGCCGCCCGTCTCCTCGACTGGGTGCGCCGCCAGGTCCGCGCCTTCACCCGGATGATGAAGAAGCTGCACTGGTCGCTGCGTGCCGCGTTCAGCCTGGCCGTGGTGGCGGTGCTGCTGTCGATCGCGTGGCTGTGGCTCAAACACCGGTACGGCTTCGACACGCTGGCCCAGTTCTGGGAGTACATCACCACCCACTGACGGGGTAGGGACACGGATACCGGTGTGCATCCGTGGGGCGGGATCGGGTACAGTCCCTGACGTCCCGGGCGATTAGCTCAGCGGGAGAGCGCTTCGTTCACACCGAAGAGGTCACTGGTTCGATCCCAGTATCGCCCACATCATTTCCGCAGGTCAGAGGCCAGGTCCCGGGCTCGGGAACCTGGCCTCAAGATCATTTGACCGTCATTTGACCGTGGATCCGGACCCACCGGCCGGCAGAATTTGGCACGTTCGGAGCCCTCACGGATGGCTGGCCCAGGGTCGGCGTGCGGCGACGGATGGCTTGATGGGCGCGAGTAGACCATGCTCGATGCATGGTTCCTCGCGAGCTGGTGCCGCGGTGGCGTGACCTTCCCGCGTTGGGCTGGTTGGCAACCTGCCGACTCGGCAACCCGCCCGTTCGGGGTACGGCACTCGGACTCGTCGCCAATGCCGTGATGTGGCCGATCACCATGACCACCCTCGTCGGCTACCGCGCCGACCACACCCTGGCCGCCCACCATCGGGTGGCACTGATCGCCGTCCGCCCCTGCGAGCCGGCTCCGCTGCCCTGCCGGCGCATGCTGGCCTCCACCGCCGTCCTACCGGTCGCGGCCGCGACGGTCTGCAGTCCCCTTCTGGTGATGCTCGCCGCAGCGACCGTTGCCGAGGCGGCTGGCTGGTACGCGCTCGGTGTAGTGCTGGCCGCAACTGGCCTGCTCGTGTCGGTGGCCATAATCATTCTGATCCTGGCCTCCGCGGCGCCGGTGGTCCGGTCGATCGCACCGTTCCAACGGCGCGCGGCACGCGCCGAGGCCCGTCGACGGCGTACGACGCTGGTAGAGGCCCACTCGCTGGCCGCCTCCGACACCGACCGGCAGGCCGCCACGGCCCTGGTCCGGCAGCTCCTCAGGCACGTCGACGCCGCAGGGACCGCGGTCATTGCCAACCCGCGCAACGCCGACGTCGCCACCATGTACCGGCGCCTTGGGTTCAACCATGCCCAACCGGGTCACGACGGCTTGCTTGTCCGCTGGGGACCGTCCCCTCGGGGCTCCCATCACGTACGGCCACGAGCCGTCCGGTAGCCCGATCACCGTCAGGACGTCGAAATACCCGAAGACGATCACGCACGCTCCAGGATCCCCCGGACACCTCTATACGTGAGCCACGGCGACGACGTCCCGGACCCCATAGGAGCAGGCATGGACGACGGTGACGACATCGAGGACCGGCAGTCGTCCACTCCGACCAACCCCGCAGACAACCAGACGGCTCGCGACCTCGAGTTCGAGATGTTCTACAAGAGCGAGATGCCGAAGGTGGTGGCCTTCCTCATGGTCCAGGGCGGCCGCGCGCCCACCGCCACCGAGATCGCCCAGGAGGCGATGCTCGAGGCATACCGCCAGTGGGACGTGATCGACCAGCCCAGGGCGTGGGTGCGCAGGGTCGCCAGCCGGATGTGGTGGCGCGCACGCGAGACCGAGCGGGCTGAGCGGCCGCAGGACGCACTCCCCGAGTCCGGTCCCCTCCTGACCGACGACGCCGCGGCCGAGATCGAGGCCCGGCACACCTTCCTCGCCATGACGCGGCAACTGCCCGCGGCCCAGCGGGAGGTGATGGCCTGGACCTACGACGGCTACCGGCCCACCGAGATCGCCGCCCTCATCAGCAAGCCTCCGGCGACCGTCCGGTCGGTGCTGCGCCAGGCGCGTGAGGCGCTGAGATCCCAGAACCCGTCGGTCGAGGAGGCACCATGAGCAGCCCCGCGACGGAACCGTCCGCAACGGTCCCCTCCACGCCGGAACATGCCGACCTGGTGCGGCACCTCGGTCTCATGCTGGACACACGCTCCGGGCTGGCCCGCATTCTCGACGCTGCCGGCTCCGGTCACCTCGACCGGGCCACCGAACGGGCCGACCGTGCCGGACCGGCGGTGCCGTACGACGACGCCCACGCCGCTCTCGGCGCGGACCTTGCCGCGACCATCCGCCTGGCCGACGGCGCGGCGCACATCCTCGCCGACGCCGGCCCCCACAACGCCCTTCTCGACGACCTGGCAACGAGGGTCGACACCCGTCGCGGACTCGCAGCGATCCGCAGCGCCGCCGCCGGCCGGATCCCGGTTTCGCCCGACGACCTGCTGAGGACGGAACGCTCCACAACCGACCCTGCCGACGGCGGCGCCACGAACCGCAGGCTCGCCGGCAGGCCACGTCACCGCACGCCGGGCCCGTTCGCCCGCCGGAAGGTCCGTCTGGCAGCTGCCGCCGGTTGCGCGTTGGTGGTCGTGGTGGCGGCGGCGGTCGCCGCCGCAATGGTGGGGTCCGCGGGTTCGCAACCGGACGACGCACGGCCGGCAACGACCGTCGGGGCCGAGCGGGGCGGACCCGGCGTGCCGGACGGCAGCGAGAACGCATCGCTGCGACCTCCAACGCACCCGCCTGCGGTCGAAGCTCCCGGGACCGGCAACCTGGTCTCGGACACTCCTGCCGGCGGCCCCACGGGTCCCACGCCGGTCTCCGTGAGCCAGCAGATCCACGGCAACTCGGTGACGATGCAGTGCCGCGGCGCCATCGCCCAACTCGTGGCAGCCAACACCGCCGACGGATGGGCGCTCACCCGCATCAATCCCGGGCCGGCAGAACTGGTCGGAGTCAGGTTCGAGTCGACGTCCCAGCCCCCGTACCAGGTGACCGTCCGGGGCCGGTGCGAAGGAGGCTCGCCCCGTCTCGAAGTCTCCTGAGGGTCCGCTGTAGGAGGCCGCATCATCCGGTGACCACCGCCACCATCGGTAGCACCGGCGCGAGCCGTCGGAGTCAAGTCAGAAGAGCGACCACAGCGACGACCGCGACCACCACCACGGCCAGGAGAAGAAGAGCCCACCTCGGGACCGCCCTCCGGGGCCGCGGTGGGCCCAGGTAGAACTGCCCCGAGGTGTCCGGGGTGGGTGGCAACGGGTGGTACCCGTGGCGGGGAGGCTCCGGAGGACTGGTCACCCGCCGAGTGTGACGTCGGGCGACCGGCCGGTCACTCGGATGATCGGACCATGAGGCAGGCTATCCACCGGTGGGCCGGGCGGATACGACCCGGCCCGCCCGGCTCGACCACACCGACTCAGAAGTACGAGCAGTACACGACCTTGTCCTTCAGGCGCGAACTGCGGAACGCCGCCCAGAACGTGCCCGGGCAGGTGTAGGTGACGGTGCCGATGCCGGACTTCCACGGCGTCCAGAAGCAGCTGCCGTCCCACTCGTTGCACACGTTGATCTCCAGCGTGAGCGTCAGGCCCTGCGGCACCTCGTAGTTCACGCAGTCCTTGTAGGCGGTGGCGATGATGGTCTGTGCCGGCTTCACGGTGTCGACCTCGGTCCAGCAGTTCACCGCCGCCGGACCCGCCGACGCAGGTGCGGAGACCGGGATGGCGAAGGCCGCGGCCGCGGCGATGAGCACGGCGAGTCGGGTCAGGAGTTTCATGTGCGCTCTCCTCATGGTGGTTGACAACGCCAGCCAGGAGAGCAGAGCCGACGCCCACCGCTCCATACGGAGTTCTGCGTAGCCCCACGCGCGCCAGCCGGCCGCGTGGGCTACGCGCGGCGCCCGGCGAGGAAGCGGAGCAGCCGCACCCACACCGACCACTGTGGACGGTCTCCGGCCACGCCGAGGTTGCGGGCCGCGGTGGCCAGGCTGTCCTCGATGAGCGCGTCGTGCAGCGGCCGGTAGATCAGCGGCCACGTCAGCCGCGCGCGGCCGCGTGGTTCGAGGACCAGCGAGTGCCGGAGCAGGCAGCCGCCGTCCGGCGCGGCGAGCGCCTCGTACTCGTGGTACCCGTGGAAGCCGGCCGGTCCCCGGAACCCGAACCGCACGCGCCGGCCGGGTTCGTAGTCCCGCACGTCGTAGCGCACCGGGCCGTGCCCACCGACCGCGCCGACGCCCAGCGGCCGGTCGAAGCGTTGCGCCGGCCACCGGTCGTGCGGCCAGAGCCGGTCGTCGGAGCCGCTCAGCGTGTCGATCAGCGCGCCGGCCGCCGACGGGAGGGTCCGTTCGTGCACGTTGAGAATCACGAACTAGAGAGTACTCTCTAGTTCGTGCCGCAGCCTACCAAGCACTCCGCGGATGTGATGCTCGACGCTGTGCGGGCCCTGGTGCTCGAGGGCGGCCCGGCCGCGGCGTCGGCCCGCGCGGTCTGCCTGTCCACCGGCGCGTCCAGCGGCTCGGTGTACCACCGCTTCCCGCGCCGCGACGACCTCGTGGCCGCGGCCTGGCTGCGCGCGCAGGACCGGTTTCTCGACGCGTACCTCATCGCGCTCGACCCGCCGTCGGCCACGACCGGCGTCGCGGCCGCGGTCACCGTGCTCACCTGGTGCCGCGACTCCCCCGACGATGCCCGCCTCCTCCTGCGGTACGCGCTGCACGACCTGCTCCGCGGCGACGTCTCGCCGGCGCTCGCCGAGCGCGCCGGGGCCAACCAGCGCGCCGTCGGCGCCGCCCTCCGGTCGCTGGCGACCGCAACGGGTCTCCGGCCGCGCGACGTGGCGCTCGCGGTGGTCGACCTTCCGTACGCGGTGGCGCGCCGTGCCCTGCAGGGCACGGGCGTTCCGACCGCCGGCGACGTCCGCGCCCTGCGCCGCGCGGTCACGCGCCTGATCTGACACGGCGGTGACGTGGGACGTGGCCGTTGCCGACGCTGTCGACCCGCATCGTCGAGATAGGTGGCCGAACGCGTACCACCCGTTCCTCGAGTACGGCGAGAACCCGTGCTACCGCCCGGTTTCCTGACTTCTTCCGGTTGCCGGCGGGCTGTATCGTTCCTCCGGGGTACACGGGGGTGACCGATGGAGACGTCGACAGACGTGGTGGTGCTGGGCGTTCCGGCCCGGTTCCGGATCATCGGGTGGGTCATGATCGCGGTGACCCTCGTCGGGGTCGCGGGGACCGCCTGGCTCATCTTCAACGGCGGCGCGGTGATGGCCTTCCTGGCATTCCCGCTCCTCGTTCTCGTCTTCCCACTGTGGACGGTGCTGCCGAACGTCTTCGGCAACCGCGCGTCGCGGATCGACGCCGACGGAATCCTGACGAGGATCCGCCCGTGGGACCGGCGACGCACCCGCATCCCGTGGACCGACGTGTCCGGGGTGTGGGTGGCGCCCATCGGCCAGCTTCGCTATCTGCACGTCGGGCTCCGCGACCCGGCCCGGTACATCACCGGCGGACGGCTTCGGCGCACGACCCTGGAGACCCTGCTCGACGCGCACGGCACGCCGGTACCGGTCTACCTCCACGGCGACGAGGAACCCGCGCTCGCCGCGGTCGAGTGGTTCTCCCGCGAGACGGTTCCGGTTCTCGACGGGTGCCCCGTGCCCGACGGCCGGCCGGAGACCGAACCCGCTCCGGTGCCGCGCCGGGAGTACCGGGCCGCACCGCGCGCCCTGGTGCTACCCGCGGCGCTGCTGTCGACCGCCGTCGCCCTCGGCTGGCTGGGCTGGACCAGCATGCTGTTCTCGCTGGTCGGGTTCGCGGCCTGTCCCCTCCTGTTCGCCCTCCTCATGGTGCTGCGCCTGCCCGGCCGCACCGTTCTCGACGGATCCGGGTTCACCGTGGGCGACCGGCACCTGCCGTGGTCCGACATCGCCCTCGTCCGGTTCGTCGCGGCCGGTCCGGTGGGGTGGGTGCAGATCGTGCGGCACCAGGGCGAGACGCTGCTCGCGCGCGGCCTGGTCGACCAGCCGCCGCGGGACCCGCGCTACACCGCCCGGCTCGCCGAGGTGGAGGCCGCCTGTGCGGGCCGGGTCGGGGTCGCCCGGCGGCGGCAGGGCCAGCTGGGCGCCCTGATCCTCATCGCCCTCCTGCCCGTGGCCCTGGCCGTGCTCCAACTGGTGACCGTCGACCGGCCGTGGCGCGACCGGCCGTGGTGGCCGGGCGTCGAGGTCGCCACCGTCACACCCGACCCCTGCGCGGCACTGTCCACTGTGGAGGCCCGACGGCTGGTGCCCGACGGTGCGCCGCGGGCCGCGTCCGACGACGCCGGCTCACCGTCCCGGCTGTGCCGGCTGGGCAGCGGCGTACCGCAGCTCGAGGTCGGGATCGACCGGGCGAGCTACGGCGACCTGATCGCCGAGGGCAGGGACGACTTCGACCGGGCGCGCCGGCTCGGACCCGGGGTCGAGCCTGTTCCGGGTCTCGGCGAGGAGGCCTTCGCGGGCACGTACGGCGCGTCGATCGTCCGGGTCGTCGCGCGGCGGGGCAACGTCGTGGTCGAGGTCCTGTTCACCCCGGGCGAAGCGGGATCCGACCGGGGGACGCCCGCGTACGCCGCCAACGAAGCGGCGGCGATCGAGGTCGCCCGGGCGGCCGTCGACGCGGTCGACCTGCGCTGACGGACCTACCGCGCCGGCCCGGCTATCCCCGCTGGGACACGTGGTACGTGCGCACGTTCGGGTCGGCGGCGAGCTGCGCCCGCGTGTACTTGACCGTGTCCCAGCCCTTGCCCGAGAACAGCCGCGTCTGGTCGGCGTAGTAGGGCGAGTTCGGGTTCGACGACTGCGAGTACGTGAGGATCTGCCGGCCCGACGGGCCGCCGCGGCCGAACGACACCGCCATCACGTACGACGTGCCGTGCACCACCTTCGGGTAGCCGACACCCCTCACGAGCGGCGCGGTGATCACGTTGAACGTTCCGGTCTGCCCGAGGTCGCCGTGGATCGGGATGCGTTCCGTTCCCCGGGGTTCGGTCTGCACGGCGCCCAGCGGCGCGTCGAGCGGCACGCCGGCGAGGCGCTGCACCGCGCCGGCGAGCGCGGTGCGCACCCGCGGGTCGTCGACGGCGAGCCGGCGCGGCGTGTACACCGGGTCGCTGACCTGGAAGGGATCGCCGAACCGCAGCCCGCCCGCGAGGGTGAACTCGCGGAACACCGGCACGCCCCGGCTGTTCAGGTCGGCGCGCAGGTCCCACTGCCGCAGCACGGCGCACGCGGCCGTCAGGTCGACGCTCGCGCCGTCGGAGGCCGTCGCGGCCGGGTTGTCGGTGCAGAGCCGGACGAGGTCGTCGCGGACCAGCTCGGCGCCGTAGACGCGGTTGTCGAGGGTGACCTCCCACAGCGACTGCGGGGTGAACCCGCGGCCCGGCCGGCCGTCGGTGCCGGCGATGCGCTTCTGCACCTGCTCCAGGCCGACACGCGTGCGCAGGCTGCGCGGCGTGCCCTCGTTGCCGATGACGCGCGGGTAGCCGGTCAGCGGCTGCGCCGGGTTGGCCAGCCAGTAGCTGTCGTTGGAGTTGGTGACGTAGTCGGCGCGGACGAGCACCGGCAGCCGCCCCGGGCCGAGGATGCCGGGAGCCGCCGCGTCCCGGTCGGCGCCCAGGGCACACGCGGTACGCGAGCCGTCCAGCACGGCCTGCCCGCTGGTGGCGTACAGGTCGCGGTACGGCGCGTCGATGCAGGCCGCGGCGAGCTCGTCGGTGACCCGCGGCACCACCGAGTGGTCACCGTAGAGCGCCGTGCCCGTCGAGTCCGCGGCGATCACGTTGACCCACGGCAGGAACTGGTGCCGGTCGAGCACCTCCCGGAGGTCGCGGACGGACCGCGCCTGCCCCATCCGCAGCCACCCGTCGAGCGAGCGGTTGTTGGTGGTGTTGCTGTCGGTGATCGCGTACGCGGTGGTGGCGGTCCACGGGAACGCCCCGGGCACGACGACCACGGGGCCGTACCGGGTGTCGTGGAACGTCCGGCTGACCGGGGTACCGGCCGCCGTCCGCACCGTCACGGTGCGCGTCCTCATCCGCTCCGGGCGGCCGTCGACGAGGTAGGACGTCGGATCGCCCGGCACGAGCGTCAGGCGGTGCCACACGAACCGCCGCGCGGTGGAGACGGTGTGGCTCCAGCCGACTGTGGCGTTGTGCCCGATCTCGACGACCGGGTCGCCGATCAGCGCGGCGCCCTCGACGTCGTAGACGCCCGGGATGCGCAGGTGCATGCGGTAGAAGCGCTCCGCGCCGTCCCACGGGAAGTGCGGGTTCGCCAGCACCATGCCGCCGCCGCCGACCGTCGCGCCGCGGCCGAGCCCGTAGGCGTTGCTGCCCGCGGTCGCCACAGCGGGGTCGGTGGCGGCGAGCACGGCGGCCGGGTCCGGCACCGGCGCCGGCTGGGCACCGGCCGACTGGGCACCGGCCGCCGGGGGCTCCGCCGCGACGATCCCGTCGAGCAGCGCGGCGGAGCTGGCGCGCACGATGCTCGCCCAGTTCGCCCGCCACATGTCGAGCTCGGTGAGGGGACGCACCCACGGCTTGCCCCGGCACGCCGGATCGCTGATCCCGTTCACCCCGACCCGCCGCAGATGACCGTTGTACCCGGCCACGAACCCGCGCACGAGGTCGCGGGCCTGCCGGGAGGGCGCGTCGACACCGTCGGGCCGGCCGTCGAGCCAGCGCTCGGCGACACGGTCGTCCTTCGCCTTGCCGTAGAAGAGGTCGCTGCGCACGTTCGCGTCGGCCGGACCGGTGCCGCCCAGGTACCGCGACCGCTGCGCGTCGACGGTGAGGACGCGGTCGGCGATGACGCAGATGTTGTCCTCGGCCTGGACGTGGCCGACCCCGAAGCCGAGGCTCGCGAAGCTGCTCGCGGTGATGTGGGGAACACCGTACGAGGCGCGCTCGATCGTGGCCCGCAGCTGCGGTCCCCGGTCGGACGCGACCGCCGGGGCCGGCCCGGCCAGCACCAGCGCCGCCGCGCCGGTAGCCACGATCCGCACGCACAATCCGGCCATCCAAACCTCCTCGCCCCCGTGACGGTTCGCCTAGTGAGTTACCACGAGACAGGTCCATGTGTCGATGACGGCCGTCGAAACCGGTGGAGAAGTCCGGGTCCTCCCTGGTACGAAGCTCCCGATGAGTCGCACTCTGCGTACCGATCCGTACCCGCTGCGAGCCGCGCGCCGGAGCGCCGGCCACCGCGTCGAGATCCGGGTGTGCCGGCCGCGCCCCGGGTTCCACCATCCGGCCAGCGCGGCCGACGTCGCGCGGCTGCTGGAGTTCTTCGGTCCGACGGCGCGCTACGGGCTGCGCCGGGTCGAACTGCGCCAGCAGGCGGCCACCACCGGGATCGCGCTCGGCGGGTACGTGCCGCCCGGGGTCGTCGTCCTGCTCGAACAACCCGACCCGCCGTGGTTCGTCGCCGGGCGGCTGTCCGACGGGGCCGCCGAGCGGCTGCGGCGCGCCGGTGCGCGGGTCACCGCCACGTGGTCCACGACCCGGGTCGACTGGGACGGCCCGGCGCTGCGCGACTTCGTCCTCTTCGACGGGCTCATGCACGAGATCGGCCATCACCTCCTCGACCACACCGACCGCCGGATGCGCACCGCCGACCACGAACGCCGCGCCGACGCCCACGCCGTGCGCTGCCGGCAGCGGTGGGCCGCGCGGTGAGGGCCCGCCTCGTCGGCGACGGCGTCGAGAACCCCGCCAACGCGCGCGCCCTGCTCGACACGGCCGCGATGTTCGAGGTGCCGTGCCTGTTCCGCGACACCCGTGGGCTCGCGGACAGATGGTCGGTCGAGCGGGGCGGCCGGCCGTTGCCCACGGTCGGCCGGGGCGAGGTTCCCGCGCCCGTCGTCGCGGTCGAGAACACGCCGGGCGCGGGGTCGGTGTTCACCGCACGGCCGCCCGCCGGACGTCCGTCCATTGTGGTCGGTAACGAGCGGCGTGGCATCCGCGCCGACCTGTTGTCCGCGGCGGCCCTCAGCGTTCAGATTCCGTCCCCCGGTCGCGGGGTCGACACACTCAACGTCGCGTCCGCGGCGGCGGTCGCGCTGTACTACCTGCTGGGCGCGACCGGGCGGCGCACGCCGCGGTCGTCGCGGTCGGAGGCGCACCGGCCGGCGGTGCTGCTGGTCGGTCCGCGCGACCACGTCGAGGCCGGCAGCGCGCTGCGGTCGGCGGCCGCGTTCGGGTGGCAGACCGTCGGGCTCGACGACCGTGACAAGGTGTGGTTCGGTACGCCGCGCACGATGCGGGCCGAGGGACGGGCCGCGGCGCGCAGCCACCGCAACCCGCTGCGGGTCGTCCCGGCGTCCGGGGATGTCCACAGTGGATACGAACGCGTCGTCGTCGCGGGCGCGCACGTACCCGGTCCGCCGCTGCACCGTGTCGACCTCACCGGCGGCCCCCGCACCGCGCTGGTCATCCCCGACGGCACGGTGCCCGAGGGGGTCGGCGTCGAATACGCCCGCGTCGATGTTCCGGGAAGCGACGACCGGTACCGGCTCGTCGCCAGCATCGTCCTCGCGGAGGCCGCCCGGCAGCTGGGCATCCGGCCCACCACGCGGCCGCGGCGCTTCGCGTACGAGAGCACGCTCACGCTCGTCCCGCCGGATTCGGACCTGGTTCATCCCCACGAACTGCTGGCCTACTAGAACGGTGGAAACGCTCGCCACTCCCCCACTGTTCGCCGCGCTCGCCGACGCGCGCCGCGTGCTGCTCGCCGGCGCCGGCGGCGGGTTCGACGTGTACGCCGCGCTGCCGCTCGCGATCTCCCTCTGGGACAGGGGAGTCGAGGTCCACCTCGCGAACCTGTCGTTCACGCCGCTGGAACTGCTGCCATTGGACGCGTGGGCGGCCGAGCACGTCGCCGAGGTGACCCCCGGCACCGACGGGCCCGACGGCTACTTCCCGGAGCGCACGCTCGCCCGGTGGCTCGACCAGTGCGGCCTACCGTCCACTGTGTACGCGTTCCCGAAGGTCGGCGTCCAGCCGCTGCGCGCCGCCTACCGGTACCTGGTCTCGCGGTTCGACCTCGACGCGCTGGTGCTCGTCGACGGTGGCACCGACATCCTGATGCGCGGCGACGAAGCGGGCCTCGGCACCCCGGTGGAGGACATCACGAGCCTGGCCGCCGCGGCCGGGGTCGACCTGCCGGTGAAGCTGGTGACCTGTCTCGGCTTCGGGATCGACGCCTACCACGGGGTCAACCACGTGCAGGTGCTGGAGAACCTCGCCGCGCTGGCCCGCGACGGCGACTACCTCGGCGCGCTGTCGATCCCGCCGACCAGCCGTGAGGCCGCGATGTACCGCCACGCCGTCGCCGACGCGGCGGCAGCCACCCGGATGCGGCCCAGCATCGTCAACGGCCAGATCGCCGCCGCCAGCCGCGGCGCCTTCGGCGACGTGCAGTTCACCAGCCGCACCTCGGGAAGCACGCTGTTCGTCAACCCGCTGATGGCGATCTACTTCACGGTGCGGCTCGACGCGCTGGCCGCCCGTTGCCTGTACCTCGACCGGATCGAGGAGACCATCGGCATGCTCCAGGTCTCCACACGCATCGCCCACTTCCGCAACGAAGTGGACCCGAGAATCCCGCGGGCCTACCCGCACTGAGAAGAATCCTGTCACCGTGTCGAGAAACGAGGCGCGGCTCCGAGGTAGCGGCGAGGGTCAACCACGGAGGAGAACATCCCATGACAGACCAGACGTATCCGCCCACCGAGGGGCTTCGGCGGCTCGACCGGCTCGTCGGGACCTGGAAGGTCAGCGGCAGGGCCGCCGGCACGGTCACCTACGAGTGGCTCAACGACTACTTCCTGCTGCAGCGCGTCGACCTGGAACACGACGGCCACCTCATCAAGGGCATCGAGATCATCGGGCACAGCCGGCCGTTCGGGGAGGGACCGAGCGCCGACATCCACTCCCGCTACTACGGCGGCGACGGCAGCACGCTCGACTACGTCTACGAGATCGAGGGCGACACGCTCACGATCTGGGGCGGCGAGCGCGGCTCACCCGCCTACTACCGGGGAACGTTCGACGGCGACAGCGTCACCGGTGCCTGGGTGTATCCCGGCGGTGGCGGCTACGAATCGACCATGACCCGCGCCAGCTAAACAGGAGACGACGATGAAGTACATCCTGCTCGCCTACACCAGCAGGGAAGGCTGGGAGTCGGTCGACTACTCCAGCCCCGAGTTCCTGGCGATGTGCCGCTTCTACGAGGACCTCGGCAAGGAGCTCGCCGCGACCGGCGAGCTGGTCGGCACCGAGGGACTCGGTGAGCCGGCGTTCACCCGTACGGTGCGCCGCCAGGACGGGGTGCCGGTGGCCGTCGACGGCCCGTACGCGGAGGCCAAGGAGGTTCTGGCCAGCTACTCGATCGTCGACGTAGCCAGCCACGACCGGGCGATGGAGATCGCCGCCCGGGTGTGCGCGGCGATCGGGGACACCATCGAGGTCCGACCGCTCCCGGAAGCGCCGCCGGGCGCGTGACGACCACGGTCGAGGACCTGCTGCGTGAGCTCGCGCCGCAGGTCCTCGGCGCGCTCGTCCGGCGCTACGGCCACTTCGACGTCGCCGAGGACGCGGTGCAGGAGGCGTCGCTCGCCGCCGCGGTGCAGTGGCCGGTCGACGGCGTGCCGCAGGAGCCGCGCCCGTGGCTGGTCCGGATCGCGTCCCGCAAGATGATCGACTCGCTGCGCAGCGAGCGGGCCAGGCGCAACCGTGAGGTCGTGGTGGCCGGGCAGGTACCGGTCGGGCCGGTGGCGGCCGAGGACGACTCGCTCGTGCTGCTGTACATGTGCTGCCACCCCGCGCTGACCCCCACGGCCCAGGTTTCGTTGACCCTGCGGGCGGTCGGTGGCCTCACCACCGCCGAGATCGCGCGGGCGTTCCTCGTCCCGGAGGCGACGATGGCGCAGCGGATCAGCCGCGCCAAGCAGCGGATCCGCGCGTCCGGGGTCCCCTTCACGCTGCCCGCCACCGACGACCGCGACCGCCGCCGCGACGCCGTGACGCAGACCCTCTACCTGATCTTCAACGAGGGGTACACCAGCAGCTCCGGGCCGAGCCTGCACCGGGTGGAGCTGTCGGCCGAGGCGATCCGGCTGGCCCGGCTCGCGCGGCGGCTGGAGCCCGACAACCCGGAGCTCGAGGGCCTCCTCGCGTTGATGCTGCTCACCGACGCCCGCCGGCCGGCCCGCATCGACGCCGACGGGGCCCTGGTGCCGATGGCCGAGCAGGACCGCACCCGCTGGAACCGCACCGCGACCGACGAGGGCACCGCGCTCGTCACCCGCGCCATGTCACGCGGACGGGTCGGCCCGTATCAGCTCCAGGCGGCGATCGCCGCCGTTCACGCGGAGGCCGCGACCGTCGACGACACCGACTGGCCGCAGATCCTGGCCCTGTACACACTGCTGGAACGGATGGGCGACAACCCCGTGGTGACGCTGAACCGCGCCGTCGCCGCGGCGATGGTGCACGGTCCGCGGACCGGTCTCGCGCTCCTCAGGGCGGTGAACGCCGACCCGCGGCTGGCCCACGACCACAGACTCGACGCCGTGCGCGGCCACCTGTTCGAGCTGGCCGGCGAGCGGGCGCTGGCACGGGAGCACTACCGCGCCGCGGCCCGGCGCACCACGAGCGTTCCCGAGCAGCGCTACCTCACCGCGAAGGCGGCGACGCTCGCCTGACGCCCGGTGCCAGATGCGACAGGATCCGCTTCCACATCGGCACCAGCAGGTCGGCCCCGCCCCGCGGGTTCATCTCCAGCCGGGCGTCGGGCAGCCGCTGCTGCCACCACCGGCCGTGCCCCGACCCGGTCGCCGGGTCCCTGGCGCCGTACAGGAGCAGCGTCTTCGCGGTCACCGCCGGAAGCTCCCCGGAGACCGGGATCGGCGCGCCGACCACGACCAGCCGGTCGACGCGGTCCGGGAAAGCGGCGGCGAAGCCCAGCGCCGCCAGCCCCGCGGCACCCTGCCCGGCGACGCCGAGCGGCCCGGGGTGGTCGAGGTCGTCGTCCGAGCCGGCGTAGAGGGTGACGCCGCGCGCCCAGGTGAGCTCCGGCCCGGGGTCAGCGTCGACCCCGAACACCACCACCGCCCGGTCGGCCGTTCCCTCACGCAGCAGGCGCACGGGGCCGGCTCCACCACATCGACAGGGCCAGCGCGAGGAACACCAGCAGTGCCCCGCCGAGGGTGAACCAGACCGTGACCTCCACGTCCTGCTTCTGGAGCGTGATCTTGCTGGGGAGGTTGGTGAGCACGTCGACGAGTTTCTCGGCGCTCTCGGCGCGGTAGTACGTGCCACCGGTCACGTCGGCGACCTTGGTGAGCGACTCCTCGTCGAGCTGCTGGTAGCGGCGTCCGCCACCGCCGCCGCCCCAGTTGCCACCACCGAAGCCGCGACCGTCGCCCCGGAAGGCGTCGCCGCCGGCGGCGAGCTGGTCGGGGCTGCACACCATCTGCGCCGGGTTCGTGGTGCCGAAGCCGATCGTGTACACGCGGATCCTCCGGGCCGCGGCCTGCTCGGCGGCGGTCACCGGGTCGACACCCTGGGTGTTGGCGCCGTCGGTGAGCACGACGATCGTGTCGGCCTCGAAGTCGCCGCCCGCGGCGCCGGCCGGCATCTCGACGCCCGTGGGCGGCACGTCGGGGTTGCTCTCGGCGATCGCGTCGAGCGCGGTGAGGATGCCCAGGCCGATCGCGGTGCCGCGGGCGGTCTTCAGCCCGTCGATCGCGGCGAGCAGGGCGTCGCGGTCCTTGGTCGGCTTCACGAGGAGACCCGCGATGCCGGAGAACGCCACCAGCCCGATCTTCGTGCCGTCGTCCTGTGAGCGGATGAAGGTCCGGGCGGCGTCGCTCGCCACGGTGAGCCGGTTCGGGTCGACGTCGGTGGAGCACATCGAGTGCGACACGTCCATCGTCAGCAGGATCGACGTCGCCGACGACGGCACCGCCGCCGACACCTGCGGCCGCGCGACCCCGGTGCCCAGGACCAGCAGGCCGGCGATGAACAGGATGATCGGGATCTTCCGCCGCCACAGCGTGCGCCCGGGCAGCGCGGCCCGGATCAGCGCGACGCTCGACAGGCGCACCGTCACCCGCCGGCGGCGCCGGTTCAGCCACCACCGCACGAGCAGGATCAGCGGCACCGCCAGCAGGGCGGTCAGGGCCCACGGCCAGGTCAGCGACATCAGACGACCCTTCCGTACCAGCGGATCATCAGCAGCGCACCGATCGTGAGCAGCACGATCGCGGCGATGGTGAACACGGCGGTGAGCTCGACCAGCTTGTCCTGCATGGTGATCCGCAGGTCGATCGACCGGGTCGCCGTGCGCAGCGACTCGGCGTCGCCGGCGGCGTGGTAGGAGCCGCCGGTGGCCTTGGCGATCATCGTCAGCACGTCGGCGTTCAGCGCGGTCGCCAGTTCGTACCCATCGACCTCGATCGTGGTGCCGCGCTCGGTGCCGATGCCGACGGTCTCGATCCGCACCCCGGCGTCGGACGCGACCAGCGCGGCCTGCTCCGCATCCGGTCCACCCGTATTTTCCCCATCGCTGAGCAGCACGATCGTCGCCGAACGCCAGTACCCGAGGTTGGCCGGCGGATCGCCGTCGGCGGGCAGGGTCACCGGCTCGCCGACGATCGCCGACAGCGCCGCCAGGATGGCCTGCCCCAGCGACGTGCCGCCGCCGGGCTTGAGCCGGTTGATCGCCGCGATCGCCTCGTCGTGGTCGTCGGTGGGCACCTGGGTGTTCAGCGCGGTCTGCCCGAACACCACCACGCCGATGTCGACCGAGTCGGGCTGGGCCTTCACGAACTCGGTCGCCGCCCGCTGCGCGGCGCCGAGCCGGCTCGGGTCGAGGTCGGTGGCGGTCATGCTGTTGGACGCGTCGACGACCAGCATCACGGTGCCCGACGCGCGCGGCACCTTGACGATGGCCTCCGGCCGCGCGGCGCCGACCAGCAGCACCGGCAGCGCGAGGAGGAAGAACACGTACGGTAGGTGCCGCGTCGTCCGGCCGGTGAGAAGCCCGGTCGACGCGAGGGCCGCCGCGCGTCGGCGGTGCAGCGCGACGTACCCGGCCACGGCCGCGATGCTGACGACGACGGCCACCACCAGCATGAAGGGGTAGGAGAACGTCACCGGCGGGCCCCCGATCGCCGCACCATGTCGATGAGCGCGAGGGCGAGGTCCTGGTCGGTGGTGACGCGGTGCGCGGTGACCCCGGCCCGCCGCATCGCCTCGTCGAGCGCGGTCTCACGCGCGTCGACGTGGGTGCCGAGCCGCTCCCGCAGCAACGGGTCGCTCGTGTCGACGAGCACCTGCTCACCGGTCTCCGCGTCCTCGACCACGACGAGCCCGAGGTCGGGCAGGTCGAGCTCGACCGGGTCGACCACCCGGACCACCACCACCTCGTGCCGGTGCGCGAGCATCGTCAGGGCGCGCTCCCAGCCGTGGTCTCCGATGAAATCGGAGATCACGAAGACCAGGCTCCGCCTCCGCGCGGTGGTCGCGGCCGTCCTCAGCATTGCCGCGAGATCCGTCGTGACCCCCGGAGCGGGCGACTTCCTACGCCAGCGCCACTTGCGGTCGACGGCGGGTGGCCGGGCCGGCACCGGCCTGGTGATGTCGTGGGCGAGCCGCTGCAGGTGCACCTTGCCGCCCTTGGGCGCGATCACCTGCTGGGCCTCGTTGTCGTAGAGGATCGCGCCGACCCGGTTGCCGGTGCGGGTCAGCAGCCGCGCCAGGCACACGGCCAGCTCGTTGAGCACCGAGTCCTTGCCGAACTCCTGCTCGCTGAAGCGCATCGAGGCCGACCGGTCGAGCACCAGCCACGCGTTGAGCTCGCGGTCCTCGGTGTACTTGCGCACGTACGGCTCGTCCATCCGCGCGGTGACGTTCCAGTCGATGTGCCGCACGTCGTCTTCGGGCGTGTACTGCCGCAGGTCGGCGAAGTCGATGCCCGACCCGTGCCACACCGTGCGGTACGCGCCCTGCAGCCGCCCGTCGAGGCGGCGGACAACCTGCCATTCCAGGCGTCCGAGCAGCCGGTCGATGGCTGCCGGAGAAGGGCGCGGGGTGGTCATTACCGGCCCTGGCTCACGAGGTCGGGCGCGGGTACGGCGGCGAGGACCCGGGTGAGGACGTGGTCGGCGGAGACGTCGTCGCTGAGCGCCTCGTAGGAGAGCACGAGGCGGTGCCGCATGATGTCGAGCGCCAGCTCGGTGACGTCGTGGGCGAGCACGTAGTCGCGGCCGCGGATCAGGGCGAGGGCCCGCGCGGCGAGCACCAGGTTGATCGAGGCACGGGGCGAACATCCGTAGGTGACGTACTTCGCCAGGTCGCCCAGCCCGACGCTCGCCGGCTCCCGGGTGGCACTGGCGAGCTTCACCGAGAACTCGATGATCGACGGGTCGACGTAGACGCGGTCGGTCTGGCGCTGGAGGTCGATCAGCCGCTCGGGGTCGATGATCCGCTGGATCGGCACCGTCGGCGCGATCGCCCGCTCGACGATCACGAACTCCTCGGTCGGGCTGGGGTACCCGACGACGACCTTCATCATGAACCGGTCGACCTGCGCCTCCGGCAGCGGATAGGTGCCGTCGGACTCGATCGGGTTCTGCGTGGCCATCACCAGGAAGGGCTTCGGGACCTGGTGGGTCTCGCGGCCGATCGTCACCTGCTGCTCCTGCATGACCTCCAGCAGCGCGCTCTGCACCTTGGCCGGCGCCCGGTTGATCTCGTCGGCGAGCAGCAGGTTGGTGAACACCGGGCCGAGCGAGACCTGGAACTCGCCGGTCGGCTGGTGGAAGATCCGGGTGCCGACCAGGTCGGCGGGCACGAGGTCGGGCGTGAACTGGATCCGCTGGAACTGCCCGCCGATCGCCTCGGCCAGCGACTTGACCGCGAGCGTCTTGGCCAGGCCCGGCACGCCCTCGACCAGGATGTGCCCCCGGGCGAGCAGCGCGACGAGCATCCGTTCGAGCAGCTCCTCCTGCCCGACGATCGCCTTCTTGACCTCGTAGCGCACCTGCTCGACAGGGTTGCCCTTGGTTCCGTTCGGCGACGGCCCGTCCGGTGTGTTCATCTGCACGTCCTCGGTGGTCGGTGGGTCAGCGCTGTGCTGTCAACGTTGGGGAATGTCGCCCTCGCCGGCGCCCAGCGCGGCGCCGATCGGCACGGCGAACCCGATGCCGATGAACGTGCCGGCACCGGTCGGGTTGGCCAGGGCGACGACGATGCCGACCGCCTCCCCGCGCATGTTGAGCAGCGGCCCGCCCGAGTTGCCCGGGTTCACCGCGGCGTCGAACTGGATCAGGCCCTTGAGCTCGCGGCCGCCGGGGACCGGCACGGCGCGGTCGAGGGCCGACACGACACCGGCCGTGGTGGTGTCGACGAGCCCGAACGGGTGGCCGATGGCGACGACGTCGTCACCGACGACCACGCCGCCGCCGAGGGTCGCCGGCACGACGACGGCGGGCAGCGTCGCCGGCGCGAGAACCGCGATGTCGATCGACGGGTCGGCGCCCGCGAGGGTGGCCGGCGACCTCGTGCCGTCGGCGAAGACCACCTCGATCGTGGTGGCGTTCTCGACCACGTGGTACGCGGTGAGGACGGTGCCGTCGACGTTGGCGACCAGCCCCGTCCCGATGCCCGCGCCACCGGGACCGACGGCGCTGATCGCGACCACCGAGGGGAACGCCACCTGGTGCACCTCGGCGACGGTCAACGGACCGGACGCGCTCGGCGACGGCGACGGCCGGGCCGGCGGGCGCGCGTCGTCGGCGCCGCTCGACGCACCCCACCGGAACGCCACAAACCCCGTGACCGCGAGCGCCAGCAGGACGCACAGCGCGACGACCCCGCCGCGCCGGAACCGGACGGCGGCAGCCGATCTGTCGCCGAGGGAGGCGACCGGAAGGCTCCCCATCAGCCGAGACTAGGCCGCTTACCTCAAAACCCGGTAATAGTCTGCGCAACTATCTCAGGATGACGCGCCGTCGTAGTGCCGGATCCCGATCCGCCAGACCACCCGGCTGATCACTGTGAGTATCACGGCGAGCACCGCCGCACCGGCCAGGGTCGGCCATCCGAGCTGCCCGGTGAGCCCCTGCGCGGGGACGGTGACCGCGAACCCGACCGGCACCACCAGCGTCAGCCCGACCCGCAGCCACCCGGGGTAGAGGCCGACCGGCCAGCGACCGGCCTGGTAGATGCCGTCGAACGACTCGATGAAGCTGTCGACCCGCACGAACCAGAACGCCGTGGTCGCGAGCAGCAGCAGGAACGAGTAGAGGATCACCACGGCCAGCACCAGGCCGACCACGAACCCGAGCACCGCCAGCGCGCCGGGGGGCTCCGGCAGCCCGGCGACCCCGACGCCGATCACCACCGCACCGACCACCACGTCGACCACCGGCCAGAAGCGGACCGCACGGATGCTCATCAGCAGCTGCGAGTCGACCGGCCTGGCCAGCACGAAGTCGAACTTACCGTCGGCGATCTCCTCCATGAACTGCATCAGGTTCGGCTTGATCACCGACTGGATCACGCCACCGAGCACGGTGAACACGCCGAGCACCACCAGCAGCTCCGACCGGGCCCACCCGTTCAGCTCGTCGACCTGCCCGTACACCAGGGAGATCACGATGAGGCCGGTGGCGGTGGCCAGCAGCGACTGGAACAGCTGCAGGAAGAAGTTCACCCGGTACTGCATCTCGTACATCGCGACGACCCGCAGGTGCAGGGCCATCAGCCGGAGAGAGCGCATCAGGTCCCCTCTAGTTCCCGACCGCCGAGTAGCGCTTCACCGCGGCCCGCCAGGCGACGGCCAGCAGCCCCGAGCCGATCGCGATCCACAGCACCTGGGTGGCGAGCCCCAGCAGCAGGGCCCGGGTGCCGAGGTCACCGACCAGCGCCTCGATCGGGAAGCTGAACGTCCACTTGAACGGCAGCCAGGCCGCGATGTCCTGTACCCACGACGGCATCAGCGACATCGGCACCAGCCGGCCCGACAGCATCAGCTCGGCCACCATGTAGATCTCGAACAGCGCCGCCACCCGGGTCGTGTAGAACGTGACCATCCCGATCAGCCACTGGAACAGCTGCCGGATCACGTACGCGCCCCAGATCGCCACCGCGAACACCGCGATCTCGATCGCCTCCGGGTGCAGCGTCGGCCGGAACACGAACACCAGCCCGGCCGCGATCGGAAGCCACATCGTGAGCCAGATGAGCTTCCACCCGGCGAAGAACGCCATGTCGTAGTGGATCGGGTGGGTCGGCCGCAGTAGCGCGCCCGACATCTCGCCGCTGCGGATGCGCCACTCGAACCCGTACGGCGTGAAGACCACGTTCATGTTCCGGACCAGCGTCCAGACGATGAAGTAGGCGGCCAGGGTGCCCGGCGTGTAGCCGCCGACCGACCCGCCCCGCTCGTTGGCCACCGCGGTCCACACCGCCAGGTAGACCACCGGCTCGGTGAGGAAGCCGACCAGCGTCATCACGTTGCGCATGCGGTACTGGGACTGCACCGCCACCGCGATCCGGGCCACCACCCGGTACTGGTCGAACAGCGCCCGCGGATAGCTCACCGGTCGTCGCCGCGCTTGAAGAGCAGCTCGATGACGTCGTCGATGGGCGGGTCCTCGACGGTGAGGTCGAGCACGGTGTGTTCGGCCAGCAGCCGCGCGGTGACCAGCGGCGCCTGCGACTTCGGCACCCGCAGCGTCACCCGGTCGCCTTCGCGGGCGATCACCTCGCCGAGGTCGCCCAGGTCGGCGTCGCCCTCGATGGTGACGCCCAGCTCCTTGTACGCGGCGACATCGGTGGCGAGCGTGGCGAGGTCGCCGTCGAACCGGATGCGGCCCCGGTCGATGACGATCACCCGTTTGCACAGCGCCTCGACGTCGGCCATGTAGTGGCTGGTGAGCAGCACGCTCGCGGAGTAGCGCCGGTTGTAGTCGGCGACGAACGCGCGGATGCGCCGCTGCATCGTGATGTCGAGCCCGAGCGTCGGCTCGTCGAGGAACAGCACCCGCGGACCGTGCAGCAGCGCGGCGGCGAGCTCGACCTTCATCCGCTCGCCGAGCGACAGGTTGCGCACCGGCTTGGTGACCAGGTCGCCGAGCTCGAGCAGCTCGACCAGCTCGGCGCGGTTGCGGCGGAAGTCGGGCCACGGGATCTGGTAGATGGCCCGGTTCAGCTCGAACGAGTCGGCGGCCGGCAGGTCCCAGTGCAGCTGGTTGCGGTTGCCCATCACGAGCGACATGCGGCGCAGGTAACCGGGACGGCGCCGCGACGGCACCTCGCCGAGCACGCGCGCCTCGCCACCGGTCGGGTGCAGCAGCCCGGCGAGCATCTTCAACGTCGTGGTCTTGCCCGCGCCGTTCGGACCGAGGAACCCGACGATCTCACCGGGCGCGATGTCGAACGAGATGCCGTCGACCGCGCGGACCTCGCGGTGCCGGCGGCGGAACAGGCTGCCGACCGCGGCCCGCAGGCCCGCCTCGCGCTCCGGCACCGTGAAGGTCCGTCGCAGGTCGACGACACGAACGGCGGGCTCTTCCACCGATGGACCTCCCCCGGGCGTACGACCGCCGCCCAGTCTGGTCCGCGACCCGGCGTGCCGCCAGCCGTTTCTCCAACTACCCGGCCACCTGATGCGCGGGCCCGCTGTCGCACGGGCCCGCTGTCACCCGACGGTCAGACTCGAGGCCGGCGGCCGATCGTGGAGTAGATGAAATGACCCCGGAGCACCAGCCGCGGATCGGACACCAGCACTCGCAGCCGCTCCATGTCGTCGGCGCCGAATCCGGCGTCGATGAACTCCTGTCGCAGCTGCATGACGTTCGCCACGGCGAGCATCGCGCCCGCAGTACCACCCGGCCACGACCGGGCCTGGATCGCGGTGTCGACGTCGGACAGCCCGACCCGGAGCATCGTCGAGTGCATCCGGGCCGCCCACGTCGGGTCGCTGCCCCGTTTGGCCATGACGCTCTGGAGCGTGCCCTGGTACGCGTCGAACAGCTCCGCGTCGTCGGCCGATGGCGTGTTCAGCAGCAGCCCCTGGGTGAACTCGGCCGCCCACTCCTCCACGACCAGCGCCCCGCCCGGGGCCAGCGCGGCGGCGAGCCGGGCGAGGATCTCCTCCCGCTCGGGAATGTGGATCAGGACCAGCCGGGCGTGGATGAGGTCCCACGGCCCGTCCGGGACCGGCTCGGTCACCAGGTTGTGTTGCAGGGTGGTGTATCCGCTGCCGGCCGGAATGTGCCGCAGGTTCAGGTCGGTCGCCAGGACGTGCCCGGTCGGGCCGACCTGATCGGCCAGCCAGCGGGCCACGCTTCCGCCGCCGGCTCCGACCTCCAGGCACCGCCGACCGGCCAGATCGCCCACAGTGGACAGTCGAGCGAAGGTGAACGGGTCGAGGATCGTCGCGAGGTAGCGGTGCCGGTCGACGGCCTCCGGATCGTCGTTGTCGAACGAGTACTCAGCGACACCGGCGCGCGTGGAATCGGTCATTCAGGCTCCCTAATGCCCAGGTGGAAACAGCGACTGGCAACTGGCCGGACTCCCGGCTCACTGGTGGTGCGAGCTCAGCAGCAGCTCGTGCATCTCGGCCACGACGTGGGAGACCTCGGCGAGATGCGAGTTCACCCCGAGCGAGCGGGGCTGCGGGATGTCGATGTCGAGGATGCGTCGAACCCGGCCGGGGTGAGGGCTGAGCACCACCACCCGGTCGGCGAGCAGTACCGCCTCCTGGATCGAGTGCGTGACGAACACGGTCGTCGAGGCGAACTCCTTGTGCAGACGCTGAAGCTCGAGGGACAGCTCTTCCCGGCTGAGTGCGTCCAGCGCGGAGAACGGTTCGTCCATCAACATGACACGGGGCTGCTGGATGAGCGCCCGGCACAGCGACACGCGCTGTTGCATACCGCCGGACAGCTCATGCGGCAGCCGGCGCACGAACTTGGACAGACCCACCATGTCGAGCAACTGACGGGCGCGCTCTTCGTGGTCGCGGCGCTTCCAGCCGAAGACCTCCACCGGCAGCAGCACGTTGTCGAGCACCGATCGCCACGGCAGCAGCGCCGGACGCTGAAACATCATGGCGACGTCGCGGCGTGGGGTGGTGACGGGGCTGCCGTCGACCAGCACCCGGCCGGACGTCGGTGCGAGCAGTCCCGCGATCAGCCGCAGCAGTGTGGATTTCCCACAACCGGAGCGGCCGATTATCGCGACGAACTGACCCTGTGCTACTTCCAGGTTGATGTCACGCAGCGCCTCGACGACATGCTTTCGGGATCGAAAGGTCTGGGACACGTCGTGCATCGTGATCATGGTGCCTCCCACTTCGCGGTGTGGTTGTCCGGACTCTACGCTGAGACGGGCACCGATGTCCCGTGAGGAAGGCAAGGGGTTGCCATGTGCGGAATTGTAGGTTGGGCGGACTTCGACCGGAATCTGGCCGCGGACCACGCGACGATCCGGGCGATGACCGCCACGATGGCGCTCCGTGGGCCCGACGACGAAGGCATCTGGCTCGATGAGCACGTCGCACTCGGGCACCGGCGGCTGGCCGTCATCGACATCCGCGGCGGCGTCCAGCCCATGAAGGCGGAGCGCGACGGCACCGTGGCCGCCGTGCTCACCTACAGCGGCGAGGTCTACAACTTCCGTGAGCTGCGCACCGAACTGCGGGGGTACGGCCACACCTTCCGTACCGACAGCGACACCGAGGTGGTCCTGCGCGCCTATCTGCAATGGGGCGACGCGTTCGTCGAACGGCTCCGCGGCATCTTCGCCTTCGGCTTGTGGGACTGCGCGCGCGAGCGGCTCGTTCTGGTCCGCGACCGGGTCGGCGTCAAGCCGCTGTACTACCGCCCGACCGCGCACGGGGTGGTGTTCGCCTCCGAGGCGAAGGGGATCCTGGCCCATCCGGGCATCACCGCCGAGGTCGACTCGGACGGGCTCCGGGAGGTGCTCACACACTTCAGGTCGCCGGGCCGGACCCTGTACAGGGACGTATCCGAGGTGCGACCGGGTCACCTGGTGATCGTAGACCGGGCCGGAGTGCGGCAGCACCGGTACTGGTCGCTGCAGACCCGGGAGCACACCGACGACCTGGAGACCACCGTCCGCACCGTACGGGAACTGCTCGAGGACACCGTCACCGAGCAGATGGTCGCCGACGTACCGCTGTGCACGTTGCTGTCCGGCGGCCTGGACTCGTCGACCATCACCGCCTTCGCGGCCGGAGCGGACGCGGCCGGTGCGGGGGTGCGCACCTATGCCGTCGACTTCCTCGGGCAGACCGAGAACTTCCGGCCCGACGCCGTGCGGGACCTGCCCGACACGCCGTTCGTGCACGACGTGGTGGCGCACATCGGCGCCGACCGGGTCGACCACCGCGACATCGTCCTCGACGCCGCCATGATGATGGATCCGCTCCACCGCACGTCGGTGCTGCTCGCCAACGACCTGCCCACGCCGATGGGCGACATGTTCCAGTCGTTGTATCTGCTCTTCCGGGCGGTGAGCGAGCACTCCACGGTGGCGCTGTCCGGTGAGGTCGCCGACGAGGTGTTCGGCGGGTACTGGTGGTTCCACGACGAGAACGCGGTCGCGGCCGACACGTTCCCGTGGCTCTCCCCCCGCAATCCCGCGGCCGGTGGCGGGAACCCGATCGTCGATCTGCTCGACCCCGATCTGGCCGCCCTGCTGGACCTGCCCGGATACCAGGCTGACCGCTACCGTGAGGCGTTGGGCGAGGTCGAGCACCTGCCCGGCGCAGACCCGCGGGAGCGGCGGATGCGCGAGCTGTGCTATCTCGCGCAGACCTGGTGGGTGCCGTTCCTCCTCGACCGCAAGGACCGGATGAGCATGGCGCACGGTCTGGAGGTCAGGGTGCCGTTCGCCGACCACCGGCTGCTGGAGTACGTGTACAACGTTCCGTGGTCGATGAAGTCCTTCGACGGACGGGAGAAGGGCCTGCTGCGCGCGGCCGTCGCGGATCTGCTGCCGGATTCGGTGCTCCAGCGCCGGAAGAGCCCCTATCCGTCCACTCAGGACACCCGGTACGAGCAGATGCTGCGCGCCCGGGCGGGTGGGATCCTCACCGACCCGACGTCGCCCGGTGCCAGGATGCTCAACGTGAAGGTGCTGTCGGACCTCTTCGAGGTGCCGCTGGAGAGCAGCGGATTCGGCCCCGGGCGGCGCTCCGCCGAACTGGTGGTCAGCCTCGACGACTGGCTGCGTCGCTATCCGGTGCAGTTGCGACTGAACTGACCGGAACGGCCTCGGGGCGCCCCCTCGCACGGGGTGCGCCCCGAGGCCGTCGACGACCGTTCGGGCGGCGGATCGACGTCACATCCGTTGGGCGGTGATTGCCCGTGCCCACGGCAGCGTCAACCGTTCCACCACGACCACCAGATAGAACAGACCGGAACTCAGCACGCTCAGCAGCACCAGGCACACGAAAGCGAGCGCGGTCTCGAACTGCGCGGACGCCTTGACGATCGCACTGCCGAGACCGGAGTTCGGGTTGTTGGTTTCGGCGACGACCGCACCGATGACCGCGAGCGGCACGGAGAGCTTGAGTCCGACGAAGATCTGCGGCAGCGCCCACGGCACCCGCACCTTGATGTACGTCTGCCAACGCGAGGCGGACAACGAGGCGGTGAGCTCCCCCAGTTCCGACGGCGTCGAGGCGAGACCCGACATGGTCGCCACCACCATCGGGAAGAAGCAGATCAGGACCACCAGCACGACCTTCGGCTCGATGTCGAACCCGAGCCAGACGACCAGGAGCGGGGCGAGACCCACCTTGGGGACGGCGTTGAGTGCCACGAGCACGGGCATGGTCGCCCGTTCGACGCTGCTGAACGTGGCCAGCAGCGCGGCGATGACGAACCCGCCGAGCATGGCGATGGTGAAGCCGATCAGCGTGACCTGAACGGTCTCCCACGTGCGGTCCACCAGGTACTGGCCCCGGCCCGGCCCGCGCGTCGCCTCGACGAGGTCGAGTGGCCCGGGCACGAACAGCGGATCGAGGTCGAACAGCGCGGTGGCCAGCCACCACAGGCCGAGTGCCGCGGAGATCCCGAGCACCGGCAGCGCGAACGCCGCCGGTGAACGTCGCCTGGGACTCCCGACGGACTCAGCCTGTGGAACAGCCGTCTTGACGGTCACGTATTACTCGACACTCGACGGGAGGAAGCTCGTGTCGGCGATGTCCTTGGGGGTGAGTCCGCCCGGAATGAGGTTGAGCCCCTGCAGCAGTGCGATGTTCCGCGCCATCTTGGCGTCGTCGAAGGTGCCCACCGGAGCACCGCCGGCGGGCAGGCAGTTCGGCTTGAGGATCGCGAGTTCCCCGGCCGCCTGGGCCTCGTCGACGGTGTTGTCGTTCGCCTTCAGGAACTTCGCGGTCTCCTCGGGGTTGTTGACCGAGTACTTGACCCCCCGCATGATCGCCTGGTTGAAGCGCTTGACCAGGTCGGGGTTCTTCGCGATGACGTCCTTGTGGGTCATGATGGTGACGCCGTACAGGTCGGAGATGAAGTCGCTGTACGGGAACATGACGATCTTGCGACCCTTGCCCGCCTTCTCCAGGCTGGGCTTGGTGACCAGCTGAGTGGCCAGCGCCTCCACCTGGTTGGTCGCCAGCAGGGCCACGTTGTTCTGGGGGGTGGCGTCGGTCCACACGATGGACTTCTCGTCGATGCCGGCCAGCTTGGCGTACGCCGGGAACAGCGCCCGCGGGGCCGCGCCGGTGATCGCGCCCACCTTCTTGCCCTGCAGGTCCCGCGGGGACTTGATGTTCTGCTTGTCATCGAAGACGGCCACGGAGTTGAGGGTGAGTTGGTGCACCACCCCGATGATCCGCAGGTTCCGGTCCTCCGGCTTCGCCTGCTTGCCCGCCCGGATGATCGCGCCCGCGATGTCGACCGAGGCGAACTGGGCCTGCCCGCCGAGCAACTGGTTGTGGTTGAAGTCGCCGGCCTGGCCGAACTGGACGTTGACCTCGATGCCGACGTCCTTGAAGAAACCCTTGCTCACCGCGGCGTGGATGTACGCGTCCCGGCCGAGGTTGCCGAGAACCGTCAGGTAGGTGACCTTGTCCACCTTGCCGTTGGACGAGCCGCCTGACTTCTTGTCGTCACTGGAACAGGCGCCAAGTGTCGCGCCCATGGCGGTGAGACCCGTTGCGGCCATGAACTTCCGACGCGAGATCGTCGTCATTGAACCTTCCATCCGTGTGGGGTGATTCCCGCGACGCGAACAAGCGGTCCGCATCGGGTAACGGGGCTTCCGAGCCGGTCGGGCCTGCTCCCGACCTGCTCGCCCCGGGGTCTGTCATTGTCGGTTCAGCCGAGCAGCCTCCACCGGCCGCCCTTGGCGACGAGGGTCTCCAGGGCCTGGGGCATCAGCGCGGAGTGGTTCAGCGGTGTCATCCGCAGCGGGCCACTCAGGCCGTCGTTCTCCATGGACTCCAGTACGTCGCACAGCTGAACCCGGTTCGTCGTTTCGCCCCGGTCGAACGCGGTCGCCACCGCGGAGAGCGCGTCGGCGGCGAACGACGCCTGACCGTGATAGGCGCCGTACCGGGAGGTGAAGTCCTCGAACCACTGCTTGCGGTTGGCCTTGGCCGGCGTGCTCGCGATGACGTCGTCCATCGCGAGCGTCTGCGAGAACACGATCGTCGCGCCTTCGACGGCCGGCTCCGACAGGAACAGGCCGCCGGCGGCGGCGCTGTCGTAGTAGACCTGGTCACCCTGGAACCCGGCCGCCTTGAGCGCCTGTGCGGCCGGACCCGTCTGCGGGGGAAGCGCGAACACGAGCACCGCTTCGGGTCGCTGCGACGTCGACTTGCCGGCGACCAGGCTGGCGGCCTGATCCTTGAGGTTCGACCCGTCGGCCCTGTACTTCGCGTCGCCGGCCATGACGGCGCCGGAGTTGGCGATCGCGGTGGTGAGCGCGGCGTACCCGTCGGTGCCATAGTCGTCGTCGGGGTAGAGCACGGCCAGCCTGCGCGGCGGAGCGTTCGCCGGCGCGGCGTCCGGAACGATCTCGTCGAGGAGGGCGCGGACGCTGTCGGTGCCGTTGGCGCCGATCTTGAAGACGAAGTTGCGCTCGGGCGTGTCCGCGCCCCGGGCCGCGACCCTCGTCGACGGGGCGAGCGAGATGAGCGGCACCTGCTTCTCGTTGGCAACCTTGGTCCCGTTGAGAGCGCATCTGCTGCACGCACCGGAGATGATTGCGGAGACAGAGGAGTCGCCGGCGAAGTCGCTGATCTGGTTCACCGCGAGCTCGGGGTTCGACTGGTTGTCGCGGATCACGACCCGCAGCCGGCGCTCGCCCAGGACGCCGCTGGCGTTGATCTGCTCCTCCTGGAGCCGCAGCGCGCGCTGGTGCGCGTTTCCGACGTCGGCAAGGGAGCCGGTGAGCTCCAGCGTCGCGGCGACCACGAGTTCGGGAACGTCGGCGGAGTCGTCCGTCAGGGAACAGCTTGCTCCCGACAACAGGAGAACCAGGACCCCCAGGACACGCATGGCGCTCTTGCGCACCACGTCGCCACCCTCCTAAGTGGACATCCACACCCGATCGCGCGAACCACCGGCGGCGTTGGTAAATACCGCAAACCGGTGGGAGATGAACCCTTGGAGGGCATGCCGCGATGCGGCGGGTTCGCGGGCCGCCGCAATGTCCGATGAGGACATACCTTGCCAACGCATGGCGACCCGGTCAAGTTCCAGATTCACCTTTATCGTTGCTCAATCAACGTAAATGTTGACCACAGCCACTGTGACCTCGAACGATGCCTATGAAATGCTGTGGCGACGCAGCACGTTCCGGGCCCGATGTCACAAGCGGTCGGCCCTTACCGATGGGTTACCCGAGGGCCGGGCTTCCCTTTGGTGGTCAGTCGTGGTGAAATGCCGCGGACGATCAGTCGGATTCGCGATGAGCGTCGCCCCTGGAGTGTGCGCTGTGGGCAGAACACCGATCCACCCAGCAGATGGCCAGCGCCGTGATGCAACCGAGGAGACGCGCAGATCCATGCCTGGACCGCGCCGGTCAGACCGGTCCCCCAACGGTAACCGGGGTCGACGGCTCATGCCGAGCCTGGCCGATGTCCGGATCAGGACAAAGCTCGGATTGATCCTCATCATTCCGGTGCTCGCGATCCTGACCCTGACCGTGCTGCGCCTGAACGACTCGAACAACCAGGCGCAGGATGCGGCTCAGATCGGTGACCTCACCAACGTGTCGAACCGGGCGACCGCGCTCGCGCACGAGCTGCACAGGGAGCGGATGGCGGCCGCGGCGGTCATCGTCGCGAGGGGCGCCGAGGCGAAGACCAAGGACCCGATCACCCAGGCGTTCAACGGCCAGATCGCCCGCACCGGCACGGCCACCAACAACTACAACACCGCGGCACGGCGGCTCGACTCGGTGCCCGACGCCATTCAGGACCGCCTCGACAGCATCGACGGACTGTTCAACAATCTTGGCGGCCTCCGGAACTCCGTCACGGGCAACGGCGTGGCGCCGGCCAGCCTGCCCGAGTCGATGCAGCGCTACGGCCTCATCATCGGTGAGCTGGTCTCCTACCTGCAGGACGTCAGTCAGGCCACGGCCGACCCGCGCCTGTCCGACTCGCTGATCGCGGCGGCGGCGTTCTCCCGCGCGAAGCTTCTCGTCGGTTCGCAGCAGGCTGTCGCCTACGAGGCGCTCCGCTCGCAGAACGGCGCGCAGCAGTACTCACAGTTCATCGCCAGCCTCACCGGCCAGGAAGAAGCGCTGGACCAGTTCCTGGCGGCCGCGACGAACAACCAGCTGGCCGTGGTCGACCGGGTGATCGCGGGTGACGCGATGCAGCTGGCCGACAACACCACCGCCGACCTGTCCCGGATCCTCGCCAGCGGCACCCCGGAGTTCGAGCCGACCTTCCCCGCCCTCGCCGACAGCGCGCTCGGTTCCGTCAGCGACCTGATGCGCACCGCCGAGGTGCAGATCGACGCCGACCTGTTGACGCTGACCCGCGACGTCACCACCGACGTGCAGCGGCAGGTGCTCATCGAAGCGGCCATCATCATCGCCGTCCTGCTCATCCTGATCGCGCTGGCGTTCTTCACCGCCCGGTCGATGGCGCGCACGCTGCGCCGCCTGCGCGACGGCGCGCTGCGCGTCGCCGAGCGTGAGCTGGCCGAGGCGGTCGGTAGCCTGCAGGACTCCAAGGCCATCGGCCAACGCACGCCGGACGAGATCGCGGCGTCGGTGCCCGACGCCATCGGCATCAAGACCCGCGACGAGATCGGCGAGGTGGCACAGGCCTTCCAGGTCGTTCTCCGGGAAGCCGTCCGGATCGCGGCCGAACAGGCCGTCCTGCGCGCGAGCGTCTCGGCCATGTTCCTCAACCTGGCCCGCCGCTCGCAGACCCTGGTCGACCGGATGATCGGTCAGCTCGACCGGATCGAGCGTGGCGAGGAGGACCCGCAGCGGTTGGCCCAGCTGTTCCAGCTCGACCACCTCGCCACCCGGATGCGTCGTAACGACGAGAACGTTCTCGTGCTCGCCGGCGCCGACACCAGCCCGCCCCGGTCGGAGGACGCGCCGCTGGCCGACGTGCTGCGTGCCGCGCAGTCCGAGGTCGAGCAGTACGAGCGCATCGAGTTCGGCGCGGTCGACGACGACGTGTCGATCGCCGCGCACGCGGTCAACGACGTCGTGCGGCTGCTCGCCGAACTGTTCGACAACGCGGCCCGGTTCTCGCCGCCCGACACCTCCGTCATCGTCGAGGGTCGGCGGATCGGCGACACCGGTTACATCCGCATCGAGGACCGCGGCCTGGGAATGACCCAGGAGGAGGCGGCGGCGCACAACGCGCGGTTCGCCGCTCCGCCCACCATCGATGTCACCACGTTCCGGATGATGGGTCTGGCGGTCGTCAGCCGCCTCGCCTACCGGCACGGCATCCAGGTGTTCGTGCAGGGCAACCCGGCCGGTGGAACGGTTGTCGAGCTGAAGATGCCCGGCGGCGTGCTGGTGCTGCCGGTCACCCGCCAGATCAGCAACCTCGGTTCCGCCGGCGCGCCGGCGGTCGAGGACCGGTGGCGCCAGTCGCCGCCGCTGCCGCAGCGCTCGGCGCGGGCCGAGGAGCAGCCGCAGCTCGGTGGCGCACACCAGCCCTCGCCGTTCGGCCAGCAGCCGGCCCCCGCCTACGGCTCGTTCGGTTCACAGCCCCTTGGTTCACAGCCCCTTGGTTCACAGCCCCTTGGTTCACAGCCCCTCGGCGCGCAGCCGGGCCAGTTCCAGCCGCAGCTTCCGCAGCGCGAGGCCCAGCAGACCCAGCCCGTGCAGCCCGTCCAGGCGGCGCAGCCCGCGCAGTTCGCGGCGCCGCAGGCGCAGTTCGGCACGCCGTTGTCGGCCTACGCCACTCAGTCACATCAGATCGGGTCACATCAGATCGGGTCACCTCAGATCGGGGCACCGCAGTTCGGGGCGCAGCAGGCGCAGGCTCCGCAGATCGCGCCGCCGCCGGCGCACATGCCGCTGCCGCCGGTGCAGAACGGTGGCAGCCGCCAGCTCGGTGCCTCCGCTCCCCCGGCGTGGCCGGTGTTCCCGCCGACAGAGGCGGCCGACACCACGCAGCAGCTGCCGGTCCACCGCGGCACCGGTGACGACCGCTGGGCGGGTCTGGTCGCTCCGGCGCCCGCGCCAGCCCCCGAGCCGGAACCCGAGCCGGAGCCGCAGCGGACGGTCAACGTCGACGACACGACCGAGATGCCCATCTTCCGCGAGATCGAGGCCAGCTGGTTCCGCACCCACGGCCACAGCGCCACGCGGAGCTGGCAGGAGCCGGAACCGGGCAGCACCGGCGAAAGCCAGGAGACGCAACCGGTCTACGCCGGTCAGTCCGCGTCGCGCACCAGTGCCCTGCAGGGCAGCACCGTTCAGACCACGACCGTTCCGGGTGCCGCCACCCCGGTCGGCGCGACCAACGGTGGTTCGGCCGCCGCGAACGGCCAGAACACCAACGGTCAAGCCAATGGGGGCGCGAACCCGTCGGCCGGTTCCGGTGAAGCCACCGAATCCGGCGACATCTGGCGCACCCGGGCCGACGCGGGATGGCGGGCCGCCGCGGCGGCCGCCTCCCCGCCGGTCAACGACCGCACCAGATCCGGGCTTCCGAAGCGCCAGCCGCGTGCACAGCTCGTCCCCGGCGGGGTGAGCGAGCGGCCGGTGCAGCGAAGCGCCAGGGACCCCGAGGAGATCCGCGGCAGGCTCGGTGCCTACCACCGCGGCGTCCGTCGGGGACGGGCACTCGCCACCGATGGCGGCGGGGCCAACGGAACAGGAACGAACGAGGGGAACGATCGATGAGCGGTACAGGCCACATGCACCGCATGAACTGGCTGCTCAACACCTTCGCACAGGAGGTGGCAGGTGTCGCTCACGTGGTTGTCGTGTCGGTCGACGGGCTGCTGCTCGCCGGCACCGACGGCCTGCCCGACGACCGCGCCGAGCAACTCGCCGCGATCACGGCGGGTCTGGTGAGCCTGACGTACGGTGTGTCCCGGCACTTCGAAGGCGGTACGGTGCACCAGACCATCGTGGACATGGATCAGGGATCCCTGATCACGATGGCCATCGGTGACGGGTCGTCGATCGCGGTGCTCGCGGCACGACAGACCGACGTCGGTCAGATCGGCTACGAGATGGCGCTGTTGGTGGAGCGCGTCGGCAAGGCGCTCGCGCCTGGTCGACGGGACGCCGTCACCACCGGCGCTGAGTGGTAAAGAACGCTAACGCACCACTGAGGGGGTTGGGAGGACCATCCCGATGGGCCGGGCCGATGACGATCCACGGGGGCGCCTGGTGCGCCCGTACGCGGTCACCCGTGGTCGTACCGAGGCGACCCGCACGATAGCCATCGAGGCGTTGCTGGAGACGACCACCCGTGGGACGCAGGAATCCCACTACGGTGACCGTGACCGCCGACGCATCATGCAGTTGTGTGGTGAACGACCTCAGTCACTGGCGGAAGTCGCCGCCCATCTACGCCTGCCCCTGGGCGTGGCCCGGGTGGTCGTCGACGACATGGTCAGTGCGGGACTGCTGCTCCTGCACGAAATCGGCGACCCGGGTGACTTCTCCGAGCGCATCGACGTTCTCGAAAGGGTACTCATTGGACTCCATCGGCTCTGACCGATCGGGCCGCTCCGGCAGGGTCCGTTCCGCGAAGATCGTGGTGGCCGGCGGTTTCGGTGTCGGAAAGACCACGCTCGTCGGCGCGATCTCCGAGATCACGCCCATGACGACCGAGGCGCTGATGACGTCGGCCGGCCTGTCGGTCGACGACGTGTCGAAGGTTCCCGACAAGACGACCACCACCGTGGCGATGGACTTCGGCCGTATCACCTTCAGCGACGACCTGATCCTGTACCTGTTCGGTACGCCCGGCCAGTCCCGCTTCTGGTTCATGTGGGACGAGCTGATCCGGGGCGCCCTGGGCGCCCTGGTTCTGGTCGACACGCGCCGGGTCGAGGACAGCTTCGCCGCGATCGACTTCTTCGAGAACCGGGAACTGCCGTACGTGGCGGCGGTCAACACGTTCGAGGACGCGCCGCGCTACGACACCGACGAGGTCCGCGAGGCGCTCGCGATCCCCGAGAGCGTGCCGCTGGTCTTCTGCGACGCGCGCCTGCGCGAGTCGGTGCGGCACGTGCTGGTCGTCGTGGTGCAGCAGGCGATCCAGACGCTGCGTGCCCAGCAGCGGCACGTCAACGCCCTGGGCTGAAACCCCGGAACGGGCCGGCGCGTCGACGCGCCGGCCCGTTTTCCGTGTCTCAGGCCAGAAAACCCGTCACCGCCTCGGCGATGGCGTGCTCCTCGTCGGTCGGTACGACGCAGACGGCGACCCGGGCGTCGTCCCGCGAGATGACCCGCGCCCCCCGGCCGTCGTTGCGGTCCGGGTCGACCGCGATGCCCCACCCCTCGAGGCCGGCGAGGCTCGCGGTCCGCACCGCGGACGAGTTCTCCCCGATGCCGGCGGTGAACACGACGGCGTCGAGCCGGCCCAGCGTCGCGTGGTAGGCACCGACGTACCGGCGGATCCGGTGGCAGTACACGTCGAAGGCCAGCGTCGCCGCCTCGTCGCCCTCGGCCCGCCGCCGCTCGACGGTGCGCATGTCGTTGTCGCCGCAGAGGCCGGCCAGCCCGCTGCGGTGCTGCAGCAGGGTGTCCACTTCGGACGGTGACAGCCCGGCCCGTTCGAGGAAGCCGGGCAGCGCCGGATCCAGGTCGCCGCAACGGGTTCCCATGACCAGCCCTTCCAACGGCGTGAAGCCCATCGACGTCTCCACGCTCCGTCCACCGTGGACGGCCGTCACGCTCGCGCCGTTGCCGAGGTGCAGCACCACCAGGTTGAGGTCGGCGAGCGGCCGGTCGAGCAGCGCCGCGGTACGGCCGGCGACGTACTCCACCGAGATGCCGTGGAACCCGTACCGGCGGATGCCGTGCCGGGCGGCCACCTCGCGGTCGATCGCGTACGTCGCGGCCACCGGCGGCAGGTCGGAGTGGAAGGCGGTGTCGAAGACCGCGACGTGCGGCACGTCGCCGAACGTCGCGCGGGCCGCCTCGATCCCGGCCACGGCACCGGGGTTGTGCAGCGGCGCCAGCGGGGTCAGGTCGCGGATCGCCGCGACGGTGTCGTCGTCGAGCAGCGTCGGACGCACGAACCGGTCACCGCCGTGCACCACCCGGTGGCCGACCCCGTCGGGGGTGCCGCCGCTCAGGTCCTCGAACACCGCGCGCAGCGCCTCGGTGTGGTCGGCGGGCCCGTCGGCCTCCCCGATCCGTTCGACGACGCCCTTCCCGCCGGCCCCGGGGTCGGCCGGGTCGACCAGCCGGTACTTGATGCTCGACGAGCCGCTGTTTAATACCAGGATCACGCAGAGGAGGCTATCCGCAGATGGCCACGATAGGGCTCGCACTGGGTGGCGGCGCCGTCCGGGGCGCGGCACACATCGGTGTGCTCGCCGCGTTGGAGGAGGCCGGCCTCGCGCCGGCGGTCATCGCCGGCACCAGCGCCGGTGCGGTCGTCGGCTCGCTGTACGCCGCCGGAATGAGACCGGCGGAGATCGCCGACATGGCGCGCAAGCTCCGGTGGACACGGCTGGTCCTACCGGCGATGAACCGGCGGGCGCTGCTCGACACCGCACGGCTGGGCCGGTTTCTCGACCAGACCCTGGGCAGCCGCGCGTTCGCCGACCTCGAGGTGCCCTTCGCCGCGGTGGCGGCGGAGCTGACCACCGGCGCCCGGATCGTCATGTCCGAGGGACCGGTCGCCGACGCGGTGCTCGCCAGCGCCGCGATCCCCGGGGTGTTCCCGCCGGTGACCCGCGACGACCGGCTGCTCGTCGACGGCGGCCTGGTCGACCTCGTGCCGGCGGGGGTCGCCCGCACCCTGGGCGCCGACGTCGTGGTGGCGGTCGACGTGTCGGGTCCGCTCCCCCGGCGGGCGCCGACCTCGATGCTGCAGATCCTCGTCGCGGCGACCCACCTCCAGACCGGGGTCGCGGAACAGCTGGCCGTCGAGGCCGACCTGGTGCTCGCGCCGGAGGTCGACGAGTTCGCGTTCTGGGAGCTCTCGCGCATCCCGGAGTTCGAGCGGGCCGGCCGGGAGGCCACGGAGCGGGCGCTGCCGGTGCTGCGCGCGCTGCTCGACGTGGTCGAGGCCCGTCGTGAGTGGCTCGGCCCCAAGGAGATCGGCCCGGAAAAGACCTGATCGGCGGTTTTTCTCAGACCCACGGCCGAACGTCCGATTGGACCCTGGGCGAAATAGCGGGCCAGTCGTCACATCCGGGGGGCGTGAGACGCATGGTGGCGGGATCAACCGTTGCGGTGACCATCAAACGAAATCGACTCGTGGGGTGGCTGGCCGACCGTTCGGTCGGCGTGAAGAACCTCGTGACGGTCGCCGTGGTGGCCGCGGTCGCCATCGGCATCGGCGTCCTCTCGATGGCCCGGATGTCGGAGCTCAACGCCAACGTCGACAAGCTGGAGACCTCGAACCTCGAGAGCATGGCCCAGCTGGTCCAGATGCGGCAGGGCGTCGGCGAGATGTACCGCGGCCTGAGCCTCTACGGCTTCAGCGTCAGCGACCCGCAACTGGGCCCGCTGGGGCGGCAGACGGTGCGCGACGCCGACGCCATGATCCAGAACGCACTCACGACGTACCGCGACCGGACCGCGGGCTCGGCGGCCCGGCAGACGCAGGTCGAGGCGTTCTCGTCCACGTTCACCCGGTACACCTACCTGCGGAACAGCCTCGTGTTCCAGGAGAAGCCGCCCGCCGGCGTCTCCCTGCCCACCGACTACGCGGCGCAGTCCAAGCTGTGGGAGGACTCCGAGAACGCGATGAACGCGGCGCTGGCCACGCTGCAGAAGCTGGAGACCGACGAGGCCAAGGCCCGCACCGACGAGGGCAACGCGCTGTACAACCGGGCCCGCCTGTGGGTCATCGGCCTGCTCGTCGTCGGCCTGGTGGTGGCGCTGCTCTTCGGTCTGTGGGTGAACCGGCTGATGACCGCCCAGCTGCGGTCGGTGGCCACCTCGCTGAGCGGCATGGCCAGCGGCGACCTGACCCGCCGGGCCGAGGTGCGCGCCCGCGACGAGCTGGGGTCGATGGCGGACTCGGTCAACCGGGCCGCCGACGGCATCCGCAGCACGTTGGAGACGCTCACCAGCGGCGCGCACACGCTCGGTCAGAGCGCCGAGCAGCTCGCCCAGGTCACCGTCCGCATCGGGCAGAGCGCACAGGAAGCCGCCGACCAGGCGAACATCGTGGCAGGCGAGGCCGGCACGGTGTCCCAGAACGTCCAGACGGTGGCCGCGGGTGCCGAGCAGATGAACGCCTCGATCCGGGAGATCTCCCAGAACGCCAACGACGCCGCGCGGGTGGCCTCCGACGCCGTCGGCGTCGCCGAGACCACCAACCACACCGTGGCCAAGCTCGGTGAGTCGTCGACCGAGATCGGCAACGTGGTCAAGACGATCACGGCGATCGCCGAGCAGACCAACCTGCTCGCGCTCAACGCGACGATCGAGGCGGCCCGGGCCGGCGACGCCGGCAAGGGCTTCGCCGTGGTCGCGAGCGAGGTCAAGGACCTGGCGCAGGAGACCGCGCGGGCCACCGAGGACATCTCCCGTCGGGTGGAGACGATCCAGTCCGACACCTCCAACGCGGTCGAGGCCATCGCCGAGATCAGCCGGATCATCGCGAAGATCAACGACTACCAGCTGACCATCGCCTCCGCGGTCGAGGAGCAGACGGCCACGACCAACGAGATAGGCCGCAGCATCGGCGACGCGGCCAACGGCGCCGGGAACATCGCGCACACGATCTCCGGCGTGGCCGACGCCGCGCAGGCGACGACCAGCAGCCTCTCCGAGGCCGACCGCACCGTGAACGAGCTGGGCCGGTTGGCCCGCGACCTCCAGAGCTCGGTCGCCCGCTTCCGCGTCTGAGCGGAAAGGGCGACGTGAAGCGGACCCGTTGGAGCACGTGGCCGGTCACCGCGGTGCTCGTCGCCGTGCTGCTCGCCGCCGGCTTCCTGTCCCTGCGGCAGATCGCCGGCTCGGCGTTCGACCACCTGGAGAGCGTCGCGGCCGCCGAGGACGCGCAGCGGCTGCGGATCGCGCTGGACTACGAGCTGCAGCTGATCTCGAACTTCGGCGCCACGAACTCGATCTGGGACAGCAGCTTCGCCGACGTGCGGGACGCCGACGCCGAGACGTTCGCCGCCGACTTCCCGCCCGCCGACATGCGCGAGGACTACGGGCTCGACGGGGTCGTGGGCGTCGGGCCGGACCTGTCGATCCGGGTCGGCGGGCTGATCGACGGCGGGAACCGGCTCGTGCCGCTGCCGGCCGAGCTCGCCTCGCCGGCCGTGCTCGGCACGCTCGTCGACCCCGCCGCGGCGGCCGGCGAGGAGCGCTGCGGCGTCACCTCCGTGACCGCCGTCCCGTACGTGTACTGCGGCTTCGCCAGCTACCCGACCGACAGCTCCGGACCCGCGTCCGGTGGCCTGATCTTCCTCAAGGCCCTGTCCCCCGAGCGCCTCGCCGAGCTGGGTGCCGGCATCGGCCTACCCGTCACGCTGACCACGCGGTCGCCGTCGGGCGAGGTCCTCACGCTCGGGAGCCGCCTCGGTGACCTGCGGGTCGACACCCGGATCCTCGACGGCGACCGCATCGCGTTCGACGTCGCCATCCCGACGACGGGCGGTCCGACGGTCGTGGTGGAGGCGGTGCGCGAGCGTCCGATCCACCGCACCGCCAACGCCACCCTGCTGCGCATGTTCCTGCTGACCCTCGCCGCGGGCGCCGTCCTGGCGGTCGTCGTCACGGTGCTGATCCGGCGGGCCATCCGCCAGAAGGTCGCCCCGCTGCGGCGCGTCGCCGAGGGCGTGACCGTCGCCGGCGACCGCGGGCTGCGGGTCGGCGGCGACGAGCCGGGTGAGATCGGGGCGCTCGGCCGCGCCATCGACACCATGCTCGACACGATCGCCGCCCGGGAGATCGACCTCGACCGGGCCAACGCCGACCGCGAGGAGCACATCCGGGCCGCCTACGCCGAGCGGCGGCAGTCCGAGCAGCGCGAACGCAAGCGGGCGCAGACCCTCATCGACGACACGATCGCCACCGTGGTGGCCGAGCTGCGCGAGGTCGTCGACCAGACGGCGTCGGTGCGCGAGGCGGCCGACACCATCGACGCCCGGGTCGGCGAGGCGAACACGATCACCCGCGAGGTGGTCGGCAGCGCCGGGCAGGCCGACCAGGTCGCCGCCGAGATGTCGGAGAGCCTGCGGCGGGTCGGCGGCATCGCCAAGATGATCGCCGACGTCGCCCGGCAGACCAACCTGCTGGCGCTCAACGCCTCGATCGAGGCGGCCCGGGCCGGTGCGGCGGGCAAGGGGTTCAGTGTCGTGGCCGGCGAGGTGAAGAACCTGGCCGACACGACCGCGCGGTCCACCGGCGAGATCGCGGTGACCATCCGGGCCGTCGAGGAGAACGCCGCCGCGATGGCGGCCACGATGACCGCGATGACCGCCGGCATCGGCGACATCGAGTCGGCGACCGCGCAGGTCGGTTCGGTCACCAGCGAGCAGAACTCCAGCGTCGACCTCCTCGCCACCAGCGTGACCGCGGCGATCGGCCGGATCGAGACGATGGTCGACCTCACCGAGCAGCTGGAGCGGCGCGGGTTGCCGCGGGCGGCGATGACCGGCCCGATCCGGCTGACCTTCGGAGGGCGCGACTACACCGGTCAGCTCGTCGACCTCAGCGAGAGCGGGCTGCGGTGCTCGGTGCCGGCCGACGCCCCGATGCGCGAGGGCGACGCGATCGACGCGCACGTGCCGCTCGGCGGCGACCGCACGGTCACGGTGCGGGCGGAGGTCATGCACTACCGGGCCGACGGGCTGTCCGTCGACGTCGGCCTGCGCTTCGTCGACCTGTCGCCGGCGCTGCTCGACGAGATCGCGCTGACCGTCACGTCCGCGCTGGGACTGCGCTGACCCACGTGAGCGCGTCCTCGGCCGACATCGGGCGGGCGAACAGGTAGCCCTGCCCGTACTCGCACTGGGCGGCGACCAGCAGCTCCCGGTCCGCCGCGGTCTCGATGCCCTCCGCGACCACCGCGAGCCGCAACGCGTGCGCGAGCCCGATGATGCCCTTGACCAGCTCGTACTGCGACACCGACGTGGTGATCGTGTCGACGAACGACTTGTCGAGCTTGATGAGGTCCACCGGCACCCGGTGCAGGTAGCTCAGCGACGAGTAGCCGGTGCCGAAGTCGTCGATCGCGATCCGTACGCCAGCACCGCGCAACGCCTCCAGCTCCGCCTCGATCCGCTCCTGGTCGCGACCGGCGAGCACGAGGCTCTCGGTGATCTCCAGGACCAGGCGGTCGGCGGGCAGGCCGTGTTCGGCCAGCGCGCGCTGCACCAGGTCGACGAAGCCGGGCGCGCGGAACTGCCGGGGCGACACGTTGACCGACACGTAGGCGGCGCCGCCCCAGGTGACCGCCGTGGCGACCGCCGTGCGCAGCACCCACTCGCCGAGCTGCACGATGAGGCCGCTCTCCTCGGCGATCCCGATGAAGTCCAGCGGCGGCACCATCCCGCGCGACGGGTGGTGCCAGCGTACGAGGGCCTCGAAGCCGCGGAGCTGCCCCGGTCCGAGCGCCACGATCGGCTGGTAGACCAACCGGAACTCGCCGTTGGTGATGGCCCGGTCGAGCGCGGCCTGCAGTTGCAGCCGCTCCAGGATGCGGGTGTGCAGCGTGGTCTCGTAGCGGCAGACGCGACCCTTGCCGCCGTTCTTGGCCATCGCCAGCGCGATGTCGGCCCGGCCCAGCAGCTGCACGCCGTCCTCGGCGTCGGCCGTTCCGGTGGTCACCGTGCCGACGCTGGCGTTGCAGGTGACGACGCCGGCGCCGGGCAGCCGGAACCCCTCGGCGAACGCGGCGAGCACCGCCGCGGCGGGTGTCTCCACGTCGTCGGACTCCACCAGCACCGCGAACTCGTCGCCACCGATCCGGGCCAGGGCGTACCGCGGCGAGAGCACCCCGACCAGCCGTCGGGCGACGGCCGCGAGCAGCTCGTCGCCGGTGTGGTGACCCATGGCGTCGTTGATGACCTTGAAGTCGTCGAGGCCGACCAGCAGCACCCCCACCGGCCCGCCGCCCGCGACGGTCTTCTCCAGGCGCTGGGTGAACAGGGCCCGGTTCGGCAGCCCGGTCAGGTCGTCGTAGTAGGCCCGGTGCAGGAGCTCGCGCTCCAGCCGCCGGTGCTCGGTCACGTCGCGCAGGGTCACCACGACGCCGGCCACCGTCGGCTCGTGCCGCAGGTCGCGGCAGGCCACCTCGAGCTGCCTGCCGGGCAGCGTCCAGTCGGCGAGCCCGGGTGCCCCGGTGCCGGCGCGTACCGCGCGCAGGAGGTTCCGCACCGGGGACTCGACGAGGTCGGGCAGCGCCGAGCCGACCGGGTCGCGGCCGAACATCGCCGCCGCCGACGGGCTGGCGTACCGGACGCGGTCGGCGTCGTCGAGGATCAGGATGACGTCGGAGGCGTTGAGCACGAGCGTCCGGAAGTAGGCCTCGCTCTCCCGTTGGACGATTTCCGCGCCGGCGGCCAGGCCGTCGAGGGCCAGCGCCGCCTGCCCGGCCAGGACCTGGGCCGCCTCCTGCAGCGTCACCAGCGCGGCGTCGTCGGCGTGGATGTCGAGCGACCCGGTGACGCGGCGGCCGAGCAGCGGGCAGCGCAGCATCCGGTCGCCGGACGCGGTGCGCAGGATCTCCATCTCGCGCCGCGGAGCCGGTTCGCCGGTCGTCACCACCACCCGGTGACCGGTGTGCGGCGGCAGCAGGTCCGCCACGGCCGCGCCGACGGCGGTGAGCACCTCCTCGACGGTGGCCGCGGCGAGCAGCGCGGCACCGGCCCGGCGCAGCCCCAGCTCGCGGGCCACCGACTGCCGGTGCCCCGCCACCACCCCGGACAGCCGGGCCACGACGAGGCCGAACAGCACCGCCGACGACACGCCGATCATGAGCGCGTCGCGGACCTCGCCGGTCAGCGCCTCGGTGACGAGCACACCGGGCGGGATCAGCGCGGCCAGCCCGAGCAGGGCCACCCGTTGCCGGCCCGCCTGGGTGGCGCGCAGCAGCCTCGGCTCGGTCAGCTCCGCCATCGACGGGTGCAGCGCGGCCAGTCCGATCGCCGGGTAGATGAGGACGTAGAGCGCGTCCACCACGCTGCCGACCTCGCCGTTGCCGGTCATCTGGAGCACCGCGTACGCGATGTCGGCGAACAGCAGCATGCCGAGGCCGACGACCAGCAGGGTCACCGCAGTGCTGGGACGCATGCTCGTCGCCATCCGGATCAGGACGGTCACCAGCAGCACGTCGCACAGCGGGTAGGCGACGGAGGTCGCCCGGGCGGGCAGCGGCACGTCGGGCGCGGCGATCAGCGGGTCGATCAGGAAGATCCACGTCAGCAGGCCCAGGCCGCAGGTGAACGTCAGGGCGTCGAGGAGGCTGGCGGTGTCACGTACCCCGGCGCCCGACCGCACCAGGCCGATCAGTCCCAGTCCCAACAGCGGGTACATGGACAGGTAGAGCGCGTCGGCGACCGTCGGGAACGCGGGGGTGGTCTGGTAGGTGGTGATCACGTCGCCGGTCGACAGCGTCGCCACCCCGGCCGCGATCAGCAGCCAGGGCAGCCGTCGGCGCGGGCGGTTGCGTGCCGTACCGGCGCCGACCGCGGCGAGCGTGGCGAGGCCGATTGCCGCCGCGAAGACCCAGCTGACGCCGGGAGCCGCGAAGTAGAGCGCGACGGCCACGGTGATGACGCCGCCGTACCCGATCATGAGCCTCCGGGTCACCCAGACCCATCGGCACCGCGGCCGCCGACTGTAGGTTTCGACCGGATCGCGTAGGTTCAACCCATGGCCGACTCACCGAGGATCGAGTCCGTTTCGTGGGGACGCATGGAGGTGGCCGGTCTCGGCACCGGCAAGGACTTCAAGCTCTACCCCGGCGGCGGCCGGGAGTGGGACTGGAACGAGACCGGCACGCGGCACAGCCCGGGCATCCAGCCGGGCGACGTCGAGGAGCTCATCGACAACGGCGCCACGGTGGTCGTGCTGTCGCGGGGAATGGAGCTGCGGCTCGAGGTCGACCCGGCTACGCTCCAGGCCCTCGACGCCCGCGGCGTCGCGGTGCACGTCGCCGAGACCACGGAGGCGGTGCGCGTCTACAACGAGCTGGCCGCCACCCGGGCGGTCGGCGGACTGTTCCACTCGACCTGCTAGCCGGGAGGTGCGGGCCGTGCCCCGCTACGCCGACATGTTCGTAGACCTGACCGAGGACCCCCGCGCCGACCCGCCCGGCAGCGGCGACGAGCGGGCCACGCTGCTCGGCTTCCTGGCCTGGCAGCGCGGCACGCTCGAGCTCAAGTGCGCCGGGCTCACGCCCGAGCGGCTCGCCCGGCGGTCGCTGGAGCCGTCGATGATGTCACTGCTCGGGCTGGTGCGGCACCTGGCCGACGTCGAGCGCGGCTGGATCCGGCGCGGCCTGGCGAAGCACGACGCGCCGAGGCTCTTCCCGGGTGCCGACGAGGACTTCACCGGTGCCGTGGCCGATCCGGCGGTCGTCGACCACGCCTGGGAGGTGTGGCGGGCCGAGGCCGCGTTCACCGACAGCTTCGCCCGCGAGGCGCCGATGGACGTGTCGCTCCCCGACGCCGACCGCGGCCCGCTCTCGCTGCGCTGGGTGCTGGTGCACCTCGTCGAGGAGTACGCCCGCCACAACGGCCACGCCGACATCCTGCGCGAACGTATAGACGGCCGGGTCGGTCAGTAGAGGGGCCTGTTACCGCGGATCCGGCCGGCCGGGTCGACCTGCCGCTTCACCGCCCTCAGGCGGTCGAGGTCCGCCGTGGTGTAGGCCGCGTCGATCCCCCGGCCGCCGAGGAAGTTCACCGGGACCCGCGGAGCGCACTCCGGTCCCATCGCCTGCCGCACGGCGGCGAACGACGCCGCGATCGCCTCCGGCGCACCCGGGAACGCCGCGACGCCGAGCAGGAACAGCAGGTGCGAGGCGTCGTGCGGGCCGGCCACCCCGTCGCGGCCGGGCTCGGCGTAGGCGCCGCCGAGGTGGCGCACGGCGGCCACCGTGAGCGCGGTCCCGCTGCCCTTGCCGACGACGGCCAGCAGCCGCTCGATGACGTCGCCGTCGAACCGGTGCAGCAGCATGCTGCTGTCGAGGGCCGGCATCGGGTCGACCGGCTCGGCCGCGATCTCGCCCAGCCGGCTGACCGGCACCGCGCCGACCGTGTCGTGCACGGCGGTACCCGCCTGCCGGATCGTGTAGAGCAGCGGGGTCAGCGCCGCCTCGCTGCCCAGGTACGTCACGTCGACGACCGCGAAGGTGTTGCCGCGCAGCGGCTCCGGCACGTCGGGGATCGGCGGGAAGTGCGTGATGCCGGCCCACAGCGTCAGCTCGCGCGGCGCGACGGCCGACAGCTCGCCCACGGCGCCGAGCACGGCGGCGGCCTGCTCGCCGGGGAACATCAGCTTGCCGCCGGTGAGCAGCGGCTCCTCGTACAGGTCGAACTCGACGGCGGTGACGATGCCGAACTCGCCGCCACCGCCGCGCAGCGCCCAGAAGAGCTCCCCGTCGGTCACCCGGTGGAGCTCGCCGTTCGCGTCGACGAGCTCGATCGCGGTGACCGACCGCGAGGCGGGCCCGTACTTGCGGGTGAACCAGGACAGGCCGCCGCCGAGGAGGTACCCGACCACCGTGACGTCGGGGCTGGAGCCGGCCAGCGCGATCAGCCCGGTGCCGTCGAGGTGCGCGAGCAGCGTCCCCCATTTCACGCCCGCGCCGACGCGGGCGGACCGCGCGGCGACGTCGACGGAGATCTCGTCGAGGGGGGACGTGCGCAGCAGCATCGTGCCGTCGAGGGCGCTCGTGGCGCCGTGGCCGTTGGGTTGGGCCGTCACGGCCAGTCCCTCCGCCGCGGCGTGCTTCACGGCCGCGACGACGTCGTCGACGTCACGGACGGTCACCACCATGGCGGGCTGCTGGTCGACGGCGACGTTCCAGGGCATGCGGGCGAGGTCCCAGGTCGGGTCGCCCGGTCGGATGATCTCCAGGTTCTGCATGCGATCAGCCTGCGCACCGCGCGCCGTGGTTCCCATCCCACCAGTCTGGGCAGGTCGTCCCCCAGATTTGTGGGATACCCGGATCTTGGCCCGGGTGACATGATCGCGGCGTGGCGAGCATGCGCGTGGAACAGGTACAGGCCCGATTATCGGCTCTGGCGGCGGCCGGGCTCGACGTCAGGCAGTTCGAGGCGGCGACCCTGCAGCTGCTGCGGGGCGCGATCCCGTACGACGGGGCCTGCGTGGGGACCTCCGATCCTGACACTGAGTTACTCACCGGGCATTTCAAGCTGAACCTCCCCGACCACCTCGACGAGGAGTTCGCCCGCTTCGAGTACGAGACCGACGACGTCAACAAGTTCACCGACGTCGCCCGGCGCGCCACTCCCGTCGGCCTGCTCAGCCACGACACCGACGGCGACCCGGCACGCAGCACCCGGTTCCGCGAGCTCATCCGGCCGCACTTCTCCTACGGTCACGAGCTGCGGGTCGCGTGCCGCTACGACAACGCCACCTGGGGCGTCGGCTCGCTGTACCGGGAGGTCGGCGCGGCCGGCTTCAGCACCGCCGAGGCCGACGTGCTGGCCCGGCTCGCGCCGCTGATCGCGCTCGGCCTGCGGGCCGCGCTGGTGGTCGACGCCGTGGAGACCGCCACCGCGGTGAACGGCCCGGCCGTGATCGTGGTCGACTCCGCCAACGAGGTGACGCAGGCCTCCCCCGCCGCGGCGGAGCGGGTCGCCGAGCTCGGCGGCGACCTGTGGGGCGTGCTGCCGTTCGCGGTCATCGCGACGGTCGCCACGGCCCGCGCGCACGCCGCCGGTCGGCAGGTCGGGCTGGCCCGGGGCCGCTACCGCACGCCGGCCGGCCGGTGGCTGGTGGTGCACGCGGCGCCGCTCGCCTCGCGCGACGGGTCGGCCCGCAGCGTCGTGGTGACCATCGAGGAGGCCGGCCCGCCCGACGTGGTCCCCCTGGTGATCGCCGCGTTCGGCCTGACCGGCCGCGAACGCGACGTGGTGACCCACGTCCTCCAGGGCGCCGGAACGTCGGACATCGCGAAGGCCCTGCACCTGTCGCCACACACGGTGCAGGACCACTTGAAGTCCATCTTCGACAAGGCCGGCGTCCGCAGCCGCAAGGCGCTGCTGGCGAGGGTCTACTTCGACCACTACCACCCCGGCCGCGAAACCCCCCACACCCTGACCCCCTCAGGCCGCCTGGCGGCGGCCTGACCCGCCCCGCGCGCCCCGCCGCCCCGCCCCGCGCCGCCCCTTCCGGCGCCGATCTTGCAGTTGTGGCCGCACCAATGTGGCGATATTCCCATTCTGTCGGGGGCCACAACTGCAAGATCGGCGGGAAGAGACACCCGCACGGTGCGGGGCGGCCTCAGAACGGCCAGTCGGCCGACTGGCCGCGTTCGATGAGGGGGATCATGCGGAACGTGGCGTCGGTCAGGCCGCCGAACTCGAAGCGGTTGCGGGTGCCGGCGTCGAACGCGGTGCGCTTGTAGCCGCCGAGGTTGAAGCCGTACAGCGGGACGTCGCGCGGCACGACCTCGGTGACGTCGCCCGCTCCGTACTGCGGGGCGAACGTCTGCATGTCGGAGAACACGAACACGCGGACGTGGTCCTTGCGCAGCGTCTTCCGGACCGAGTCGGCGATCCGGGTGGCGTGCCCGACCTCACCGACCCGCTTGACGAACGCGTCGACCTCGCGGATCACCGAGGCGCCCGGCGCCACCCGGTGCTCGAAGACCCCGTCGGCGAAGCCGTGCAGGTCGACCTCGCCGGTCCTGGCGGCCAGCGCCACCCCGAAGACGGCCGCCGCCTTGACCGGGCTCATCGTCGAGTGCTTCGAGAACCCGCGCGACGTCATCGACGACGACGTGTCGACGAGGATCAGCGACCGGCCCGGCAGAGCCGGCAGGTTCGCCAGCGACCGCTGCAGCGCCAGGTCGAGGGCGTGTCCCCACCGCAGCGACTTCACCTGCTCGTACGCGGCGAGGAACCGGTACGGGAACTGCCGCGACCGGGCCACCTCGGCCGGGTCGGACAGCTTCGCCGCCACCGTCTGCGCGACGTCGTCGGACACGCCCGCCTCGTCGAAGCCGCGGAGGTTGCGCAGCAGCGCCATGTAGCCCATCGACGGGATGACGGACTCCCACAGCCGCGCCTTCTCCACCGCCGAGCCACCCGACGACAGCACGTCCTCCCACGTCATGCCGGCCCGGGCGAGCGTGCCGGCGTCGGTGAGGGTCGCGGCGTCGGCCCGTGCCGCCGTGCGCAGCGCCGCGTTCGCGGCGACGATCCGCAGTGACGCGGGTGCGGGCCGGTCGCGGCCGTGGCGCCGGTCGATCGCGTGCCGGAACAGGTCGCCCTGCCACGGCTTGTCGGGTGCCGGGCTGGGGTGCACGAGGTCGACGACGTCGCCGAACCGGAACCCGCGCGTCGCGGTGTCGTACTTGAGGAGGCTGCGCTCGGTGTAGAGCCGCACGACCGCGTCGGCGACGCCGCGCTTGACGGGCTTCGGCACCGCGCGGCCGTAGGCGGCCATCCAGTACGCCAGCGCCTCGCCGGGCTCGTCGGCCCGCTGCAGCACCGAGGCCACGAGCTGACGCCCGCCGGGCTTGCCGGCGCCGAGCAGCGCGTGTGCCGCTTCGAGCGCGCCGACGAGCGACGCCGACCGCATGTTCGCGCCGGTGCGAAGCCACGCCAGGAACCGCGTCATCCACGCGGGATCGGCGACGGCGACCGCGTGGACGAGCCCGGCGAACCGCGCGTCGCGGTCGGATGCCTTCTCGTAGAAGGTGTTCTCGCCGACGAAGTTGGCGACCGCGAGCAGGAAGAGCTCGCTCTTCGCGTCGTGCGCGTAGCCGGCGCCGCCCTCGTGCGTGACGCCGGACGGGGTCGCCTCGGCGACGATCGGGCCGCGGCCCGTGAGGCGGGCCTTCAGCTTGTTGAACTTACCCATGCGACAACTCCTCTCGACGCCGGAAGAAGGGCCCGTACCGAGGTCCGCTGGACGTCGGCACGGGCCCTGAGGGTGCCCGAGATCAGGGTCGGCCACGGTACATGTCGCTCTGCCAATTGAGCTACAGCCGCGGGAATAGCGGCTGGCGGGACTCGAACCCGCAACCTCCCCATTATGAGTGGAAGTAACCGTATGCCTTCGCACCGGGCACCGGTGCTTCTTGTGGTGGTGGTGCTTCTATGGACCTCCCGAGATCGAGGCGGTGTGCGGAGTGCCCACGCCATGTGGTGAGCCATGCCCCGTTGGTCGGGGCACAAGGATTCGAACCTCGAAGTATCCGTACACCTGCGCACCGGGAGGTCACAGTCACAGGCCCCGGTGTCGAACCGGGCCGTCCGCCCGTATGAAAGGCGGCTGGGCAGCCAACGCCCGCCTGCGTACCCTTGCGTACCCCCGGCCGGAATCGAACCAGCGACCTCGACACTCGGAACGTCGCGCTCTACTCCCCTGAGCTACGAGGGCATGTGTATTCAGTTGTGTCGTGGACCGATGGGGAGTCGAACCCCACACGTCAGGCTTGCAAGGCGAGACTGTGCACCAGCACCCAGCCCATCTGTTTCCGTTGCGCCAGAGCGGACCGCGGGGATCGAACCCGCGTCTTCGGTGTGGAAGACCGACGTGAGCAACCAGCCTCACCAGATCCGCACAGCAGCCGATGCGGGACTCGAACCCGCTCTGTCTGATCGAGAGTCAGACGGCCTACCCATAGCCCAATCGGCCAAGCAGTGTCGTATTGCTCGTGTTGTATTCGTGATACGACACAGTCCGGGACCCGAGAATCGAACTCGGTGTGTCCTGCTCCCAAAGCAGGCGGGTCAACCAGCTCCCTCGCCCCGGAGGTGAAAGTCACGTGAAAAGAAGAGCCGCCCTGCCGGTGGAATCCGGGGGCGGCGTCGACGCGGAACGCTGGATGCGTTACCCGCTACGCCTGCCCGGCCCTGGCTCTGTCGCTGAAGACCGAGTCGCTGAAGACCGAGTCGCCGACAACCGATCCGCCGAAGAACGAGTCGCCAACGGCTGAACCGCCGACGCGAACTCCACGGCTGCGGCCATCATGGGTTCTGCCGTTATGACCGCGGCGGTGGGCATGTTCGCGCCACCGGTGGGCATCGCCCGCCGGATCTGCCGCTCGATTCCCTCGAAGCGGTTCGCGTTCATGATGCCCTCCCTTCGGCGATTGTCTTCAACAGGCCGTCACGCTTACAGAAAGAGTACGGCCCCCACGCAACCCCCGCAACGCTTTTCTCTGTCGTTTGTCAGCGGCGGTGGGTCCGTGCGAAGTCACCGCGACCGGCGCGCCGAGCTCCTCCTCCACCGCGGCGGCCCAGTCCTCCGGCTCCGGGTCGTAGCGGGGAACCGTGTTCTCGAGCCGCCGGGTGAGCGCCTCCTGCCGGTCGAGGTCGCCGGCCGGTCCGGGCACGAGCCGGTCGGTCCAGTCGTAGCGGCGGCACATCCGCACGCCGCGTCCGGCGACGTCGAGGTGGGTCAGCGCCAGCGCGTCGACGCCGCCGCACACGTCGAGGGCGTACCGGTGGGCGACCGCGTCGAAGTGCCCGACGCGGAACGGTCCCTGCCACGGGTTCGTCGGATTGTGCGGATCGGTCAGGTCCAGGGCGGGATCCTCGGTGACCAGCGGACCCGGCCCGTGCCGGGTGGTGAACGTGCGCAGCACCCCGAGCCGCAGCGCGTCGCGGCCGGCCAGCAGTTCCTCCGCGTTGGCGAACGTGGTGGTGCTCCACGTCGTGTACGGGTGGAACCCGTGCCATTCGTCCAGCAGCACGCCCTGTGCGCCTTCGAAGACGACGGTTCCCGTGTCGAGAAGCCGCTCCAGGAAAGCACCGTCCACGATGGACACCGCCGACGCGAACGCGGTGAAAGCGTCGACGCACGCGTCGACCGGCGGCGCGTCCAGCGGTCCCAGCTCGTCCTCGAGCCGACCGCGCAGCCGCGACAGCTTGTGCCGCAACAGCTCCGGGTCGCGGCAGTCACCGACGTGCGGCGCGGCGTCGGGGTGGGCGAGCAGGTAGGCCATCGTCTCGCCGACGCCCATCCCGCACGACCCGTGCCGGTCCGCGCCCCGGGCCAGCTCCCGCGCCCGGTTCGCGGCCCGGTGGTACGGGGTGGCGAGCGGCGCGCCGGCGTCGACGGTGAGACGGCTCAGTGCGTCTCCGACTCCCAGCGCCACGAGATGGTCGGCCTCGACCACCAGCGCCAGCGGGTCGACCACCATGAACCGGCTGAGGTGCGTACGCACCCCGGGCCGCAGCGTTCCCGACCCGAACTGGGCGAACGTGTGGCGCCGGCCGTCGGGCAGGACCACCGTGTGCGCGGCCTGCCCGCCCCCGTTGAACCGGACCACCGAGATCGCCGGCTCGTCGCCGGCGGAGGCGACCGTCCGGACCGGCCGGCTCGCGCACAGCCAGTCCACGACGGTCCCCTTGCCGGCGTCGCCGAACCCCAGATCGACGACGACGATGTGCATTACAACCGCGCGACCCGGTCGGTGCCGTCGGTCGGCGGCAGCGTCGACGTCGTGACCCCGCGCCGCGCGGGGATCCGGGCCAGCGCCTTCGACACCGTGCCGACGACCTCCGGGTCCTGCAGGTCGGACAGCCCCTGGTCGAGGTCGATCGCGCCCTCGCCGAGGCCGACGGTGAGCCCGATCGTCTCGCAGGCCGCGTCGAGGTCGTCGAGCTCCAGCGCATTCTGGCCGAGGAGCTTGCGCCAGAACCCGAGGACCTTGTCGTTGCCCGCGTACGCGGTGCCCGCCGGAAGCAGGAAGTACGTGTCGTACATCCGGGTCACCTCGCGCACGACCGTCGACAGTGGAACGTCCTCTGTGGACGTCTCGCCGAGGATGTCGCGCCGGTGCTTGCCGAACACCTTCGGGTAGGCCATCTCGTCGCCGATGATGAACAGGTACCCGCGGCGGCCGCGCTTCTCGAAGCAGTCGATCGACGTGTGCCGCGCCATGAAGTGCATCGCCAGCTCGTACGACTCGGTCATCTGCCCACCGCCGCCGCCCTCGAGCACGATCCGGCCGAGGTCCTCGTCGAGCCGGTTGTCCGACTCGAACTGCCCGACCTGCAACGGCACCCGGTCGCAGGTGGCGTCGCCGATCGCGCCGAACATGATCTGCGGGTCCTTCGCGTACCCGTTGCGCAGCAGGAGCCCGAACAGCTGCGGCAGCTTCTGCTGCAGCGTGCGCGGCACCGTACCCATCGAGCCGGTGACGTCGAACAGCACCGAGATCGCCACCGACTGCGGGTGCTCGTCGGAGTCACGGCTCTCCCGCATCGTGACGCCGTGCGGGTTCAGCGAGTCGTGGACGCGCCGCGCCCCGCTGTCGCTGTAGGCGAAGGCACTCGTGCCGGTGGCCCGACGGTACCGCTTCGCCGCGTCGTAGACGTCGGTCGACCAGCTTCCACTTCCCATCGTCGCTCCCCTTTCAGGAGACAGGATCGAGCCGGAACGGCCGGAACCGTCGCGGCCCGTACAACGAGACGAGCACCCCGTCGAGCTCGTCCAGCAGGCGCCACGCGTCGTCCGGTCGCGCGGCCAGTGACGACAGTGCGCAGCCGGCGGCGAACGACCGCAGCGGATCCGGGATCTTCGGACCCAGGAGCCAGGTCATGCAGCGCGTGGCCATCGCGATGTCGGTGCCCGGCCCCGGCGTCTGTCGCTTGTGGACCTCCGCCGGGTACCAGTCGGCGAACTCCGGTACCAGGGCCGGGATCCGCTCGTCGGGGAGCGCCGAGTAGCACCAGTCGACGAGCACCAGCCCGTGGTCCCCCGGTTCGATCAGCACGTGCGTCGGCAGCACCGCGCCGTGCACCAGCCCGGCCCGGTGGGCGAACCCGACGGCGACGAGCAGCCGCCGCCACATCCACGCCGCGTCGCGCGGGTCCAGCCCGTCCGGGTACGCGTCACGCACCTCGACGAGGCTGTGCAGACCGTGCGCCGATCCGAGAACGTTGACCTGCCGGTCGGCGCCGGTGACCTCGTCGCGGTGGCGGAACGTCTCCACCAGGCGGGGCACGTACGGCAGGAACCGCGGGTCGCCGACCTCCTCCAGGGTGCGCAACGCCGTCGCTTCGCGCTCCATGAGGTCGTTGTTCGCCGGGCTACGCGGCAGCTTCAGGATCCTCGCCCCGCCGACGTCGTACAGGTCGGCGAGGTCGCCCTCGTAGCGCAGGTCGGTGAGGCGGTACTCGCCGAGCTTCGTGCGGATGGCCGTGCCGTGCCGGTCTCCCCACAGGCGCGCGAGCCGCACGAACGCCGCCGCCGCGTCCGGACCGGACGCGACATCCGGGTGCAGAGCCCGCGCCAGTTCGCGGTAGCGCCGCGCCGGGTGGTCGGTGCCGAAGAGGTCCACTGTGGACGACGCGGTGAGCACGGCCCGGATCGCGTCGGTGGTGTTCACCGGACCGACTCCTCGTGTGCGGGCCGCAGGAGCGGCGGGTGCAGCACCCGCGCGTCGCCGGGCCGGTAGAGGCGGGCCCGGGGACCGCCGCGCGGCCCGCCCCGCTCGGTCGACGTGCCCGTGCTCTCCACGAAACCGGGCACCGACAGCACCTTGCGGTGGAAGTTACCGGCGTGCAGGGTGCCGCCCCACACCGTCTCGTAGACCGCGCGCAGCTCGGCGATCGTGAACTCCTCGCCGACGAAGCTGGTCGCCAGCGGCGAGTATTCGAGCTTGGCGCGGGCACGCTCCAGACCGTCGAACAGGATCTGCGTGTGGTCGAAGGCGAGCCGGCGCGTGGTGCCCGGACGCTGCCGCGCCGGCCGCGTGCGGTCGGGCTCCTCGTGGGTCGCCTCGGGCAGCCCGAGCAGCGCGATCGGCACCCAGGCCGCGGCGCGGGCGTCGGTGCCGCTGGCCGGGTCGGGCAGGTCGGGCGCCAGGGCCATGTAGGCCACCGAGATGACGCGCATGCGCGGGTCCCGGTCGGGTGCGCCGTAGCTGGCCAGCTGCTCCAGGTGCACCCGGCGCAGCGTGGTGAGCCCGGTCTCCTCGGCCAGCTCCCGCGCCGCGGCGCCGTACAGGTCCTCGGCGGGACGCACGAAGCCGCCCGGCAGCGCCCACGCCCCCTCGTAGGGCGGGCTGCCCCGCTGGACGAGGAGCACGTTGAGCGCCGCGTCGCGGATGGTGAGGGCAACCACGTCGACGGTGACCGCGACGGGCGGAAACGCCCGCGGATCGTACGAGGCGAGAAACTCTTCTTCGGTCATTGTGGTTGCCCTCGCTCCGAGACCTTCTCAGTCCAAGTATTTCTAAGAACGAGAACAACCTAGCATCGACTCACCCTGAGAACAACCCCCTCGGGTTGGCCCGGTGCGCGGCGCCCTCCGCCCCTCTCCAGGCGCCGATCTTGCACTCGTGGCCCCCGATGAAGGCGGCAAATCCGGACATAGAGGCGGCCACAACTGCAAGATCGGCGAGCACGGCGAGCACGGCGAGCACGGGGCGGCAGGGCGGCAGGGCGTCAGGAGCGGCGGGGGTCGCCCAGGGTGCGGAGTTCCAGGGTGGTCGCCTCCAACGTCGCCCAGCGGACGACGCCGCAGTTCACCACCGCCACCATCGACGCGCTGATGCGGGACAGCCAGCCCTCCGACTCCGCCGCGCCGACCGCCGGTGCGGCCACCGCCGCCTCCGGTTCGGTCAACGGCTGCAGCACCGCCACGTCGGCGCCGACGAGGAGGTCGCGGTCACCCGCGGTCAGTTCGTGCCGCACGATCAGCACGACCCGGCCGTTGCCGCCGCGGTCGACCTGCTGCCAGCTCACCGGGCCGACGTCGACCACCACCGCCTCCGGCCGGCCGGCCCGACCGGGCGGGCCCAGCGGGTCGCCGGGTGCGAGGAACACGACCTGGCCCGGTCCGACGCCGGTGTGCTGGACGAACCGGCTCCACTCCCCCGGACGCCCGGTCCGCACCATCACCTGCGCACCCAGCGCGACCATCCGGAGCACCAGCATCTGCGCCGCCGGCAGGCCGCCGACGAACGCCATCCGGGTCGGCTCCGCGCGGAAGACGCGCACCACCACCGGTGCCCGGTGCCGGTCCCGGCCGACCATCAGCCCGCCGCCACCCGCGGTGGCGACCAGCGCCGCCGGTGCCACGGTCTGCCGCGTCGACCGGCGGGCCGGCCGGTCGTCGCCGGTCTGCGGCACCCAGCCCAGCGGCAGGGTGGCGGCCAGCCCGGCGCGCTGACGCCCGTCCAGTTGCTCGACCACGCCTCCGGCGGCCGTGACCTGCGCGACCAGCCTGGCTCCGGCCTCGCGCGGGGCCGCGGGCGCGGTGACCCGCACGACGGCGACCACCCCGACCTCGCCCGGCCGCACCCGCGCCGGATCGCGCACCACCGCGAGGCTCGCGGTCACGGCGGTGCCGGGCAGGCCGAGCACCGCGTCGTCGATCGTCCACGGCGCGGTCGGCCACCGCGTCACCCGGTACGACGTGTGCGCCAGACCGCCGCTGTACCAACCGTCCCAGCCTTCGCGGCCGAGTTCCGGTCCGAGTTCCGGCCCGCGCGCCTGGCTGCCGTACACCCCACCGTCGCCCGACGGCAGCGCCGGCAGCCGGGCCACCAACGCGGCGACGGCGAGCACGCCGGCGGATCCGAGTATCTCGGCGGTGAGGTCCTCCTTGCGCAGCCGGCGCCGCACCCGGCGAACGGCGTTCAGCAGCGCCGGTTCCAGCGCCGCGTCGTCGAAGAACTCGGGCGTCCGCGGCACCTGCACGGCGAGCCAGCACCGTCGCATCGCGGGCACGCGCCCGTCGGTGAGCGCCCGGTAGGACTCGGCGGCCACACCGGTTCCGGCCGCGGCCGGCTCGGCGTGCACGAGCACCTGCAGCGTCGTGGGCAAGGGGTCGTCGTCGCCGGCGGGTAGCAGCGACAGCAGGGCGGGCAGCGTCGTGTGCCGGGCCGCGTAGAGCGTGCGGTCGTCGGCTTGTATTTCGATGACGGACGTGAGCCCGGCCGGATGGGCCAGCACACCGACGGTCCCATCGCCCTCGATCTCCGCGTCGGACAGGACGGTGCCGGGCGCGGCGAAGTCCAGCAGCGCGCGCCGGGGGTCGCCGGCGGGGCGGCCCGCTTCGGGCACCGGTGCGGTGAAGCTCCGTCGGCGACACAGGTGCGCGGTGCGCAGCGCCCACCACTGGTACAGCCACCGCCCCCGGGACGGGAATCCCGTGACGACCACGGTCACCACGGCGACCGCCACCCCGACGCCCAGGAACACCGTGCCGAGGCTGGCTCCGAGCACGACCCCCACGGCGGCGAGCTGCCACGAGACCACCTGCGCCAGCCGCAGCCGCCGCGCACCCGGCCCAAGCACGACCGGCGTGGCCGTGCAGTGCGCCGGCGTGGCCGGCGGAGCCCCACCCGGCGGCGGAATCGAAGCGCGCGCCCGCACCGGCCCGACCGGCACCCCGACCGGCACCCCGGACGGCACCCCCGACGACGGCGGCCCGGCCGGCACTCCTGGCGGCGACCCCGACGGCACTCCTGGCGGCGGCCCGCCCGGCATTCCCGACGGCGGCCCGGCCGGCACTCCCGGCGGCATTCCCGACGGCGGCCCCGGCGGCCCCGACGGCCCCGACGGCGGCACTCCCGGCGGCGGCCAGGCCGGCGGCGGCCAGGCCGGCGGCGGCCAGGCCGGCGGCGGCCAGGCCGGCGGTCCTGACGGCATCCCCGGATGCGCGCCTGGATGAGTGCCCGGATGCGTGCCCGGCCCGGCGGGCATCCCCACCGGTGCGCCTGGATGGGCACCCGCTCCGGCCGGCGCCCCCGGATGAGCACCGGATCCCGGCGCCGCCCCTGGCGGCACCCCTGGCGGAACTCCCGGCGCTCCAGGCGGCCCTGGCGGCACTCCAGGCGGCCCTGGCGGCACTCCGAGCGGCGGCCCCGGCGGCATTCCGGGCGCTCCCGGATGGGCGCCCCATCCAGCAGGCATTCCCGGCTGCGTTCCCGGCGGCCCTGGCTGCGTTCCCGGCGGCCCCGGCTGCGGCCCCGGATGGGCTCCAGGCCCGGCCGGCGGACCTACCGGTGGCCCCGCACCGGGCCCGTTCGCGGGTGGCGGACCCTGGTTCGGCACGATCATCGACCGCTGCGGACCGGTCATGCCCGGCACCCTAGCGCAGACGCGCCCCCGCGACGGTCCGCCCGCACCACTCCCAGCCCCAACCGGACATAAACCGCGCTCTATCCGGTGCAGGCCGCGTGCCAGAAACCTGCGCCGGATAGAGCGTCGTCAAATCAAGGACCCGGCGCAGACGCGCCCCCGCGACGGCCGGGCCGCACCTCTCCCACCCGACCCGGACATAAACCACGCTCTATCCGGTGCGGGCCGCGCGCCAGTAACCGCACTGGATAGAGCGTCGTCAGTTCGAAGGGTTCAGCGCAGGCGCGCCTCCGCAAGAGCCCACTCCCGTGCGTTGCCAGCCGGCTCGTATCGGACCACCTCGTGGGTTGCCCGCAGCAGGGCGCGCATGGCTGCCAGGTCACCGCCGACCGCGCCCGCGCTGCGGGCCTGCACCAGCACGTTGCCCAGCGCCGTCGCCTCGACCGGGCCGGCCAGCACCGGCAGCCCGCACGCGTCGGCGGTCAGCTGGCACAGCAGCGCGTTGCGGGCTCCGCCGCCCACGATGTGCACCACGTCGACGTGGGTGCCGCTCAGCTCCTGCGCCTCGCGCACCGCCCGCCGGTGCGCGACCGCCAGACTGTCCATGATGGACCGCGTGAACGCCGCCGGCGTCGTGGGCACCGGCTGGCCGGCCCGCGCGCACGCGGCGGCGATCCGGGCGGGCGTGTCACCGGGTGGGAGGAAGACCGGGTCGTCGGGGTCGAAGACCGCGGCCAGCGCGGGCTCCCGGGCGGCGGCGGCCACGAGGGCGGACACGTCGTGTTCGTCCCAGACGCGCATCGACTCCTGCAGGAGCCACAGGCCCATCACGTTGCGCAGGTACCGGACCGTGCCGTCGACGCCGCCCTCGTTGGTGAAGTTGGCCAGCCGGCTCGCCTCGGTGAGCACGGGGTTGGACAGCTCGACCCCGACCAGCGACCACGTGCCGCACGACACGTACGCGAAGTTCGGCGTCGACGTGGGCACCCCCACGACCGCCGACGCGGTGTCGTGCGAACCGACCGACACCACGGCGTCCACTGTGGACAGACTGGCCTCCGGCAGCGGTGGGCCCACCACCGCTCCCGGCTCCCGCAGCGGCGGGAACAGCGCCGGGTCGAGCCCGACCTCCCGCATGACGTCGGCCGCCCACGCCCGCCGGTTCAGGTCGAACAGCTGCGTCGTCGACGCGTTCGTCACCTCGGCGCCGGTTACGCCGGTGAGCCAGTAGGTGATCAGATCCGGGACCAGCAGCAGCGTCCGCGCGAGCGCGAACTGCGGGGTACCGCGGGCCGAGGCGAGCTGGAACAGCGTGTTGAACGGCTGCCGCTGCAGCCCCGTGGTCGCGTAGAGGCGGTCGGCGCCGACGAGCGCCTCGACCCGGTCGGGCACGCCGTCGGTGCGGGAGTCGCGGTAGTGCACCGGGTTGCCCAGCAACGCGCCCGACGCGTCGAGCAGCCCGTAGTCGACGGCCCACGAGTCGACGCCGGCGCTGGTCACCTCGCCGGCCGCGCGCAGACCGGTGAGGATCTCGCGGTACAGCGCGAGCACGTCCCAGTGCAGGGTGCCGCCCACGCGCACCGGCTCGTTCGGGAACCGGTGCACCTCCGTCAGCTCGAAGCGGTCGGCGTCGACCAGGGACCGCATCACGCGCCCGCTCGACGCGCCCAGATCGACCGCCGCGAACCGCTTCATCGCAGGAAGGCGGCCGCGACGCCGGCGTCGACCGGGATGTGCAGCCCCGTGGTGTGCGACAGGTCGCCGGCGGTCAGCGCGAACACCGCGTTGGCGACGTGCTCCGGCAGCACCTCCCGCTTGAGGATCGTGCGCTGCGCGTAGTACGCGCCGAGCTCGGACTCCGGCACCCCGTACACCGCGGCCCGCTGCGCGCCCCAGCCACCCGAGAAGATCCCGGACCCGCGCACCACGCCGTCGGGGTTGATGCCGTTGACCCGGATGCCGTGACCGCCCAGCTCCACGGCGAGCAGCCGCACCTGGTGCGCCTGGTCGGCCTTCGCCGCGCCGTAGGCCACGTTGTTCGGACCCGCGAACACCGCGTTCTTGCTGGCGATGTAGACGATGTCGCCGCCCATGCCCTGCGCGACGAGCACCCGCGCCGCCTCCCGCGACACGAGGAACGAGCCGCGGGCCATCACGCCGTGCTGGCGGTCCCAGTCGCCGGAGCTGGTCTCCAGCAACGGTTTCGACACCGACAGCCCGGCGTTGTTGACCACGAGGTCGACCCCGCCGAAGGCGAGCACCGCCGCCTTCACCGCCGCCGTGACGGCCGCCTCGTCGGTGACGTCGACGGTGACCGCCACCGCCACGTCCGTCCCGCCGAGCTCCTTCGCCACCGTCGCGGCGGCCGAGGCGTCGCGGTCGGCGACCACCACGCACGCGCCCTCGGCGGCCAGCCGGTGCGCGATCGCGCGACCGATCCCCGACCCGCCACCGGTGACGAACGCGACCCGCGTCGCCAACGGCTTCGGCCGGGGCATCCGTTGCAGCTTCGCCTCTTCCAGCGCCCAGTACTCGATGCGGAACTTCTCCGACTCGTCGATCGGCGCGTACCGCGAGAGCGCCTCGGCGCCGCGCATCACGTTGATCGCGTTGACGTAGAACTCACCGGCGACGCGCGCGGTCTGCTTGTTGGCGCCGAAGCTGAACATGCCGACGCCGGGAACGAGCACGATCGCCGGGTCGGCGCCCCGGATCGCGGGGCTGTCGGCGCCGGCGTGCCGCTCGTAGTAGGCCCGGTAGTCCGCGCGGTACTCCTCGTGGAGCTCGCGGAGGCGGGCGATCACGTCGTCGAGCGGCGCCGACGGCGGCAGGTCGAGCACGAGCGGACGCACCTTGGTGCGCAGGAAGTGGTCGGGGCAGCTGGTGCCCAGCGCGGCCAGCTCCGCGAGCCGCTCGCGGGAGACGAAGTCGAGCACCACGTCGGAGTCGGTGTAGTGGCCGACCTGCGGTCGGTCGGTGGACGCGAGGCCGCGCACCACCGGGAACAGCGCGGCGGCGCGGTCACGCCGCTCCTCAACCGGCAAGAGCGGGTGGACGACCGGACCGAACGGCTCGGCGCGCCCGTGCTCGTCGATGTACCGGGCGGCGGTCTCGATGATGAACCGCGAGTTCGCCTCGCACTCCCCGCTCGTGGCGCCCCACGCGGTGATGCCGTGCCCGCCGAGGATCACACCGATCGCGTCGGGGTGCCCGCGTCGCACGGCCGCGATGTCGAGGCCGAGCTGGAAGCCGGGCCGGCGCCACGGGACCCACACCACGCGGTCCCCGAAGATCTTCCGCGTCAACGACGGACCGTCGGCGGCGGTCGCCACCGCGATGCCCGAGTCGGGGTGCAGGTGGTCGACGTGCGGCGCGTCGACGAGGCCGTGCATGGCGGTGTCGATCGACGGCGCGGCGCCGCCCTTGCCGAAGAGGCAGTGGTCGAAGGCGGCGACCATCTCGTCCTCGCGGTCCTCGCCCGGGTAGACGTTCACCAGGCTCCGCAGACGGTCGAGGCGGAGCACGGCGAGCCCGGCCGGCGTGAGGGTGCCGAGGTCGCCGCCGGACCCCTTGACCCACAGCAGCCCGGTGGGCTCCCCGGTGACGGGGTCGGTCCGCTCACCCTTGGCCGACGTGTTGCCGCCGGCGTAGTTGGTGTTGCGCGGATCGGCGCCGAGGCGGTTGCTCCGAACGATCAGGGCGTCTACGGTGTCATGAAACGTTTCACCAGGCACAGGCGGAACGTTATCCGCCCACCTATGAACGGTCAACCCCTGATACGTTTCAGCACGTGGCGGCAAGCATCAAAGAGGTGGCCCGGCGGGCGGGGGTCTCGCTGGGCACGGTGAGCAACGTGCTCAACCGCCCCGAGACGGTCACCGAGTCGACCCGCCGCCGGGTGCTCGACGCGATCGCCGAACTCGGGTACGTGCGCAACGACTCGGCGCGCCAGCTACGCGCCGGGCGCAGCCGCACGGTCGCGATCGTCGTGCTCGACGTCTCCAACCCGTTCTTCACCGACGTGGTGCGCGGGGCCGAGGGCGTGGTCGAGTCCGCCGGCGGCATGCTCATCGTCTGCAACAGCGGTGAGGACCCGGTGCGCGAGCAGCGCCACCTCGACATGCTCGAGGAGCAGCGGGTGCAGGGGCTGCTCATCACCCCGGTCGCCGACGGCGCGCATCCCCGCCTCGACCGGTTCGTCGAGCGCGGCATCCCGGTGGTGCTGGTCGACCGCGGCGCCGGCCAGACCAGCCGCTGCTCGGTGGCCGTCGACGACGTGCTCGGCGGCCGGCTCGCCGCCGCCCACCTGCTGGAGCGGGGTCACCGCCGCATCGCGTTCGTCGGCGGTCCGATGGCGATCCGGCAGGTCGCCGAGCGGCACCGCGGCACCGGGGAGGCCCTGGAGGGGTCGGGCGCCGCGCTGACGCTGCTGCCCACCGGCAGCCTGTCGATCAACGGTGGACGCAAGGCCGCCGCCGAGCTGGCCGCGATGCCGGCCGGCACCCGGCCCACCGCGGTGTTCTGCGCCAACGACCTGCTCGCCCTGGGCGTGCTGCAGGAGGTGATCGCCCAGGGCCTGCGGGTGCCCGACGACGTGGCGATCGTCGGCTACGACGACATCGAGTTCGCCGCGGCCGCGGCCGTGCCCCTGTCGTCGGTGCGCCAGCCCCGCGAACTGCTCGGCCGCACGGCGGCCCAGCTCCTGGAGGAGGAGGTGGCGGTGCCGGACAGGCACGAACACCGCCACGCGGTCTTCCAACCCGAACTGGTCGTCCGCCGCTCCAGCGCCGTCACCCGCTGACCCCGCGCGCCCCGCGCGCGCGCCGATCTTGCAGTTCTGGCCGCACCTATTTCCGGCTATGTCGCCCATTTCGGGGGCCACGAGTGCAAGATCGGCGCGGGCGCAGAGCGGCCCGACCCGGACAGGCGTTTTGTTGATCGTCGACACCACGTACGGTGATTCACCGTGCGCGGTGCGAGTCAGGTGGGCGATCCGCTCGTCGCGCTGTTGACCAGGGTCGCGCTCGCGTTACGGGTCAGCTCGGCGGTGTTCGTCACCGCGGCCGCGCTGTTGAGCGTCACGGCCGGGCACCTCGTCCCCACGGTCGTCACGCTGCTCGCCTACGACGGCATCGCCGCGCTCTACCTGCGGCGGGCGCGGGCGCTGCCGATGCCGCTGGTGCTCGCCGACCTGCTCCTCGTCACCGCGATCGCGCTGGGGATGCGGTGGCTGGTGCCGGCCGAAGCGGCCACGAGCGCGGCCGGGTGGGTGTTCAACGCGGTCAGCCTCGTGGTGATCATCGCCCAGTTCGTGGGGCAGTTCCGGTGGACCGTGCCGGTCGGCATCGTCGCGATCGGCGCGTTCGTGGCGGGCGCCCAGTTCGCCGACGCCCCCGACCGCGGGATCACCTCGACGTTCACGCTCGTGCTCCAGCTCACGATCTCGGCCGGCCTGGTCGCGATCCTGCGGGCCGCGGGGCGGCAGGCGCAGGACGCGGCGCGCCGGCACCACGACGCGGCCCGCGAGCAGGAGTCGGCCCGCCTGCGCCGCGACGCCGAACGCACCGAGCTGACGCTGCTGCACAACGGCCCGCTCACCACGCTGACCCTCGTGGCGCAGGGCGGCCTCAGCCCGCAGACGGTCACCGCCGTCCGCGCGCAGGCCGGCGTCGACCTGGCCGTGCTCGCGGCCGACCGGTCGAACGTGAAGAGCCCCGACACCATCGAGTCGGTGCAGCTCGCCGACCTGCTCGACCGCACCACCGCGATCCTGCGGCACCGGGTCGAGGTCGACCTCACGACCACACCGTGCCTGGTGCCCGCCGCCGTCGCGCAGGCGTTCGCGGGAGCGGCCGCCGAGGCGCTGGAGAACGTCGCCCGGCACGCCGGCACCGGCGCCGCGCGCCTCCGTCTCGACGCCGACGACCACAGGGTGACCGTCACGATCACCGACACCGGCCGGGGGTTCGACCCGGCCGCGGTGCCCGCCAACCGGTTCGGGCTCCGCGAGTCGATCACCGGCGAGCTCAGACGGGTGAACGGCCGGGCAGGTATCGACAGCCGCCCCGGCGCGGGAACCACGATCACGCTGGAGTGGCCGGCATGACCGGGCACTTGTGCGAGGGCATCATCGGGCACAGCCCGCCCGGTCATCACCGGTCGCCGCGAAGCAAGGACCCGGCATGACCGCGCCGCTGTCCGACGCCGAACGGATCTTCACCGACCGGTACACGGCCGGGATCGCGCGCACGTTCGTGTTCATCGCGGTCGGCTGGCACGTCGGCAACGACCTGCCGGCGACGATCGCCAGCGGTCCGCACCCGGTCGCGGTCGTCACCTGGCTCGCCTACGCGGCGGTCGCGGCGGTCGGTGTGCCGCTCGTGCTGCGTGGCCGGTCCGCGGGTCCGGTGCTCACCGGCGTGGGCTGCGTGGTGCTGCTGGCCGGGTCGGCCGCGATGCACGCGATCCAGCCCGACTCGCTGTTCGTGTTCACCAACTGGGCCTGGCAGGCGGCCGGCTGGTTGGCGCTGCCCCTCTTCTGGAACCGCGCGGTGCAGGGCTTCCTGGTGTTCGTCGTGGCCAACGCGGCGCTGAGCATCTCGGCACTGCTGACCCGCGGCGACGGCGACCGGCAGAACCTCGCGATGATGCTGATGGTCCTGTACGGGGTCGCCGCCCTGCAGCTGGCGCTCGACGTCGGCAAGCGCGGCCTGGAGACGATCGCCCTGCGCACCGCCCGCGACCGGGCCGCCGCGGAGGCGCTGCTCACCACGCGGCTGGCCGCCGAGCAGGCGCACGAGGCCCGCCAGGACCGGTACGCCAGTGCCCGCGCGGCCGCCGGCGAGGTGCTGGCCGGCCTGGCCGATGGGCACCTCGACCCGGCCGACCCGGAGGTGCGCCAGCGCGCGGCGGGTGCCGCGGCCCGGCTGCGCCGGCTGGTCACCGAGACCGACGACGTGCCCGACCCGCTCGTGCACGCGCTGCGCGCGGCCGCCGACATCGCCGAGCGGCGCGGGGTGGCGGTGACCGTCGACCAGGTCGGCTCGGTGCCGGACGTGCCGCTGCAGGTGCGCCGGGCCCTCACCGACGCGCCCGCCTGGGCGGTCGCGGCGGCCGCTACCCGTGCCCGCATCACTGTGGTATCGAATGTCCATACCGTGACGATCGCGGTGGTTGGTGACGGTAGCATCGACCAGCCCCGATGGGATCAGTCGACGGCCAACCTCCATGACGGGGTCGAGGTCAGTGTCGACCGGGAAGGAGAGCAGATATGGGTGGAGACCCGATGGAGCAGCACACCGTCGGGGTCCCGGATGGAGGCGCAGTTGGAGGCGCAGTTGGAGGCGCAGATGGACGTGCGGTCGGAGTCGCCGTCATCGACGACCACCAGGTCGTCATCGACGGAGTCCGGGCCTGGGCCGCTGCCGACCCCGCGCGACGGGTCGAGGTGGTCCTGAGCGCGAGCACCACCGCTCCCCTCCTGCCCCGCCCGCACGGGGTCGACGTGGTGCTGCTCGACCTGGAGCTGAACGGCGAGCTGGTGCTCGGCGAGGTCGCCGCGCTCAGCGACGCCGGTCACCGGGTGGTGGTGTTCTCGGCGCACGGCGGCCCGGCGGTGGTGTCGCAGGCGCTGGAGAACGGCGCGTGCGCCTACCTCACCAAGGACGAGGCCCGCGAGCACTGCATCGACACGCTGGTGGCGGTCGCCACCGACCGGCCGTACGTCACGCGGTCGCTGGCCGGCGGCATGCTCGCCGACCCGCGCCTCAGCGGACGCGAACGGGAGGCGCTACTGCTGTGGTTCCAGGGCATGGACATGGCGGCGGTGGCCCGGCGGATGACCAAGACCGACGGCAGCGGCGAGGCGATCACCAAGGACACGGTGAAGCAGTACATCGACCGGGCCCGCGTGAAGTACGCCCGGGCCGGACGTCAGGTCGCGTCGCGGTTCGCATTGCTGGCGCGGGCGATCGAAGACGGGCTCATCCGGCCGGAGGACGTCGGCGGCTACCGATCGAGCGCGTCGCAGTGAGGTGCGGTTCGCAGAACCGGTCGCCGTTGTAGACGCGGGCGTTGCGCGGCCGCGGCACCGACGCGTGCCCGGTCGGCTTCGGGGGGAACAGCGGCTCGTCGTCCAGGTCGAGATGGAGGCCCAGATCCTGGTCGGACCGCCCGTAGTAGTCGTCGAGCGTGTTGAGCGTGAGCGGCAGCGGCTCGATGGGACGGATCGGCTTCGGCTCCACCGGGAGCACGAGGTGCGCTGGCGTGCGCCCAGGTTCGGGCTGCGTCAGTTGGCGGTTCCGGCCGGCCACGACCGTCACCACGAGGCCGGCGATCACGAACGCGGCACCGGCGACGATCGCGACCACGTCGCCGTCGCCGGCCGCGGTGCCGGACCGGCCGGCGGCCACCGTGGCCACCAGGCTCGTGACGAACACCGGCGCACCGAACGCGATGAGGACGTTGCCGAGGATGAATCCCCACCGGCCGAAGCCCCGCATCCGCACTCCCGTTGATCTGCTCAGCGTGATCATTGCGTTCCCGACTGCGAGCCTGCCCCTTTTGATGGCAGTCCGCATGACCCCCTTGGAGGTGTCAATGCGCAGTCAACTACTTGCCGCTCGTGCTGAAGTGCTGGTAATCGGGGTGTGAGCGCCCCTCACCACCCCACGACCAGCCCGCCTTCGCGAACGCGGTGACCAGGATCCCGCCCGGAACGGCCATGCCCGGCCGCCGGTTCGCCCGGTCGACGTAGTCCGAACCGGCGGGTGGGAGCACCCGCCGATCGAACAGGTACGGGTTCTCGACCGGGTTCACGTCGATCGCCCGGCCGTAGGCGTGCTCCGACCACGTCGGCGCTCCCGCGGCCACCGCCCGCCGGCAGTTGAACGCCGACGTGTTGTCGGCCGCCATCGAGGCGTCGTCGCTGCCGTCGAACGCGTCGACGGGGTCGAGCCGCCGGATCGGGAACCGTTCGCGGTACAGCGTCTCGAACACGGTGACCAGCCCGGCGGCCACGTCGCGGTGCGCGATCAGCGTGCCGACGCGCGGCCGGCCGTCGAAGTCCCAGTAACTCAGCCGCAGGACCGCGAGCCGGTCGGGTCCCACCGGGCAGCCGGCCCGCCAGCTCTTCGGCACGTCGGCGGCGGTCGCGGCGGTGACGGTCCCGGTGAACGGGGGCCCGCTCGGCCCCGTGCCCGCGCTCGGCGACGCGGTCGGCGGCGCGCTCACCGCCGCGCTCGGCACCGGGCCCGCGGTGGGCGCCGCCGTGGGCGTCGCCGCGCGGCCGGAACAGGCCGTATTCAGGATCATCAGGGACCCGGTGAGCACGACGATCACGCGTTGGTAAGGTACGCGACGCCACATGCCTACACACGGTACGGAGGCGATGTGACCGCACGGGGACGGCACACGCTGGGGGTCGCCCTGCTGTCGGGCGTCCTCGTGATGGTTCTGGGCGCGGCGGTCTGGGCGAGCACGCGCGGTACGGGTCCCGGATCATCCGCCGACGCGGCCGCGACGGGCGCCGCGGGCCCGACCGCGACGGGGCCCGGAGGCGACGCGGGCACGCCGGGCGCGAGCGGCGGGTCCGCCCCGGGCACGTCGGCCTCGAGTTCCGGGTCGGCCTCGGCCGGGCTCCGCACGCACGCGGCCACGCAGCCGGCGACCAGCACACCGGCCGACGACGCCAACCGGCTGCGCACGCTGCCCTCGGGAACGCGGCAGCTGGTGCTGGTGACGACCGACAGCTTCTCGAGCAACACGGCCCGCCTGGCGACCTTCACCAGGTCGGGTGACCGGTGGGTGCCGGCGTTCCCGGCCATGCAGGCGCGCATCGGGTCGGCCGGGTTCGCCGACCGCAAGGTGGAGGGCGACCTGAAGACGCCCACCGGCGTGTACTCGATCGGCGGCACGATGTACGGCATCCAGCCCAACCCGGGCGTGCGGTACGGCTACCACCGCGTGGTCGAGGACGACTGGTGGAACGAGAACCCGGCCACGTCCGGCTACAACACGTTCGAGCACGGGCCGAACCCGGGCGGCGCCAGCGAGGCGCTGTGGACGTTCACCCCGCAGTACCGGTACTTCGCGGTCGTCAACTACAACATTCCGGTCGTATCGGCCAGCCCGCCCCGCGGAAGCGGCATCTTCCTGCACGTCGTGAACCCGGGTAAGGCGACCGCCGGCTGCGTGTCGCTGGCCGAACAGGATCTCCTGACCGTTCTCCGGTGGCTCGATCCGGCGTCCGCCCCGAGAATGGTGCTGGCTCCACGGACGGTGCTGAACCGGTACTGACTTCGAGCGGGCGGATGATCACATGCGCTTTTGGGAATACCCCTGGCGAAGGAGGTATCCCTCATGTCTTCCACGCTGATCATCGTCTTAGTGCTCCTTCTCGTCGTCGGCGCGGTCCTCGTCGCGGTCGGTCTCGTCGCCAGCCGGCGGCGGGCGCTGCGGCAGCGGTTCGGGCCGGAGTACGACCGGGTCGTCGAGTCGACCGAAGACCGTCGGGCCGCCGAACGTGAGCTCCGCGAGCGGGAGCGCCGGCATGCCGAGCTCGAGCTGCGCCCGCTCGACCCGGCGTCGCGCGAGCGGTACTCGGCGTCCTGGGAGGAGATCCAGGTCCGCTTCGTCGACGCGCCCGACCGGGCCGTCGGTGAGGCCGACGAGCTCGTGACCCGGCTCATCGCCGAGCGGGGCTACCCGACCGGCGACTACGACGACCAACTCGCCCACCTGTCCGTCGAGCACGCCAACACGCTCGACCACTACCGCAAGGCGCACGAGATCAACGAACGCACCTCGCGCGGTGAAGCCACCACCGAGCAGCTGCGCCAGGCCCTGGTGCACTACCGTGCGCTCTTCGCCGACCTGCTCGGCACCGAGCCCCTCGCCAACTCGACCCACCACCCCTCGGACGGCCCCGACCGAGAAAGGCAGCCGTAATGCGCCCGACCAGCGAATCGGACCGCGACGCCCGCACCGACCCCTCCGACCCCTCTGACGACACCGTCCGCAACGACCCGTGGGCGACCGGCCCGGGTCACCTGACCCACGACGACCAGACCGAGCGGTTCGTCCCCGAGCAGCGTGACCCCCAGGACCACGACGGCCACCTGTACGCCAGCGACACCTACGCCGAGCCGGAGACCACGGTGCTCCCCGCCGACGGCGCCCACAACGCCGACGGCACCCACGGTGACCAGGCCGCGGTAGGCGTCGCTCACGTCGACACCGACTCCCACACCGGCACGGACACCGACAAGGCCGACGATGCCGCCGCCAAGGCCGACCACGCCAAGCAGGAGGCGGAGGAGGCCAAGGCCGAGGCCGAGGAGGCCAGGCACGACGGCACCCACACCGCCGACGGCGACACCCACGCCTTCGACAGCGGCACGCACGACAGCGCCTTTGACGACGGTGGGCACACCGAGGGGCGGCACGAGGTCTCTGCGGACGAGCTGGAGTCGACCCGGGAGGAGCCGGCGGTCGTCGTCGAGCCCGTGCCCGAGCCGGTTCCGGTCGCGGTCGTCGAGCCGGTCGACGACGGGCGTCACGACGAACCCGGTCACTTCGCCGCGGTCCCGGTGACCGCGACCGACACGACGCCGGTCCACACGACGGACGCCGACGCGACGACGGCCGACGACTCCACCGGTGAGCTCAAGCCGGGCGACGTGCCGGTGGCGCCGGTCGCCGGGTTCTTCGCCGCCGACGCCGCGCAGGGCCTGCGCGACCGCTGGCGCGAGGCGCAGCTCGGCTTCGTCGACGACCCCCGCAAGGCGGTCGACGACGTCAAGTCGCTCGTGGGCGAGGCCGTCGACCAGTTCACGGCGGCGGTGTCGGCGCAGCGCGACGAGCTCGACGCGGCGGCCGGCGAGGACACCGAGCAGTACCGCGTCGCGGTGCAGCGCTACCGGGCCTTCTTCGACCGGCTCCTCGGTCTCTGACGGGTGCGGATGCGGGGAGGATCGTCCGATCTTCCCCGCTTCCGCGTATTCAGCATCGGCAACTTTCGACCGGCAACTTCCACAGTGCGATTCCAGCACCTAGAGTGCAAAAATATGTGGTGACCGACAGGCATGGTCACCGAGGAGGCCCGTCATCGTCACCAGAACCCAGCCCCGCCGGGTGATCAGCGAACGTGACGTCGTGCGCGGCGCCTGCCGGTTCTTCCTGCTCAACAGCACCGTCGAGATGGACGCGCTGGCCGTGAGCCTCGCGATCAGCCGCGCCACGCTCTACCGCGTGGTGCACAGCCGCGACCGGCTGCTCGGCGACGTCCTCTGGGAGCTGGGCGAGCAGGTGCTCAACCGCGCCCGCCAGAGCACCACGACCACCGGCATCGACGGCGTCCTCGAGATCACCCACCGGTTCTGCACCATGCTGCTGCGCTCGGAGCCGTTCCGGCTGTTCCTCAAGACCGAGCCGAAGACCGCCACCCGGGTGCTGTTCACCCCCGCCGGCGGCGTGCACGTGCGGGCCGTCGCCGCACAGCAGGAGATCCTGCTGAACGCCGGTCTCACCCTTCCCGGCGACCCGGCCCACCTGGCGTACCTGTACGTGCGCATCATCGAGTCGAGCCTGTACGCGGAGCTGCTGACCGGGCAGCAGCCCGACCTCCCCCTGGCCGAGCGCACCATCCGTTCGCTGCTCACGCCGCACGGCCCGTTGAGATAGGCGTCGCAGGCCTGGCCCGGAAGGTGGCCTTCGGGATAGCCGGATATCTATGGTCCGGCCCATGCGATCCGTCACCGCCGTCCTGATCCTCAGCCTGGTGGTCGCCGCCGCACCGGCGCCCGCCCTCGCCGCGTCCCATCGACACGAACCGACCACAGCGACCGTCACGGGGCCGATCCCCGGCGCCGTGCCGGGTGACCGCCTCGCGGACCGGGTCGAGGACACCTACCCGTTCTTCTCCACCCCCGTCGACCTCGCGGCGGCTGGCTACGTCGAGGAGGAGTTCTCCCTGTCCGGCACCGCCGACGGGTGGAGCACCACCGGCGAGCGGGTCGCCACCGCCGTCCCGTACACCACCCGCGTGATCGTGCGGCGGCCGGCTTCGCCGCTGCGCTTCAACGGGACGGTGCTGGTCGAGTGGCAGAACGTCACCGCCGGGTACGACCTCGACGCGCTGTGGAACCCGGACACGCTGCTCCGCGCCGGATACGCGTGGGTCGGCGTCTCTGCCCAGCGGGTGGGCGTCGACCAGCTCCGCGGCTGGAGCCCGGCGCGGTACGGGTCCCTCGACGTCACCGGTGGCGGCGCGTACACCACCGACCAGCTGTCGTACGACATCTTCGCCCAGGCCGGCGCCGCGGTGCGGGCGGGCGACCTGCTCGGCCGGCTGCGTCCCCGCACCGTGCTGGCGATCGGCGCCTCGCAGTCGGCCGGCCGCATGACCGTCTACTACGACCGGGTGCTGCCGCAGGTCGCGCCGGTGTTCCACGGGTACGCGTTCATCGTGGGCACGGCGCCGACGCGCGTGGGGACCGAGCCGGTGTTCCAGGTCCTCTCGGAGACCGACGTCCGCACGCCCGACCGCCCGGCCGACACCGACCGGTTCCGTCGCTGGGAGGTGGCCGGCGGCGCCCACTCCGGGTACGCCGGGCAGGTCTACCGTCGCCCGATCCAGGACCGCGACCTGGGCGGCGCACCGGAGTACTCCTGTGACCGTCCGCCGTTCAGCCGCGTGCCGATGCACCACGTGACCGCCGCCGCCTACCGCCACCTGGAGCACTGGGTGCGCCGTGGCACCCCTCCCCCGACCGCGGAACCGTTGCGCTTCAACGCCGACGGCACCAAGGCCCGCGACGCCCTCGGCCTGGCACTGGGCGGCATCCGCCTGTCACAGGTGAGTGTGCCGACGGCCCTGAACGACGGCGACAACACCGGCGAGACGTTCTGCCGCTTGTTCGGCTCGTACCAGCCCTTCGACCGGCCCACCCTCGACCGCCTCTACCCGACCCGCCTCGGCTACGTGGCGAGGGTGGCGGTGGCCGACGTGCGCAACATCGCGTCCGGCTACCTCCTCCCAGCCGACGCCCTGTCCAACGCACGGGAAGCCGCCACCCCCACACCCTGACCCTCCACGCCCGACCCACCGGCCCCGACCCCTCACGCCCTCGACCCCACCAGGCCCTGACCCCGCCCGCCGCCCCGTGATTGCCCGCCGATCTTGCAGTTGTGGCCGCCTATTTGCGGCGTAATGAGTTGCTTTGCCAGGGGCCACAACTGCAAGATCGGCGCGGGGAAGCGGGGCGGCAGCGGGCGGCGTGGGAGAGCGGGCGGCGTGGGAGAGCGGAGCGCGCCGGTCGGGGTCAGTGGCGGGAGACGGGTTGGGGGGTGTTGGTGGTCCAGGTGCGGCCGGACGCCGGGCGCGGGGAGAGCTGGCCCAGCCAGTTGCGCAGGGCGTCGACGGTCATTGCCGGGGCCAGGGCGGCGCCCTGGACACCGGCGCAGCCCAGCTCGATCACGGCCTTGAAGACGTCGTTGGTGTCGATGCCGTCGGCGACGGTGACGATGTTCAGCGACTTGGACAGCTCGATCGTCGACCGGACGACCGCCGCGTCCTGCGGGCTGTCGAGCACCGGCGCGACGAAGGAGGGGTCGAGCTTCAGCTCGTCGACCGGGGTGTTGCGCAACCGCGTCAGCGACGGGGCCGACCGGCCGTAGTGGTCGAGCGCGAGCCGCACTCCGAAGTGGCGGAACTGCCCGAGTGCGGTGGCCGTGCGCCGCGCGTCGATCAGCAGGACCTCCTCGGAGATCTCCAGCGTCACGGCCGGCGGCGGAAGGCCGAGCTTGTTGATCAGGCGGGCCAGGTCGTAGGGCAGCTGCGCGTCGAGCACGTCGGCCGCGGTGACGTCGATGGCCACGCCCAGCTCGATGCCCTGCCGGCGCCAGGCCGCGCAGGCGTTCAGCGCCGCCTCCAGCAGCACCCGCGTGAGCTGACGGGTCAGACCCACGCGGGACGCGAACGGGCGCACCTTCTCGGCGTCGAGCACACCCAGCGACGGGTGGTGCCAGCGCAGCACCGCCTCCAGGGCCGCCGGGCGGCCCGTCCCCACATCGATCTTCGGTTGGTAGTAGGTGACGAACTCACCCCGGTCGAGGGCCCGCACGAGGTCGGCGAGCACGTTCGGACCGAACTCGGTGCCGATGTCGCCGGCCGGGTCGTAGACCTCGACCTCGGTGTGGTTCTCCCGCGCCGTCCGCAGCGCGTCGACCGCGCAGCGGATGAGGTCGCCGGGGCGGTTGGCGTGCAGGGGCGCCATCGCGATGCCGGCGCTCAACTCGATGTGCACCGACGCCTCACCGGACTGCACCGGGCTGGCGAGCGCGCGCATCAGCGAACGGGTGTCGCGGTCGACGTTGTTGAGCCCACCGGAGTTGACCACCCGCAGCACGGCCATCTCGGTGCCGCCGAGCCGGGCGGCGATCGTCTCCGCCGGCAGGTTCTCCCGCAGCCGCGCGCCGATGGTGTTGAGGATCGTGTCACCGGCGCCGTAACCGAGGATCGAGTTGATGTCGGGCATGTGGTCGACGCTGATGATCGCGAGCACGAGGTAGCTGCCGGAGGGCAGGTTCTCCACCATCGCCGGCAGCTCGGCGTCGAGCACCCGTCGGTTGCCCAGCCCGCTCAGCACGTCGGTGTTCGCCGCCTGCTGGGTGCGGGCCAGCTCCCGGGTCTGTTCGAAGGTGAGCGCCGTGCGGACACCGGCCGCGACCAGACAGCCGCTGGCGAGCACGATCGACACCGGGTGCAGGTCGACGAACGTGCCGACGATGAGCACCAGCAGGGCGGCGAGCGAGAACAGGATCGGCACGAGCAGCGCGGCGAACCCCCGCATCTCCTCGACCGGCCCGCGGCGCGGAGCCGACCCGGCCAGCGCCATGAAGACCAGGCCGACCATCCACATGCCGTCGACCCAGTTGCCGTCGGTGTAGCTGCCGTTGGCCAGCGTGAACAGGTACGCGGTGTCGGCGACGGCGAAGAACGCGGCACCGAGGCCGAGCAGCCACCAGGCGGGATCCGGCCGCCAGCGCACCATCGCCAGCGCGGCGACGCTGACCACGAGCAGCACGAGGTCGCCGATCGGGTACGACAGGTTCGTCAGCGTCGACGCCGCCTCGTCGGTGTCGGCCTGCGCGAGCACGTCGCCCAGCGTGGCGGCGGTGAACACCGCGCCGGCGGCGAGCGAGCTGATGATGCCGTCGAACCACACCGAGGCGGGCAGCCGCCGGGTACCGGCGCGGGCCAGCATGATCAGGCCGATGTACGCGAGCGGGTACAGGCCGACGAAGAACACGTCGGCCGGCGAGGGAACCGGGATCTCCTCGGCGTCGGAGAACGCGATCGACCAGTAGATGTCGCCGATCGACCACGAGGTGACCGCGAGCCCCACGAACAACCAGGCCGGCCGGTTCCTCTTGACGAGCACCGGACGGGCCAGCGCGAGCAGGCAGACCGCGACGAGCACCAGTGTGTAGAAACCGGTGTCGAGAATGGCCGGACGCTCGGAGAACGGGATCAGGGTGCTCAGCGCATAGCTGATGCCGAGGCCCGCGATGACCCCTTTGGCGAGCCGGTACGTGGGCGACGCGAGGATGAGATCGTCGCGGTCGGTCTGCGTGGACGCGGTGGTAGGCGTCGGCGTCACGGAATTCGCCCCTCTAATTTGACATTAAGCCAAAATTGACGTCAATAAATTCGTGCGCTGGAGTGCCCGCTCATTACGCAGGGTGATCGATCTGCAACAGCGATTGATCCTAGCTGACGTCATGCGCTTTGCACCCTCCACGGGGCCCTCAAGTTGTAGTGACACTCCCGACAACCCGGACACCCGGAATCCTGAAGCCATTGAACGTCGACGCATACACGGTGGTGTATGCACCGGCACTCTCGATAAATACCTGGTCACCGGTGGTGAGCCCCGGCGAGAGCGGGACATCGAAGAGAATCGTGTCCTGGCTGTCACACGTCGGCCCGGTGAGGTGGCACGGCTCCGGATCCGGCGCGCCGAGCGAGTCGCGTACCGGGAAGCGCAGCCGGTTGCCCGTCTCGAGGCTCTCCATCAGCCCGTTGAACGCGCCCACGTCGAGGTGCACCCACTTGCGGCCGCCCCGGACCGCGGTTCCGATCACCGTGGCGACGAGCCTGCCGGCACCGGCGACGAGCGCCCGGCCCGGCTCGGCCACCGCCCGCACGGGATACGGCAGCCGGTCGAGACCGGCCTGGATCACCGCCCCGTACTCCGACATCGGCGGCGGCGGCGAGTCGTACGAGGCCGGGAAGCCGCCGCCGACGTCGACCATCTCCAGCCGGACGTCCGCGTCGGCGAGCGCGTCCATCATCACCGCGACCTCGTCGAGCGGCGCCTTCCACGCCGTCGGCCGCATCATCTGCGACCCGACGTGGAACGCCACCCCGTACGGCCGCAGCCCCCGGTCGCGGGCCGACAGCAGCAGGTCGACCGCGACGTCGGGCTCGACCCCGAACTTGCCCTCGCTCGGCACGTCGCTGTCGATGTCGGGGGCCGCGAGCCGCACCACGACGTTCGACCCGGGTGCCAGCGTCGCCAGCTTGTCGATCTCGGTGGTGGAGTCGAACGCGAACTGCCGCACCCCGGCCGCGAACGTGTGCGCGATCTGGGCCGGAGCCTTGACGGGGTTGCTGAACAGCACCTCAGCGGCGTCTACCCCGATTTCGAGCAGGTCGTCCAGCTCGTTTGACGACGCGATCTCGAACCCGCACCCCAGGCTTCTCAGGCGCTCCAGCACGGGCCGGAACCCGTTGCACTTCATGGCGTAGTGCAGAGCGACCCCGGGCATTGCCCCGCTCATGCGGCGGTACGCCGCGGCCACCGCGTCGAGATCCATCTCCAGAACCGGCGAGAGCAAGCCGTCCTCCGTTCATAGCCTTCACGGCCGGTGCCCCCGCACCGACCGGCCCGCGCCCTCCGGTCGCCCGACGGTGGACGAGTTCGAAGCTGGCGATCGCGACGGCGTAGAACACGGCATCGGCCATGATCTTTCCAAGCAGTGATCCGCTGGTGATGCCACCGGTGACCAACGGACCCAGGTACATGGCGCCCGGCCGGACCACCAGCGAGTCGATCAGCTCCGCCGGCCCGAACTCGGCCGACAGGACCCGGATCGTGCGCTGCGCGCGGGCCTGCAGCCCCATCGGACCGGCAGTGCCCTGGCGACGCCACTCGACGACCGCCATGACGCTGTAGAAACCGACGTTCTCGCCGATGGTGCCGAAGATGGCCGCGAGCGCGCGGTCACCGGTCGCGAGATATGCGACGTAGGCGCTCGTGACAGCGCTGACGGTGCCGATCACTTCGGCAGGCAGGTACCGCGCGCACCATCGCCTGATGAGGCGACGCCATCGCGGTACGCGCGTGACGGTCTTCGCCAACCAGCTTCTTCTTTCGCTCGCCGGGGAAGGGAGCAGTTAACTGCGACGAGACGCAAGACATTTGCGCCGGTGGTACGGGTCAAGGCGCAGGAAAGCTATCACGCGGGTATGGGGGCGACAACCTTTCACGATGGAATCCACCCCGCCTTAAACGATCGAACAGAACCCGTCAACCCTCGAAACAAATCGCGCCAAAATGTATGTCGAGAAGTCGACGATCTCGTTCGTCAACTGTTAAGGAGGTGGTTTCCATGTTTCAGGAGATGTTTCCGATCTTGTCCACTCCCGATCTTCCGCGTGCCCTGGCGTTCTACCGGGACCTGCTCGGAGCGACCGTGTCGTATCGGTTCCCACCCACCGGTGAACCCGCGTACGTCGGGCTTGACCTGGGACGATCGCAACTCGGCATTGGCGCGGAGAGCGACCCGCCCGGCACCGCCGACGCATCGCATCACCGTTTCTCTCTATGGATCTACTGCGATGACTGTGACGCGGCCGTGTCGAAACTCCGGGCGGCGGGAGTACCGGTGGTCGAGGAGCCGGCCGACCAACCGTGGGGCGAACGGATGGCCACGGTGACCGACCCGGACGGCACCAAGGTGATCATTGCCACACGGCAATGATCGCCACCGATAGTGGGCGACTCAAATACCGAAATCGCCCACTATCACGGCCAAATCAGGCAACCCGCCGGGACCGGCGTCCGGCGCCCCGGCGAGCGGACGCCGGACCGGCGACACGCTCCGGCGCACCGCCACGGCGGCCGCGCGCCGGCCCCACGCCGCGGTGCCCCCGGGCCGGCGCGGAGAGCCGGAGCGCCGCGGGCCAGACCCGCACGAGCTCGTCGCCCGGCTCCAGCGCCGCCCACTCGGCGGCCGCCGCCCGCAGTCGGCCGACGGCGACGTCGAGCGCTCCGGGCGCAACGGCCCAGCCGTGCCGGCCGCGCAGGTACCCGCTCAGCTCGCGCGTCGACTCACCGGCCTCGGTGCGCTCGACCAGGTTCGCGATCAGCTCGGCCTTGTTGAGGTTGTCGCCGTTCGCGCGCATGAGCCCGGCCGACCGCTGTGCGGCGTGCGGCGGCCGCCGGCCCGACACGTGGGTCATGCTCGAGAACACCACGCCACCGGCGATCGCCGCCCAGATGCCGTCGCCGATGCCCAGCGCGTGCTCCACCGTGAAATGGGTCAGGTCGTGCGGAATGCGCCCGGTCACCGGACCGTCGTTCAGGCGGTACCGGACGCCGTCGGCGCGAGTGACGAGGGCGTACCCACGCTGGTGGTCGGGAACCCGGACGAAGATGACGCGCATGCCCTCCAGGGTCGCGCCCGCCCCCGGACGGACGCGACCGGTTTACTCCGCTTTCGTCAGCGTCGCCAGGTCGGGCGGGTGGCGCAGCGACGGGCTGAGCGTCGACGACACCGCCAGGACGAGCCCGACCGTGGCGAGGAACCCGATCGTGACCCGGTCGGGCGCGGTGTCGAGCAGGATCCCGGCGACCAGCGGACCGAGCGGCGCGATCAGCAACGCGATGCTGCTGTGCACCGACTCCACCCGGCCCATCAGCCGGTCGGGGGTCAACGCGTACCGCGACCCGTGCACCACCGAGTCGGTCGACGGGATCACCAGCGCCGCCGGCAGCATCGACGCGGCCAGCACGAAGACGTTGGGCCAGATCAGGTACACGGCGCACACCGGGTACATCCAGAACTCGAGCAGGATCACCGCCCGCGGCGGCAGCGACCGGCGCACGAAGCCGGAGACCATCGAGCCGACCAGCACCCCGGCCCCGAACAGCGACACCAGCACGCCGACGACGCCGCTCGACAGGCCCTGCCGGGCACCGAGCACCACCAGCGCGAACACCATCGCCGGTCCGCAGAAGTTGCCGAGCCCGAACATGATCGCGCAGGTCCGCAGGAACTTGTGACCCCAGAGGAACCGGAAGCCCTCGGCGAGCCGCGTGCGCAGCGGCGCCCGGTCGACCTCGCGGTCGGCGTTCTGGAACGGTGTGCGGATCAGCCGCAGCGACACCACCGACGCCACGTACGACACGGCGTCGAAGACGAACGGAAACGCGCGCCCGAGCCCGAACAGGGCACCACCCAGCGGCGGACCGGCCAGGCTCACCGCCGCCTTCCGCCCGCTCTGCACCGCCGCGGCCGCCGGCAGCAGCGGACCGGGGACCACCGACCGCAACGCACCCGCGAGGGCGGCGTGGAACAGCGCGAACCCGGCCCCCTCGACGAACGCCACGACCGGGATCACCCAGAACACCGTCCGGTGCAGCACGATCGCCACCGCGAGGCCGGCCACCGCGGCGGCGCTCACGGCGTCCGCCATGATCATTAACGTTCTGCGGTTCCACCGGTCGGCCGCGAGGCCGGCCGGCAACGCGAAGACCGTGACCGCCAGCGACCGCGCGAACCCGACCACCCCGGCGAGGGCCGGCGACCCGGTGACCGCGAGCACCAGCAGCGGGTACGCGATCACCGTCGACTGGCTGCCGGCCGTGGACATCAGCTGGCCGACCTGCAGCAGCACGAAGTCGCGGTTGCGCCGCAGCGGCACCTCGGTCAGTGATGCCACGGCAGCTCCACCGGCTCGGCCGGGACCCGCCCGGCCAGCAGGCCGGTGAGCAGGCCGGCGAGGCCGAACGGAAGGACCCGGTCGGTGGTGGTCTCCAGCTCGTCGACGGTCCACCACCGTTCGCCGAGGTGGTTGCCGGCTTCGAACTCCTCCATCGCGGTGGTGTCGACCTCGTGCGCGTCGACCCGCACGAGGAAGAAGTCGTCGCGGAAGATGCCGCTGGCCCAGGTGAGCACGACGTGACCGTGGACGTACGCCACCGGTCCCGTGAGATCCTCCTCGGTGACGATCAGGCCGATCTCCTCGCGGGCCTCGCGCACGGCGGCCGCCGCCAGGGACTCGCCGGCGTCGACGCCGCCGCCCGGCGTGATCCACGCCTGCCCGAGCTCGGGATGGGACGGATCGGGGCGCGACCGCAGGAGGAGGACCCGGTCCTTTCCGTCGACGAGCAGGATGCGGGCGGACCGTCGGCGGTACTCGGGCACCCGGACACGCTAGCGGCCGGCGCCCCCGGCCTCACCCGGATATCGCACGAGACCGCGACCTCCGCGTGCGGCCGCGGCCTCACCCGTAGATCGCGCGGTTCAGCGAGCGGACCAGGGAACCGTAGGCGCCGCCGAGCACCGGGCGGTGCCGGGCCAGCGCGGCGCGGGCGGCGTTGGCACCGGGTGCGCCGTGCACCCCGCCGCCGGGATGGGCGCTGGCGCTGGCCAGGTACAACCGGTCGACGGGCGTGTCGGCCCGCCCGAGGCCCGGCACCGGCCGGAGGAACAGCTGCTGGTGCACGCCGGCCGTGCCGCCGTTGATCGCACCGTCGACGAGGCTGAGGTTCTTCTCCTCCAGCTGCGGCGGCCCGGCCACGTACCGGCCCACGACCAGGCTCCGGAACCCGGGCGCGTGCCGCTCGAGCACGTCCTCGATCCGCTCGGCGTGCGCGGCGATCTCCGCCGGGTCCCATCGATCCCTGTGCGGAAGGTGGGTGTACGCCCACAGCGACTCCGTGCCGGCCGGCGAGCGGCCCGGGTCGCTCGTGTTCATCTGCCCGACCAGCAGGAACGGGTCGTGCGGCGTCCGGCCCAGCGTGATGTCGGTCGAGTAGCGCGTGAGGCCGTCGACGTCGGCGCCGAGATGGACGGTTCCGGCCGTCGCCACGTCGGGGTTGATCCATGGGACCGGCGCGGAGAGCGCCCAGTCGACCTTGAGCGTGGCGTCGTCCCACTGGAAGAGGTCGAGGTCGTCGAGCAGCCGTTCGGGCAGGTGACCGGCGCCGACGAGCGTGCGGTACAGGGTCGGCGCCGGCACGTCGGCGAGCACCGCCCTGCGGGCACGGATCGCCCGCCCGTCGGCCAGGCGCACGCCCAACGCGGTCCCGTTGCCGACGACCACCGAGGTCACCAGCGCGTTCGTCTCGATGGCGCCGCCGTTCGCGAGCAGCCGCGACGCCAGCGCGTCGGTAATCTTCTGGGCGCCGCCCACCGGCACCGGGAACCCGACCTGCTGGCCGAGCATCCCGAGCAGCCAGCCGTACCCGGCGCTGGCCGACCCGTCGGGCGACAGGTCGGTGTGCAGCGCCAGGCCGGCGATCAGCACCCGGGCGCCGTCGCCGCCGAAGGTGCGGTCGCCGAACAACCGCGTCGGCAGCACGAACCGGCGGGCCAGCCGCACCGTGTCGGCGACGCTGTTGCGGGTCAGCAACCGGGCGGCCGCCCGCACCGGTGGGAACGGCGTGAGCATCGCCGGGATGAGGTCGTCGACGACGGTGAGCCACTCCCGGTAGAGGGAGCGCCAGCGGTCGCCGTCACCCTTCGCGAACGAGTCGAGCGAGGCGGCGGTGGCGTCGAGGTCGCGGCTGAGCACCGCCGCGCGGCCGTCTTCCAGCAGGTGCGCCAGGACCGCCGGCGCGTGCGTCCACTCCAGGCCGTGGTCACCCAGGGCGAGGTGACGGATCGCCGGCGACAAAGGGGTGAGCGGGTAGAACGCGCTGCAGAGGTCGCTGAGGTATCCGGGTGCGGTGACCTCCGCGGACCGCACCGCGCCACCGATGTGCGGCGTGCCCTCCAGCACGACGACGTCCCAGCCGGCGTCGACGAGCAGGTTCGCCGCCACCAACCCGTTGTGCCCCGCACCCACCACCACCGCGTCGACCATGGACTCCACTCCCCATCCTCCGATCCGGCGGCCGATGGACGGCCGCGGACCGGTCCGCTCTACAGTGCTACCCATGGCGATCGGCCTGACACCCGACCGGTTCGGTCGTGACCCCAACCCGGTTTTCATGAAGATTCTTCAGGACGCGGGTGAGCCCCTGACCGCGAAGAAGGTCATCGACGCGGTGGCCGCGGAAGGAGTCGCGAGAACGGTCGTGAGCTCCAAGTGGGCCACGTTCCAGAAGACCGTGGTCAAGTTCCACCCGAACATCCACCTCCCGGGTCGGGGGCTCTACGAGTGGCGCGCCGACCCCGTCGCGCCGGAGGCCGCCCTCACCCGCCTGGTCGACCTGTTCGCCACGGCGAACAAGGTCAAGGTGCCGCTGCGCGACGCGCTGGTGGCCGTCGTCCGGGCCGGGTTCGGCGGCCGCGCCGCCCCTCAGGGGGACGACGCGAAGGTCCGGGTCGCGCAGGAGCGGCAGTTCAAACTCGACGCGCTGCAGGCGGTCGCCGAACTCGCCGGCGAGGTGGAGGAGCTCGCCTACGACAGCGGCGACCCCGAACTGATCGTCGAACGGCTCCGGGTGCGGGTGCGCACGGCGCCGCTCGAGCAGCTCGGCGCGCCCGGCGACGAGGCGAAGTTCGACCCCGCCCACCACGAGGCGACAGGACCGCGGCCGGCCGACGGCGCCGCGGTCACGATCGTGCGCCCCGGGTACGCGTGGCAGGAGAACGGCGCACCGGTCGTGCTGCGCAGGGCCCTGGTGGTCGCGGACTAGGAGGGCACCGGCATGGCCAGACACCGTCCCCCGGCGGTCGGGCTCGACTTCGGGACGACCACCTCGCTCGTGGCCCGCCGCAAAGGGTCCGAGCCGCTCGACCTGCTGCCGATCGGCATGACCCGACGGTGGCTGCCGTCGCTGGCCGGCCGGCAGGACGGGCACCTGGTGGTCGGCGAGGACGCCGACACCCTGTCGACCACGAACGTGATCCGGTCGATCAAACGCGCGATCACGTTCGACCAGTCGACGGTCACGCTGGGCTCGGGCGAGAAGCTGTCGCGCGACGAGGTCGTCGTGGCGCTGCTCCGCACGATCGCCGAGCGGTCCGCGGAGCGGGGGCTGCCGCTGGGCCGCCAACGCGACCTGCGGATCGGGTGCCCGGCAATGTGGCGCCGGGAGCAGCGGCACCTGCTGCTCGACCTGGTGCGCGAGGCCGGCATCGACGTCGACGCCGCGAACCTGGTCGAGGAGCCGGTGGCCGCGGGCCTGGCGTGGCTGGGCAGCGGCGCGATCGACGCCACGCGGGTCGGCGGCCGGCTGCTCGTCTTCGACATGGGCGGCGGCACGCTCGACATCGCCGTGCTCGACATCGAACCGGGCGATCCGCCGTCGGTGCGGGTGCTCACCTCGGCCGGCATGCCGGCGGCCGGCGACGCGCTCGACGAGGCGATCGCCGAGGACCTCACCGCCGAGCTCGGCAAGCAGGGCGTCGACATCCTGGCGCTGAAGCGGCCGGACGCCGCGCGCGACAACATCCTGGAGCAGGCGCGCGAGGCGAAGGTGCTGCTGTCGACCGAGGAGCGGGCGCGGGTGGTGTTCCGCCGGGTCGTCTTCGGCGCCCAGATCCCGCCGGTGAGCTACGACCGCGAGCGGCTCGACGAGGTGTTCCGGCCGCAGCTCGAACACGCGGAACAGAAGCTGTGGGACGCGCTGCGCCTGGCCCGGCTCACCCACGTGCGCAACAGTTCGGTGAGCACGATCCTCAAGACGCCGCTCGACGACCTCGCCGCCGATGTCGACCACGTGCTGCTCGCCGGCGGCATGAGCCGGATCCCGGCGGTGCGGCGCCGGCTGGCGGAGCTTCTGCCGAACGCCACCATCCACGACTCGGTGGGGGTCGCCGCCGACGAGACGGTGGTGGCCGGCCTCGCCGACACCGGTGAGGCCGACCCGATCAACCTGTACCGCCCGTGCTTCGACTTCACGCTCTTCTGGGACGGCGACGGCCGGTTCCCCCTGTACGAGGCGTACACGCCGCTGTTCGAGACGTACCAGCTGGCCAGCATGAACGAGCCCAGCTACGTGATCCGGGCCGGACACCGGCAGGGCGTGCCGCAGCAGCGGCAGGGCGAGCTGCGGGTGTTCAGCTCGACCGGCGTGCCGGTCAACATCGAGCGGTTCGGCAGGGACGGCACGGTGCAGGACGTCCTGGAGAAGCTGCCGGTGAAGTTCGGCCACCGCGACGTGACGTTCCGTCTCTACACCGACGGCCGGGTGATCGTGATGGACGGCGCCGGGCACAGCCACACCCTGCGGGTGGAGCCGTGGCCGGTGATCGAGGGCGCCGGCAGCCGCCCCGCGGACCAACCGGTACCCGAGCCGACGGTCCCCTACCCGTTCAACAAGCCGTAGCTACCCTGGGCACGTGTACGTGCCCTGGGTGCCGCCGGTCCTGTACGCCGCGGTGTTCGCGGCCGGCCTGTACGCGGACGCCGCGGGGCTGGGTGACACCCGGCCGGTGCCGTTCGTCGGCGGGCTGATCCTTCTCCTCGCGGTCGACCTGGTCGAGCGCCGGCGGCCGCCCCACCCGTCGCGTGCCCTGGCGGCGCTGCTGCTCGCGGCGCGGGTCGCGCTGTACCTGGTGGTGGTGGCCGCCGACGGGTCCGGGGTGTCGAAGGCGCTGTTCGTGCTCGTGCCGCTCACGGCCTACTTCGCGTTCGGGCGGGTCGCCAGCGTCGTGAGCGCCGTCGCCTGTCTCGGGGCGCTCGTGGTGGCGTTCGCCGTCACGGTGCCGCGGTGGTGGACCGACCTCGAGCGGGTGTCGGACCTGCTCATGTTCGGGCTCGGCCTGGTGCTCGCGATCACGATGGCGGCGGTGGCCGTCGAGGAGCGGCGGCAGGCCGCCGAGGTCGCCGCGCTGTCGGGCGCCGCGGAGCGCAACCGGCTCGCCCGCGACATCCACGACGGGCTCGGCCACCGGCTCACCGAGTCGGCGATCCTCATCGAACAGGCACAGGCCTTCCGGGGCCACGACCCGGCCGCCGCCGACCGCGCGCTGGTCGAGGCGCACCGGGCCGTGCGTCAGGCATTGGACGAGGTACGCCAGTCGGTGCGGGCCCTCCATGAGGCGGACTTCAACCTGTCGTCGGCGGTGGCGGGGCTGAGCGGCGGGAGCGTGTCGGTCGACGTCTCGGGTCTGGAGCACGGGCACCCGCTGCCCGTGCTGACCGCCGTCTACCGGGCGGCGCAGGAGGGCATCACCAACGCCCGCCGGCACGCCGGCGCCGACAGCATCACCGTGCGGCTCGCGTTCGCGCCCGACGCGGTGACGCTCGTCGTCGCCGACGACGGCTGCGGCTTCGTCCCCGACGCGCCCGGCTTCGGGCTGACCGGCATGCGCGAGCGCATCCGCGAGGTCGGCGGCGACGTCGCCGTCGACAGCAGCCCCGGCGCGGGAACCCGCGTGACCGTGAGCGTGCCGGCATGACCGACCCGGAGGTGCGGGTGCTCGTCGTCGACGACCAGCGGCTCATTCGCGACGGCATCGCCTCGCTGCTCGGTCTGCAACCGGGCATCACCGTGGTCGGCACCGCCGCCAACGGCCGCGAGGCGGTCGAACAGGCCGTGACGCTGCGACCGGACGTGGTGCTGATGGACGTCCGGATGCCCGAGGTCGACGGCATCGCCGCGCTGGAGACGATCCGGCGCCGGGCACCCGACTGCCGCGTGGTGATGCTGACGACGTTCGACGACGAGGAGTACGTGGTGCCGGCGATGCGCGCCGGTGCCACCGGCTACCTGTTGAAGGACCTGCCCGCCCGGGAGCTCGCGGGCGCGGTGCGCATGGCCCACGCGGGAGTGTCCCAACTGGACCCGGCGGCGGCCGCACGGATGACGGCCGCGCTCACGCGGTCCACTGTGGACAGTGCGGCGACGGCCGGGCAGCCGCTGACGGCGCGCGAGCTCGACGTGCTGCGGCTCATCGCCCGCGGCGCGACCAACCGCGAGATCGCGACGCGGCTGCACGTCAGCGAGGGCACCGTGAAGAACCACATCTCGCGGATCCTCACCCGGTTCGGGCTGCGCGACCGCACCCAGGCCGCGCTGTATGCGCGCGAGCACGATCTGCTGTAGCGGCACATGACCTCCGGCCACCGGGTTGGCCGATCGGCACTGCCGCGTCGGACCTTGCGGCTCCTACCGTCGCGCCATGATGCTGCAACGTTTCGGTGCTGGGTGCGGGGTCGTGCTGGGGCTGTCGATCGGGGTGCCCGGCGCGGTGGAGGCGTTCACCGGTGAGACCACCGCGACCAGCCTGGTGATCGGGCTCGGCGCGGCGTTCGGTCCGCCCGCGCTCACCGCGTTCTTTCTGGTGCCGGGCAACGGATCCGGCCGCTTCCGGTCGGTGGCGTACGGGCTCAACGCGATCGGGCTCGGCCTCTTCAGCGGGGTGGCGTTCGCGCTGAACCTGGTGCTGTTCTTCCTCTCCGAGGCCGTGGTCGAGGACGTGCTCGCCGGCCCGACCGGCGCGGTGGTGCGGCTGTCGGCGCTCGTGTTCGTCGTCGGCACGGTCCTGTTCGGGGCGACGATGATCCGCGACCGCGCGTTCCCGTCGGTGCCGGCGTGGGGCTACACCGTGTCGCTGCCCCTGCTCGCCCTGCTGGCGCCGCTCGACGACTCGCCGCTGACCAGTGCCGTGCACGTGGTGGCCGCGGCCTCGCTGATCTGGCTCTCGGCGACGGCGGCTTCGCGGCGTACCTTGGTGCCTGCATGAAACTCCTCCTGCCGGCCCGGGCGACCAACCTCGCGCTGCTCGCCGCGCTGGCGGTCGTGTTCGCCACCGGTGCGGGCGCGGTCGCCAGCGGTACCGCCGCGGGCCGGTGGGTGGTGATCGGGCACGGCGCCGCCGGTCTCCTCGTGGTGCTGCTCGTTCCGGCGAAGCTGCGGGTGGTCCGGGCCGGGCTGCGGGCCGCCCGGCGCACGCGGTGGCTGTCGCTGGCGTTGGCGGCGTTCGTCGTGGCGGTGCTGCTGCTCGGGTTCGGCTACAGCACCGGGTTTCTGCGCACGGTCGGCGGGCTCGACGCGCTGTGGCTGCACATCGCGCTCGCGCTGGCGCTCGTACCGGTGCTGCTGTGGCACCTGGTCGCGCGCTTCGTGCGTCCCCGGAGAGCGGACCTGTCCCGGCGGACCGCGCTCCGCACGGGCCTCCTGGTCGGCGGCGCCGCCGGCCTCTACGCGGCGACCGCCGGCGCTGTCGAGGCGACCGGCGCGCCAGGCGCCCGACGCCGCTTCACCGGCTCGTACGAGCGCGGGTCGTTCCGACCCGCCGAGATGCCGAACACGATCTGGCTCAACGACACGGCACCGCCCGTCGACCCCGGCACCTGGCGCCTCACCGTCACCGTCACCGGCGTGGCATATCCGCTGACCGACCTCAGTGGACGGTCGGTGACCCGGCGCGCCCTCCTCGACTGCACCTCCGGCTGGTACGCCGAGCAGGACTGGCAAGGCGTGCCGCTGCGGGACCTCATGGGTCGGGTCGGTGACGCCCGGAGCGTGGTGGTCCGGTCGCGGACCGGATACGCCGTGCGGTTCCCGGTCGACGACCTCGACACGTTGTTCGTGGCGGTCGGGGTGGGCGGGCGGCCGCTGTCGCGCGGGCACGGGTTCCCGGCCCGGCTGGTCGCGCCGGGCCGGCGCGGGTTCTGGTGGGTCAAATGGGTCGAGACGGTGGAGCTGTCGGAGGCTCCGTGGTGGTGGCAGTCCCCGTTCCCGCTGACGTGAACGCCGGCGCTGGCGGCGCGACCGGCGGGAGCGGCGTCGGCGCTGGCGGCGCCGACGCCTCCTCCTCCGGAGGGCCGAACACCGGTGGTGCGAGCTCCCGCTCCGCCTCCGGCGTCCCCCGTCGCAGCTTCCTCCGCACGGCGACCCAGCCGGCCCCCGCCGCGAACGCCGCCACCGCGACCACCTTCAGCACCTTGCCGGTGAAGAGCAGCTTCGCGACGAACCCACCGACCGGCGAGAACACGAACGACCAGATCGGGTCCCACTGCCACCAGACGAGCAGGCCCACTCCCGCGATGGCCGCCACCACGGCGACCGCCGTCACCCACTTCTTCATGCGAACCACGCTAGGGCGGAAGGCATCCACGGTCGTCGTGCTCGGGCACGTTTCCGACACCCACCCACGGGTCTACCCGTTGCGCGCCGTCTCGGGTCCGGTGACGCGGCGCAGCAGCGGAAGCGTCGACGCGATGATCGCCAGGGACGCCAGGAGGCCGGCGGCCACGATCACGTAGTAGGCGGGCTCCGGTGCCACCAGGGAGTACTCGAACTGCGACGTCAGGAACAGGTGTGCCGCCAGGAACCCGCCACCCGTGGCGAGCGCCGCCACCACCAGCAGCGGCACCGCGCTCTCCAGCACGACGACCCGCCGCAGCACCGCCATCTGCACCCCGGCCAGCCGCAGCAGGCTGAACGGCCGCTTCCGCTCGCCGATCCCGCCCGCGACGCTCACCGCGAGGCTGCACCCGGCGATCGCCAGGCTCGCGACGATCACGACGTCGGCCAGCCGCTGCCACTGCACCAGCGTGCTGGTGAAGTCGCTCTCCCACTCCCGCGCCGTGTTCGCGGGCCTGACCAGCGGAAACTCGGTGGCAAGCCGGGTACGGGCCTGCTCCAGCGCGGTCACCGAGCCGTTCGTCTCGACCACGACGGACAGCACCGGAAGGCGCGCCACGTCGTCGGGTGACAACTCGGCGGCCGGCCACGTACCCGCGGCGCGGCCGGCGCGCGCGTCGCGGAAGTCGACCAGGCCGTCGAAGACCGACGCCACCCGCGCGCCGGGCTCGCACCGGCCGAGCGTGGGCCGGTCGGCCAGGTCGGCGCACGGCACGAGGCCCGGCAGGTCGGCGCCGTTCGGACCGAAGTCCGGGTTCTCGTGGACCACCACCACGCCGCGCACGCCCGGGATGGCGCGCAGGTCGGCGGAGAGTCCGGCGCGCGGGAACCGGTCCACGGGAACCGGCTCGTCCCAGAACGACTGTGCCAGCACGGTGGCCTGCGCAGGGCCGCCCGCGCCCGGGCCGCGCTCGGCGACGATCGTCGTGATGACCCCGGTGGCCACGCTCGTGACGAACAGCGCCAGCATCAGCCCGCTGACCGCCCGGAACCCGGCCCGCGGATCGTCGGCGAGGCGACGCGCGGCGATCAGCGTCGCCGGCCGTCCCGACCGCAGGGCGAGCAGCCGCGAACCGACCATCGTCAGCCACGGACCGGCCATCACCAGGCCGACCATCATCAGCAGCATCCCGGAGATGTAGGCGAGGATCTGCCCGTCGGAGGTCGCCGGGCGGCGGCCGATGAAGTACGCCAGTTCGGCGACGCCCAGCAGAAGCGGAATGAGGCGCCAGGCCCGCGGTGGTCGCGGCGTCACGCGCCTCACCACGCCGAGTGGTGAGATGTGGACCCGTCTGAGCGCGACCCGGGCCGCGAGCGCGGCGAGCAGCGGGACGCCGAGCGCGACCACGACCACGTCGAGCGGTTCGAGCACCACGTCGGCCGGGTGGAACCGCTCGAACGTGAACGAGATCTCCGACAGCGCCGGCCGGACCGCGAGGTACAGCCCGAAGCCGAGGATCGTGCCGAGAACGGCCGAGGTGGTCGACTCCACCGCCGAGATCGCCGAGATCTGCCGCGGCGTGGCGCCGACCAGCCGCATCGCGGCGAACCGCTGCTCGCGCCGGGCCGCCGACAGGCGTGTGGCGCCGGCGGTGAGCATGAGCAGCGGGAACAGGATCGCCGCGGCGACGATCGCGAGGAGCATCATGACCGCGTCGGGTCCGTTGCCGGCAAAGCAGTCGGCGCAGTCGGCCGGGTCGGTGGCCATGATCGAGCGGACCCGCACCGCCTCCGGCCGGCCCGCCAGCTCGTCGGGCGCGTGCCCCACCACGACGACGAGCGACCCGGGGCTGGGCAGCGCCTCGTCGCCGATCGTGCCGACCTGCCGGCCGGCGTAGCGGTCGGCGAGCTGGTCGGCCGGCTCCGACGCGAGGAGGGCGGCGAGCGCCGGCGACGCGTAGTACTCCCCCGGTCCGGGCAGCCGCGGCAACCCGCGTGGCACCGGCGCACCGGCACCGACCGCGGCGACGTCGACCTGCACGATCCCGCGCCCGTCGTAGCGGTCGTACCGCAGCAGCCACCACAGCGGGCCGTTCTCGTCGGCGGTCGACCCCGCGCCGGTGTTCAGCCAGGCGTACCGGGCGTTCTGCGCCCCGGTCGCGTGGACCGCGGCGACCACCGCCAGCAGCATGCCGACCCCGACCGCCACCGCGGCGGCGATGACGGCCAGCCGCGCGGCCGCCTCCCGCCCGCTGGCCACGGCGAGCCGCAGCCCGAAGCGGATCACGGGAGCACCGCCAGCGACGTGACCCGGCCGTCGCGCACCATCACGTGCCGGTCGGCGTACGCCGCGACCCGCGCCTCGTGCGTCACCAGTACGACCGTGGTCCCCTGCTCCCGGGCCGACGCGACCAGCAGGTCCATCACCTGCTCGCCGGTGAGGGAGTCGAGCGCGCCGGTGGGCTCGTCGGCGAACAGCACCGTCGGCCCGGCCACCAGGCCGCGGGCGAGCGCCACCCGCTGCGCCTGGCCGCCGGACAGCTCGCCCGACCGGCGGCGCTCCAGTCCGTCCAATCCGAGCCGACCGAACCAGGGTGACGCCGCCGCGAGCGCCTTCGCCCGACGGACGCCGGCGAGGAGTAGCGGCAGCGCGACATTCTCCGCGGCGGTGAGCTCCGGCACGAGCTGGCCGAACTGGAACACGAACCCGAAGCGGTCACGCCGCAGCGCGCTGCGCTCGTTCTCGCCGAGCGTGTCGACGCGCCGCCCGTCGACGTGGATCTCGCCTCCGTCGGGGACGAGGATGCCGGCCAGGCAGTGCAGCAGGGTCGACTTGCCCGACCCGCTGGGCCCCATCACCGCGACGATCTCTCCCCGCTCCACCGCGAGGTCGGCGCCGCGCAGGGCCGGGGTCTCGCCGAAGGACAGCGTGACGTTCCTGGCTTCGATCATTTCTTGACCGCCGTTCGGAGGGCATCCAGCCGCGCGACGGTGAGGTCGATCCAGCGGAGGTCCGCCTCCAGGTGGAACAGGCCGTGGTCGGCGAGCAGGGCGTCGACGAGCTCGCCCGTGCGCTTGAGCTCGGTGAGGTCGCGCATGCGCAGCAGGTGCGCGTTGCGCTGCGCGTCGAGGTACTCCTCCGCCGGACGGCCGAGCATCAGGGCCAGCACGACCTTGGAGAACAGCACGGTCTGCAGGTGCGGCTCCGGCTCGACCGGCTCGGCCAGCCACGTACCGACCTCGGTGGCGCCGACGTCGGTGATCACGTAGCGCTTGCGTTCGGGTCCCTCGCCGGGCTCGACCTCGCCGATGACGACCTTGCCGTCACGGGCGAGCCGCCCGAGCGTGGCGTAGACCTGGCCGAAGGGCAGCGGCTTCCCCCGCCCGAAGTAGGCGTCGTAGTCGCGCTTGAGGTCGTACCCGTGGCTGGGCTCCCGCTCGAGCAGGCCGAGAAGGGTGAGAGGAACACTCATGCCTGGCACCATACTCTGAGGGTATACGCCGCGTATATATCCCCAGCGAACAATCCTGCGGCCCTGTGCGCCCGCCGTGTACGCGGCCCCCCGCACACGCCGCCCCACACACACCGCCCCACACACGCCCCCACACACACGCCGATCTTGCAGTTGTGGCCGCCCCTATGTCGCGCTATCTACGGCTTTGTCGGGGGCCACAACTGCAAGATCGGCGCGCGAGCAAGGCGCGGGGGCGCGAGGAGGGCGCGGCGCGCGGCACTCGGGGCGCGGGCGCCCAGCGCGCGAAGACCGCGCTGGGTCAGGGGGACTCGACGGCGGCTATGCGGTACTTCTGGACGGTGGCGCTGCGGATCTCCGGGGCGTCGTCCGGCGGTGGCGGGCCGCCGCTCGTGCGGAAGGCGTGGAGGTTGTCGTCCGAGTCCCAGCGTTCGTATACGTTGATGCGGGCCGGGTCGACCGGGTCGGGTGCCTGGACGAAGTCGAGGCAGCCGGGGGCCTTGCGGGCCATCGGCACGACGTCGGCGAAGATCTCCAGGTATTGGTCGCGGTCGGCGGGGTCCACGGTGAGCGAACCGGCGATGATGATCATTCGGCGTCCTTTCGGAGGATCTCGCGGGCGTCCATGAGGGCCTTGCCCAGCAGGTTCAGGCCCAGCCACCGGGCGGGGTCCGCGGCGCGCTCGTCGTCGGCCGCGAGGCCGATGCCCCACACCCGGTCGAGCGGGCTCGCCTCGACCAGCACGCGGTCACCCGTACCCAGGAGGAACCTCCGGAGATCGTCGTTCTGGCCGAACTTCGCCACGCTGCCGGCGACCACGATGTCGTAGCGGGCGGCCACCCACCGGTCCTCGTCGAAGCTCCGCACCAGGCGGCCCAGCGTCTTGGCCTCGTTGGGGTGCCGCACCCCCAGGATGCGGTCGGCCGTTTCGGTGTCGCCGAACAGCCGCGCCTTGTGCCACATCATGTAGTGCTCAGCGGTCGCGAACGTGACGCCGTCGACGGTGAACGGCGACGGCCACCACTGGCTGAGGCAGCTGGCGGTGATGCTGCCGTCGCGCGCGGGCTGGTGGCCCCAGAAGAACAGGTATTTCACCGCCCCAGGTTAGGCCTCGTCCTGCCGATGATCGGCGGCCCGCGCCGGCACAGACGACCGGCGGGCGCTGCCGAGGCCTGCGTCGATCTTGCGGTTGTGGCCGCCCTCAAAACATGACATTCCGCAAATAGGGGCGGCCACCACTGCAAGATCGGCGGAGAGGGGGGTCACGCGCCGCCCATGCCCGACGTGGTGACGCCCTGCACCAGCATCCGCTGGAACACGAGGAAGAACAGCCCGATCGGCAGCAGCGTGAGCACCGACATCGCGAACATCGCGCCGTACGACGTCTCGCTGGTCTGGTCGATGTAGAGCCGCAGCGCCAGCGGCAACGTGTACTTCGCCGGGGTGCTCAGGTAGATCAGCTGCGACAGGAAGTCGTTCCAGGTCCAGATGAACGTGAAGATCCCGGTGGTGACGAGCGCGGGCCGCGTCAGCGGTAGCACCACGTACCCGAACGTGCGGATCGGGCCGCAGCCGTCGATGCGGGCGGCGTCGGCCAGTTCGTCGGGCAGGCCGCGCATGAACTGCACGATGAGGAAGATGAAGAACGCGTCGGTGGCGAGGAACTTGGGCAGTGCCAACGGCCAGAACGTGTCGATCATGTCGAGCTCGTTGAAGATGGTGTACTGCGGGATCAGCACCACGTGCGCCGGCAGCATGATGGTCGCGAGCATCACGGCGAACAGCACCTTGCGCAGCCGGAACCGCAGGCGCGCGAACGCGTACGCGGCGAGCGTGCACGAGACCAGGTTGCCCGCCACCGCGAGCACCGACACGATCACCGAGTTGGCGAAGAACCGCCACGCCGACACGCCACCCGAGCCGGCGAGCGCGTCGCTGTAGTTCCCGAAGACCACGCGGCGGGGCAGCAGCGACAGGCTCTGCAGGATCTCGTCGACCGGTTTGAACGACATCGACACGAGCCACACGACCGGGTACAGCAGCACGGCGAGCAGCGCCAGACACGCGACGTGCCAGAGGATCCGGCGTGGACGCGCGATCCGTCGACGCCTGTGTAGAACGGCCGTCACCTGTCGCCCCCCGCGTAGAAGACCCACGACCGCGACGTGCGGAACAGCAGCGCCGTCACCAGAGCGATCACGAGCAGCAGCACCCAGGCCATCGCCGACGCGTAGCCCATCCGGAAGTCGGTGAAGCCGCGCTGGTACAGGTACAGCGTGTAGAACAGCGTCGAGTCGCTCGGCCCGCCGCGCCCGCCGCTCACGATGAACGCGGGCGTGAACGCCTGGAACGCGTGGATGGTCTCCAGCACCAGGTTGAACAGGATCACCGGCGACAGCATCGGGATGGTGATCGACCGGAACGAGTGCCACCACCCGGCGCCGTCGATCGCGGCCGCGTCGTACAGTTCCGGCGGGATCTGCTTGAGACCGGCCAGGAAAATCACCATCGGCGCGCCGAACTGCCACACCGCCAGCAGCACGATGGAGTACAACGCATAGGTCGGGTTCGACGTCCAGCCGCCGGTGGTGAGGCCGAACGTGTTGAGCGTGCGGTCCACCGGTCCGCCGTTGTCGAACACGACCCGCCACACCAGCGCCACCGCGACGCTCGCGCCGAGCAGCGACGGCGCGTAGAACGCCGAGCGGTAGAAGCCCTGCAGGCGTCCGCCGTGGTTCAGCAGCAACGCGACCGCGAGCGCCGCGGCCAGTTTCAACGGGACCGAGATGAGCACGTACTTCGCGGTGACCCACACCGACGCCAGGAACCGCGGGTCCTCGGTGAACATCCGCCGGTAGTTCTCGACGCCGATCCACTCCGGCGACGTGAAGAGGTCGTAGTCGGTGAAGCTGAGGTACAGCGAGGCGAGCATCGGCCCGAGGGTGAGCAGCAGGACGCCGGCCACCCACGGCGAGAGGAACAGGTACGCGATCCCGGGGCGTTCGCCGTACCGGTGGTGCTTCCTTCGTTTCTGTTGCCCGGCCGGGCCTTTCGGCCCGGCCGGTCGCGCTTGTGTGATCGTCACCCCGCGAGCGCCTGCTTCGCCTCGTTCATGAACTTGTCCGCCGCGGCCGGGATCGCCGACCGCTGGAACATCACGTCTTCGTAGACGCGCTGGAAGGCCTGCTTCACCGCGCCGGCGCCCTTCGGCGGGGGCGGCGGGGCGTCCTTCAGCTTGGGCAGCACGGCGGTCTCGAACTCGAAGGCCACCTTCGGCGGACCGGTGAGCCCGGAGCCGACGCTCGCCCGGATGTCGCTGTTGACCGGCATGCCGCGCGACGTGCCGAGCACCTTGCCGGCTTCGGCGTCGTTCAGCAGGAAGTCGATCAGCTGGGCGGCTTCCTTCGGGTGCTCCGACTTCGCCGCGATCGAGATGAGCATCGACGGCTTGGCGTACTGCCCGAGGTTGCTGCTGTCACTGGGGAACGGCGAGATCTTCATCTCGCGTCCCATGATCTCCCACGTCTTCGGAGTGAGGCCGGAGTCGTAGCCGAAGCCCGACGACGCGGTCTTCTGCGTCACGGGGTCGTTCGCCTGCGAACCGTCCAGTTTGGACGTGACGTCGGCCTGGGTGGCCGCGCCGCTCTTGCGGAGCTTGTCGGCCAGCTCCCAGTACTTCTGGACGTCGCCGGAGGTGTAGCCGATCTTGCCGTCGTCGGTGTACAGGCTCTTGCCCTGCTGGCGCAGCCAGACCTCGAACCAGTCCTCGATCGGTCCGAAGTCGACGACGCCGCGCACCTTGTTGGCGGTGGTCTGGCTGACCTTCGTGGCCGACGCCTCCAGGTCGGCCCAGGTCCAGCCGTCCTTCGGCGGAGCGGCGCCGGCGGCCTGCCAGGCGGCCGGGTCGTAGGTGAACGTCTGGGTGTTCTGGCCCATCGGCACCGAGTACAGCTTGCCGCCGACCGTGCCGCCCTTCAGCAGGCTCGGTGCGAACTTCGAGTTGTCGACCTTCGCTCCGGCGGTGCCGAACTCGCGCAGCACGTTGCGGTCGGCGTACTCGCGCACGTACCGGTAGTCCATCTGCAGCACGTCGGGCGCGCCGCCGCCGGCGATGTCGGTGGCCAGCTTCTGGAAGTAGGCGTTGAACTCCGAGAAGGAGGTCTCCACCTTGATGTTCGTGTACCTGGCCTCGAACAGGTCGATGGCCTTCTCGGTGAGCTCGGCCCGGTCGGCGTTGCCCCACCAGGTGAAGCGCAGGGTGACGGGGCCTCCGTCGCTGCCGCCGTCGTCGTCACCGCAGGCGACCGCGGTGCTCGCGACGAGCGTCAACGCAATGACAGCTGCAAATCTGGACGCCCAGCGTGCGGCGTGCCGCATGGCATTCCTCCACGAACGTGCGGTCGGCGGTGGGCAGTTCGGTTGTGAGCGCTCACCGAGGCAGGTAAGCGCTTTCCTCACGGTGCGATGGGGTATTGAAACATTTCAAGTCATCCGCTTGGAGGGAAGCTAGACCGGTTCCGGAGGGCCTGTCAAGGATCCCGGGTTGCGGTTGCGCGGCAGCTGCGGGTCGTGGCAAAGTTTGGCTGACCTCCCAACTAAGTGCCTTGTCATCCGCTGCCCACCCACGCAGAGGAGACAGGCATGCCCGGATCCCGGGCCCGGCGGGCGCTCAGCGCGTCCTGTGTCGGGCTTCTGTTCGGCGCGCTCGCGGTCGCGATGCCCTCGCCCGCGAACGCCGCGCCTTCCGTCGAACCGCAGCTCGTGACGAGCGTCGACGTCAGCTCCGGCGGCACCGGCGCCCGGTTCCTGCTCGGCGACGTGTCCGGCGACGGCCGCCTCGACCTGGTGACGATGCAGCCGACGTACTCGGCCGACGACCGGTACATCGGCCGCCAGGTGCAGGCGCTCACCGCGTACGACCTGAGCGGCGCGCAGCTGTGGCAGATCGGCACGCCGGACCCGCGCGTCACCAACAACGGCACCGACATCCCCGCCGAGATCTACGACATCGACGCCGACGGCGACAACGACGTGCTCGCGGTCATGTCCGACGAGTTCCGCATCTTCGACGGCGCCACCGGCACCCTGCTGCGGGCGTTCCCGCTGCCGCACCCCGAGGCGCACGACACGATCGTCATCGCGAACTTCCGCGGGACCCGCGTGCCGCAGGACATCCTGCTGAAGGACCGCTACAACAACGTCTGGGCGCTCGACGACCAGGGCCGTCTACTGTGGACACACGCCGGGAATCCGGGCCACCGCCCGTATCCGCACGACTTCACCGGCGACGGGCGGCAGGAGCTGATCGCCGGGTACGACATCCTGACCCCCGACGGTCAGGTGCTCTGGACCGCGCCGATGGCCGACCACGCCGACTCCATCGGGGTGGGCGACGTCGACGGTGACGGCGTCGAGGACATCGCGCTCGGCGGTGCCGGCCTCGGCGGCGGAAGCACCAACGTCTACCGCTCCGACGGCTCGCTGCTGTACAGCAACCCCGACGCCGTCGAGGCGCAACAGGTGGCGCTGGGCGACTTCCGTCCGGACCTGCCCGGTCTGGAACTGGCCGGCCTCGACCGCGTCGACCGCACGGCGGCGACGGGCAGGGACGGGCTGTACGTGGTCGGGTCCGACGGCACGACGCTGTGGCAGGAGCAGCGGACCACCCTCGGCTGCTGGGGCACGGTCATGGAGCCGTTGCACAACTGGGACGGCCGCTACGCCGACCACATGCTCGTGTGGAACCGGGGCTGCGGCGAGCCCGCCGGCGTCTTCGACGGCACCGGCACCAGGATCGCGACGTTCCCGGTCGACGGCCGCATGGTGCGCGGCGACCTGTGCGGCGACGACCGCACGGAGGTGGTCGACTACGTGATGGGCGACCGGGCCTACGTGTACGGCACCGGCCCGTGCGACCTGGCCGCCAAGGTGACCGGGCGCCCGCTGCCACAGAGCAAGCGCCTGTACAACTACAGCCGCTACACGGCCGAGGAACGGCCCGCCGACCACGCGTACCGGCGCCACGCCTCGGCGACGTCGGCGACCCACCGCCACCCGGCTCCTGCCGCCAACGACGGCAGGGCGTCGACCACGTGGCAGCCGTCGCGCCACGACCGCTCACCGACGTGGAAGGTCGACCTGGGCGCGGTGCGGGAGCTGACCGGCATCCAGGTCGACTGGGCCGGCCGGACACCCCGGGGCACCCTGACCGTCGAGTCCTCGGTGGACGGTCGCCACTGGGTGAGGGTCCACAGTGGACCCGCCACGGACCGGGCCCTCTTCACCGCGCTGGCCCGCTACGTCCGGGTCACCGTCCCGCGCGGCGCTGCGGTGGCCGACCTGGACCTGCCGGGCACCCGCTGACCGACCCCCTCCCCCGTCGATCTTGCAGTCGTGGCCACCCACAAGTCGCGATATAAGGCGCTTTGTCGGAGGCCACCACTGCAAGATCGGCGCATTGGAGAGGGGAGCGCCCGGCGCGGCGTACGCGGGTCGGCGTGCGCGGGCCGTTACCGTACAGGTGTGCTGGATGATGTTGAATCGCGGCTCGCGGAGCTCAGGGGGCCGGTGCGTCCGCGGCGGCACAACGCGCGCACGATCGCCGCGCTCACCAGTAACCCGGGGTGCAAGCGGCGTGCCGTGCTCGACGCTGCGGGCATCGACAAGTCGGCACTGGCCACGGCCGTCGAGTTCCCGGCCGCGTACGGACAGTCACAGTTCGCGATCACCCGGGGCAACGCGTTCGAGGCGCGCATGAAGGCCGACGGCTGCGCCGAGCTGCTCCAGCTGCTGCGCGACACGCTGGGCCTCGACCTGCCCGACGACGTCACCTACACCGACCTCGACGACGTCGGCGACGACCAGGACCTCCGGCACGCCCACGCCCGCACCCACCTGACCAGCCCGGACGGTGGCGCGGCGCTGTACGACCACCCGCTGCTGAAGCTGCGCGTCGGCGGGCAGGACGTGTTCCTCGAGCCCGACCTCGTCGCGTTCCAGCACGACGGCAGGTACCACGTGGTCGAGATCAAGTCGTTCCCGGTGATCGACCGGCAGGCCGACCCGGCCAAGGTCGCCGCGGCGGCCACCCAGGCGGCCGTCTACGTGCTGGCGCTGCGCCGGCTGCTCGGCGACCCCGCCGCTGTCGCGCACGAGATCGTGCTGGTCTGCCCGGCCGACTTCGGCAGCCGCCCGGTGGCGGTGAAGGTCGACGTGCGGCGGCAGCTGTCGGTGCTGGAGCACCAGCTGGCCCGGATGGTGCGGGTCGACCGGATCCTCGCCGAACTGCCCACCGACCTCACGTTCCGGCTGGACCTGAACCGGTCGGCCGGCGAGCTGGGTGCGGCGGTCGGCGCGGTCGAGCCGTGCTATTCGCCGTCGTGCCTGTCGAGCTGTGAGCTCGCGTTCTTCTGCCGGCACGAGGGGCGGCGCAGCACCGCGTCGCTCGGCACGAACGTGCGGGAGGACCTCGGCGGCGTCGAGACCATCGACGAGGTGCTCGCGATCGCGGAGGGTGCCGACGACGGCTCCGAGGTCGCGGCGATGATCCGCAATGTCGCACGGGTGTACGCGGAGTCGCGCGCCACATGAGTCCCGTCGCGTCGTACGCGCGGGTGCTGGCGGCCGCGGCCGGCGTCGCGCAGCCGATCGCGACCGTGCGGCACGTCCACCTCGCGCCGCGCCCCCTGGTCCTCGTGCCGCTCGCGCTCGCCGGCGAGGCGAACGCGCCGCTGGCCGCGCTCGTCGGCACGCACCCCGACGACCCGACGCTGCTCGTGGTCCCCCAGCCGCGCGACCGCGACCTGCGCTTCGACTTCCTCACCGAACTCGCGGCGGTCGTGCTGCCGTACATCCAGGGCTACTGCTACGACATCGAGCACGTGAAGGGGCGCGACCGCTACACCAACGCGCCGCAGTTCCTCGTGCCCAACGCGTCCGGTATCCGGTTCCTCGGGCTGCTGGGCCGGTCGACCCGCTTCCGCCGGACCGACGGCGACTACCCGGTGCCGCCGACGATCCCGTTGCTGGGACGGTGGTTGACGTTCGCCGCCGAGCGCGCCGAGCACCCCGGCAGCGCCATCCTGCTCGCGATGACCGACGTGCTCACCACCCACTGGGCCACCGGACAGAGCGCGCTGGAGGACGCGAACCTCGCCGCCCTGCTCGGATGGGTCGACCCGCCCGACGGGCTCACCGGCGTCGAGGCCGCCCGCCTCGCGGAGGACCCGGCGGTGTACCCGCCGGCCGGACCGGCCACCGACCCCGACTTCGACAACAAGGTCCTCGCGCCGGCCGTCCGCGCGTACTCCGACGCCGAACCCGGCTCCACGGAACAGGAACTGGCGCGCAAGACCGTCACCGAGGCGCTGCGCGGCCAGCTCGAACCGACCTGGGACCTCATGTGGCGGGCCGTCCGCCTCCTGCGGGACCTGCCCGCCGGCGCGTCCGTCGCCGAGCGGTGGGCGGCCGACCGCGAGCGCTTCACCGGTCACCACGAGCACATCACGGGCGGAGGGCTGCCGCAGGGACGGCGTGACGGCGCGGTCGCGTCGGCCCAGCGCCTCAACCGGCTGGAGAACGAGCTGGCCGCCCACGAGGCGGCGCGCGCCTTCGACGACCCGTTGGTGATGGCCGGTCACCGCGCCACCGGTGCGGCGTTCACGGCCACCGTCCTGGCGGTCGACCCGGCGCGGCGCCGGCCGAACAGCAAGGGGACGCTCGTGACGCGTCCCCTCGTGACCGTCGTGACCCGCGACCCGGTGCACCTCTCCCCCGGCTCGACCGTGGTCGCCGCCAGCCGCCGCAATCAGACCGCGACCGTCGAGGGTGTCGTACCCGACGGGGGCAACGCCATCGTGACGCTGGAGCTGAGCAGCGGCTTCGGCCGGGCGAAGGTGCCGCCGCCGACCGCGCTGCCCGCGCCCGGTGAGGAGCTGTGCTACAGCAGCGTCGTCGCCACGAACGTCCCGACGCCGCCGCTGCCCGAACCCGACGAGACCCCGTGGACCCACGGCGGCCCACCGCAGATCGAGGGCCTGTGAACGCGACCGCCTCCGCGGGCGCGGAGGCCGAACGGGTCACGACGGAGATCCTCGACGACCTGCTCGCCAGGCGGCACCTCGGTATCGTCGTCGACTCCCCGCCCGGTGCGGGCAAGTCGACGCTCGTCGTGCGTGCCGCCAGGACGCTCGTCGCCACCGGTGAGCCGGTGATGATCGTGGCGCAGACCAACGAACAGGTCGACGACCTCGTGGTGCGCCTCGCCGGCGCCGACCTCGGCACCGCGCTGATCGGTCGGCTCAGCCGCACCGGATACGTTCCCCCGCCGCGCCTCGACGGCATCGCCAACCTGATGGTGAGCAGCGACGTCGTCGACCTGTCCGCCTGCGCGGTGACGGTCTCGACGTCGGCCAAGTGGGCGCACGTGAAGGACCGCACGTGGCCGTGGGCGATCGTCGACGAGGCGTACCAGATGCGCTCGGACTACCTGCTCGCGATCGCGCGCCGCTTCGAACGGGCCCTGTTCGTCGGCGATCCCGGCCAGCTCGACCCGTTCTCCACCGTGGAGAACGACCGGTGGCGCGGGCTGAGCTGGGACCCGATGCAGAGCGCCGTCGCGGTGCTGCTGCGCAACAACCCGGACCTGCCGGTGCACCGGCTGCCGGTGTCGTGGCGGCTGCCCGCGTCGGCGGAAGCCGTGGTGGCCAAGGCGTTCTACCCGTTCACCGGCTTCCGCGCGGGGTCGGCGCACGTCGACCGCGAACTGCGCTTCACCGCCGGCACCGCGTCCGGAACGACGGTCGACGCGGTGCTCGACGAGGCGGCGGTCTCCGGGTGGGGCCTGTACGAGCTGCCGTCCCGGTACACGATCCGCACCGATCCCGAGGCGGTGCGGGCGGTCGCCGCGATCACCAGGCGGCTGGTCGAGCGGCGGGCGGTGGCCCGCTCCGGCTCCGAGGAGCACGAGGTCACCCCGGACCGGATCGCGGTCGGCGCCGCCCACCGTGACCAGGTCGCGGCGTTGTCGGCCGCCCTGGAGGGGCTGCCGGTGGTCGTCGACACGGCGAACCGCCTGCAGGGCCGCGAGTACGACGTGACGGTGGTGCTGCACCCGCTGTCGGGCCGGCGCGACGCCACCGCGTTCCACCTCGAGGCCGGGCGCCTGTGCGTGCTGACCTCGCGCCACCGTCAGGCCTGCATCGTGGTGGCACGGGCCGGGATCGCCGACCTCCTCGACGCGCACCCGTCGACCGAGCCGGTGCACCTCGACGAACCGGTCAGCTTCCCCGACGGGTGGGCGGCCAACCAGACCGTGCTCGCGCACCTGGCCGACCACCGCGTGGTCGCCCGGGACGAGGCTTAACCGCCGCACCCTCCGCAGCCGCCGCACCCGGCGCCGCACGCGCCCGTCGCGGGGCTCTCGGCCGCCGGTTCCGGCACGCGGAGCGCGGTGGCGAACGCCGGGTCGACCATCCACAACGACACCGTGCCGAACAGGGCGATCGCGAGCACCGCGTCGCGCACGCCGTAGGTGGCCCACGCCGGTCGCTGATCCGGTGCGAGGTGTCCATGGACGCGCAGCGCCTCGTCCAGCGCGGCCCGGCCCGCCGGCGTCAACGCCGGGACCTGGAACAGCCGGGTCGCGAGCACGACCATCGTCACCGGAAGCACGAGGAACAGCACCGCCCGCGACACGTCGACCGCCAGCACGCTGACGAAGAGACAGAACCCGGCCACGGCCACGAACGCCAGCACGGCGGCCTTGGCCCGCACCGTCTCCCGGACCACCGGGGAGACGTGCCAGCCGGCCCGCACCACCTCGGACTCCAGCCGGTCGAGCTCCGCGCTGACCGCGCTGTCGTGGACCACGTAGCCGACCGCGGCCCCACGCTCGACGGCAGCGTGGACGGCCCGCTCCAGCGGCGTGGACCCGGCGGGCGGATCGCCGCTGACGACGAGCCCACCGGACGGATCGAGCCCGACCGCACCCACCATCCGGAGCGCGCCGAGCGCCGCGTCGGCCGCGTGCCGTCGCCCGCCGACGAGGAACGCCATCTGGTGCGGGTCGGGCTCCCCGGCCGCCGCGGCCGGCGACTCCAGCAGCCGGAACCCCGACCGCGCGAACAGGATCGCGAGCAGGGTGAACCCCAGATAGGTCAGAACGACCGGCCAGTCCATCGGCGCCTCCCGATCCATCCACGGTAGCGGGTCAGGTCACACCGCGGGGATCTCCTGCGGGGCACCGCCGGTCAGTAGGGTGGGCCGGTGACCACCAGCTACATCGGCACCGAGGAGGAGCTGCGCGCGCTCGTCGGCGAGCCGGGCCCCGCCGCGCACGCGAAGGTCCTCACGGAGCTCGACGTCCACGCCCGTGACTTCATCGCGCGGTCACGCTTCTGCCTGCTCGGCACGTCCGGCGCCGACGGCTGCGACGTCTCACCGCGCGGTGAGCCCGGTGCCGTCGCGCTGGTGCTCGACGAGAAGACGCTCGTGCTGCCCGACCGGCCGGGTAACAAGCGCGTCGACAGCTTCCGCAACATCCTGCACAACCCGAACGTGGGGCTGCTGTTCCTGATGCCACCGATGTCGGAGACGTTGCGGGTCAACGGACGCGCCCGGCTGGTGCGCGAGGCGCCGTACTTCGCCGACCTCACGGTCGACGGCCGCCCACCGCGGTTCGCGGTCGAGGTCGGCGTCGAGGAGGTGTTCCTGCACTGCGCCAAGGCGTTCCTGCGCTCGCAGCTGTGGGACCCGCAAACCTGGACCGACCGCGACGAGCTACCCCGGGCGGCCCGGATCTGGCGCGACCACGCCCGCCTCGCCCCGTCTGTCGAGGAGCTCGAGGCCGGCCTCGCCAAGGGCTACTCGACCACACTCTACTGAGATGAGCGCGGCCGCCTCGGCGAGGAACCGGTCGGGGTCCCGCGCGAACAACGCGAACACCGAAGGCCTGATGCCGCACAGGATCGCGGCGATCGTGCGCCGCGTCAACGCCGTCGCCCGCGCCAGCACGCCGAGCAGGTCGTAGCGCGCGTCGGGCGCCACCGGCGCCGTCCACGTGCCGGCCGCCGCGCCCACCACCGCGAACGCGCCGTCGCGCTGGGTTCCGGTCCGCACGGTGTAGCGCAGCCGCGCGCGGTCGGCCAGCGCCGCGTCCAGGGCGGCGACGCACCGGGCGACCAGCACGTCCGTGTCGACCTCGACGCGCTCGGTCGGCCGGTCCGCGGCGTCCGTCGCGGTCGGCGCCGGTCGCGCGGCGCGGTGTCCGTCCACAATGGGCGGTAGGGGACGCGCGTTCCCAGGGCCTGGCAGCCGGGAAGCTTCGCGTTGCAACGCCCCCACGAAGTCGGCGTAGCTCTCGCCGGCCACCACGGTGAGCTGGTTGACGTCGGGGTCGCGGACGCGCTCCCCGCGGCTGTCGACCGCCAGCCGCAGCCCGCGCCCGACCTCCTGCCGTCGCGAGACGGTGCTGTCGCTCCGCTTGAGCACGCACAGCACGAACACGTTCGGGTTGTCCCAGCCCTCCCGCAGCGCCGAGTGCGAGAACACGAACCGCACCGGCTCCTCCGGCGACAGCAGCCGTTCCCGGTCGCGCAGGATCAGATGGTAGGCGTCGAGGTCGTCGGTGGTTCCGGTCGAGCGGCGGACCACCGGGTCGACGAGGCGGCCGGTGCGCCGGTCGACGCTGAAGTATCCACTGTGGACACTGGCGACGTCCACGGCCGGGTCCCCCACGGCGGCCCGGTACTCCTCCTCGAACATGCGCAGGTAGAGGCCGCGCCGGTCCTCGCGGCCGTAGTCGCGGTAGTGGCGGACCTCGTCGATGAAGAACAGCGACAACGTCTTGATGCCGCGGCCGGCCAGCTCCCGCTCGCGCTCCAGGTGGGCGCGCACGGTCTCCCGGATCTGCAGGCGGCGCAGCGCGGGACCGGTCTCGCCGTCGGTGGTGACACCGCGCACCGAGATGCGCTTCACCAGCCCCTGCCGGTAGGCCTCCAGCGCGTCGAGCCGGTGCACCAGGTTGTGCTCGGTGCGGTGCGTCGCCGAGTACCGCAGCACGGCCAGCGGGCGGAACGCGGCCAGCGCCAGCCCGGTGCGCCGGCCCTCCAGCCGCTGCGGCTCGTCGAGGACCAGCAGCGGCCGGCACGCCGCGAGCACGTCGATCGGCCGGCGCGACTGGAAGTCGTCGAGCTCCTCGTGGATGCGCCGGCTGTCGGCGCCCGTGGCGTTGAACGCCTGCGCGTTGATCACCATCACGTTGATGCCGGGGTCGGCGGAGAACGTCTCCAGCCGGTGCAGTTCCCGCGACCGGTACGCGAAGAACCGGGCCCGCCGGCCGTAAGCCTCGGCGAAGTGGTCGGCGGTGAGCTCCAGCGACTTCAGCACGCCCTCGCGGATCGCCACCCCCGGCACCACGACGATGAACTTGCCCCACCCGTAGCGCCGGTGCAGCTCGAACACGGTCTTGATGAACACGTACGTCTTGCCGGTGCCGGTCTCCATCTCGACGTCGAGGTTCAGCGGGCCGGCCGCGCTCGGCACCAGCCGGTCCGACCGGAGCAGCCCGCGCGCCTCCTGCACCCGGTGCACGTTCGCCAGCAGGTCCACATCAGACAGTCGCAGCGGCGCGTTGGCCGTCGCGTCGTGACCGTGCGGCTGGCCGGCGAAGCAGTCGGCCACCGCCTCGACGGCGGCGGTCTGGTAGGGCTGGACGGTGAACCGGAACCGCACTCAGACCACCGATACGTCGGTTCCCGGCGACAACCGGGCGAAGACGCGGTCGGTGTTGAGGCGCACCGTGTCGGAGCGGAAGCCGGCCTCGCGGAACACCACCCGGCCCGGCCGGCGCGCGGCCAGTGCGGTCACCATGTCCTCGGTGACCTCCGCGGCGAAGCACGCGACGAGGTCGGCGTCGGGCACCACGAACGTGTCGTCGGCCTCCCGGTGGACCGCCGTCGACAGGTCGACGCCGTGCCGCACCAGCACGTGGAACAGCAGGTCCTCGACGTCGCTGTCGGGCCGCACCGTCGTCGCGAGCGCGGCCAGGTCGGCCTGCCGCACGGTTCCCGGACGCACGGTCACGTCGGCCAGCGGTACCGGCGCGACCCGCAGGCTCCGGAACCCGATGTCGCCGCGCCAGCCCGGGTGCCGCGTGCGGGACGCCAACACCTCGGGCCCGCATTTCCGGATCCGCGTGCGGGCCACGTCGGCGATCGTCCCGGTGCCGGCCGGTTCCGGGTACTGCACCAGGATGAAGCGGCGGTTGCCGCCGTCGGCCTCGTTGGCGCGGAACACCGCGTGCGCGGTGGTCGCGGAGCCGGCGAAGTAGTCGAGCACCAGGTCGTCGCCGCCGGGACGGGTGAAGACCCGCACCAGGTACTCGATGAGGTGCACCGGCTTCGGGTAGCTGAACTCGATGCCCCAGCCGGCGAGCATCCGGCTGTTCTGCTTGGTGGTGCCGAGGTTGCGCAGCACCGACAGCACGTGCCCCTGGTCGCCGGCCCGCCGCTTGTAGCTGTAGACCGCCCCGCTCGCGGTCAGGTCGAACCACGTCTCCCGGCCGCGCGCGTCGGTGATCGGGGTGCATCCGTTGCGGATGAACAGCTCCAGCAGGTTCCGCGAACTCCATCCACTGTGGACCCGCACCGGCGCGACCAGCCGCCCGTCGCGCACCACCACCGGGTCGAGGATGTGCGGGAACCGGTCGGTGCGCGCGTCGATGCCACCCGCGTCGAAGGCCGCCGGGAACCCGGCCGGAAGCTCCACCGTGGACGGTGGGTTCGCCGGCCCGTTCTTGGTGATGGAGTTCTCGATGCGCTCGTTGTACAGCTTGCTGCCGTCGCCGATGTTCGGGTCGATCACCACGGGCCGCGGCAGCCGCGCGAGGTCGCGGGCGTACGCCAGCACGTACTCGTGCACGCCCTTGATGGCGCTCTGCTGGTCGACGTTGCCGTCGTTGAGCCACACGAACTGGCAGACGAAGTTCGCCGCGCCGAACACCTCGTCGCACAGCCGCCGCAGGTTGGCCTGCTCGACGTCGTTGATGGAGATGAGCATGACCCCGTCGGGGCGCAGCAGCGTGCGCGACAGCCGCAGCCGCTGGTAGATCATCGACAGCCAGGTGGAGTGGAACCGGCCGTCGGTCGCGGAGTTGGTGAACAGGTCGCCGGTGCGCTCACGGAACCGCTCCGAGGTCTCGGCGAAGCGGTCGGCGTACACGAAGCGGTCGCTGCCGGTGTTGTAGGGCGGGTCGATGTAGATGAGGCCGACCCGACCGAGGCAGCCTTCCTGAAGAAGTTTCAACGCGTCGAGGTTGTCGCCCTCGATGAACAGGTTCCGCGTGCCGTCGAAGTCGACGCTGTCGGCGCGCGACGGGCTCAGCGTGCGCGCCGTGGGCGCGTTGGCGGCGGCCGCGGCCGCGCTCTTGCCGGGCCAGTCGAGGTGGTACCGCTCGCGCGGCCCGTCGACGGCGCGCTCGCCCAGCTCACGCCGCAGCAGGTCGAGGTCGACGGCGGCGGTGACGGTTCCGTCGGGCGCCGTCGTCTCGACCACGCAACCCGGAAAGAGCTCGCGTATCCGCTCGACGTTGCGGGCGGCCTCGCCGTGCGGCGTTGTCGGCACGGTGCGCACGCCGGATCCTAGCGTGCCAGCTGTTCCCGAACGGCATCCATGGCCGGATCGCGGCCCGCGAGGTAGGCCTCGGCCGTGGGCGGCGCGTAGATCCGCGGCGCGATCGCGATCCGGTGGTCGAACGGCCACGACGTCTGCCAGTACAGGTCGGAGACGTTCACCAGGACGCCGCTGCCGGGCAGCCGGAACGGCACCGCCTCCCCCACGAAGTTCGGCGCCGACCCCGTGGGCTCCCCCACGAACACCGCGTGCGTGTGCCGGTCGAGCAGCGTCGCGGTGTTCTGGGCGGCGGAGAACGTGCCCCGGCCGACGATGACGAACACCGGCAGGCGCGGGTGCGCGAGCACGTGGTGGACCAGCGGCTGACCGAGCCACGTGTTGCCGCCGCCGTTCCAGCGCAGGTCGACCACGAGGGCGCCGGCGTCGTGCTCCGCGACCGCGGCGAACACCCGCTCGTAGCAGGCCGCCAGCGTGTCGTCGTCCTTGTCGCGGACGCCGTTGAACTGGAAGTACACGAGGTTGCCGGCCGCCTGGTACTCGAACCAGAACGGGTTCTCGACGTCGCGCAGGTAGGCCGGCGTCTCGAAGGGAGGCCGCACCGAGTCCGGTGGACACCTCGACGGCCACGACCGCGGGCGGGCGTTCATCCAGGTCCGCGGCTCCGGCAGCGGCGGGCCCGCCTCGACCGCCGCGTCGGTGACCTCACCGGACAGGAGCCGCACCGTGAGCGTGACCCGGTCGGGCCGCTCGGCCATCCCCACCGCGCGCAGGTACGCCGGCACACGCAGCCACATCGGCCCGCGGGCCAGCGGCGTGTACGGGTTGTCGCGGGTGAGCAACGGATCGAGCGCGTCGAGCACCTCCGCGACCGGGTGCCCGTCGACCGCCAGCACCTCGGCACCGGCCAGGTGCCCGAACCGCGGCTCGGCCTCGGTCACCAGCAAAGAGGTCCCGAACTGGAAGAACCAGACCGGCAGCGCCCGGGTCCACTCCGGCCAGGAGTCCTCGACCGACACCCACGCGTGGCCGTCGCCGAGGCGCCGCAGCAGCCGCCAGATCCCGACCACCACCCGGCCGTCGTCGAGGTCGGGCACCGCGCGGTCGAGGGCGTCGACCGCCGCGTGGAAGTCGCTGTCGAGAACGTCGGGACGCGGGACGCGGCGGGCCAGCTCACCGCGCAGGAACCGCAGGTCGGAGCGCCACCGGTCGTCGCGGGACGCGCCGTCGGCCGGCCCCGCCGGTCCCACGAGACCCTCGAACCGGGGATGGTCGGCCAGCTGCTCCAGGTCGCTCCGCGCCCTGCCCGGATCGCGCAGCCCCTGGCGCACGGCCTCAGCCAGCGACTCGACCGCCGCCTCGCGCTCGCCCAGCGCGGCCAGGCAGCGCGCGATCTCGTACGCCAGCTCCCCGGGGAAGATCGGCGGGATCGGCTCCCCCCTCGCGATCGGCCATACGCCCAGCTCGGTGGCCCTGCGATAGGCGTCGAGCGCGCCCGCGTGGTCACCGGTACCGAACCGGGCCAGCCCCAGCCGGGCCCAGAAGATCCCGTTCACCGGGTTGACCTCGACGACCGCCTGCCACCGCCGCGCCGCCGCCGCGAGGTCGCCGGCCCGCGTCGCCTCCTCCGCGGCCGCGACCATGCCGACCTGATCAGCCATTGACCCCTCCCCGTGTCGGGATCAAGTATGGACCGCGGCGATCACGGGTACGGAGGTCAATATGGTCGACCTCTCGCGAGCACCCGCGCGGGCCGGCACCGACCGGTCCACCGCGGTGCGGACCGCCCTGCGCCGGTGCGACTACCGGCGGGCGTTGTCACTGCTGCGCGGCGTGACGCGGCTGTCCGGTGGGGCGCCGCCGCCCCGGGAGGTCGCCGCGTACGCCCAGGAGCGGCTGGCCCGCGCGCACCGGCGGTCCCGCACGACCACGCTCGACCGCGACGCCCTGCAACGCGTCCTCGTGTGGCTGACCGCCGACGAGCTGCGCGCCGGCGAGCAGGCGCTCAGCGGCGAGCACCTGAACCGGGCGATCGCCAGCTTCGAGCGGGCGCTGCGCGTCGACGGCCGCGGCAGCCGGGCCGCCCTGCTGCTCGCGATGGCGCTCTACCGCAGCGTCACCCGCGAGCTGACCACCCACGACGACCCGGAGCTCGACCGCACCTACGACGACCTCGACCAGGCCCTGGCGCTGCTCGACCGCGCGGCGCTCGACCCGCCGCTGCGCCCGCACGCCGCGCAGCTGGCCAGCGCCGTCGACCGGCAGCGGCAGGTGCTCACGCGGCTGAAGCAGCGCCGGGTCCGCTCGCGCGCGTTCGGCGAGTACGTGACCCGCTACAACGCGTTCATGACCCGCTACCACGGCGGCCGCATGATGACCTCGTCGGAGAAGAGCCACGCACGACGGTCGCTCGCGCGGCTGTCCACCGACCTGGTCACCATCCGCCGGCAGTACCCGGCCGACTCCCCCGAGGGCCGCAAGCTGGCCGAGATCTCCGACGCCGTCACCGGCATGCAGACCAGACTCCGCCACGTCGTGTAATCGGGATGCCCGCCGCTGCGACGGCGATCTATCCTGGCGACGACCTCGCGGCTGCTGAACCGTCAGGCACCCCATAGCGGAGCACGCGGAACCTACCGGCGTGCGGATTCCGCGTCCCTTCGTGTCCCCTCGTGTCAGCAGCTTCGAAAGGTTCCCCATGTCCACCGACCGACGTCTTGTCCGAACCGACGACTCCTGGCTCAGCCTGCCGAACCCCTTCGGGGTTCCGGTCGACATCTGCGCCGGGCCCGGCGTTCCCCTCGAACCCGCCGCCATCGACGAACTGCTCACCGTTCTCGAGACGGCCGACACGTTGCGCGCCCTCGCACAGGCGACCCCCGGGCTCGCCGAGGAGCCACGCATCGACCGGGTGGTGTGCACCCCCGACTTCCACAAGGGCGCCGGCATCCCGATCGGCACCGTGCTGCGCACCACCGGCGCGCTCATCCCGCAGGCGGTCGGCAACGACATCAACTGCGGGATGCGGGTGGAGGTCACCGCCCTCACGCTCGACCGCGTCCGTCCGCACCTCGACGCGCTCGAACGCCGGCTGCGGCACCTCTTCTTCGAGGGCGGGCGGCAGATCGGGCTCACACCGGCGCAGCGGGAGGGCCTGCTGCGGGGCGGCCTGCCCGGACTGCTCGCGGAGCCGGTCCGGCGCGAGGGCGCCTGGCGGCACGTCACCGACGACGAGAACACCGACCGGCTGCACGGCGCCGGCTACCCCGTCGGCTCCGCGGCCGACTTCCGCGACTGGGTCACCAGTGGCGGCGGCACCAGCTACGACAGCATCATCGGCAGTGTCGGCGGCGGCAACCACTTCGCCGAACTGCAGTACGTGTCGAAGGTGCACGACGGTGCCACCGCGTACGCGTGGGGTCTCGCACCCGGGCGGATCGTGTCGATGGTCCACAGTGGATCGTTGTCGCTCGGCCACCAGGCCAACGGCACCGGCCGCGAGCAGGCGAAGGCGATGTGGCCGCGCGGCGTTCCGGTGCCGGCGAACCGGATCCTGCCGATGCTCGTCGACGACGCCACGAAGGACCGGCGGGAGCGGTACCTCACCGCGTTCGCGAACGCGGCGAACTTCGCCGTCGGCAACCGGTTCTTCCTGTCGTTGATGATGCGGGCCGGGCTCGCCGACCTCGGCGAGGTCGAGCCCCGCCTGGTCTACGACGCCCCGCACAACCTGATGTGGCCCGACGGCGACTCGGTGGTGCACCGCAAGGGCGCCACCCCGGCGGGACCGTCCGGTGTGGACGGTTGGGGCGAGCCGGTGATCGTGCCGGGCTCGATGGGCGCGCCGAGCCACCTGCTGCGCGGCCTCGGCAACGCGAAGGCGCTCGCCAGCGCCTGCCACGGTGCGGGGCGCAGTGTTCCGCGCGGTGCCGCGTCCCGGGGCAGCGACGCCGACCTCGACGCGTTCCTCGAGGAGTTCCGCGTGGTCACCCCGCTCAACCACCGCGACCCCGCGATCACCGCGCGGCGCGACGTGATCGAGGCCTGGCGGCGCGACCTCAAGCAGGAGGCGCCGTGGGCATACAAGGAGGTCGGCCCGGTGGTCGACAGCCTGCGCACCGCCGGGGTCGCGGAGCCGGTGGTCGAGCTGACGCCGATCCTCACGGTGAAGGGCTGACTCTCCGCTGCCGGACGGCCTCGTACAGCACGACGGTCGCCGCGGCGGCGGCGTTCAACGAGCTGGCGGCCCCGCCGATCGGGATGCGGACCAGGTGCCCGCACGCCTGCCGCCAGCCGCCGCTGAGTCCGCGGGTCTCGTTGCCGATGACCACGACCCGCGGGCCGGTGAGATCGAAGGCGTCGACGTCGACGTCGCCGCTCTCGTCGGTCCCGACGAACTGGACCCCGGCGGCCGACGCCCACGCGACCACCTCGCGGTGCGACGGCGCCCGCACCACCGGAAGCGCGAACAGCGACCCGGTGCTGGCCCGTACGGCCTTCGGGTCGTACGGGTCGGCGGCGTGGCCGGTGACCACCACCCCGGCGGCGCCGAACGCGTCGGCCGAGCGCACGAGCGTACCGATGTTGCCGGGCGTGGTCGGCCGGTCGAACACGACCACGAGAGCGTTGCCGCGCAACGGGATCCGGGTGAGGTCGTCGTCGGGGATCGCGACGACGGCGAGCAGCTCCGGCTCCTCCTTCTCCGCGAGCTCGGCGAGCAGCTCGGGCGCCATCGCGACACCGTCGGCACGGGCGAGCGTCTCCCGGGCCCACCGCGACAGCTCGCGCCCGTCGGGGTACAGCACCGCGCGGACGTCCCAGCCGTGTTCGAACGCCAGCGTGATGGGACGCACGCCGTGCACGAGGAACTCTCCCGCGCGGTGCCGCTTGGTGCGGCTGCCCAGCAACGCCTGCCACTGCTGGAACGTGGCGTTGCGCGTGGTGATGCGCCTCATGGCGCTACGGGTTCCGCGGGTTCCGCCGGTTCCGCGGGCTTCCGCGCGAACAGGAAGGCCTGCGGGACCTTCTCGGCGAGGAACGGATGCACCTCCGGCTCGCGTACGAGCGTCGCCCGCACCGGCAGGCCGGCGTCGGCGAGCAGGGCCGCCACGCGCTCCGGCGGGCGGCGGTGGAACGTGAGTGCGATCTCGTGGCCGAAGGCCTCGGTGCGCTCGCCGGTCTCGTCGCCGACCTGGAACGCCAGCACCGCGTGGCCACCGGGCTTCAGCACGCGGCGAAACTCCGCGAACACCGCGGGCAGGTGCCCGTCGGGCACGTGGATGATCGAGTACCAGGCGCAGATCCCGCCGAGGGAGGCGTCCGGCAGGTCGAGAGCCGTCATCGTGCCGACCTCGAACCGCAGGTGCGGGTGCAGGTCCCGCGCCACCTCGACCATGCCGGGCGACAGGTCGACCCCGAACACGTCGACGCCCCGGCCGGCGAGGTACGCGCTGATGCGTCCGGGCCCGGCGCCGACGTCGGCGACCCGGCCGCCGCCCTCCGCCGCGACGAGCTCGGCGAACGCGGTGAGGACCGCGCGGTCGAGCACCTTGACGTCCAGCTCGTCGCCGAGGAGGGCGGCGTACTCGGCCGCGACCGTGTCGTAGGACGAACGGGTGGTGCCCAGGAAGTCGGCCGTGGTCATGACGAAGGACCCTATATCCGGTGGCCGGCCGGGCCGAACACGCCATACAGTGGCCGGCCATGGACATCGTCACGCTGCGCCGGGCCGACGTCACCGACACGCACCTGGCCGAGCTCGGCGAGTTCATCGCCGTCCGCAACGCCGACCGCACCCGCAACATCGGTTACCTCGGCGAGGAACCGGCCGATGTCACGGCCGAGCTGGCCGAGCTGGAAGGCGACTTCACGTTCGCGGTCGCGCGCGGTTCCGGGGGCGAACTCGTGGGGACGCTCGGCATGGAGTGGGACCCGGAGGTCGGGCGGGCGTGGGTCCTCGGTCCGTGGGCCGACACCCCCGGGCAGATGGACCGGCTCTACGCCGCCGTCGATGCCACCGTGCCGGTCACCATCGGCGAACGGGAGCTGTTCTGCGACGCCCGCAACACCGCGTTGGCGGCGTTCGCCGAGCGGCACGGCTTCGGCGAGCCGAAACCGCACGCGATCCTCCGGTTCGAACGGGCCGACCTGGCCGGCCTGGCACCGGTGACCCTCCCGACGCTCACGCCCCCGTACGAGGGCCAGTTCGCGGCCCTGCACGACCGGGCGTTCCCGGGTACCCACTCCCCCGCCTCCGCGCTGCTGGCGAGCGGCCAGCCGGTCTGGGTCGAGGTCTCCGGCACCGAACTGCTCGGATACGTGACGCTGAAGCTGCGTCCCGAGCACGACGACGCCCAGATCGACTACGTCGCCGTCGACGAGACCGCGCGGGGCAAGGGTGTCGGCGGCCGGCTCGTGGTGGCCGCGCTGCACCTGGCCTTCGCCGACGAGCGGATCACCCGGATGGACCTGGTGACCGACAACCCGGTGACGCGGCGGCTGTACGAACGGGTCGGGTTCACGCTGCTGCAGGACATGCGCAGCTACCGCAAGGACGTCTCGGTCTGAAGAACGGCGCTTCTCGCCGGCTGCGCCGGCTTCCGCCTGCCGCGCAGGCGGCGGATGGCCCGTGCCATGCCGGCGAACAGCCGGCCCGCGGTGGCGTCGGTGGTGCGGCGGTCGCGTTCGGGCATCGTCGACACCCAGAGCAGCGCGGCAATGTGGGGATCGTTCATCGGAGCGGCTCCTTCGCTGGATCACTGTCGTGTCCTTGACGCAGCCGTCCGTTGAAATCGACACCCCTCGCCTACATGACTGTGAGTACCACCGCTGTCGCGTTGTCGTGACCGCCGGCCGCCGCGGCGTCGGCGAGCAGCCGTCCGACCGCCTCGTCCGGTGTGCCGGTTCCGCCGAGCACCTCGGCCAGCCGCCGGTACGGCACCTGCTCGGCGATGCCGTCGGTGCACAGGAGGAGCACGTCGCCGGCCCGCAGCGCGACGTTCATCAGGTCCGCCTCCGGCTCGCCCGGATGGCCGACGTAGCGGGTCAGGTGGTAGCGGTCGCGGGCCGCCTGCGGCGACCCGAACGGGTACCAGCCGTTGACGGCGCCGAGCCACGCCATGGTGTGGTCGACCGTGAGCTGCTCCAGCAGCCCGCCGCGCCACCGGTAGGCCCGCGAGTCTCCGATGTGGACGATCCACGCCGCGTCGGGGTCGCACCCGACGAGCGCGGTCAACGTGCACCCGGTCAGCTCGCCGAGGCCGGCGCCGGCACGGCGCACCTGCCGCTGCGCGTCGGCCACCGCCGCCCGCAGCGCGCCGGCCTCCGGCCGGGCCGCGGCCACGAACGTGTCGACGGCGGTCCGCCCGGCCACCGCGCTCCCGCGGCCGGCTCCCATCCCGTCGGCCACGACGGCGACCCGCCTGCCGACGTCGACGTGCGTCACGTCGAAGTTCGCCGGATACCGCTGTCCGACGTCGGTACCGGCCGCCACGGCCAGCCGCCGCGCTCCCACCACGAAACCGTCCACGGTGCATTCAACCGCGAACGCCCGGCCTCCGCGGAACGGAGACCGGGCGCGTCGCGGGCCGGTGTCAGGTCGTGGTGGTGCCGGCCGAGAGCGCCAGCGCGAACACGAGGACGAACCACAGGACGCCCAGCACCGTGAACACGATGCCGAGCCAGAAGCCGGCCTTCGCCAGGCCCATTCCCTCTTCGCCGGTCTGGGCGATCTGCTTCTTCGCCACCGCGCCGAAGACGATTCCGAGCGGCGAGAAGACGAACGCGAAGACCAGGGCGAGAATCGCCATGGTGTTGGTGCTTCGGGTGGTGGCCGGTGCCTGCGTCGGCGCTGCCATCGTCGGGCCTCCCTCTAGTGGACCTCGGAACGTTGGAGATCCAGTACCCCGACGGATCGATAAACTAACCGGGTGACGCACGTTCATTCCGTGCCCGTCAACACCCAGCCCGAGCCGTGCGAGACGGTCGGCCGGCGGCCGGCCGCCGCGCTGCGGCCGTACGTCGTCGGGTACAGCGGTTTCCGCAGCGGATCGGGGGCCGCCCTGCCGCACCGCGTTCTGCCGCTGAACCTCACGGTGGCGATCGTCGATCTCACCGGCGAGGCCCGGGTGGTCACCGGTCCACGCGCCACGCCGGCCGTGTTCCGGGAACCGGTGTGGCGCAGCGGTGTCACGGTCGGCTTCACACCGCTCGGGGTGCGGGCGCTGCTCGGCCTCCCGGCGCCCGAGCTGGTCGGCCGCACCGTGCCGCTGCCCGACCTGCTCGCCGGCGGCGACGCGGAACTGGTCGACCGGCTCCGCGCCCTCCCGCTCTGGGCCGACCGGTTCGCGTCCCTCGACGCGTTCCTGTCGCGGCGGCTCGCACCGGTCGAGGCCGATCCGTTGGTCACGCACGCGTGGTGGCAACTGCAGGTGGACCGCGTGCGCGTCGGCGCCCTCGCCCAACGGCTCGCCGTCAGCAGGCGTCACCTCGAGACCGGGTTCCGGCGGGAGATCGGGGTGACACCCGGCACCGTCGGCCGGATCGCCCGGTTCCAGCACGCGGTCGGGCTGCTCGCGCGGGGGTCGGCGCCGCTGCACGAGACCGCGGTCGACAGCGGGTACGCCGACCAGCCGCACTTCACCCGCGAGATCCGGGCGATGAGCGGGCTCACGCCCACCGAGCTGTGCGCATTCCTTCAATACCGCGACCCGGTGCGTCGCTAGCCTGGCGGCATGACGCGTGACGGCGGAACGTTCGAGGGCAGAACGGCACTGGTCACCGGTGGCTCCCGCGGCATCGGCCGGGCGATCGTGCGACGGCTGGCCGGGCTCGGCGCCTCCGTCGTGTTCACCTACCGGGAGAGCCGCGCGGCCGCCGACGACCTGGCCGCGGAGGTCGGCGCGACCGCGGTGCAGGCCGACCAGGCCGATCCCGCGTGCCTCGACGCGATGTTCGCACCGGTTGCCGGCGGCCTCGACATCCTCGTGAACAACGCGGCGATCAACCCGCACGTCGCGATCGCCGACGTCAACGCCGCCGACTTCGACCGCGTGTTCATGGTGAACGTGAAGGTTCCGGCGCTCGCGATGGCCCGGGCCGCGACCCTGTTGCGCGACAACGGCCGCGTCATCAACCTGTCGACGTTGAACACGGTGGTGCCGGCGCCCGGATCCGCGCTGTACATCGCCTCGAAGGGCGCGCTGGAGCAGTTCACGGCGGTGGCCGCGCGGGAGTTCGGCCCGCGCGGCATCACCGTCAACACCGTCTCCCCCGGCGCGACCGACACCGACCTGCTGCGCGCCAGCAACCCGCCGGAGGCGTTGGAGCGGAACGCGGCGCTCACGGCACTGCGCCGCCTGGGGCAGCCCGACGACATCGCCGCCGTGGTCGCGTTCCTCGCCGGCCCGGACTCCGGCTGGATCACCGGCCAGAACATCCGGGCCACCGGAGGCCTTCTCGTCTAGCGCCGCCTCGGACCCGGCTCTCGCCACTGCCCTGAAATGGGTCTGGACGATCTATTCCGAGGGCTCGGATCATGAGCGAGTGGGAGGTTATCAACATCAACAAGCGTTTTTGATGTTGATAGCCTCCCACCCTGCGTGCCGCCGACGACCTACGGCATCGCGGTCCCGGCCGCCTGCACCTGGTCACCACCGCGGCCGGCCCAGCGGCGCGGCCGGCCCAGCGGCGCGGCCGGACTAGCGGCGGAGCTGGTTGGCGCGCGCGATGACCGTCGCGAGATCGGCCACCGCCGGGTCGCCGGTGCGCTCGCCCGCCGAGCGCGCGATCCGCTCCAGGTCGGCCAGGTTCACCTGGTAGCCCTGTGCGCTGGTTCCGCGCAGCGTCTCGGCGAGGTACGCGGCCGAGTACGTCACGGCGAACCGCGGCGCCGCCGTCGCGAACGCGCCGTTCAGGTCGGACACGCGCACGGTGCGGTACGCCTCCGATGGGCGGCGGTCGGACGGGTTCAGCCACCGCACGTCGACCCTCGCGGCCTGGGCGCCGCCGTCGACACCGGCGGCGAGCCGCACCTCGTACAGCGCCGTGACGCTGTGCCCCGGGCCGACCTCGCCACCGTCGACGGAGTCGTCGCGGAACTGGTTGTCGGCGACGGCACGGTTCTCGTACCCGATGAGGCGGTACGACGTCACCGTCTTCGGGTCGAACACGACCTGCACCTTGGCGTCGAGCGCGCGCACGGTGAGGTTGGCCGGCAACCGGCGCACGAACACGTCGCGCGCCTGCTGCGGATCGCTGACGTAGACGACGAAGCCGTCGCCGCCGTCGGCGAGCGACTCCATCAGCGTGTCGCCGTAGCTGCTGCCCACACCGACGCCGAGCAGCGCGATCCGCTTGGCCGCCTGCTCCTTCACCTGGGCCAGGATCTGGTCGGCCGACGTCGATCCGGTGTTGGCCAACCCGTCGGACAGCACGATCACGCGGTTCGACGTCCCCTCGCGGAAGCCGGCGCGCGCGGTGTCGTAGCCGAGCGTGAGTCCCGCGGCGAGATTCGTGCTCGCCTCGGTCTTCAACGAGGTGACCGCGGCGTGCAGCGGCGCTCGGTCGGAGACGCGGGTCATCGGCTGCACCACGCGGGCGCCGCTGCTGAACGTCACGATCGCGACGGCGTCGGTCGGGCGGAGCTGGTCGATGAGCGTATGCAACGCGTCCTGCACGAGGTCGAGCCGGCCGGTCTCCGCCATCGACCCGGACACGTCGATGACGAACGTGAGCGTGGCGTCGGCGCGCGCCTCGTCGGACCGGGTCTGCAGCCCGACCCGCATCAGCCGCACGTCGCCGGTGTGCGTGTGCGCCTCGGGCAGCCGGGCGCCGTCGGAGTGCACGGCGAAGCCGTCGCCGTCCGGCTCCGCGTAGTCCTGGTCGAACGCGTTGACGAACTCCTCCGGGCGCACGTCGGACGCGAGCGGCAACTGTCCACTGAGGATCTTCCGGCGCGCGTAGGTGTAGGAGGCCGTGTCGATGTCGACGGCGAACGTCGACCGCGGGTCCTCGGCGGTCGACGCCGCGCCGCCGGCGGCCTGGTCCTGCGCGCCGGGAAGCGGAGCGCTGTCGGCGCTTCCGCCGTCGGTGGCGCCGCAGCCGGCGAGGACGACCACGGTCACGGCGGCCCCCGCGACCGCCGCCAGGGCACGATGGACACGATGGGATGAGCGTCGGATGGACATCGTTCCTCCCTTGGTACAGGTGCCGATCCGACGCGGCGTCGCGGGCACGGGTTCCGGCCGTGTCCGAGTCGTGTCCGTGTGCTGTTGCCGTGACCTTCCCGTGCGGCAACCGTGATGCGGCCGGCCGCTAGCGTTTGCGGCCCACCCCGCCGAAGACGTCGACCTCGGCACCCTCGTCGTACCGCCACCGCGAGCACGACACGACGCCCGGTTCCAGCAGGTCCATCCCGTCGAAGAAACGGGCCAGCCGCTCGGGGGTGCGCAGGTAGATGCGCGCGCCGCCGGCGTCGTTCCAGCGCCGGACGGCCTCCTCCATGCGCTCGCCGGTGACCGCGTTCGTCGGGTGCTGCAGGGCGAGGTAGCTGCCCGACGGAACCGCGTCGAGGACGCGCCGCACGGCCGCGTGCGCCTCGTCGTCGTCGCCGATGTAGTGCAGCACACCGAGCAGCATGACGCCGACGGGCTTGTCGAGGTCGAGCGTCCGGCGGGCCCGCTCGATGATCGCGTCGGGCTCGCGGAGGTCGCCCTCGATGTAGTCGGTGGAGCCTTCCGTGGACCCGGCGAGCAGCGCCCGGGCGTGCACGAGCACCAGGGGATCGTTGTCCACGTACACGACCCGCGCGTCGGGCGCGATCCGCTGCGCGACCTCGTGGGTGTTGTCGGCGCTCGGCAACCCGGTGCCGATGTCGAGGTACTGCCGCACACCGAGGTCGGCGGTCAGGTGGCGGACCACGCGGCCGAGGAACGCGCGGTCGGCCAGCGCGCACTCGACGATCTCGGGCAGGACCTCGCGGACCTGGTCGCCGACCACGCGGTCGATCTCGAAGTTGTCCGTGCCGCCGAGCCAGTAGTTCCAGATGCGGGCCGAGTGGGAGACCGAGGTGTCGATGCCAGCGGGGGGCGAGGTGTCGCGGGAGGCGTCAACCATGCCGCATCCTAAGCCGCCGCGACGCACCGCGGGGTACCGTGCGGGGATGGCCGAGCCGACCACCCGCCCGCGGCGCCGCACGCAGGGGGAACGGCGGGCCGAGACCAAACGGCGGGTGCTCGACGCGGCCGTCGACTGCCTGGTGGAGGACGGTTACGCCAACCTCACGACCGGACGCGTCGCCGACCGGGCCGGTGTCTCCCGGGGCGCCCAGCTGCACCAGTACCCGACGCGGCAGGAGCTGGTCGTCGCCGCCATCGAGTACCTCGCCCAGCAGCGGGCGGTCGGGTTGCGTGAGGAGGCCGCCCGGCTGCCCGCCGACGCCGACCGCATCGCGACCGCGCTGGCGCTGCTGTGGTCGCAGTTCTCCGGGCGGCTGTTCCAGGCCGGCATCGAGCTGATGGTCGCCGCCCGCACCGACCCGGTGCTCCGGGCCGCGCTCACCCCGTTCGAGCGCGAGCTGCGGCGGTTGTCGCGCGAGCTCGCCGCCGAGCTGTTCGGGCCGCGCGCGGTCGCGCATCCCGATTTCCGGGACGTGGTGACGCTCGTGCTGAACTCGATGTACGGGATCGCGTTGCACCGCCTCATGCAGCCGACGTCGGCCGTCAAGCGTCAGCTCGTGCTGCTGGAACGGGTGGTGCGGCAGGCGCTCGGCTGAGTCGCCTCTCCCGGCGACAGATCTACTGTTTCAGGGTGAGAGGAAGCCGGTCCAGGCCCCGCACCGTGAGCCCGTCCCTCCACTGTGGAGTCCCGGCCAGCTCGATCGACGGGAAGCGGTCGAGCATCGCGCCGAACACCAGCTGCGCCTCCAGCCGGGCGAGACCCGCGCCGAGACAGTAGTGGATGCCGCTGCCGAAGCTCAGCGTCGCTGCTTCGGCGCGGTTCAGCCTGAGGACGCCGGGGTCGCTGAACGCGCGGGGGTCGTGGTTGGCGGCGCCCAGCAGGACCAGCAGATGCCGGTCCCCCGGAATGACCGTCCCGTCGGGGAGCGTGACCTCCTCGGCGGTGACCCGCGGGATCACCTGTACCGGGGTGTCGAACCGCAGCAGCTCCTCCACCGCGGCCGGCATCGTCGCCGGGTCGGCGCGCAGCGCGGCCAGCTCGTCGGGGTGGGACAGCAGGGCGTACATGCCGTTGCCGATGAGGTTGGTGGTGGTCTCGAAGCCGGCCAGGAACAGCAGCGTCAGCGTGGCGAGCAGCTCGTCCTCGGTGAGGCGGTCGCCCTCCTCCCGCACGGCGATCAGCGCCGACACCAGGTCGTCGGCCGGTTGCCGGCGGCGCTCGGCCACCAGCCCGCGGAAGTACTCCAGGATCGTGTCGGCGGCCGCGTCCGACCGGCTGAGGTCGGAGTCGGCGACGGCGAGGTCGAGCGCGTCGGTCAGGTCGCGCACGAGCCGCTGGAACGGTGGCTGGTCGGCCTCCGGGACCCCGATGAGCCGGCCGATCACCGCCACCGGGAACGGGAACGCGAGCTCGTTCATGAGGTCGACGTCGCCGCTGAGCCGGTCGAGCCGGGCGGCCAGGATCTCCTCGATGGCCGACCGCAGCCCGGCCACCGACCGGGGCGTGAACGCCTTGCTCACCAGCCGCCGGATGCGGGTGTGGTCGGGCGGGTCCTGCAGCATGAACGTGGTGTTGAGCAGCCGGCGCGAGGAGTGCTCGTCGTGCCCGGGCAGCGGGGCCGGGCGTCCGGGCCGCGTGCGCACCACGCGCGGGTCGCGCAGCACCGCGTCGACGTTGCGGTAGCTGGTGACGAACCGGCCCAGGAACGCCGACCGGTGCAGCTCACCGAGGTCGTGCAGGCGCCGGAAGACGCCGGCGAGGTCGCGCCGGCCCTCCGGGGTGAGCAGTTCCGCCAGGACCTCGTCCACATTCGTCGTGGGAGCCGCCATGCGGCCACGGTCCCATGCCGGCAAACAAACAGTCAAGACTGCTTATAAGTTGCTCGCGTACGTTGGGTGGCATGACCGTCATCGTGCGCCACGAAGGCCCCGTCACCACGGTGCTGATCAACCGTCCGGAGCGCCGCAACGCGGTCGACGGGCCGACCGCCGCCCGCCTCACCGGCGCGCTGCGCGCCTTCGACGGCGACCCCAGCGCGTCCGTGGCCGTGCTCGGCGGCACCGGCGGCACATTCTGCTCCGGCGCCGACCTGCACGCGTACGGCACGGCGGAGGCCAACCGGGTCTCCGCCGAGGGCGACGGTCCGATGGGACCGACACGGCTGCGGCTGTCGAAGCCGGTGATCGCCGCGATCGAGGGGCACGCGGTGGCCGGCGGCCTGGAGCTGGCCCTGTGGTGCGACCTGCGGGTGGCCGCCGCCGACGCCGTGCTGGGCGTGTTCTGCCGTCGCTACGGGGTCCCGTTGATCGACGGCGGCACGGTGCGACTACCGCGACTGATCGGCGGGAGCCGGGCCATGGACCTGATCCTGACCGGCCGCCCGGTCGACGCGGCCGAGGCGCACTCGATCGGGTTGGTGAACCGGGTGGTGCCACCGGGCACGGCGGTCTCGGCCGCCGAACGGCTCGCCGGCGAGCTCGCCGCGCTGCCACAGGCCTGCCTGCGCGAGGACCGCCTGTCGGTGCTGGAGCAGCACGGCCTCGACGAGGAGGCCGCGCTCGCCAACGAACTGCGGCACGGCGAACGGTCGCTCGCGGCGGTCGACGCCGGAATCGAGGCGTTCCGCGCCGGACGCGGCCGCCACGGCACCCGCGTCGACTGACGTTTTTCCGCGCAGGGCGCGGGGTACACGGCAGCCGCCACTGACAAGCCCGGACGAAAGAAGCGGGGAGCATGGACAGGCCGCTGCATCTGGAGATCTCGCTGGATCTACCCCGCGACGCGGAGCTGGTCGCGCAGACCCGCCGGACCCTCGACGGCGCCCTCGGCGGCGCCGGTGTCGACGAGGACTGCCGCCACGACATCCGACTGGCGCTGACCGAGGCGTGCGCCAACGTCATCAAGCACGCCGAGCACTCGACGATCTACCACGTCGACGTGACGGTGGAGGACAGCGAGTGCGTCATCGAGGTCACCGACGACGGCGGTGGTTTCAGCCCCTCGTCGGTGAAGCCGGGTGAGCTCCTCGACGACGCGGGCCGGGGCCTGCAGATCGTCGCCGCGGTCACCGACGGGCTCGAGGTCGTGTCGATCGATGGCCTCGGCACCGTGCTGCGCTTCACCAAGCGCCTCACGTGGGTCGAGGCCAACTGACCGGTCACCGCACGCGGGCCCGCGCCGGCCGACGGTGGATCGCGCGGGCCCGCGCCGGCCGACGCTAGATCGCGCGGGCCACCGCGATCGTCGTCGCACTGCGGCGCCCCGCCTCGTAGAACATGTACTGCACCCCTCCGTCGGTGCCGAACGCCGGCGCGGCCGAACGGCCGTTGTCGGGCGCGTTGCCGCGCGGGGTGTGGAACACCCCGAGGTGCACCTCGCGGTCGAAGTCGTTGCCGACCTCGGTGAGGTACATCCTCCCGGAACCACCGTGGTAGACCACGTACGTCGTGCCGTTGCGCTTGAGCACGTGCGGGCCGCTGATGTCGGTCTCGCCGTCGTTCTCGGCGTTGATGAGCGGCGTCTGGGCGAACTGCCAGTTCCGGGCGTCGGCCGACCAGCCCCAGAAGATGTCGCGGCGGCCGCCCATGGCACCCATGTACACCATGACGTAGCGGCTGCCGCGGCCCGCGATCGTGTGGTCGAACACGCGCGCGTACGACGTCTCGCTGAGGCCCGGCACGTCGGCGGTGCTGAGCACCAGGCGGTCGTAGGTGAACGTGATGCCGTCGGTGGAGACGGCCAGCCGGGTCTGCGCGTTGTTGCCGTGGAAGTACAGGTGGAAGCGGCGGGACGCGGCGTGCCAGAACACGTGCGGCGACGACACGTGCGGCACCGAGTGGTGCGGTGACCAGACGTTGCGGACGATCGGGTTCGCCGGGTACTCGGTGAACTGACCGGCGAGCGAGTTGCCGTAGGCCAGGCAGATCCCGCCCTCGCCGTCGTGCGGCGCGTAGTACAGGTAGTACCGGGCACGGTAGTTCGAGATCTTGTCGTAGACCCCGCGCACGCACGGGAAGATCAGCTCGTTGGTGGGGTTGTAGATCAGCTCCGACTTGACGAACGGCGTGCCGATGTACTGGTAGGTGGGAAATCCGGCGGGGCCGGCGAGGGCGGGGGCGGCGGTGCCCACGAGCGGCGAGACGGCGGCCGCGCCGAGCGCGGCGGCGCCGCCGCGCAGCACCGTACGGCGGTGAAGGCGTTCCATGGCAAGACGATGCGCTGACGTCCGTCAATGGTCAAGATGCTAATACGAATTACCACTTGACTCTGGTCGTAACAGACCCGCACGATGACGTTCACATCCAGAACTGATACGCATTAGCACCTCACGGAGGCACCAGCGTGGCCGGAGCGCGCAGACGCGTCACCCAGCAGGACATCGCCCGCATGACCGGCGTCAGCCAGGCGACCGTCTCACTGGTGCTCAACGGCCGCGCCGACACCGACGTGCGCATCGCGCCGCAGACGCGGGAGAAGGTGCTCCGCGCGATCCGGCAGACCGGCTACGTGGCCGACCCGGTCGCCCGGCGGCTGGCCGCCCGGCACAACCGCATCCTCGGGGTGTTCACCTACGAGCCGGTGTTCCCCAGCGGCAGCCGCGACTTCTACCACCCGTTCCTCCTCGGCATCGAGGAGCGCGCCGAACGCGTCGGCAGCGACCTGCTGCTGTTCACCAGCGCGCCGGTCGCCGACGACGGCCGCCGGCGCATCTTCCACGACGACCACCGGCTGCGCCTCGCCGACGGCTGCATCCTCCTCGGACGCCAGATGAACCGGGACGACCTGGCCCGGCTGGTCGCCGAGGAGTACCCGTTCGTCGCGGTCGGCCGGCGCGACGACGCCGGCGGTCCGGTGCCGTACGTCGGCGCCGACTACCCGGCGGCGACGTCCGCGCTGGTGCGGCGGGCGGTGGACCTCGGGCACGAGCGCCTCGCGTACGTCGGACCGGGTGCGGGCGCCGAGTCACCGGCCGACCGCATGCGCGGCTTCACCGACGCGGTCGCCGCGGCCGGCGTCTCCGGGACGCACGCGCCGGTCGCCGACGCGCGGACCCTCGACTCGCTGCTGCGGCAGGGGGTCACGGCGCTCTTCGTGGAGGAGCCGGCCGACGGGGTGGCGCTGGTGGCGCTCGCGAACGAGCGTGCGGTGCGGGTCCCGGAGGATCTGTCGCTCGTGGCCCTGGGCGACCCGACCCGGCCGACCACGACGGACCTCGACTTCTCGGGATTCTCCATTCCCCGCAAGGAGATGGGCGAGCAGGCGGTCGAGGTGCTCACCGGTCTCATCGAGGGCCACGACAAGACACAGCGGTTGCTGCCCTGCGAACTGGTCGCGGGCAGCACTCTCGCGGAGAGGAAGAGGTAGATGGCCGACCTGGAAACGGAGGTGCTCGTCGTCGGTGGCGGGCTCGGCGGGGTCGCGGCGGCGTTGGCCGCGTTGCGGGCCGGCCGGCGCGTGGTGCTGACCGAGGAGTACCCGTGGCTGGGTGGGCAGCTGACCAGCCAGGCCGTGCCGCCCGACGAGCACACGTGGGTGGAGCGGTTCGGGGTCACGGCGTCGTACCGCGCTCTCCGCGAACGGATCCGCGACTACTACCGGTCCCACTACCCGCTCACCGAACGGTCCCGCGCGGCCCGGGAACTCAACCCCGGCGCGGGTTTCGTGAGCCGGCTGTGCCACGAGCCGCGGGTGGCGGTGGCGGTCGTCGAGTCGCTGCTCGCGCCGTACCGGGGCGGCGGGCGGCTGGTGGTTCTGCAGCCCGCGCGTCCCGTGAGCGTCGAGACCGACGGCGACCGGGTCACCGCGGTCCGACTGTCCACAGGGGACACCGTGCGGGCGCCGTACATTCTCGACGCCACGGAGACCGGTGAGCTGCTGCCGTTGAGCGGCACCGAGTACGTCACCGGCTTCGAGTCGCAGGACGAGACCGGCGAACCCAGCGCGCCGTCGGAGGCCCAGCCGCTGAACATGCAGGCGGTGTCGGTGTGCTTCGCGATCGACCACATCGACGGCGACCACACCATCGACCGCCCGTCCTCCTACGGCTACTGGCGTGACTACGCGCCGTCCTTCTGGGGCGGCAACCTCCTCGGCTGGACCGCTCCGCACCCCCGCACGCTGGAGCCGGTCGAGCGCGAGTTCACCCCGAACCCCGACGACGACCCGCTCTCGGTCGTCGCCGACCAGCGGGCCGACGGCGGCGACCGCAACCTGTGGACGTTCCGTCGCATCGCCGCCCGCCGCCACTTCGTGCCGGGCGCGTACGACAGCGACATCACCCTCGTCAACTGGCCGATGATCGACTATCTCGACGGCAACGTCATCGACGTTCCCGACGCCGCTTCCCACGTGGAGAAGGCGCGCGAGCTCTCCCGGTCGGTCCTGTACTGGATGCAGACCGAGGCGCCGCGGCCCGACGGCGGAACCGGGTTTCCCGGGCTGCGCCTGCGCGGCGACGTCACCGGGTCGGACGACGGCCTCGCGCAGGCGCCGTACATCCGGGAGTCGCGGCGGATCCGGGCCGAGTACACCGTCGTCGAGCAGGACCTCGCGGTGTCGGTGCGCGGAGACAAGGGCGCCGTGCGCTACGACGACAGCGTCGGCATCGGCATGTACCGCATCGACCTGCACCCGTCGACCGGCGGCGACAACTACATCGACGTGGCGAGCAGCCCGTTCGAGATCCCGCTCGGCGCGCTGATCCCGCGCCGGGTGGAGAACCTGCTGCCCGCCGGCAAGAACATCGGCACGACCCACATCACCAACGGCTGCTACCGGCTGCACCCCGTCGAATGGAACGTCGGCGAGGCCGCCGGCGCCCTGGCGGCCTTCTGCCTCGACCGTGCGACCACCCCGCGCGCGGTACGCAACGACCCCGATCTGCTCGCCGACTTCCAGCGGCGGCTTGCCGCCGACGGCGTCGAACTGCGCTGGCCCGACGTCACCGGCTATTGAGTTCTGAGGAGCGACCCCCATGAGAAAGAGACTCGCTGTATTACTGGCCGCGGCTCTCGCGTTGACGGCCTGTGGAGGCGGCGACTCCGAGGCTTCCGACGGCCCGGTTTCGCTGCGCATGACGATCTGGACCGGCAACGCCGACCACCTCGCGCTGTTCAACTCGATCGCCGACGAGTACAGGAAGCAGAACAGCAACGTCACCGAGATCAAGTTCGACACCCTGCCGATCGAGACCTACACCACCGGTCTCACCACGCAGATCGCCGGCGGCAACGCCCCCGACTTGGCCTGGATCCTCGAGAACTCCGCACCCGACTTCGTCTCGTCGGGCGCGCTCGTGCCGCTGAAGGTCGAGGGCTCCGAGGACCTCATCCCGAGCACCACCAGGCTGTGGCAGACCGGCGGCAAGCTCTACGCGTACCCGTTCTCCACGTCGCCGTTCGGGGTGTTCGTCAACAACGACCTCATCAAGCAGGCCGGCCAGCAGACGCCCGCGGAGCTCATCGCCGCGAACCAGTGGACGTGGGACAAGGCGTACGCGGTCAACGCCGCGGTGGCCGCCGGCACCGGCAAGGGCGGCCTCGTCGTCCGCGACTTCGACTACAAGACGTGGGACAACCTCGCCTCCGTGTGGGGCGGCTGGGGCGCCGAGCCGTGGAGCGAGGACGGCAAGAAGCGCGGCTTCGCCGACCAGCCGATGGTCGACGCGATGACCGCGTTCCATAAGGCGATCTTCACCGACAAGGCCGTTCCGGGTCCGGGTACCGCGCCGGACTTCTTCGCCGGCAACGCGGCCATGACGATCACCCAGATCTCGCGGGCGTCGCTGCTCAAGGACAGCAAGTTCCAGTGGGACCTCGTGCCGCTGCCCGCCGGCCCGAAGGGCACCTACGGGGTGATCGGCCAGGCCGGCATCGGCGTGCTGAAGAAGGGGAAGAACGCCGACGCGGCCGCCGACTTCCTCGCGTTCTTCACCAGCCCGGAGAATTCGGCGAAGCTCGCCCAGTACTTCCCGCCGCCCCGCAAGACGCAACTCACCGCAGACAACCTCGCGAAGACCAACCCCCTCCTGAAGCCGGAACAGCTGCAGAAGGTCGTCATCGAGGGCGTCAACATCGGTAAGGTCAAGCCGTCGCACACCGGACAGGCCGAGCTGAGCCAGACCGTGCGGGCCGCGCTCGACCCGCTGTGGAAGGCCGACGCCGACGTTCGCGGCGTGCTCGGCGGCGTCTGCTCCAAGATCCAACCGATGCTGGGCAAGTGAACTCTTTCTGGACGAGGCGCCGGCGGGACAATCTCGCCGGTTACCTCTTCATCGCGCCGCAGTTGCTGGGCAGCCTCGCGTTCGTGCTCGGCCCGCTGGTGATGGTGGTCTGGTACAGCCTCCACGAGTGGAACGTGCTCGCCGACACGTTCGAGTTCACCGGCGCGTCGAACTACCGGGCGCTGGCCGACGACCCCGAACTCGGCAACGTGCTGGCCGCGACCACGTTCTTCTCGGTCGGGCTCGTGGTGTTCAACCTGACGCTCGCGCTGCTGCTGGCCGTGCTGCTCAACCAGAAGCTGCGCGGCACCGTCGTGTTCCGCACGCTGTTCTTCTCGCCCGTCGTCGTGTCGCTCGTCGCCTGGACGATCGTGTGGGGCTTCCTGCTGCAGAACGACGGCGGCATCAACGGCCTGCTCGACACCGTCGGGGTCACCGGCCCGAACTGGCTGCGCGGTGAGACCACCGCGATGATGTCGGTGATCGTGGTGCAGGTGTTCAAGAACGTCGGGCTGAACATGGTGCTGTTCCTGGCCGCGCTCCAGGGCGTCCCGCAGCAGTTGTACGAGGCCGCGACGCTCGACGGCGCCGGTTGGTGGATGCGCTTCGGCCGCATCACGATGCCGCTGATCAGCCCGACGATCCTGCTCACGTCGATCATCACGGTGGTGGGTTCGCTGCAGGTGTTCGCGCAGATCGCCGTTCTGACGCAGGGCGGGCCCGGCACCTCGACGACGGTGCTCGTCTACTACCTGTACCAGCAGGCCTTCCAGTTCCACCACTTCGGGTACGGGGCCACGCTGTCGGTGCTGCTGTTCGTGATCGTGCTGGGGCTGACGCTGCTGCAGTGGCGCATGCGCCGGAGGTGGGTGCTCGATGAAAACTGACCTGTCCCCGCGGGCGAAGACGGCGCTCTATGGCGTGCTCTCGGTGCTGTGCATCCCGTTCGTGTTCCCGACGTGGTGGATGGTCACGTCGTCGTTCAAGCCGGTCGGTGACATCTTCGCGTTCCCGCCGGCCCTGGTGCCCACCTCGCCCCGGCTCGAGGCCTACCGTTCCGTCTTCGACCTGCAGCCGTTCGTCCAGCAGTACTGGAACAGCCTGTACATCGCGGTGGCCGTGACGATCGGCACGCTCGCGGTGTCCACCATGGCCGGTTACGCGTTCGCGCGCATCCGCTTCCGGGGCGCCAACGTGCTGTTCGTGGTGATCCTGACCGGGCTGCTCATCCCGAGCGAGGTCACGATCGTCCCGCTGTTCCAGCTGTTCCTGAAGCTCGGCCTCACCGACACCCACTGGCCGCTGATCGTGGTGCCGGTCCTGGGCGCGCCGAGCGTGCTGGCGACGTTCATCATGCGGCAGTTCTTCGTCACCCTCCCCCGCGACCTGGAGGAGGCCGCCCGCGTCGACGGCCTCGGGCATCCGGGCACGTTCTGGCGGGTGGCGCTGCCGCTGGCGAGGCCGGCCCTGGGCGCGGTCGCCATCTTCACGTTCCTGCACAGCTGGAACCTGTACCTGGAGCCGGTGGTCTTCCTGTCGACGCCGGAGAAGTTCACCCTGCCGCAGGCCCTGACCCAGTACGTCGACGCCTACGGCGGCCCGATGTGGAACGTCCAGCTGGCGGCGGCGTCGCTGACGACGCTACCGGTGCTGGCGGTGTTCGTGTTCGCCCAACGCCAGTTCGTCGAGGGCCTGGCGACGACGGGCCTCAAGGGCTGAGACGGCGGCGGAGGCGGTCGCCCGGTGACTCGACCGGTTCCATTCGTTGCTCCTGGACCTCGACCACCTCGCGGTACTTGTGGCGGCCGGGGTTCCAGGCCTCGTCCAGCGGTCCCATGAGCCCGCCCCCGATGCCGGCCCGCCGGATGCGCCTGCCCAGCCACCAGTAGAAGGCCAGCAGCAGGACGAACCCGGCCGCCACGACCAACCCCGCCCAGAGCGTCTCCATGAAGACGACGATAACGGCAACCGGCGGACGGCCGCCGTACGTCAACTGCACATGGATGATGCGTACCGGGAGTACGTGGTCGCCCGGCTCGACCGGCTCAGACGCGCGGCCTACCTCCTCTGCGGAGACTGGCACCTCGCCGACGACCTGGTGTCGGTGACGATCGACAAGCTGTACCGGCACTGGCGGCGGGCCCGGGCGGCACGCAGCATCGACGCGTACACCCAGAGGATCCTCACCAACACCTGGCTCGACGAGACCCGCCGACCGTGGCGCCGCCGCGAGATCGTCACCGACGAGCTTCCCGAGAACGCCGCCGACCGCGACGAGGACCCGTCGAACCTGCTCGACCTCGTCGCCACGCTGAGCCCGCGCCGGCGGGCGGCGATCGTGCTGCGGTTCTACTTCGATCTCTCCGTCGACGACACCGCCGAGGTGCTCGGGTGCAGCCCCGGCACCGTCAAGAGCCTCACCGCCCGCGGCCTCGCCGCCCTGCAGCGTCACCTCACCCACGAAGGGAACCGCTGATGTACCGCACCGTCTTCGACCGCGAGATCGGCACCCCGCCGCCGTCGTCCGTCGACGTCGACGGCGTGATCAGGCGCCGCCGGCGCGCCCGGCGCCTGCGCACCGCACTCGTCGGCGCGGTCGCCGGGGTCACCGCCGTGGCGCTCGTCGGGGTGACGGTCACCGCGGCGGACGACGACCGGCGCGGCGAACGGGTCGGCGGGCCGTTGGCGTCACCGCCGGTGCCGGACGTGCCCGCACGGCTCGAGGCGGCGCTCCGGGGCTTCCTCAACGCCACCCTCCCCGGCGCGGAGTACCAGGGCAACCGGCCCCAGTTCGGACCGCTCGTGTTCGAGCACCGGTACCACGAGGCGAAGGCCGAGGTGCCCGGCGTCTCGGGCGGCGTACAGGGAGAGGACTACTACTACGCCACCGCCGACATCACCACCGACGCCGGTACCGGCAACCTCTCGATCGGCGTCGGCCGGCGTGATCCCGACAAGTTCGACGTCCGCGCGACCTGCCCCGAGGACGGCCCCCTGGACGCCACGACGTACTCGTGCCTCCCGTCGACCGGCCCGGGTGACACCAGGACGATCTTCGAGAAGACCACCGGGAGCAAGGCGGTGCAGTACCGCGCCGTGGCCGCCCGCGCGGACGGGATCACCGTGTTCGTGGTGGTGACGAACAACTCCCGGAAGGGCGCGAAGTCCGAGCTGGAGCTCGACCGCGCCGACTCGCCCGCGCCACCGCTCAACGGCCTCCAGGCCCGCGACCTCGCGCTGTTGAGCGGCCTCACGGTGTGAGCGGGCTGCGATGGCCGGTCGCCCAGGCCCACGCCGCGATCGCCACCCGGTTCGACACGCCCAGTTTCTGCTGGATGCTCGCCAGGTGCGTCTTGACCGTGCCCGCCGTGATGTACAGCTGGGCGCCGATCTCCGCGTTGGTCTTCCCCTCGGCGACGAGGGCCACCACGTCGAGCTCCCGGTCGGTCAGCGGGTTCGGCGGCGTGACGGCGGGCCGGACGGCCAGCTCGCGCAGCAACCGCACGGTGACCTCGGGGCTGATCAGCGCGTCGCCGGCCACCGCGGCCCGCACCGCCTGCACGAGCAGCGCCGCGCCGGAGTGCTTCAGCAGGAACCCGCACGCGCCGTGGCGCAGCGCCGTGTGCACGTACGCGTCGAGGTCGTAGGTCGTCACGACCACCACCCGCACCGGTGGCGAGGCGGTGGAGAGCACGCGGGTCAGCTCCAGGCCGTCCATGCGCGGCATCCGGATGTCGACGAGGGCGACGTCGGGGCGCAGCCGCCGCGCGAGCTCCGCCGCCTCGACGCCGTCGGCGGCCTCACCGACGACCTCGATGTCGCGTGCGGCGTTGAGGATCGTGCGGAACGCGATCCGCACCGACTCCTGGTCGTCGGCGAGCAGCACCCGGATCACCGCGGCACCTGCGCGCGCACGCGCCACCCGTCGCCGGTGGGGCCGGCCGCGAACGTGCCGCCGAACGACTCGACGCGTTCGCGGAGCCCGATCAGACCGAGGCCGTTTCCACTCCAGGCCGCGGGTGGCCGCCGGGTGGTCGTGTTGTCCACGGTGACCGTGACCGCGTGCGCCCCCGCCGCCAGGTCCACGGCGACCTCCGCGCCGACGCCGGCGTGCTTGCGCACGTTGGTGAGCGCCTCCAGCACCACGCGGTAGAGGGCGTTGCCGACCTCGTCGCGCGCTTCGGCCTCGACGTCGGGTGCCATGGTCAGCCGCACGTGCCCGTCGCCGGCGTCGGCGTAGCGGCGCACCAGCGCGGGGATGTCGGCGATGCCGGGCAGCGGTTCCCGCACGGCGGTGTCGGTGTCGGGCTCGCGCAGCACCCGGATGGAGCGCTGCATCGACGACAGGGCGCGCGTGCCGTCGGCCTCGATGCGGTCGAGCACGGCCGCCAGTTCCGGCGCCTCCTCGGCGGCCCGCTCGCCCAGCAGCACCCGGGCCGCCTGTGCCTGCACCACCATCGCGCTCACGTCGTGGGCCACGTAGTCGTGCAGGTCGGCGGCCAGCTGCACGCGCTGCTCCCGTTGCGCCGCGGTGACGGCGGCCGCGCGTCTGCGGTCCAGACCCCGCAGATACAACCCGGACGCCGCCCCGACCAGCCCGGCCAGCGACCAGAACGCGATCTCCACGACCGCTTCCCAGCCCCACGTCGGCGGGTCGTTCGTGATCGGGACGATGAGCGATCCGCCGGCGGCCACGCCCACCGGCGCGACGGCCGCCGCCCACGCCGGCGACGACCACCGGCACACCAGCGCGACCAGCACCATCAGCTCGGCGGTGAGCAGCAGTTCGGAGGCGCTCCTGCCCGACGGGTCGGGGTTCGCGACCCAGTACCCGGTCGCCCCGAGCGTGACCGCCGCGACGGCGAGCGTCACGGGTCCGAGGAACGCCGAGCGGTAGCGGCGGACGGCGAGCACCGCGAGGGCGGCGGCGCCGAGCAGCGCGGGAACGGCGAAGACGGGGGCGGGCACCGGTCCACGATAGGGCGAGCGGTCGGCACGGCGCCTCTGCCGATCGGCAGATACCCGCAGCGGCCGAACGCGGCGAGATTTGCGGCATGCGATCGATTCCCTACCTCGCGGCGGCCTGGTGCCTCGGTTACGCCGCGCTCGCTCTCTCGTGGGCGTTCGGAGCGCCCGGCTTTCCGTTCGGCGGCAACGACCCGCGCGGCCCGGAGATGGGCAGCTGGCTGTCCGGTGCGACACCCGGATGGGCCGGGGCAGTGCTGGCCGTCGCCTGCGGCGCCGGCGCGGTCGCGGCGTTCGCGGTCGCCCGGGGCGGCGCCGCGTTCTCCGCGGCCCGGGGTGGTGCGGGCCGCTGGGTGGCCGCGGTGCTGGTACCGGTGGCGCTGGTGCTGCTCCTGATCGTGCCCGACGTCCGGGTCCTGCAGAACCTGGCGTACTCGTTCAGCCTGCACTTCGACCTCGTCGACTGGCCGGTCCTCAACCAGGCGCTGTGCGTCCTGGGCGGGCTGCTCGTCGCGGGCACGGCCATCGTCGCGCTGCGGCGTCCGCCCTGCGCGGAGTGCCGCCGGCCGGAGGCCGTCGCCGGAGAGAGGACCCGGTGGACGCGCATCGGCCGCTGGGCGGTCGTCGTCGCGATCGTCTCGCAGCTGCCGTACGCGGTGCAGCGGGCGGCGTGGAACCTCGGGTTTCCCCTGGGCGTCTCGCAGCAGTTCGTCGACGACCTCGCCAACGACATCGTCGAGAAGGGCCTGCACCCGATCATGATGTGGATGCTGGTCATCCCCGACGTGTTCGGCGCGTTGCTGACGCTCGGTCTGGTGATGCGGTGGGGCGAGCGGGTCCCCGCGTGGGTGCCGTTCCTCGGCGACCGGCGGGTGCCGATCAGCCTCGCCGTGGTGCCGGCGACCGTCGTCTCGGTCGCGGTCACCGTCGCCGGGCTGGCTCTCTACCGGTTCGTATGGGAGGACGGCGGGGTCGAGGGCTCAGCGGCGCCGGCCCTGCTGTGGCTGCCCTGGGGTCTGGCGCTGGCCACCGCCACGTTCGCGTACGTGATGCGGCGGCGCCGCACCTGCGCCGGCCACGGACCGGCGGAGCGGGTGCCCGGTTCTCAGGGAACGAACACGTCGAGCACGCGACCGTTGGTGACGTAGAGCCGGCCGCTGGCGACCACCGCGTGCTCGTGCACGTCGCCGACCATCGGCAGGTCCTCGAGGTCTTTGCCGTCGCGCGCGTCGCGCATCACCAGCCAACCGTTCTCGATCGGCGCGTACACGACGCCGCCGGCGACGGTCGGCCGGCCGAGCGGGGCGCTGAGGAATTCCTGGTCCCAGATCTTCTTGCCGTCCTTGACGTTCAGCGCGATCAGGTGGGTGTCGCGGGCGGCGTAGATCCGGGTGCCGTCGACCGCGAGGGAGGCGGTGCCGTCCTCCCGGGCGACCCCGCCCACCGACCAGAGGGTGTTGCCGTCCTTCGCGGCGAGGGCGAACAGCTTGCCGGTGGCGTCGCCGACGATGAACCGCTCCCCCGCCGGGTCGGCGGCGGCCACGATCCACTGGGCCTTCGTCGACCACAGCTCCCTACCGGTGACGATGTCGACCGCCACGGACCCCTTGCCCTTGCGGGACAGCAGGAGCCGCCCGTTGGCCGACACGTCGGCGGTGAGCTCCACCTCGGCCCGCGACCACAGGAGCGCGCCGTCGGACCGGCGGTACACGCTGACGCGGTCCTCTCCCGCGTCGCCACCACCGACGGCGATCACGGCGCGGTCGACGACCATGTGGTACGCGGGCGCGTCCCGCTTGACGGACCACCTGGTCGCGCCGGTGGCGGCGTCGTACGCGGTCAGCTCGACGTCCGGGTCGCTCACCGAGCCGCAGGTGTTCATCGCCGAGACCAGCAGGTTGCCGGCGACCGCGAGCTTCGGCGTCTCGTAGTCGAAGATGCGCAGGGTGCGCCGCCACAGCCGCTCGCCGGTCACCGAGTCGTACGCGGCGAAGCCGTTGGCGTCGGGCAGGAACATCCGGCGTCCGGCCATCACCGGCGGGCTCTGCGCCATGCACCCCGACCGCGTGACCGGCGACAGCACCGACCAGCCGTACCGCAGCTTGCCGGCGTTGCGGGTGGTGATGGTGCGCTCGTGCGGGTTGGCGTTGGTGTTGCCGGGGCCGTACCCGTCCTGGGTCCACTCCGAGGCCGGCGCGGCATGCGCCGCCTCCACAGACGGCGCGAACCCGACGGCGAGAGCCCCCACCAGCAGGGCCCGGAACAGGGTAGACATGCCCGAATCGTAGAAATTGTCGGGTGAGTTGGCGGCGGAACCGGGGAACTGACGCCCTCAACCGGCCACCGAACCCTCCGGACGCCGAACCCCGACGCCGAACCCCGACGCCGGGCCCGGGTGCGCGCGGACATGCCATCAGAGCCCATGCGCACCCGGGCGTTTCGGCGGGCGGGGACCCCGCACCGAACTCCCGGGCAGCGGGCGGAGCCGGCGCCAACGGAGCGGCGCCGACAACCGACCCCGCCCCACGCTCCCCAGGATCCGGTGCCCAGACGCTAGCACAAGACGTTCATATACGTACAGGAACGTAGCGGACGGTCCGGCTACGTAGCTGCTCAATTAGCTTCGTTTTATGATCGACTCGATCGAGGCCGACGGCCCGGTGCCGAAGTACGTACAGCTGGCCGACATCCTCGAGCAGCGCATCACCGCCGGCGAACTGCTGCCCAACAAGCCGCTGCCGTCGGAGAAGTTCCTCATGGCCGAGTACGGCGTCGCACGCGGCACCGCCCGCCGCGCCGTCGAGGTTCTCCGCGATCGCGACCTGGTCTTCACCGTGCCGCAGCGCGGCACCTTCGTGAAGCCGAAAGACAGCTGACCCGCACCTGCCGCGTGGGCGCCGAACTCGTCTTCGACGTCACCGAAGCGGCGTCCGTCGTGCTCCAGGTCGCGGTTCCCGGCGCGGCCGGAACGCTGCGCGTCCGGAGTGACGCGCGTGAGCTGCCCACCGGAACCCTGGATGGCCACGGCCACCTGGTCGAGGCCGACCCCGGCACGGTGACCGTCTCCTACACGGCCACGGTCACCCTCGACGCCGACAGCCCGCCACCGGTGTCCATTGTGGACCGCTTCACCTCCCTCCTGCCCAGCCGCTACTGCCCCGCCGACCGCATGACCGGCTTCGCCCTGGACCGCTTCGGCCACCTCCCCCCGGCCGACCGCCCCGCCGCGATCCGCGCCTACGTCCACGACCACCTCGCCTACGTGTCGTCGGCGAGCGGCCCGAGCACCGACGCGGTCGACACGCTGCTGGCCGGCCAGGGCGTGTGCCGCGACTACGCCCACCTGATGGTCGCCCTGTGCCGGGCGGCCAACGTGCCGGCGCGGGTCACCTCGGTCTACGCCCCGGGCCTGTCGCCCATGGACTTCCACCTCGTGGCCGAGACCGCCACCGGCCCCACCTGGCAGGTCTGGGACCCGACCGGCCTCGCCCCACGCCCGTCTCTGGTACGCATAGCCATTGGCCGCGACGCCGCCGACGTGGCGTTCTCCACCGTCCTCTCGGGTGCCGCGTCCCTCCGTTCCCTCGAGGTGACCGCCGTCGTCGACGGCACCCTCCCCGACGACGACCACACGGCCGCCGCCTCCCTGGCGACGGTCACCCCTCCGCGATCTCGGTGACGCTCGACCGCCGAGGGTCTCCCGGCGGTGGGCACGGCAGTGTCATCTCCACCACGGTCGGTCCGCCGACCGGGCTCTCGATGGCGAGCGTTCCGTCGAAGGTGCCGAGCCTGCGCCGGATGCCCGCCAGGCCGGTGCCGTCGGCCGGGTCGGCCCCGCCCTTTCCGTCGTCCTCCACGCTCATGCGCAGCGCTCCGCCCGTGTACCCGATCGACACCGAGATCCCGCTCGCCCCGCTGTGCCGGACGGCGTTCGCCAGCGCCTCGGTGACCGCGAAGTACGCCGCCGACTCGACCGGCGCCGGCAGGCGACCGGCGGTGTCGACCTCCCTGTCGACGGCGACCCGCACCGGCAGCGGGGTGTCGAGGGCGATCGCGCGCACCGCGTCGCCGAGGCCGCGTTCGGACAGGACCGGCGGGTGGATGCCCCGGACCAGGTCGCGCAGGTCGGCCAGGGCGGTGGCCGACGTGGCCCGGGCCTGCCGGAGCAGTTCGCGGGCCGCGTCCGGGTCCCTGTCGAGCAACTGCTCGATCGTGCCCAGCGTGAGCCCCACGGCGATCATCCGGCTCTGGGCGCCGTCGTGCAGGTCGCGTTCGATGCGACGCAACTCGGCCGCCTGCGAGTCGACCGCGTCGGAGCGGGTCTCGGTGAGCCGGGCGACCCGCTGCGCGAGCCGCGCCGCCTCGGTGGGGCCGAGCAGCCACCGGCTGAACCGGGCGTGCGCCCGCAGCAGCGGCGGCGCCATCACCATGCCGACCGCACCGACCAGCAGCCCCGTGAACAGGCTCGTCCAGGGCGGCACCGAGTCGAACACGTCGGTGGCGGCCGTGACGATGTACCACATGTACCAGGGCGTGACGAACGGCCCGCCGAACAACAGGATCGGCAGCCCCCACAGCGGCCAGACCAGCGGCTGCCACGTCATCCCGTAGATCCCGAACATCACCAGCAGCACCGGCACGAGCAACGGCAGCGACACGACCGGGGCGGTCAGCGCCCACGCCAGGTCACGCCAGGTGGCCCGGTCGCTGGTGACCCACTGCCAGCGCAGGTGCCGCAACGCGGTGGCCCGGTCGTCGGTGAGCAGGCGGCCGACCTTGTACCGCCCGTCGGCCTCCATCTCCAGCCGGAGCACCTGAGGCTGGTACGGCACGTCGATGCGGACGCCGGTCCACTCCCCGGCGAGGCGCCGGTACACGTTGGTGAGGTGCCGCCCGAGCGGTACCGACCAGGCCAGCCCGTAGCCGCCGGTCCAGAGCGTCATCGCCAGGTGCCACAGGCCGACGCCGAACGCGCCGAACGAGATGCCGACGAACCCCCCACCCTGCCAGACGGCGGCGTGCGTGCGCCGGATCCACCGCACCACCCGGACGTCGTGCCAGCGCGCCTTCTCGACCGGCCGCAGCATCCACCACGTGAACCAGCCGTGCAGGCGCAGCACGACCGGCCCGGCGGCCACCCCGGCCCCGGCCATCCCCAGCCCCGCGGCGACCGCCGCCCCCGCCGGAAGCGAACTGCCCACCGCGCCCACGGCGACGGCCGGGCCTGCCAGCACCAGCGCGACCGGCACCGCGGCCAGCGCGCCACCGGTCGGCAGGTTCACGATGAGCCAGAACCAGTCGCGGGCGGTCGCCGGGTCGGCGGCCAGCCAGTTCGCCCGTTGCAGGAAGCGGGGCATCGTCGGCCGCTTGTACAACGAGCCGTCGTGCTCGTAGAGGCCGTCGGCCCGCGGCGTCGGCGGTGACGGTGGCGGCCGGTAGGGCACCGCCACGTGCACGCCGCTCCACCGGCCGGCGAGCGTGCGGGCGAGGTTGACCAGGGTGCGCGTGGCCTCGACGGTCGCGTTGTACGGGCCGACCAGGCACGCCGCACCGACCTGCACCGCGCCGGCGACGAACCCGGCCGCGGCCAGCGCCACGAGGGCGAGGCACTGGAGCGGCGCGAGGGCCAACCGGCGAATCATGGGTCCAGTCTCGGTGCTGGCCGGCCGCCCCGGAATGGGGCCAGCCGCCGGCTGTGGTGGGGGAAACTACACCCAACCGCCTGCGGACATCACCCGTCGCACCTCGAGGTCGTCGTCGACCAGCACCAGGTCGGCGTCGAACCCGACCGCGATCGACCCGCACCGGTCGGCGATGCCCAGCACCCGCGCCGGTTCCCCGGACGCCGCCCGCGAGGCCCGTTCGATCGTCATGCCGACCTCGCGCACCGCGTTGCGGAACGCGCCACCCATCGTGAGCGTGCTTCCGGCCAGCGCTCCGTCGCGGGCCAGCCGCGCCTCGCGGCCGCTGACGACCACGTCCTGCCCGCCGAGGACGTACCGCCCGTCGCCCTTGCCGGCCGCGTCGATGGCGTCGGTGACCAGCGCCAACCGCCCGTGCGCGACCAGCCGCACGGTGCCGGGGTGCAGGTGCACCCCGTCGTTGATGACCTCCAGCGTCACCCCGGCGTCGAGCGCGGCCGCGACCGGCCCGGGCTCGCGGTGGTGCAGCGGGCGCATGCCGTTGAACGCGTGCGTGAGCAGCGTGGCGCCGCGGGCGAACCCCGCGGTGGCCTCGGCGTAGGTGCCGTCGGTGTGCCCGACCGCCGCCACGACCCCCTCGTCGACCAGCCGCTCGATGAGGTCGAGCCCGCCGGGCAGCTCCGGCGCCACGGTGACCGCGCGGACGTGCCCCTGGCCCGCCTTCAGCAGCTCGGCCAGCGCCAGCGGATCGGGCGTCAGCAGGTGGTCGGGGTGCTGCGCACCGCACCGGACATGGGACAGGAACGGCCCCTCGAGGTGCGCGCCGAGGACGCTGCCGCCGGCGTCGGCGAGCGCCGCGATCCACCGCAGCTGCTCGCACATCCGCTCGATCGGCGCGGTGACCAGCGAGACCAGCGTGCGCGTGGTGCCCTGCGACCGGTGGAACGCCACCGCGGCCGCCAGCTCGTCGGGGCCGGCGGTGAAGTCGTACCCGCCACCGCCGTGGACGTGCAGGTCGATGAACCCGGGCACGAGGAAGCCGCCGCCCAGGTCTTCGGACGGCCCGTCGACCGGTCCGGTTCCCACGGCCGTGATCACGCCGTCGGACACCGACACCCACCCGTCGGGCAGCACCCCGTCGGGCGTCACCACCGACGCTCCACTGTAGACAGTCATCGCGTTCCCCCCGTGGCCGCCGGGACCCGTCCCGACGCGTTCCTGGCCGTCCAGGCGAGCAGCGCCGCGCCGCGCCAGCCCGCGTCGGTGCCCAGCACCGACAGTTCGATCGGCGGCGGCGGGCGCCAGGCCAGCCGCGCGGTGAGCCGGGCCGACAGCGGACGCAGCAGCGTGTCGCCGGCCCGCGCCAGCCCGCCGCCGAGCACGATGACGCCCGGGTCGACGAGCAGCGTGGTGGTGGCGAGCGCCACCGCCAGCGCCTCGACCGCCTGCTCCCACACGGCGTCGGCCGCCGGGTCGTTCCCGAGCCGGGCCACGACGTCGTCGGACCCGGCGACCACCGTGCCCGTGCGCGCGGTGTACCGCCGGGCGATCGACGCCGCCGACGCGTAGGTCTCCAGGCACCCGATCTGGCCGCAGGCGCACCGGTCGCCGTCGGGGTACACCGGGATGTGGCCCAGCTCGCCGGCCCCGCCCGCGCTGCCGGCCGCCACCACGCCGGAGCGCACGTGTCCGGCGCCGATGCCGGTGCCGAGCGCCACGAAGAAGCAGTCTGAGCTGCGGTTCTCACCGAACTCGGCCTCCGCGAGGGCGGCGCCGGCCGCGTCGTGCTCGACCGCCGCCGGCACGCCCAGCGTCGCGGTCAGCTCACGGGCCAACGGGACGTCGTTCCAGCCGCCGAGGTTCGCCGCGAACTTCACGACCCCCTCGTACACCTGCCCCGGTGTGACCGCCGCCGCCCCTACCACCCGGGCGGGTGCCGCCGCAGCGAGGTCGGCCGCGAGCCGGAGCACCGCCGCGAGCACCGCGGCGCCACCCTCGGCCGCGGGAGTGGGAGCGTCGAGCCGTGCCAGCGCCGACCCCCGCGCATCGACCAGCGCACCCTTCATCGAGGTGCCGCCCAGGTCGATGGCAACAACCGCTGTGCCTGAGGCGTCCGGGGGCGGCGTCGCCATCACGAGACCCCGGACTCTTCGGAGGCCTCGGCGATCGCGGCGCGCAGCGTGGGGTGGAGGGTGGCCAGCTCGCCGGCGCGGTCGGGGGCCAGGCCGGTGAGCAGCGTCAGCACCGCGGCCCGGGCGTTCCAGCCGCAGGCCTCCAGGGCGGCACGCGCCGCGTCGAGCGGGCAGCCGGTGATCGCGGCGACCTGGCCGGCGCTGCGCTCGCGCAGCTTCAGGTTGGCCGGCACCACGTCGATCATGAAGTTGTCGTGGACGCGGCCCAGCCGCACCATCGTGGCGGTGGTGAGCGCGTCGAGCGCCAGCTTGGTGGCGGTGCCGGCGGTCAACCGGGTGGACCCGTGGAGCGCCTCCGGCCCCATCGGCACCTCGACCGCGACGTCGGCCAGGTCGGCCAGCGGCGAGCCCGACGACGTCGTGACGCTGACGACCGCCATCCCCATCTCGACCGCCCGACCCGCGGCCGCCACCGTGTACGGGGTGCGTCCGCTCGCAGCGACGGCGATCAGCACGTCGCCGGCGCCGACCCCGGTGGCGAGCAGGTCGCGCTGCCCGGCCCCGGTGTCGTCCTCGTCCCAGTCGGTGCCGGCGAGGCCGCTGCGCCCGGCACCCGCGGTGACGCCCACCACCGTGCCCTCGGCCAGCCCGAACGTGCCCGGCAGCTCGGCGGCCTCGAGCACGGCCAGCCGGCCGGAGGTACCGGCGCCCAGCAGCACCAGCCGCCCACCGACCGACATCCGCGCGGCGATGAGATCGGCGGCCTTCGCGATCGCCGGCACCGCCGAACGCACCGTGGGAAGCACCCGTTCCTCGGCCGCGAGCAGCCGCTCGACCACGCCCGCGGCGGGCAGGAGGTCCAGCGCCGCCTCGTCGGCGGACACCTCCTCAGACACCTCAGACATGGCTCCAGTCATGGCGGCTCCTGTAGTCATCGGGTACCGGTCGACGCCGGTGTCATCGTGTTCTGGTGACCTTCGACAGGCCGCGCGGCCGGTCGGGATCGGTGCCGCGGTCGACCGCGAGCCGCCAGGCGAGCTGCTGCAGCGGAAGGATCTCGAGCACCGGGTTGAGCTCTTCGGGCACGCCGGCCGTCGCGACGGGAAGGTCGCCGTCGCCGACGACCAGGACGTCGACGCCGGACTCCCGCAGCTGGGCGACGACCGGGCGCGACGCCGCGCCACCCTGGCCGGGCGAGACGACCGCGATCAGCGGGACGTCGGGGCCGAGCATCGCCACCGGCCCGTGCAGCAGGTCGGCCGTGGAGTACGCGTGGGCGGAGAGGTAGCTGGTCTCCATGAGCTTCAACGCACCCTCGCACGCGGCCGGGTACGAGTAGCCGCGACCGGTGGTGACCAGGCGGCTGGCGAACCGGTACCGGGCGGCCGCGGCGTGCACGCCGTCGGAGCCGGCGAGCGTCTTCTCCGCGGCCTCGGGCAGCCCCTGCGCCGCCTCGCCCGGGTTGGTGCCACCGGCGAGCAGGAGGTACAGGCCGAGCAGCTCGGCGGTGTACGTCTTGGTGGCGGCGACCGCGATCTCCGGGCCCGCCTGGAGGTCGACCGCGAACTCGGCGGCCTTCGCCAGGTCGGACCCGCCGTTGTTGGTGACGCTGACCGTGGTGGCTCCGCACTCGCGGGCCATCACCATCGACTCCACCATGTCCGGCGACCCGCCGGACTGGCTCACCGCGACGTACAGCACGTCGGTGAGGTCGGGCCGGACCCCGTACACGGTCATCGTCGACGGCGACACCTGCCCGACCGGCAGCCGGCGCGTGATCTCGACGAGGTACTTGGCGTACAGGGCCGCGTGGTCGCTCGTGCCGCGCGCGGCGAGCAGCACGAACCGCGGGGCACGGCGCTCCAGCGCGGCGGAGACCTCGGCGATCTCCGGTGCGCGTGCGAGCAGTCGGGCGAGAACGGCGGGTTGTTCGGCGATCTCGGCGGCCATCAGTCCACCAGGAGATCCACCAGGTGAGCCACCAGGAATGTCCGTCACACCCAACATCCTACCGCAAGGTGGTCCATACCAGTCTAGTCCTGAGGTGACATGTCACGGCCCGCGAGCAACTCGGCAGCCACCCGCAGGTTGGGTCGCGCCGCGCCGCCGACCAGCACGTACGGGCCGGCGCCGAGGTCGGCCGGCCGCGGCAGGCCCAGGTCGACCAGCACCGCGTCGGGCGCCGACGCCCGCACGTGGTCGAGCACCTCGCGCTGCCAGGCGTGCCGCGGCACGTCACGGCCGACCACCACCACCGGGTGCCCGCCCGCCTTGCCCAGCGCGTCGGCGAGCCCGTCGTCGGACGGCGACGTCACGCGCACCGTCACCACCGGCGCCACACCCAGCGCGGCCAGCGGACCGGCGAGGTCCCACCGCGCCCGGCCCACCGCGAGGTTGGTCTCTCCGCGCAGCTCCACCAGCACCGGACCGGTGTCGAGCGGCACGAGGTCACGCACGAGGGCGGCCCGGCGCGTCGCGGAGTAGCCCGCACCACCGTCGCCCTCCGCTCCCGCCGACGGCGCCGACGCGACCCAGCCGTGCAGGGCGTCGACCCGCGCCGCCGCCTCCTCCAGCCGGTCGACCGTCAACGCCCCGTCGCGGACCGCCCCGACGATCGCCGCCAGCGCGTTCCGGTACGTGGCCTCGCCGTCGCGCGCGCCGAGGCACAGCAGGTCGGCTCCGGCGGCGATCGCCAGCGGAGCGGCCTGCGCCGCGCCGTACGTGGCCGCGATCGCCTCCATCTCCAGCGCGTCGGTGATCACCGCGCCGTCGAAGCCCAGCTCCTCGCGCAGGAGGCCGACCAGGATGCGCCGGCTCAGCGTCGCCGGCAGGTGCGGGTCGAGCGCCGGGAACCGGATGTGCGCGGTCATCACCGTGCGCGCACCGGCCCGGATGGCCGCGGCGAACGGCGGCAGGTGGACCCGCCGCCACTCCTCCTCGTCGAGGGCGACGACGGGCAGTTCGTGGTGCGAGTCGGCGCTGGTGTCGCCGTGTCCGGGAAAGTGCTTCACGCAGGCGGCCACGCCCTGCGCCTGCAGCCCCTCGACGTAGGCGACGGTGTGCCGGCTCACCCGCTCCGGCTCCGCGCCGAAGGCGCGCACGCCGATCACGGGGTTCGCCGGGTTCGAGTTCACGTCGGCGTCGGGCGCGAGGTTCAGAAGAACATGGGACCGGCGCAGCCGCGCCCCGATCGCCGCGGCGACCGCCCGGGTGGCGGCGACGTCGTCGGCCGCGCCCAGCACGTAGTTCCCGGGTGTCGGGCTGCCGGTGGTGTAGTGCAGGCGGGTGACGTCGCCACCCTCCTCGTCGACGGCGAGCAGCGCGTCGCCGCGCTCACGAACCTCGCCGGCGAGGCGGGCCGCGTCGTCGTCGGACCGGATGTTGTCGCCGTACAGGACGACCCCGCCGAGCCCGGGCGCGGCCTCACGCACCCAGGTGGGCACGGACTGCCCGTCGAACCCGACGAGCAACGTGCGCGCGGCAAGCCGTTCGACCTGCTCGCTCACCGGACATCCCCGTGCGGCACGGCCGAGGCGATGTCGAGGGAGGCGCGCAGCTGGTAGCGGTCGGCCCGGTAGGTCGACACGGCGTACTCCACCGCGACCTGGCCGGCCCAGCAGTGCCGCTGCAGCAGCAGCACCGCGCTGCCCGGCGCGAGGCCGAGCAGGCCCGCGTCGTTGGTGTCGGCGATGCCCGCCTCGATGACCTGCTCACCACGGTCGAGCACCAGCCCGTACGAGGCCAACAGGTCGTACAGGGACCGCTCGACCAGCGACTCGGTGAGCAGGTCGGGCGCGAGGTGCGCCGGGATGTGCGAGCGCTCGAGCGCCATCGGGACGCCGTCGGCGGTGCGCAGCCGCTCGATGACGTACACCGGCGAACCGATCTCCACCGAGAGCTCGCGGGCCAGCGCCGCGGTGGCCTCGATCTCGTGCCGGCCGAGGTCGCGGGAGCCGGGCGTCAGGCCGCGGGCCCGCATGTCCTCGGTGAACGACGTCAGCCGCAACGGCATGTCGATCTTCGGCCGGGCCACAAACGTGCCCTTGCCCTGGACCCGGTACAGCCGGCCCTCCGAGACCAGGTGCTCGACCGCCTGCCGGGCCGTCATGCGCGACAGCCCGTAGCGGGCGGCCAGCTCGCGCTCGGACGGCACCGGCGCGTCGACCGTCAGTTCGTTCTCGATGAGGTCGAGCAGGATCTCCCGGAGCTGGAAGTACTTCGGCACCGGACTGCGCGCGTCGATGGTGGTCAGGGCCTGCTCCTTGCCGACTACGTGGGGCTGACTACTCGGGGCTCGCCCGCGGGGGTCAGACCAGGGTCCCACAGGTCACATCGTAAGTGCGGATCTTGGACTCCGGCGCCACCGTGGCTCGTGACCGTGCGGTGGCGCCGGAACCCAAGTCCTGACGGGCCCTGGTAGGCCCTGGCGCCTGTTTCGGAAGGGCTGACCGGCCTGCGGCGGGCCCAGACGGCGCCTCGGCTCGGCCGCCCTTCCGAAACAGGCGCTAGTTCCCGATCCCTCCCCGGACGGCGCCGATCAGCTCGCCGTTCGTGGTGTCACCGGACAGTTCCCAGAAGAAGGCGCCGCCGAGACCCTGCTGGTTGGCGTACGACATCTTTCCGCCGATCGTGGACGGGGTGTCGTACCCCCACCACTCGTTGCCGCACTTGGCGTACGCGGTGCCGCCGATCGTGCCCGTGACCGGGCAGCGGTTCTTCAGCACCTTGTAGTCCTCGATGCCCGGCTCGAACGTGCCGGTCGCCGGACCGGTGGCCGTGCCACCGGGCGCGGTCTGCGTGACCCCGTTCCAGCCCCGGCCGTAGAAGCCCACCCCGAGCAGGATCTTGTTCGCCGGGATGCCCTTGCTCTTCAGCTTCTGGATCGCCGCGTCGCTGTTGAAGTTCTGCGTCGGGATGCCGGCGTAGTTCGTCAACGGCGAGTGCGGAGCCGTCGGGCCCTGCGGGTTGAACGCGCCGAAGTAGTCGTACGTCATCGGCATGATCCAGTTGAGGTTGCCGATCGCACCCGCGTAGTCGGTGGCGTCGATCTTGCCACCGGCCGTGCCGTCGGCCGTGATGGCCGCCGTCACCAGGTTGTTCTGCCCGAACCGGGCCCGCAGCGCCGAGATCACGTTCTTGAACGCGTTCGGACCGCTCGCGTCGCAGGCGTCGCCACAGGCGTTCGGGTACTCCCAGTCGATGTCGATGCCGTCGAACACGTCGGCCCACCGCGGGTCCTCGACCAGGTTGTAGCAGGAGTCCGCGAACGCCTGCGGGTTCTGCGCGGCCTGGGTGAAGCCGCGCGACAGCGTCCAGCCGCCGAACGACCACAGGATCTTCAGGTGCGGGTACATCTTCTTGAGCTTGCGCAGCTGGTTGAAGCTGCCGCGCAACGGCTGGTCCCACGTGTCGGCGACGCCGTCGACACTCTCGGCCGCCGTGTACGCCTTCTCGTAGTCGGCGAAGCTGTCGTAGACGCCGCACCGGCCGTTGGCCGGCGTGCCGAACGCGTACAGGATGTGGGTCATCTTCGCGGCCGAGCCGCTCGTGTGGATGTTCTTGACGTGGTAGCCGCGCTGGTAGACGCCCCACTCCACGAAGTAGCCGACGACCTTCTTGCCCGAGGGGTCGGGCGGCGGCTGCGACGTGGACTGCGACGGGCTCGGGTTGCCCGGCGACGAGGAGCTGCCCGACGGGCTGGACGGCGGCTGGGTGGGCCCACCGGTGCACGCGCCGCCGTTGATGGTGCAGGCGGTCGGTGCCCGGTACGCACCCGAGCCGATGTAGCCCCAGACCACCGACTGACCGGCGCCGAGGGCACCGGCCCAGCTTTTCTTCGTGGCCCGGTAGCTGTTGCCACCGAGGGAAGTGACGTCTGCGTCCCAGGAGCTGGAGATCGACGTTCCGGAAGGCAGGGTGAAGTCGATCGACCAGGAGGCCACGCTGGCATCGGTGCCGTTCGTGACCGTGACCTTGCCCTCGTGCCCGCTCCCCCAGTCGGAGGAGGCGGTGAACGAGGCGGTGAGGCTTCCGGCGCCGAGCGCCCGGATGGCGGGAGCCACAGCGAGGATGGTGACAACCGCGACGCCCCCGATGAGGAGGCGCCTGAGCCGTCTGTGGAGGGGTCTTTTCATGGGGGTCCCTAAGAGTTAGAGGACTCTTGCTGTGCGGACGGGCGGGTCCGCACGACCCACGCTAATGGAACCCCGGCCTCTGGTCTAGACCGGACTATACGGCCGGTCGAAGACTTCTCCTTCGCCAGCCCGCCGGGCAACCCTCTGCGAGACTCGACACGTGACGGAAGCTGTGACCCGGCGGCGGTGGTCCGCGAAGCGGTGGCTGCTCGTGGCGGCGCTCGGCCTGGTCGGCCTGCTCGCGGTGCTCGTCGGTGTCGCCCTACTCGCCGACGGCACCGACGCGCCGTGCAGCTGCTCCCCGATCCCGTCACCCACCGCCGCGTCCTCGGCGGCGTGAATCCCCCGTTTCAGAAACACGTAAGCGCCATTTGATCATCGGCTAAGTGATCACGGAGCGGTCCACACGTACGGTGATCAGGTGCCACGGCGGCGAACGGGGGGCCGCGGACCGGCACAGGCAAGCCCTCACCCGCGCCTGCGCCCGCCGTGGCGCCCCCGCGCGACCGCGGACCCGCCGCCGCTGAACCCCTCCTCAGCGGCGGCTCCGCGCGTTCAGGGAGCTCCGGTCTAGCGGCGGCCGCCGCCGTCGCCGTCGAGCAGACCGGCGCGCCGCAGGGCGTCGGCCATCGCGTCGTTCTGGATGCTGCCCGGGCGGGGACCCCGGCCACCGTCACGGCGGCCACCGTCACGACCACCGTCACGACCGGCGTCCCGGCCGTCGCGGCCCCGTCCACCGTCGCGGCCCGCGTCGCGTCCGCGCCCGTCGCGACCGGCCCCGTCACGACCGGCTCCGTCACGACCGGCTCCGTCACGACCGGAACCACCGCGGGCACCGTCACGCCCGCCGTCGCGTCCACCCCGGGCCGCCGCGTCGCGACCACCGTCACGGCCGCGACCACCGGCACCACCGCGGTCGCCCGCGCCGCGGTCGCCCGCGCCGCGGTCGCCCGCGCCGCGCTCGCGGCCGCCGGCAGCGGACCCACCAGCAGCGGACCCACCAGCAGCGGACCCACCAGCAGCGGACCCACCAGCGGAGTCCCGCGCACCCGCGCCGTCGCGCCGAGCGCCCGCGCCGGCAGAACCCGCGCCAGCGGAACCCGCGCCGTCGCGGCGTCCGGTGCCGGGCCCGCCCGGTCCACCGGGACGCCCGCCCGGACCACGGTTGCGACCGCCCGCACCACCATCGCGGGCGCCACCCGGGCCGCCGTCGCGCGCGCTGCCCGGTCCGCCCTCACGCGCACCGCCCGGACCGCGCTGACCGCCGCGACCGCGCTGGGCCGGTGCGGCCGCGTCGGCCGTGGCCTCGTCGTCGACGCGCAGGGTCAGCGAGATGCGCTTGCGGGCGGCGTCGACCTCGAGCACCTTCACCCGCACGATGTCGCCGGGCTTCGCCACGTCACGCGGGTCGCGGACGAACGTGCGCGACATCGCCGACACGTGCACGAGCCCGTCCTGGTGCACACCGACGTCGACGAACGCGCCGAACGCCGCCACGTTGGTGACGACGCCCTCGAGCAGCATGCCCGGCGTCAGGTCGTCGAGCTTCTCGACACCCTCGGCGAACACCGCGGTCTTGAACGCCGGCCGCGGGTCGCGGCCCGGCTTCTCGAGCTCCTTCAGGATGTCGGTGACCGTCGGCAGCCCGAACGTGTCGTCGACGAACTCGGTCGGCGCGAGCGTGCGCAGCACGGCCGTGTTGCCGATGAGCGTGCGCAGGTCGCTGCCGGTGGACTCGATGATGCGCCGCACCACCGGGTACGACTCCGGGTGCACCGCCGACGCGTCGAGCGGGTCGTCGCCGTTGGGGATGCGCAGGAAGCCCGCGCACTGCTCGAACGCCTTCGGGCCGAGCCGCGCCACCTCCTTCAGAGCCGAACGCGACCGGAACGGCCCGTTCTGGTCGCGGTGGTTCACGATGCTCTGCGCGAGCGTGCCGCCGATGCCCGACACGCGGGTGAGCAGCGGCGCCGAGGCGGTGTTCACGTCGACGCCGACGCCGTTCACGCAGTCCTCGACCACCGCGTCGAGCGACCGGGACAGCTTCGCCTCGGCGAGGTCGTGCTGGTACTGGCCGACGCCGATCGACTTCGGGTCGATCTTGACGAGCTCCGCCAGCGGGTCCTGGAGCCGCCGTGCGATCGACACCGCGCCGCGCAGCGACACGTCGAGCCCGGGCAGCTCCTGCGACGCGTACGCCGACGCGGAGTACACCGACGCGCCGGCCTCCGACACGACGACCTTCGTCATCCCCTGGTCGGGCAGCAGCTTCACCAGCTCGCCGGCCAGCTTGTCGGTCTCGCGCGACGCCGTGCCGTTGCCGATCGCGATCAGGTCGACGTTGAACGCGACCGCCAGCCGCGCCAGCTTCTCCAGCGACTCGTCCCACCGCCGCGCGGGCGGGTGCGGGTAGACCGTGTCGGTGGCGACCACCTTGCCGGTGCCGTCGACCACCGCGACCTTCACACCGGTACGCAGTCCGGGGTCGAGGCCCATGGTGGGACGCGTGCCGGCCGGCGCCGCCAGCAGCAGGTCACGCAGGTTGGTGGCGAAGACGCGCACCGCCTCGTCCTCCGCCTGCTGCCACAGCCGCGACCGCAGGTCGATGCCCAGGTGCACGAGGATGCGGGTGCGCCAGGCCCAGCGGACCGTGTCGAGCAGCCACTTGTCGCCCGGCCGGCCCTGCTCGGAGACGTTGAAGTAGGTGGCGATGCGCCGCTCGAACCAGTTGGGGCCGGCCGCCATCGCCGCGACGGGGTCGTCGACGATCTCCGGCTCCATGATCAGGTCGAGGATCTCCTCCTTCTCACCGCGGAACGCGGCGAGGATGCGGTGCGACGGCAGGCGGGTGAACGGCTCGGCGTAGTCGAAGTAGTCGGAGAACTTCGCGCCGGCCTCCTCCTTGCCCTCGCGCACGCGGGAGGTGAGCCGGCCCCGCTCCCACATCTGCTCACGCAGCTCGCCGATGAGGTCGGCCTCCTCGGCAAACCGCTCCACGAGGATGAACCGGGCGCCTTCCAGGGCCGCCGCGGCGTCGGCCACCCCGCGCTCCTTGGAGACGTACTCGAGAGCGGCCGTCGGGGGGTCCAGGGAGGGATCCGCCAGGAGGGCGTCGGCCAGCGGCTCCAGCCCGGCCTCCCGGGCGATCATCGCCCGGGTGCGCCGCTTCGGCTTGTACGGCAGGTAGATGTCCTCGAGGCGGGCCTTCGAGTCGGCCGCGAGGATCTGCGCCTGCAGCTCGTCGTCGAGCTTGCCCTGGCCGCGGATCGACTCCAGGATCGCGGCCCGCCGCTCGTCGAGCTCGCGCAGGTACCGCAGCCGCTCCTCGAGCGTGCGCAGCTGCGCGTCGTCGAGGCTGCCGGTCACTTCCTTGCGGTACCGCGCGATGAACGGGACCGTGGACCCCTCGTCGAGGAGACCGACAGCCGCACGCACCTGGTTCTCGCGGACACCGATCTCCTCGGCGATCCGCTGCTCGATGGAAAGCACGGAGACATTCTGCCCGGTCAGGCCCCGGGCCCGGAACGCAGGAGGGTTACTTCACCGCACCGGCGGTGAGACCCGCCTGGATCTGGCGCTGGAAGAACGCGTACACGATGATCATCGGTAGGATCGACAGGGTGAGCGCCGCGAACAGGGCGGCCCAGTCGGCCTCGTAGCCGGCGGCCACCGAGATGCGGGCGATGCCCTGCGTGAGCAGGTACTTGTCGTCGCCGCCGTCGCCCTGCATGAGGGTCACCGGCAGGATGTACTGGTTCCACTGCCCGATGATGTTGAAGATCGTGATGCTGATCAGACCGGGCTTGGCCATGGGCAGCATCACGCTGAAGAACGTGCGCGTGTGCGACGCGCCGTCCATCATCGCCGCCTCGGCCACCGAGCCCGGCAGCGTCTTGAAGAACGCCGCCAGGAAGAACACGGTGAACGGCAGCGAGTACGCGATGTAGACGAGGATCAGGCCCCCGAACGTGTTCAGCCCGAGGAACGGGATCGACTGTCCGATGTTGCGCACGATGAGGAACAGCGGCACGAGCGCGAGGAACACCGGGAACGCGAGACCCGAGACGAACAGGTAGTAGATGAACCGGTTACCGAAGAACCTGTACCGGGCCAGCACGTAGGCGGCCATCGACCCGAACACCATCGTGCCGGTCGTGCTCAGCGCCACCACGACCACGCTGTTGAGGAAGTACCGCCCGATGTTCGCGTCGGTCCAGGCCCGCTTGAACGCGTCGAAGCCGAACGACTCCGGCAGCGAGAACGGGCTGTCGATGAAGATCTCGGTGTTCGTCTTGAACGCCGCCAGCATCGTCCACAGCAGCGGCGCGATCACCGCCACCGCCCAGACCGCCAGGGCGACGTGCGCCAGCGTCGAGAAGAAGCTGACCTCCTGCCGCACCGACTTCGGCCTGCGGGACCCGCGCCGCGTGTGGTGAGAAACATTCGCGCCGGTCGGTCGCCGGTCGAGACCTGTGGCCATCAGCTTGCCGTCCCGTTCACAGCTCGATCGTCTCGCGACGGGTCACCCGCAGGGTGAGCGCCGCGAAGGTCAGCGTCAGGAAGAACAGCGCCACACCCATCGCGGAGGCGTAGCCCATCTGGTACTCCCGGAACGCGCTCTTGTAGATCTCCATCCCGAGGACCGTCGTGGCGTTGTCCGGTCCGCCCTCGTCGACCGAGAGCACCTGGACGATCGCGAACGCGTCGAACGCCGCGATGCCGAGGTACACCCAGGCCACCTGCAGGGTGTCCCACAGCAGTGGGAGGGTCACCCGGAAGAACAGGCTGAACCGGCTGGCGCCGTCGATCATCGCGGCCTCGAGGATCTCCTTCGGCACCGACGCCATGCCGGCGGAGAACAGCACGACGTAGAACCCGACGGCCTGCCAGACGAGCACCGCGATGATCGCGTACAGCGCGATGTTCTTGTCTGCCATGAACAGGATGGGGTCGACGCCGACCCCGCCCAGCATGCCGTTGAGCAGGCCGCTCTCGTCGGGCGCGTACACCCGCCCGAAGATGACGCCGACGATGACGACGGCGAGGAGCTGGGGGAAGAAGAACACCAGCCGGTAGAACTTCGACCCCCAGATCCCACGCATCTCGCCACCGCGGCTGCCGCCCCCCACGTTCAACATGAACGCGAAGAACAGCGCGATGAGGATCGTGACCAGTGGCATGACGACGAGCAGGATCCCGTGGTGCCCGACCGCGCTCCAGAACGTGTCGTCCCTGAGTAGACGTTCGAAGTTCTCGAGCCCGACGTACTTCACGTTGGGGCTCACCCCGCGCCAGTTCGTCATCGCCAGGTTGAAGGCCTGGACGTACGGGACGATGACGTACGTGACGTAGAGCGTTACCGGGACGAACAGGAACCCGATGACGAAGGGATACTTGCCGCGCCGCATGCGGTCACTCCAGATTCAGCGCTTGAACTTCTGGATGGAAGAGTCGTTCTTGACCTCGTCGGCGACCTTCTGCATCCGGTCGCAGAACTTGTCAGCCGTACCACCGTTGAACATCAGCTCGTTGGTGGCGGCGCGGCACTCGTCGTCCAGCTTCTTGTACCACGAGTCCCACCGGAACGAGAACGCGTTGTCGCCGGCGGCCTTCGTGAGCTCCTGGGCGCTGGTGAACCCGGGCGAGATCGTCAGGCCGTCGGCCGCGCCCTTGACCACGGTCGCCACCTTGGTGAGCTCGGTGAAGCCGCGCGCGCCCTCCTTGGAGAGCATGTGCCGCAGGTACTCCATGCCGCCGCGCGGGTTCTTGCCCTTGGCCGAGGCGAAGTACATCTCGCCGGCCGCGGCGTAGATCGCGGTGTTCGGCAGCTTGTCCGACCCGGTGACGCTCGGGACCGGCATGACCGCGTACTTGAACGTGGGCGGGGTCTCCTTGGCCTGCTCGTTCTCCAGCCACGACCCGCTCGGGTAGAACCCGACCTTGCTCTGGTTCTGCTGCAGCTGCACCTCGGTGTGCTTCTGGCCGAGGTTGGCCTTGTTCATGTACTTGGCGCCGATCTCGGCCCACGCGGTGGCGGCCTGCTTCACGGCGTCGGACTTCCACGCGTTCGGCTCGAGGTTGTCGATGTTCTTGAGAACGTCGGCCCCGCCGATCTTCGCGGCGCTGGTGAGGATCACCAGGTACTGGTAGTACGCGGCGTTCGCACCGGCGTACGCGTACGGCGTGATGCCCTGCGCCTTCATCTTGTCGAGCAGCGCGGTGAAATCGGCCCACGTCTTGGCCGGCGCCCAGTTGTTCTTCTTGAACAGCTCGCTGTCGTACCAGAGGCCGAACACGGTGTAGGCGTACTGCAGCACGTACGGCTTGCCGTTGAACGTGCCCTGCTCGATGGTGCCGGGCAGCAGCGTGTCCTTGACCTTGCCGCCACCGCCGAGCGCCTCCGCCTCGAAAAGGTCGGTGAGGTCCGCGGCCTGGCCCTCCGCCACCAGCGCGCCCATGTCCATGAGCTTCGAGCCGGCGTTGTTCACCATGTCCGGCGGGTTGCCACCGGCGAACCGCGGCTGCACGACGGTGGAGATCTCCTCCGCCTGCGAGAACTTCACGTTCGCCTTGGGGAACGACTTCTTGTACGACGGGATGTGCACGTCGGTGGCGTACTTGGTGCCCAGGCCGCCGTTGAAGATGACGACCTCGAGCTCGGCGTCCTCCTTGACCCCCAGGGGGTTGGCGGCGGTCTTCTCGCCTTCGGCCTGGTCGCCGCCGTCGTCGTCGTTGCTGCCGAGGCAGCCGCTCAGCAGGCCGACGCCGGGAACGGCGAGCAGGCCCGCGGCGGCGGTGCGACCGAGCAGCTTCCGCCGGTCGACACCCGTGCCGGGTTCAGGGGTTTCGGACATGGTGGGTCTCCTCGACTCGTGTTGCTCGCACCGGGGACTGAAACAGCTCGGTTGGATTCAGGAAGGTGTGGTGAAACGGGAGTCCTGGGACTCCCGGGCCGTCTTGTGCCCGGCGACCGCCTTGGCGGTGCGCTGGAAGGCGGCGTGCGCGCGGTCGTGCGTGCGTTGGGCGACCGCGATGTACAGAAGGTCCAGCACCACCAGCTGCGGGTGCCGGGCCGAGAGCGCGTCGGGCCGGAAGGTGGTGGCCTGAGACGCGGTGAGCAGGATGATGTCGGCGACCTCCGCCAGTGGCGCGCGGGGGAAGCTGGTGAGTGCGATGGTGGTGGCGCCGTGGCTGCCGGCCTCGGCGAGCATCTCGATGGTCTCCCGGGTCTGGCCGCTGTGCGACACCCCGAGAGCCACGTCGCCCGCCTTGAGCAGGGCGGCGCTGGCCAGTCCGTTGTGGACGTCGGTCCACGCCCACGCCGCGACGCCGATGCGGTGCAGCGAGAACTGCATCTCGCCGCCGACCAGCGCGCTGCCGCTGGCGCCGTAGATGTCCACGCGGGACGCCGCGGCGATCGCGGCGGCCGCCTTCTCGACCTCGGCCAGGTCGAGCAGCGCGGCGGTGTCGTTCATGGCCTGCGTGTCGGCCGCCATGATCTGGCCCAGCACCCGCGAGAGCGGGTCGGTCGGCTGGATCTCCCGGCCGATGTCGACCGTCCAGCCGGCCCGGCGGGTCATCCGACCGGTCTCGGCGGCGATGCCGAGCCGCAGGTCGGCGTAACCCTCGAAGTCCATCGCGCGGCAGAACCGCGTGATGGTGGCCGGTGAGGTTCCGCTACGCTCCGCCAACTCCACGATGGTCGCCCGGGCGGCGCCGGCGGGGTCGCTGAGAATGTTTTCCGCGACCCGCTGGAGGGCGCCCGTGAACTCCGGTAACTTGGCCCGGACCCGGGCCAGCACGCTGTCCCGGGCCCCGAACGAGCCATCCGCGGTCGACCCGTCGACCAACGCCGTCCTGGCGGTGGTGACCTGGTCTGCTTCGGGCTCGATCATCGGACCTCTTCACGGTGCGTTCATTCGGTGTTGTTGGTAAAAGTTCTTACTGAGAGCCCTCTCTTGTCAAGAACCCGGGCGAAGTTTTCACAACCGTTACCCGTGGGCACGCTCCCAAGGAGGTCTACTTAGGGCCATGGAGCCAGCCGGACTACTGCTCGCCGCGGGCGGCGGCACCCGCTACGGAATGCCGAAGGCCCTGGTCAGCGACGGTGGAACGCTGTGGGTCGACCGGGCGCTCGGCGTGCTGCGCGACGGCGGGTGCGCCCCGCTGGTCGTCGTGATCGGCGCCGCGGCCGCGGAGGTCCGGGCGCAGGCCGACCTCGGCGACGCGATCATCGTCGAGAACACCGGCTGGGCCGACGGCATGGGCTCGTCGCTGCGCGCCGGCCTCGCCGCGCTCGGACCCACCGCCGCGCCCGCGGTCGTGGTGATGCTCGTCGACACGCCGGGCATCACGCCCGACGCGGTCCGCGCGGTCGGAACCCACGCCGCGCCGGGCGCGCTGGCGCTCGCCACCTACGGCGACCGCGACGGCCACCCCGTGCTCCTCGGGCGCGACCACTGGCCCGGCGTCGTCGAGCTCGCCACCGGCGACAGCGGCGCACGCGCCTACCTCCGCAACAATCCGGACACGGTCGTCCGGGTGCCCTGCGACCGGATCGCCGACGGGGCGGACGTCGACGCGCCCGGTCCGGCATGAACCCCAGCGTGCACACCCTCGCTACCCTGCCGACGTGTTCCGATCGCAGCTGCTCCGTCCCGCCGCCGTAGGGCTGGCCATCGCCTGGGCCGCCGGCCTCACGGCGTACGTCGCCGCGCGCAACGGTGCGCCGCTCGACGCCGACGTCGCCGTGCGCGACCTCGTCATGGCGCAGGACCGCAGCGGCGGCGTGCGCGTCGCCCTCTGGCTCACCCAGCTCGGCGCCGGCCCCGTGCTGTACCCGGTTCTCCTGGCGCTGTGCGCGATCGCCGCCGTGAAGCGCTCGCCGCGCGAGTTCCTGCCCGTGCTGGCGCTCGCGGCCGGGCAGGTGCTGGAACTGGTGCTGTTCGCCACGGTCCGCCGCCCGGGGCCCGAATACACGCTCGAGACCACGTTCTCGTCCGGTCGCTCGGCCGCCGCCGTGCTCGGTTGGGGTCTCGTCGTGTGGCAGCTGCTCCGGTTGCGGAAAACCTTATGGGACCGGCACAGCGGCGCGATCTGGGTGGTCGCCCTCACGATGGGCGCCCTCGTGGGAGCGACGCGCGTGTACCTCGGCATGCACTGGCTCTCCGACGCCGTCGCCGGGGTCATCGTCGGCGCCGTGCTGCTCGCCACGGCGCTGACCGCGCTGTCCTCTGTGGACGGACTGCCCACCCGCACGTGGCGGATGCCGCCGTGGCTCAAGGCATCGCCGTGGGCGTGGACGATCCCGGCCGCGGCCGCGGCGCTGCCGATCGGGCTCCTGCTCGCCTCTGCCCCCGACCAGCGGCTCAAGGACTTCCTCGTCTACCACGGCGCGGGCGGTGAGGCCGGCGACGGCCTGAACCTGTACGCGTTCCGCACCATCTTCGACATGCCGTTCACGTACCCGCCGTTCGCGGCGCTGGTGATGGAACCGTTGTCGCGCATGCCGTTGGGGCTCGCCCAGGCCCTGTGGACGCTCGCCACGCTGGCCGCGGTCGTCGCGCTGGCCCCGGTGGCGCTGCGTCCCGTGGTCGACCGCATCGGCCTGCCGCTGACGGTCACCGCGATCCTGCTGTCGTCACCGATGCGCAGCCACCTGCGGTTCGGACAGGTCGGTGTGTTCCTGGTGCTGCTGGTCGCGCTGGACCTGGTGCAGCGCAGGGGACCGCGCGGGTGGGGGCTCGGGCTGGCGATCGCCGTCAAGCTGACGCCCGCCGTCTACCTGCCGTGGCTGTTCGTCAGCCGCAAGTGGAAGCGGTTCGGCGGCACGATGGCGTGGGTCGCCGGGTCCACAGTGGTCGGTCTCGTGCTGCTGTGGCCGAGCGCAGGCGACTACCTGTTCCGGTCCTCACGCGACACCACCCGGTTCGGCGCCAACGACATTCCGGGTAACCAGTCGGTGCGGGGCATGCTGCTGCGGGCGGTGGCGCCGCACACGGCCGAGAAGGTCTGGCTGGTGCTCGCGGTGCTGCTGGTGGCGTTCGGCACCTACCAGGCCTGGCGGTGCGAGCGGAACGGCAACCGGTTGGCGGCGCTCGGCGTGCTCGCCGCGCTGTCGGTGGCGGTCTCGCCGATCTCGTGGGTGCACCACCTGGTGTGGCTCGTGCTGCCGATCGCGGCGCTGGCCGCCGCCGGCCGGTGGAAGCTGGTGACCGCGTGGTTCGTGGTGCTCGTGGTGAGCTTCCCCAGCCTCGGGAACGCACTCGGCTGGGGACTGCTCACCAACGTGCAGGGGCTCACCGCCGTGGCGGCGGTGTTCCTGCTGCCCTACCTCACCCGTGCAGACGGTCGATATGACGCATCTTGTTCACCGCGTCCAGAGCCGCGACCTTGTACGACTCAGCCAGCGTCGGGTAGTTGAACACCGCGTCGACGAGGTAGTCGATGCTGCCGCCGCAGCCCATCACGGCCTGTCCGATGTGGACCAGCTCGGTGGCGCCGGTACCGAACACGTGCACGCCCAGCAGGGTGCGGTCGCCGGGCGCGACCAGCAGCTTGAGCATTCCGTGCGAGTCACCGGTGATCTGGCCCCGGGCCAGCTCGCGGTAGCGGGCGATGCCCACCTCGAACGGCACCTGCTGGTCGGTCAGCTCGTCCTCGGTCTTACCGACGAAGCTGATCTCGGGGATCGTGTAGATGCCGATCGGCTGCAGCTCGTTGAGCGCGTGCACCGGCTCGTCGCACGCGTGGTAGGCGGCCATCCGGCCCTGCTCCATCGACGTCGACGCGAGCGCCGGGAAGCCGATGACGTCACCGACCGCGTAGATGTGCGGCGCGTCGGTGCGGAAGTGCTCGTCGACCTTGATGCGGCCGCGGTTGTCGCCCTGCAGCCCGGCCGCGTCGAGGTTCAGCTCGGAGGCGACGCCCTGCCGGCCGGCCGAGTACATCACGGTGTCGGCGGCGATCCGCTTGCCGCTGACCAGCGTCGCGATCGCGCCGCCCTGGTGCTGCTCGACCTTCGCGACCTCCTCGCCGAACCGGAACGTCACGCTGAGGTCGCGCAGGTGGTACTTGAGCGCCTCGATGATCTCCAGGTCGACGAACTCGAGCATGCGGGTGCGCCGCTCGACGACGGTGACCTTCGTGCCGAGCGCCGCGAACATCGACGCGTACTCGATGCCGATGACCCCGGCGCCCACCACGACCATCGACCGCGGGATCTTGTGCAGGTTGAGCACGCCGTCGGAGTCGATGATCATGCGGTCGTCGAACGCGACGCTGTCGGGCCGCGCCGGGCGGGTGCCGGCCGCGATAATGATTTTTTCCGCGGTGTACTTCGACTCGTGACCGGTGCCGTCGTCGACCGTCACCGCGTGCGGGTCGGTGAAACGGGCCGTCCCGTTGATCACGTGGACCCGGTTGCGGGCGAGCTGGCTGCGGATGACGTCGATTTGCTTGCTGATGACGTGCTGGGTACGGGCCGAGAGGTCGTCCATCGTCACGTCTTCCTTGACGCGGTAGCTCTGGCCGTACATGTCGCGCTGGCTGAGACCGGTGAGGTAGAGGACCGCCTCCCGTAGCGTCTTCGACGGGATGGTGCCGGTGTTGATGCACACGCCACCGATCATGGTGCGCCGATCGACCACACCGACCCGGCGGCCGAGCTTGGTCGCGGCGATCGCCGCCTTCTGTCCGCTCGGTCCGGAACCGATCACGAGGATGTCGAAGTCATACACGGACACCAGCGTCGCAGGCCACGGCCACACCGCGCCAGCGCTTCGGTGACCTAAGGTCAACATCGTGGAGTACCGACAGCGCATCCGGGTGCGGTACGGCGAGTGCGACCTCCAGGGCGTCGTGTTCAACGCCAACTACCTGGTGTACGTCGACGACGTGATGGAGCAGTGGCTCGACTCGACCCTGCCCGCCGGCGCGCTCGACTACATGGTGAAGAAAGTGCTGGTCGAGTGGGACGCGCCGGCCACCCGCGGCGACCTCGTCGACATGACGGCCACGGTGTCGCGCTGGGGCCGCACCTCGTTCGACGTCACGATGCGTGGCGAGGTCGCCGGTCGCGGCATCTTCACCGCGGTGCTCACCGCGATCAGCGTGACGCCCGGCACCCACACACCTACCCCGGTTCCGGACGAGGTGCGTGCCCTGCTGTCGTGAACAGCTCCAGGGTCGCGTTCAACTGCGAGTGGACGGGCGCCGGCGGCTCGTTCGGGTCGAACCAGCCGAGCCGGTCGAACTTGTGCGGCTCGGCGATGTGAACCCGCGTGGGGTCGACCTCCACGGCGAACACGATGGCCACCCAGTGCGCTGTCGGGCGTCCCCTCAGAACATTGCGGACACCGATCAGCTCGACCTTCCGCGGCTGCGCCCCGTACTCCTCGCCCACCTCCCGGGCCACCGCCGCCTCGAACGTCTCGCCGTGCTCCAGCGCGCCGGCACCGGTGTCCCACGTGCCGGGCTCGTCGCGGGCGCCGGCCGCGCGCCGCGCCAGCAGGACCCGGCCGGAGCCGTCGTGGCACACGAACACACACGAGACGACGGGCTCGGAGAGGGCCCGATTCACGACACCGCTCATTCCACCGATCCTGGATGATGAGCGCCGTGGAGACACGCGAGTTTCCGCCGGGCGACGAGTCCGTCCGCGCGTTCCTCGAACGGCATCTGGCGGCCCTGGTGGCCCGGCGCGGCGAACTGCTCGACGCCACGGCCCGGCCGGCCGTCGTCGCGTTCGCACCCGGCGGCGGCCCCGACAGAGACATCGCCGGGGTGCTCACCTACGACGTCGCGGGCCCGGAGTGCGAGATCCTCACGCTGCACGCCGCGTCGCAGTGGGGCGGTGCCGGCACCGCGCTGGTCCGGGCCGTCCAGGTGATCGCCGCCCGGGCCGGGTGCCACACGCTGTGGGTCCTCACGACCAACGACAACGTCGACGCGCTGCGCTTCTACCAGCGGCGCGGGTTCCGGCTGTCGGCGCTGCGACCGGGCGCGGTCGACGAGGCCCGCCGCACGCTGAAGCCCCAGATCCCCCTGACCGGCTCCTACGGCATCCCACTGCGTGACGAGGTCGAGCTCAGCCAGCCGGTGGTGGCGGCAGCACCGGACGCGGCGGCACCGGCGTCGACACCACGAACGAGCTGACCGTCTGCCCGTACCGCAGAAACTCGTCGAGGACGCCCTCCAACGCGGCGATCTCGGCGACGTGCACCTTCAGTAGGAAGCAGTCCTCGCCGGAGATGCGGTGGCACTCGCTGACCTCGGGCCGGGCGGCGGCGAGCTCGGTCAGCCGGGCCAGCTGGCCCGGGCCCGGACGCACCCGCACCCACGCCGCCACCGGGAGACCCAGCGCGGCCGGGTCGATGTCGAGCCGGTAGCCGCGGATCACGCCGGCCTCCTCGAGCCGGGTCACCCGGTCACGCACCGACGGTGCCGACATGCCGACCCGGCGGGCCAACGCGGTCACCGGGAGCCGCGGATCGGCGGCGAGCAGGGCGAGGATCCGCCGGTTCGTGTCGTCGAGAAGGTCTGACCGGTATTTGACCTCCGAAGTGGTCACAGGAACCGCCCTTCCACCTTCGACATGGCATTCCGGGAATCGCTGCCGGCTTCAAGGATAGAACCGATGACCGACCGGATTCCTCCCCCTGTGTGGCTCGTCACGAGCGCGATCTTCCACTACCTCGGACCGGCGTTCGCGGTGCTGCTGTTCACCCGGATCGACGCGCTGGGCGTCGCGTGGCTGCGGATCGCGTCGGCCGCGGTGGTCTTCGCCGCGTGGCGCCGGCCGTGGCGCGGCTGGCGTCGTCGGACCGACCGCCGGCTCGTCGTGGCGTGGGGTGTCGTGCTGGCGGCGATGAACAGCGTCTTCTACCTGGCGATCGACCGGCTGCCGCTGGGCACGGTGGCCGCGATCGAGTTCCTGCCCGTGATCGCGCTGGCGGCGCTGGCCGCCCGCACGCCGCGGAACGCCGTCGCGCTGGTGCTGGCTGTCGGCGGCGTCTACCTGCTCACGGACGTCCGTCTGGTGGGTGAGCCGCTGGGTGTCGCCCTGGCGGCGGCGAACGCGGTGCTGTTCGCGCTCTACATCGTGCTCGGCCACCGCATGGCCGGCAACGACGGCGACGGCATCGACGGCCTGGCCCTCGCGATGCTGGTCGCCGCCGTCGTCGCCCTGCCGGTCGGCGTCACCGACGCCGTTCCGGCGTTCGCCGATCCCCTCCTCCTGGCGGCGGCCGTCGGGGTGGGCATCTGCTCGTCGGTGATCCCGTACGTCTGCGACCAGGCGGCGATGGCCCGCGTCCCCCGGGCGACCTACGCTCTGATGGTCGCCCTCCTCCCGGCGACCGCCACCGTGATCGGCGTGGTCGTGCTGACCCAGATCCCGACCGTCCCCGAGCTCGCCGGGGTGGCCCTGGTGGTGGCCGGGGTCGCCCTCCATCGCGCCCGCGACTCCGCCGGCCGTGCCACAGACGCAGGCAAAGACACGGGCACAGGCGAAGACACGGGCACAGGCAAAGGCGAAGACACGGGCGCGGGCGAGGGACCGGGGTCCCGCCCCGGCGCCGACCGGACCTTGGAATAGACGACGCTCTATCCAGTGCAGCCCTGGCCCCGAACCCCGCACTGGATAGAGCGTCGTTTATGTCAAGACGGGTGTCCCGAGGCGGGTATCCCCACGCGTGCTTGAATCGGCCGCGCACAGCGTCGTCTGGTGGGAGATCGAGTCGGCGGACCCGGCCGGCAGTCAGCGGTTCTACGGCGAGCTGTTCGGGTGGACGTTCAGCCCCGCGTTCGAGGAGCACCTCGACCGGCCGTACTGGCTGGTGCAGCACACAGGCAAGGGCATCGGCGGGCTGCAGCGGGCCGTACCGGGCGCGCCACCGCCGCACACCGGGGTGCGGCTGTACGTGGAGGTCGACGACCTCGAGGCCACCATCGCCAGGGCACGGAGCCTCGGCACGACCGTCGAGCGGGAGCGCACCTACCCGAAGTTGACCCCCTGCGCCAGCGGCAGCTCGCTCGAGTAGTTGATGGTGTTCGTCGCCCGGCGCATGTAGCCGCGCCACGCGTCGGAACCCGACTCGCGGCCGCCGCCGGTGGTCTTCTCGCCCCCGAACGCGCCGCCGATCTCGGCGCCGGAGGTGCCGATGTTGACGTTGACGATTCCGCAGTCGCTGCCGTCGGCGGCGAGGAAGCGCTCGGCCTCGCGCTGGTCGGTGGTGAAGATCGAGGACGACAGGCCCTGCGGCACCGCGTTGTGCAGCGCCACCGCCTCCTCGAACGTCGAGTACGTGAGGACGTACAGGATCGGCGCGAACGTCTCCCGCTGGACGAGCGCGGTCTGCGCCGGCATCCGCACCAGCGCCGGCCGGGCGTAGTAGGCGTCGGGGTGGACGTCGACGCGCTCCCCGCCCGCTACCAGGGCGCCACCGTCGGCGGTGGCCGTGCTCAGCGCGTCACCCATGCTCGTGAACGCGGACGCGGAGATGAGCGGACCGACAAGCGTGCCCTCGACGAAGGGATCGCCGACGGTGAGCCGGTCGAAGACGGCCGCGAGCCGCGACACCAGCTCCTCCGCGCGGCTCTCGTGCACGATGACGCGACGCATCGACGTGCAGCGCTGCCCCGCCGTGCCGGCCGCGGCGAACACGATGCCACGCACCGCGAGATCGAGGTCGGCCGACGGCGTGACGATCGCCGCGTTGTTGCCGCCGAGCTCGAGGATCAGGCGGCCGAAGCGGGCCGCGACCCGCGGCGCGACCGCGGCGCCCATGCGCTCGGAGCCGGTGGCGCTCACCACCGCCACGCGCCGGTCGTCGAGCAGCGGCGCGGCCGCCTCGGCGTCACCGACCACGAGCACGTTGAGGTTCGGCGGCGCACCGCACTCCCCGGCCGCGCGGGCGAGCAGCGCGCTGCACGCGTACGACGTCAGCGGCGTCAGCTCCGACGCCTTCCACACGACCGTGTCGCCGCACACGAGCGCCAGCGCGGTGTTCCACGACCACACCGCCGCCGGGAAGTTGAACGCGGAGATGACACCGACGACCCCGGCCGGATGCCACGTCTCCATGAGCCGGTGGCCCGGCCGCTCCGACGGCATCGTGCGGCCCTGCAGCTGGCGCGACAGCCCGACCGCGAAGTCGCAGATGTCGACCATCTCCTGCACCTCGCCGAGCGCCTCCGACCGGATCTTCCCGACCTCGATGCCCACCAGGTCAGCGAGGTCCTCCTTGTGCTCGGTGATCAGCTCACCGAACCGCTTCACCAGCGCGCCACGCACCGGAGCCGGCACCGTACGCCAGGTGAGAAAGGCGTCGTGGGCGGCGTCGATCGCGGCGGTCACCGCCGCGGCGTCGTGCGCGGGGACCGGGAACAGCTCCCGCCCGGTGACCGGCGTGCGCGCCATCACCGTGGGACCGGTCGTGTCGGGAAGGTCGACGCGGCAGTGGCTGAGCGCTACGCGGGCCCGGTGGGCGAGATCCATCCGCCCATTCTGGCAGCATGTGTGCGTGCCAGAGGACCTGCTCGCCGCCGCCCGCTCCGCACCGGGGTTCATGCCCGACGACGAGGGCGCCGCGCTGTACGCGGCCGCCCGCGACGCGATCCCCGGCCCGCTGCTGGAGGTGGGCAGCTACCTCGGCAAGTCGACGCTGTACCTCGCCGCCGCGGCCCGCGAGCGCGGCGGCGTGGTCGTGACCGTCGACCACCACCGCGGGTCGGAGGAGCACCAGCCGGGCTGGGAGTACCACGACCCGTCCCTCGTGGACCCCGCGGTCGGGCGGATCGACACGCTGCCCGGGTTCCGGCACACGATCGCCACGGCAGGCGCGGAGGACGTCGTCGTGGCGGTCGTCGCACGCGGGGAGACGCTGGCCGCGCTCTGGACCGGTCCCCTCGCCCTCGCCTTCATCGACGGCAGCCACACCGACGAGTCGGCACAACGCGACTACGCGTCGTGGGCGCCGCACGTCGCCATCGGCGGCGTACTGGCGATCCACGACGTGTTCCCGGACCCCGCCGACGGCGGGCAGGCGCCCCACCGGATCTACCGCAAGGCGGTAGAGTCCGGCGAGTTCACCGAGCTGACCGGGTGCGGCTCCCTGCGCCTGTTGCGGAGGGTACGACCGTGCGCACTGTCCTGACCTGGCGGCCGGCCCGCTCCCTGGCCACCGAGTTCTCGACGCGGGCCAACAGCATCGGGTTCCTGCGGCTGGTGCTCGCGGTGTCGGTGCTCGTGGCGCACGCCGCCCCGCTCGGCTACGGCCGGCCCAACTACGGCTTCGAGTTCACCCGCGGACAGCTCGACTTCGGCGGGCTCGGCGTCAACGGGTTCTTCGTGCTGTCGGGGTTCCTCATCACGGCCAGCGGCATGCGGTTCAGCCTGCCGCGGTACGCCTGGCACCGGTTCCTCCGGATCTTTCCGGGTTTCTGGGTGTGCCTCGTCGTGGCCGCGTGTCTCCTGATGCCGCTCGTGGCGCTGTACGAGCGCGACACGCTCGCCGGCTACTGGAACCACCCGAACGGGCCGCTCGACTACATCGTGCGCAACGCCACCACCACGATGAACCAGTACACGATCTCCGGGCTGTGGGCCACGAACCCGAGCGGCGGCGCCGTCAACGGGTCACTGTGGACCCTCAAGTACGAGCTGACCTGCTATGTGCTCGTCGGCGTTCTCGCGTGGACCGGCACGCTCCGTCGCGCCCCACGCATGGTGCTGCTGGTGACCGTCGGCCTGTACCTGGTCGTGGTGGCCGACTGGGTCCGCCAGCTACCGGTGCTCAACACGGGGATGTACTCCCGCGGCGAGCTCGGCCCGTTCCCGGTCATCGGCTCGTACGGCATCACCACGCTGATGTTCCTGGTGTTCATGTTCCTCATCGGCGCGAGCATGCACCTGTACCGCGACCGCATCCCGATGCACCCGGCGGTCGCGGCCGTGGCCGCGGTGGCGTTCGTCGGGTCCGCCGCGTTCGGCGGGTTCCTGGTGATCGGACAGCCGGCGTACGCGTACCTGCTGGTGTGGCTGTCCTGCAAGCTGCCGGGATGGCTGCAGGGCATCGGCCGCAAGCGCGACTACTCGTACGGCATCTACATCTACGCGTTCCCGGTGCAGCAGGGCATCGCGATGCTCGGCTGGGCCGAGTGGGGCGTGGCGGCGTACATCCTGCTGTCGCTGGCCGGCACGGTGCTGCTCGCGGTGCCGTCGTGGCACCTGGTCGAGAAACCGGCGATGTCGATGAAGAACTGGACCCCGCCGTTCCTGGCCAGGCGCGAGGAGCCGGTCGAGGCGGAGCCGCCCGCGCCGCCCACCCGACGCGAGGCGGAGGAACCCGACCCGGTACCGGTCCCGGCCCGCGACTGAGTCAGGCGGTCTCGCGCAGCGGGGTGGGCTCGCCGGAGAAGATCGTGCTGCGCGGGTGCTCCCCGTCCAACGCGTCGACCGCGAGCACCACGGCCGCCGCCGTCCACGTCGTCCGCTCGACCGGCCAGCGGACCCCCTCGTCGAACACGAGGCCGGTCCAGTAGGAGCCGTCGTCGTGGCGCAGGTGCTGCATGTCGGCGACCACCCGCGCCGCCGCGTCGGGGTCGCCGTTGGCGTGCAGGGCCAGCGCCAGCTCGCACGTCTCGGCACCGGTGACCCAGGGCCGGTCGGCCACGCAGCGGACGCCGAACCCGGGCACCACGAACTCGTCCCAGCGCTCGGCGAGACGCGCCCGCGCCGCGGGCCCGCGGACCGCGCCGCCGAGCACCGGGTAGTACCAGTCCATCGAGTAGCGGCCCTTGTCGGCGAACAGGTCCGGCTTCTCCCGGATCGCCTGCTGCAGGTCGGCCGCCGCGAGCTCCCAGTCGGGCTGGGAACGGCCGAGGTGCTCGGCGATCGCGGACGCGCACCGCAGCCCCTGGTACGTGCTGGCCGACCCGGTGAGCAGCGCCACCCGGTCGGCGCCCGTCACGGGGTGCACCGCCCACGGCACGACGCCCGACGACTCCTGGTGCCGCACCACGAAGTCGGCCGCCTCGCGCACGCTGGGCCACAGCTCGACCAGGAAACCCTCGTCGTCGGTGGCGAGGAAGTGGTGCCACAGCCCGACCGCGAGGTACGCGCTGTGGTGGGTCTCGCCGAAGTCGCACACCGGCGCGCCGTCGCGGTACTTCGCCGGCCACCAGCCACCGTCGCGCCGCTGCGTGTGCAGCCACCGGTAGGCGGCCCGCGCCTCGGCGTGCCGGCCGCCGACGTCGAGGGCCATCGCCGCCTCGACGTGGTCCCACGGGTCCAGCTCGCCGCCGGGGAACCACGGGATGGCGCCGTCGGGCGTCTGTACGGCGGCGATACTGTCCACAGTGGACCGAATCGCGTCGGCCGTGAGTACCGTCACGTGGTCGGCTTCCGCACGTACAACACGACACTCTTGCCCAGCATGGGGTTCAGGCCCTTCTCGGCCCAGCGGGTCAGCCGGGGTCGCTTGACGATGTCCCACACCAGCAGCTTGTGGTAGGCCCGCACGGCGGCGCTGTCGTCGGCCGCGCACTTCAGCCACCAGTACGGGCTGTGCAGCGCGTGGGCGTGGCCGCGGCCGATCGTCTTCAGACCGACGTCGGCCAGCTTCGCCGACAGCTCCGACGCCCGGTAGATGCGCACGTGGCCGCCCTCGTTGGCGTGGTACTCGTCGGACAGCGCCCAGCACACCCGCTCCGGGAACCAGCGGGGCACGGTGACCGCCGCCCGCCCGCCCGGCTTGAGCACCCGGGCCAGTTCGGCGATCGCCGCACCGTCGTCGGGGATGTGCTCCAGCACCTCGCTGGCGATCACGCGGTCGAACGAGGCGTCGGGGAACGGCAGCGCCCGCAGGTCGGCCCGCACCGCGGCCGCGCTGGCGTCGGCCGGCGCCTCACCGGCGAGGCGGATCGCCGCGCACCACTCGCGGGTCGTCGCGAGGTCCCGGGCGCTGAGGTCCACGGCGACCACGTGCGCGCCACGCCGGTAGGCCTCGAACGCGTGCCGGCCCTCACCGCAGCCGAGGTCGAGCACCGTCATCCCCCGCCGGACACCGAGCCGGTCGTAGTCGACGGTCAGCATCCGAGCGCCCTGCGGTACCAGTCCACAGTGGACAGCGCGGTGCGCCGCCAGGTGTAGTTGGCGAGAACGCGTTCCCGGCCGTTCGCACCCAGCGTCTCCCGGAGCGCCGGGTCGCCGAGGAGCCGGCCGATCGCGGCGGCCAGCGCCTCCGGGTCACTCGGCGGCACGTGCAGCGCGGCGTGCCCGTCGGGGCCGACCACCTCCGGCAGCGCGCCCGCCGTGGTGGCCACCAGCGCGGTGCCGCACGCCATCGCCTCGACCGCGGGCAACGAGAAGCCCTCGAACCGCGACGGCACCACGGCCACCTCGGCGCTGCCGAGAAGCGCCGCGAGGTCCACTTCGGACAGTCCGCTCACGAACCGCACCGCGTCCTTGAGCCCCAGCCGGCCCACGGACCGGTCGGCGGGCCCGTCGGGCTTGGGCGTGCCGACCACCACCAGCTCGACGTCGCGCTCGGTGCGCAGCTTCGCCACCGCGTGCAGCAGGTCGTCGAGTCCCTTCAACGGAACGTCGGCGCTGGTCACGGTCACGATGCGGTCCTTGACCCGCGCGACCGACGGCGGCCGGAACACCTCGTCGTCGACACCGACCCCGATGACGCTCAACCGCGACGGCTCGACACGGAACGCCCGCAGCGTCTCCTCCTCCGACGTGGCCGACACCGTGCACACCGCCGGCAGCCGGCGCACCACACGGCCCTGCATGCGCGTGAACCCGTACCAGCGCCGCAGTGCGAAGCGCCGCTTCCGCGACGGCGCCGCGGCGAGCTCGATGTCGCGGTCGACGGTGATCGGGTGATGGACGGTCGCCACGGTGGGCAGGAGCCGTTTCAGCCCGAGCAGGCCGTAGCCCAGCCCCTGGTTGTCGTGCGCGATGTCGAACTCGCTCCTCCTCTTCCGGAGGTGCCGCCACGCCCGCAGGGAGAACGTCAGCGGCTCGGGGAACGCGCCGGTGCACATCGTGAGCCACTCCAGCCAGTCGGTGGCCGAGGTGAACTCGCGGAGCTTCGGAACGCGGAACGGGTCGGGCTCGCGGTACAGGTCCAGGCTGCGCAGCTCGGTGAGCGTGACGCCGTCGTCGAGCTGCGGCAACGGCGGACCCGAGAACACCTCGACGTGGTGGCCCAGGCGTACGAGCTCACGCGAGAGGTAGCGCACGTAGACACCCTGGCCGCCGCAGAACGGCTTGCTCCGGTAGGAAAGCAGAGCTATCCGTAGAGGTTCCTCAGGCACCGCAAGATTCTATCCGCTGTTCTTACCCGTGAGTAGCTTGACGGTCCCGGCGTGCAGGGCGCCGTAGACGCGGTCGCGGATCGCGTTGGCCTCGGCGGTGGTCAGGGTGCGGTCGGGATGCCGGATCACCAGGCGCACCAGCACGTTCTTCTGGCCCTCCCGGATGCCCAGCCGGTCCCGGGCCGGTTCCGGGAGGTCGGCGTACACCGTCTCGCTCAGCACCGCCACCTCCTCGAGGCTCTCGGCGTCGGGACCCAGGGCCCCGCGCACCCGGTCGCCCAGCACCTCCGCGTCGGTGTCGGCCGCCACGGCCACCGAGAGGTCGCGCCGCACCGGCGGCATCGACGACACCGGGCGGTACGGCGCCAGGTCGGTCATCTGGCCGGCCACGCGCGGGTCCCGCGACCGGAGGAGCCTGATGTCGTCGACGCCCTTGGCCAGCATCGTGAGGCGGTCCAGGCCGAGGCCCATCGCCAGGCCGGACGCCGACGCCGGAAGACCGGCGGTGGTCAGCACCTCGGGATGGGCGATCCCGCACTCGCCGATCTCGATGCCGTCGGCGTAGATCTCGCGTCCGTCCACTGTGTACGGGTGTGGGCTGGCCGGCGTCGTGACGGGCCGCCCGGGCAGCAGGGCGCCGACGACGACGTCGATCATCCCGGTCAGGTCACGCTCACCCAGGGGCGGACCGGCGCGCCGGACCCGCCACAGGTCGAGGTGGTGGGGTTCGGCCACGTGGTGCCGGTCGATGACGTCGCGGCGGTAGCACATTCCGGGAACGGCCAGCAGGATCTCTGGTTCCCGCAGGCCGCGGAGCAGGGCGGGAATGTGCGCCGTGGTGTGTGCGCGCAGCATCCGGTCGGCGTCGACGTAGCGGGAGTAGCGCCGGTTGCGGGTCACCGCGTCGGCCGGGTAGCGCAGCAGGTCGTAATGGTCGCGGATCGGGACCACCGGGTCGCCGCGGTACCGCAGCACCGGGATGTTCCAGGCGGCTTCGAGCGCGTCGATGACCGTGTCGACGACGAGCTGGACGGCGTGGGGGCCGGCGGTGGGGTCGGTCAGGTCTCGCATGATGCACCTCGCTGGTAGAGAAGGCCTCGGAAATCGGCGAAGCCCCGGCGGACCGGGGCTCTCTACCTGCGCAGGGATACGCGAACGTCAGGTGGCCACCGGTACACGGGGCCGGATAAACAGTCGCGTCATGTACCCCATGGTGCCCGCACCTCCGGCACCGTGTCGAGCACAATTCCGAAGTGCTCGTGGTAGGCGGCCAGCACCTCGGCGTCGCCGCCGAGCGTGCGCTCGTCGCGGCCGTCGGGGCGGGTGCGGATCAGCGTGCGTCCGCTCAGCGTGACGCGGCCGGAGCCGGTGAGCCGCGTGCACACCAGTGACTGCGTGAAGTGCGACTTCGGCGACGTGCACTGCCACCAGCAGGTGGGCTCGAAGTCGGCGAGCGTGCGCGGCCGGGTCTCCATCGTGTACTCCGGTTCGCCGTCGCGGTCGACGGCGAGGTCGCCCGACGCGTCCGCGGTCACCGTGAACGTGCCGCCGGGATCGGACTGCGGTGTGCGGACGTCGAGCCGGATCGGCCGGTGCGTGAAGCGCCCGAAGCCCACGTCGACGAGCCACGGCCCACCGTCGAGGTCGACGCGCAGGGCCAGATGGTCGAACAGCGGCCCGGTCTTCACCCGGGCCGCCAGGTGGGTGACCTCGTAGCCGAGCGCGGTGAGCAGCGCGCCGAACGCGCCGTTGAGCTCGTAGCAGAAGCCGCCCCGTCGCCGTTCGACGATCTTGTCGACGAGCGCCGCCGGCTCCAGCACGATCGGCTCCCGCAGGTGGACGCTGAGGTTCTCGAACGGCACCACGTGCAGGTGCCGCTCCTGCAGCTCCCCCAGCAACCCGAGCGTCGGCGCCCCCCGCTCGACTCCGAGCCGTTCCAGATACCGCCGAACACGTGAGGGGTCCATCGCGGCAGGCTACCGCGATGGACCCCTCAGGTCAGTCTCAGCGGGTGAAGACCTGGAACTCGCTGATCCGTACCTGCGAGGCGAACGGGCTGTTCGCCGCGCAGTCGGTGTTCGCGCGCGGGTCGTTGTCCTGCTCGCCCGCGTAGCGCGGGTTGCCCGTGCACTGGCTGCTCAACACGTCGATGCGCAGGTGCGTGGCCGGCACCGGCGCGAACGAGAACGTGCGGAGGTTCAGCTGCGACGCGGTGGGCCGGAAGTTGCCGGCCGGGAACGCGTCCGTCGGGCTCGTGTACACCCGGCGGAAGTTGCCCGGCTGCGAGCAGTCGGCCACCGTCGAGTTGCACGCCGACACCGCGAACGAGCGCAGCGCGCTGTACCGGTTCTGCACCTGGTTGTCGGCCGGGTCGGTGAGGTCCTGCGGACGCAGGAGCGCGCTCACGTTGACGCGGCTCACCAGGTGCGGCGCCGTACCGGCGAGGTCGACGGTGACCCGCTTGCCGGCCACGCCGTCCGTCGCCACCCAGTTCGTGGCCTCGGTGTCGTCGCCGAGCCTGGCCAGGTTGGCGCCGTCGCCGGAGAACACGCCGCCGGTGGTCGCCGAGGCGAGGTTGCGGGGCAGGTTCAGCGGCAGGTCCTGCGCGCGTCCGGCGAGCACGAACGAGCTGAACTTGCGGTACCCGAAGCCCGGCCCGCCGGCCGTGAACGAGTACTGCTGCCCGCCGACGATCTGGAACGTGTCGGGCAGGTCCGTGTTCGGGTCGGTGTCGGCGATCGGCACCGCCCGTGCCTCGTAGTCGCCCACGTAGAGCCGGATCGCGGCGCCCGCCGCGTCACCGGCCGCGCGCAGGGTCACCGTCGCGTTCGTGGTGTAGGGACTGGCGAAGCTCGGCACCGGGTCGGCGTCGCTCGGCCCGCTCGTGGCGTCCATGCCCATACCCGACGTGGCGAACGCGTTCCACATGATGTCCTGGTTCGCGCCGCCGAACCGCACCAGGTCGGCCGCGAGCATGTTGTCGCGCATGTCGAGCATGCTGAACTGGCTGTCGGCCTGCAGCAGGAACGAGTCGAACACCAGCTGCACCCAGCGCCGGTTGCCCGGGCAGGCGTCGGGCTGCACGAGCCCGTCGGCGCACTGTGCCTGCAGGGCCGGCGTGCCGGCACCGTACCGCTGGACGAACGCGTTGCGGACGCGCACGTTGGTGGCCGACCAGATCTCGCCGTCGGCGTGCACCTGCTGGCCCACGAGGTCGTAGCCCACGTCGGAGTAGTTGAGCGGGCTGCGGCTCATGTCGTAGTTGCGGATGCCCTGGGTCAGGTTGCCCGTCGCGTAGCCACCGGTGACGAACGGGGTCTCCCCCGGCGGCCGGAAGCCGTACTCGGCCATGTACTCCATCGCCATGAGGTCGCCCCACGACTCGCCCATCGCGCCGCCCTGCGCCGACCCGATCCCGGTGTCGGGGCCGGCGATCATGCGGTTGGTGATGGCGTGCGTGTACTCGTGGCCGATCACCGACATGTCGTAGTCGCCGTCGACGCACGGCGGGTAGACGCCGCCGGCCTGCGGCTGCCACAGGAACATGTTCGTCGTCGGCGGCAGGCCGTCGCGCCCGGTACCCTGGTTGGCGTTGTTGCGGCTGCCCGAGATCGCGCCGCTCTGCGCGCGTCCCTGCTCGGCGTCGCCGCCGAGACCGGCGCCGGTGACGTTGACCACCTGCATGTTCCAGGTGGACTCGGTGAACCCGAGGTGCCAGGCCCAGTCGTGCATGCGGTTGTGCATCGCGAAGAGGTTGCTCACCGCGGCGTCGGCGTCGTTGCGCTGGGCCGTGGCGTACACGTCCGGGTTGCAGCGCGACTGACGCCACTGGTCGGTGAACGTGTAGGTGTAGTTGCGGTCGGGGCTCGCCGTCGCGGGGAACGGCGCGGTGCCGCCGCCCCACTGCACGACGTTGTTGGCCGAGTTGCCCGACGAGGTGAACGTCGGCGTGCCGCTGGCCACGTTGACGTCCCAGGCCTGGCCGGTGTTCGGGTCGCGGACCGTGCGCACGCACCCGGCGGCCGGCGCGAAGCACCAGCGTTCACGGGTGTCGGCGCCGCTCGCCGGCGGTGCGGCCGGGAACACGGCCCACTGCGGGTTGTCGGTGTCGTAGTCGACCTGGTCCTCGCGGACCAGCACACCGCCGGTCCGGGCGTCGACGTAGGTGGTGTAGGAGTCCGGGTGGTCATGGGCCGTCGAGGCGAACGACACCGCGTACGCGGCGCGCGGCCCGTCGAGCGGGGTCGGCACGGCCACCAGGCGCGCGTCGGGGGTGCCGGCGAGGTCGCCGGCCGCCACGCCGGCGTCGGACAGGGCCGCGCCCACCGCCTGGGCCGGGGTGAGAGTGGCCGGTTGCGGCACGCTCGTGTCGCGGGAGAGCGACGACGTGACCCGGACGACCGTGCCGTTGTTCACCAGCACCGCCACCTGACCGTCGTGCCCGGCCGCGAGGGTGCCGAACCGCTGGCGCAGCAGCACGAGCGCGCCCGTGCCGATCGGGCGCACCAGCAGGGTCTCCATTGTGGACACCGCGGCCCCGTCGAGCCCGAAGAGGGCCTGGTTCTGCATGATGTACTGCCGGGCGGCGGTGTCGGGGTCGCTCGACAGGCCACCGGCGATCGACCGCGCCGAGGCGCTCGCCGGGCTCAGCGACCGCGGGGTGCCGAGGTTGTTCCAGCGCACCGACGCCTTGGCGCCGGCCACCGACCGTTGGGCCGCGTTGGGCTCGACGCGGCCGAGGCGGTTGTCCTTGTCACGGGACGGGTGTCCGTCCGCGGGTAGTTCGAGAGCCGCCGGTGTGGTTCCCGACGTACCGGGGCGGCCGGGGTCGGCCACCGCCGGGGCGGCCGTGCCGGTCGCAATGCCGCCCACGCTCACCACCAACGCCGCGATGGCGACGCCGGCCATACTCCTTCTGCGCACGCTTTCCTCCCCTGGATGCAAGCAACCATGCATGCACATGCATCACTACCTGAGGAGCGCGCCACGGGGGAAGCCTCGGAGCGCGAGGCGCGGGTACGGCCAAGGGCCAGAAACCCCGCCCCGCACTACCACCAACGCAGCCCGCGAGCAGGGCGACCCCTGGCCGGCCGGCGAAGCGGGTCGGCGCGGCGGGCCGGCGAGGTGAGCCGCCCCTGGCCGGCCGACGCGGCGGACGAAGTGGGCCGGCCGCCACAGGCGGGCCGACGCGGGCCGGGCGGCCGACGAGGCGGATGGCCCATGCGGCCGACGCGGGCGAGGCAAGCGGTGCGCGGTCCCGACCGGTCGACGCGCACCGCCGACGCGGTGTTGCTGCGTCCGGAGTCGGAGGCTCGCACGCAGCCGACGGCCGAGCAAGCCGACATTCCGGCTCGGCCGGCCCTCACCGCTACCGTCCGTCGCCGGGAACCGGCTGACCAGATCTGTACCGACCACCTTGATCGCTGTTCCAGGAACGAACGCGAAGTCTGACTACACGTTCGTTCCTCAAAAGACGATCAACAGGCACCCGCACCCGCAAAGACACGAGCGACCGGGACTCGGGCCACCTCTCGCCGGGCCGCGAGCACTCCAGGAGCGTTCCGACGAGTTCCTCGCCGCGCTCGCTACGCGCCGGCCAGCGGAACCACCTCGGGCGCGCCGAGCCGGGTGGCGTCGGCGGTGGCGTCGTCGGGCTGCTCCTGTGACGCGCGCTCGGCCTCCACCCGCAGGCGGTAGTGCTCGACCTCCCGCTCGATCTGCTCCGGCGCCCAGCCCAGCACCGCACCCATGAGTTCCGCGCACTCGCGCGACGCCTGCACACCACGGTCGAAGGACTCGATGTAGATCCTGGTGCGCCGGGTCATCACGTCTTCGAGGTGCCGCGCGCCCTCGTGCGAGGCCGCGTAGGCGATCTCGGCGCGAAGGTAGTCGTCGGCGCCGTCGATCGGCTCGCGCAGCGTCGGATCGGCCCGGATCACGTCGAGGACCTCGTCGACCAGCGAGCCGTACCGGCGCAGCAGGTGCTCGACGCGGGCCACGTGCAGGCCGGTGTCGGCGGCCAGCGTGCGCCGCTGGTTCCACAGCGCGGTGAAGCCCTCCGCGCCGAGCAGCGGGATCCGCTCGGTGCACGACTTCGGCACCGAGACCCCGAGCCCGTGCACGGCCGTGTCGACGGCATCCTTGGCCATCACCCGGTACGTCGTGTACTTGCCGCCGGCCACCACCACCAGCCCCGGCAACGGGCTCACCACGGTGTGCTCGCGCGACAGCTTCGACGTCACCTCGCTCTCGCCGCTGAGAAGCGGCCGCAACCCGGCGTAGACACCCTCGACGTCGGCGCGGGTGAGCGGGGTGATCAGAACCTTGTTGACCTCGTTGAGCAGATAGTCGATGTCGGTGCTCGACGCGGCCGGGTGCGACTTGTCGAGCTTCCAGTCGGTGTCGGTGGTGCCGATCACCCAGTGCCGGCCCCACGGGATCACGAAAAGAACGCTCTTGGACGTGCGCAGAATCAGCCCGGTCCTCGACTGGATCCGGTCACGCGGCACCACGAGGTGGATGCCCTTGGACGCCCGCACCTTGAACTGGCCGCGCTCGCCGACCAGGGCCTGCGTCTCGTCGGTCCACACGCCGGTGGCGTTGATGACCTGACGGGCCCGCACCTCGTAGACCTCGTCGTGCTCGAGGTCCTTCACCTTCACCCCGGTGATCCGCTCGCCCTCGCGCAGGAACCCCACCACGCGCGCCCGCGACGCGACGTGCGCGCCGTACGCGGCGGCCGTGCGCACCAGGAACATCGTGTGGCGGGCGTCGTCGACCTGGGCGTCGAAGTACTGCAGCGCGCCGACCAGCGAGTCCTTCTTCAGGGCCGGCGCCTCGCGCAGCGCCGCCCGCCGGGTGAGGTGCCGGTGCCGCGGCAGTCCCCGGTGGGCGCCCGTCGAGGCCATCGCGTCGTACAACGCGACACCCGCGCCGGCGTAGAACCGCTCCCAGCCCCGATGCTGCAACGGGTACAGGAACTTCACCGGACGCACGAGGTGCGGCGCGATCCGCTGGATCAGCAGCCCACGCTCGCGCAGCGCCTCGCGCACCAGCGCGAAGTCGAGCATCTCCAGGTACCGCAGACCACCGTGGATCAGCTTGCTCGACCGGCTCGACGTGCCGCTGGCCCAGTCGCGCATCTCCACCAGGCCGGTGGACAGGCCGCGGGTCACCGCGTCGAGCGCCGCACCGGCGCCGACCACCCCGCCGCCGATGACCACCACGTCGAGTTCCGGAGCGGCGGCCATCGCTTCCAGCGCGGTCTGACGAGCCGTTGGTGACAAGGATCCGGAGCGCATGCGAGGCCTTTCCGTCGTGGCGGGCCGCCGCTCGTGGCGACGGCCCGCCGTCGTCTGTCAGCCGACGTCTACCCAGTCGAGCGTGCGCTCAACTGCCTTCTTCCACCGGCCGTACCCTTCCTGGCGCTGCTCGTCGTTCCAGGTGGGCTGCCAGCGCTGGGACTCGTTCCAGTTCTCCCGCAGCTCGTCGGTGGACTTCCAGAACCCGACCGCGAGGCCGGCCGCGTACGCCGCGCCCAGCGCCGTGGTCTCGGCCACCACCGGCCGGCTGACCGGCACGCCGAGGATGTCGGCCTGCATCTGCATGCACAGCTGGTTGGCGGTGATGCCACCGTCGACCTTCAGCACGTCGAGCGACACCCCGGAGTCCTGTTCCATCGCTTCCACCACGTCGCGGGACTGGTAGCAGATGGACTCCAGCGTAGCCCGCGCGATGTGCGAACTCGTGTTGAAGCGGGACAGACCGACGATCGCGCCCCGGGCGTCGGAGCGCCAGTACGGCGCGAACAGGCCGGAGAACGCCGGCACGAAGTACACCCCGCCGCTGTCCTGCACCTGCGCCGCGAGCGTCTCGCTCTCGGCCGCGTTCCGGATGATGCCCAGCTGGTCGCGCAGCCACTGGACGGCGGAACCGGTCACCGCGATCGACCCCTCCAACGCGTAGACCGCGTCGGCGTCGCCGAACTTGTAGCAGACCGTCGTGAGCAGCCCGTTCTGCGACCGCACCAGCTCGGTGCCGGTGTTGAGGAGCATGAAGTTGCCGGTCCCGTATGTGTTCTTCGCCTCACCGGGCGAGAAACACACCTGGCCGACCGTAGCCGCCTGCTGATCACCGAGGTCACCGGTGAGCGCGACCTCGCCACCGAGCGGGCCGCCGGCGCGGGTGACGCCGTACCGGTTCGGGTCGGACGACGGCCGGATCTCCGGCAGCATCGACCGCGGGATGTCGAAGAACGACAGCAGCTCGTCGTCCCAGTCGAGCGTCTCCAGGTTCATCAGCATCGTGCGGCTGGCGTTGGTGACGTCGGTGACGTGCGCCCCGCCGTCGGTACCGCCGGTGAGGTTCCACAGCAACCAGGTGTCGGTGTTGCCGAACACCGCGTCACCCTTCTCGGCCAGTTCACGGACCCCGTCGACGTTCTCGAGGATCCACTGGATCTTGCCGCCGGAGAAGTAGGTCGCCGGCGGCAGCCCGGCCTTCCGCCGGATCACGTCACCCTGGCCGCCGCGGTCGAGCGCGCTCGCGATGCGGTCGGTGCGGGTGTCCTGCCAGACGATCGCGTTGTAGAGGGGTCGGCCGGTGCGCTTGTTCCACACCACGGCCGTCTCGCGCTGGTTGGTGATGCCGAGCGCCGCGAGGTCGCTCGCCTGCAGGTTCTGCGACCGCAGCGCGGTGGTGATCACCGTGGTGGTGCGGTCCCAGATCTCGCCCGGGTTGTGCTCGACCCAGCCGGCCTGGGGCAGGATCTGCTCGTGCTCCAGCTGGTGCATGCCGACGACGTTCCCGCCGTGGTCGAAGATCATGAACCGGGTGCTCGTGGTGCCCTGGTCTACGGCTCCGACGAAGTCAGCCATATCCGTCTCCTTAGGCAATTTCATCAAGGGCACTGACAACTGCCATCGGCATAACCGCCTCCGCTACCGCTACGGCGGTCATGCCGAGACGCTATCGGTGGTGGGAATGCGGCCGGTCTCGGGCTCGACGTCCGGCGGCGGCAGGTGACGCCCGACGAGCACCTGGTACAGCCCGGCTCCGATCAGACCACCGATGATCGGCGCGACGATAGGTATCCACCAGTACGGATAACCCGTCGTATCACGGAACGCCTCCCCGTACCCGGTGAGGAACGACGCGAGACGGGGCCCGAAGTCACGGGCCGGGTTGATCGCGTAGCCGGCGTTCGCGCCCCACGCCATACCGATCGCGACCACGATCAGGCCGACGATGAACGGCGCGAGGTTCGCCTGCGGCGGCGTGGCGAGCACGTCGGTCACAGCGAGGATCAGGAACAGCAGGATCGCGGTGCCGATGATCTGGTCGCGGAAGGCGCCCCACTCGCTGACGCCGAGCGCGGTCGCCGGGAGCGTCGAGAAGACGCCCTGTGACTTGGGGGTGTTGCCGGGGTCGAAGGTGGCCAGCGCCTCGCTGTAGTTCCAGCGGACGATGAGCGCCGCGACGAACGCGCCGAGGAACTGGGCCAGGGAGTAGGGAGCGACCTTGCGCCACGGGAAGCCTTTGAACGCGGCGAGGGCGATCGTGACGGCGGGGTTGAGATGGGCGCCGCTGATTCGCCCGGCCACGTACACGCCCATCACCACACCCAGGCCCCAGGCCCAGTGGATGGACGGAACCTCCCCGACACCGGTGGCGACGACCTGAGCCACCACGCCACAGCCGAAGAGAATGAGGATGAGGGTTCCGGCGAACTCGGCGAGGAGTTCGCCGCCCAGACCGGAGACCTTGAATCGTGCCGCCATGTGCCCTCCAGATTCAGGCAGGTCACCAGGGTTTCGCGCGTGTTTCCCGCAGGTGACCGTTCAGACGATTGGGAGGACCGTACGGAGCCCGACACCCGATCGTCAACGAACAGCGGTCGACATTGTCGAACGGTGTTATCCGCAGTTAGGGTGCGGGATGTGCCCGGCAGCGTGCAGTCGATCGAGCGGGCAGCGGCCATCCTCCGGCTGCTCGCGAGCAGTTCAGGGCGGCTGGGTATCGGCGAGATCTCCCGCTCGCTCGACCTCGCCAAGGGCACCACCCACGGAATCCTGCGCACGCTCCAGCACGTGGGGTTCGTCGAACAGGACACCGACTCCGGCAAGTACCGGCTCGGCGCCGCCCTGCTGCACCTCGGCACCAGCTACCTCGACGTCAACGAGCTGCGGTCGCGGTCGATCAACTGGGCCGACCCGCTGGCCGCGCGCAGCGGCGAGGCGGTGCGCATCGGCACGATCCTCGACGGCAAGGTGCTCGTGGTGCACCACGTGTTCCGTCCGGACGACACGTTCCAGACGCTCGACGTCGGCTCGCTGCTGCCGTTGCACGCCTGCGCGATGGGCAAGGTGCTGCTGGCGTACAGCGCCGACGCCGCTCGCGCGGTCCCGTTGGAGCCCTTCACCCGGCGGACCCTGACCCGTCCCGACGACCTCGCGCGGGCGCTGGCCGCCGTGCGCGAACAGGGCTGGGCCCACGAGGTCGAGGAGCTCACGCCCGGCGAGGCCGGAATCGCCGCGCCGATCCGCGGCTACGGCGGCCTGGTGGTCGGCGCGATCGGCGTCTCCGGGCTGGTGGAACGGCTCTGCGACAGCCGGGGCCGACCCAGCCCCGCGCTCGTTTCCTACGTCCGCGAAGCGGCCCGCGCGGTCTCGCGGGATCTCGGCTCGGGAAGGGCCTGACCATGACCGAGCACTTGTGCGAGGGCATCAATCAGCACAGCCGATCCGAGCCGCTCGCGGCTCGGCTCCATGACCGCAGCTCGCGGAGCGAGGTGCGGTCATGACCGAGCGCTACGTAGTGGCCATCGACCAGGGCACGACCTCCACGCGGTGCATCGTGTTCGACCGGCGCGGCCAGCTCGTGTCGGTGGCGCAACGCGAGCACCAGCAGTACTTCCCGCGTCCCGGCTGGGTCGAGCACGACGCGACCGAGATCTGGCGCAACGTCGAACGGCTCGCGCCGCGGCTCGGCGTCACCCCCGACCAGATCGCCGCCGTCGGCATCACCAACCAGCGCGAGACGACCGTGCTGTGGGACCGGCGCACCGGCGTGCCCGTCTCGCGGGCCGTCGTGTGGCAGGACACCCGCACCGACTCGCTGGTGCAGAAGCTGGCCGAGAAGCCGGGCGCCGAGCGGGTCAGCGAGCTGTGCGGGCTGCCGTTCGCCACCTACTTCGCCGCGCCGAAGCTGCGCTGGCTCCTCGACAGCCGGCCGGGCCTGTGGGAACGGGCCGAGCGCGGCGAGGTGCTCTTCGGGACCATGGAGTCCTGGCTGATCTGGAACCTCACCGGCGGGCGCCTGCACGTCACCGACGTCACCAACGCCAGCCGCACCATGCTCATGAACCTCGAAACCCTTCAATGGGACGAGGAGCTGCTGGCCTTCTTCGACATCCCGCGGGCCATGCTCCCCGAGATCCACTCCTCGGCCGAGGTCTACGGCACCGCCGTGACGGCGTTCCCCGGCGTCCGGATAGGCGCCGCCCTCGGCGACCAGCAGGCCGCGCTGTTCGGGCAGACCTGCTTCCACCCCGGAGAGGCGAAGTGCACCTACGGGACCGGCAGCTTCCTGCTCCTGAACACCGGCACCGAGCCGGTGCGCTCGACGCACGGGCTGCTCACCACCGTCGGGTACAAGATCGGCTCGGACCGGCCGGTGTACGCGCTCGAGGGCTCGATCGCGATCACCGGCTCGCTGGTGCAGTGGTTCCGCGACCAGCTCGGCCTGATCGGCACCGCCCCGGAGATCGAGACGCTGGCCCGCACCGTCGACGACAACGGCGGCTGCTACATCGTGCCGGCGTTCTCCGGGCTGTTCGCGCCGCACTGGCGCAGCGAGGCCCGCGGCGTGATCGTGGGGCTCACGTCGTACATCACCAAGGGTCACCTGGCCCGCGCGGTGCTGGAGGCCACCGGCTGGCAGACCCGCGAGGTCGTCGACGCGATGAACGCCGACTCCGGGTTGGCGCTGACCACGCTGAAGGTCGACGGCGGCATGACCGCCGACAACCTGCTGATGCAGTTCATCTCCGACGTCCTCGACGTGCCGGTGGTCCGCCCGATGGTGGCCGAGACGGTCTCGCTGGGTGCCGCGTACGCCGCCGGCCTGGCGGTCGGCTACTGGCCCGACCTGGAGGGCCTTCGCCAGAACTGGCACCGAGCCGCCCAGTGGCTCCCCGCGATGGACGCCGGCGTCCGCGCCGAGGAGTACGACAACTGGCAGCGAGCCGTCGAACTCACCTTCGGCTGGATCAAACCCCGCTCCTGAACCTGCGCCCCGCCCCCCGCCACCCACCCCGAGCGAGTCCCCCGCCCGCCCCCCGCCACCCACCCCGAGCGAGTCCCCCGCCCGCCCTCCGGCCCGCCTTCCGGCCCGTCGCCCCGCCGCTCTCCGACCCGTCGCCCCGCCCGCCCTCCGACCCGTCGCCCCGCCGCTCTCCGACCCGTCGCCCCGCCCGCCCTCCGGCCCGTCACCCCGCCGATCTTGCAGTTGTGGCCGCACCCAAAGGCGGACATAGCGCGAAATAGGGCGGGCCACAAGTGCAAGATCGGCGAGTGGGGGCATGGCGGCGCGGGGCCGGGCGTGGGTTCGGGGCGCGGGAGGGACGGGGCGCGTCGGGGGCAGGAGGACGCAGGACGCGTCGGTGCGGCAGCGCGGCGGAGACGCGTGGCACACCAGAGCGCACGGAGACACGGGCACGCCGGAGCACGCGGAGACACGGGCACGCCGGAGCACGCAGAGACACCGGAGCACGCGGAGACGCAGGGCACACAGGAGCACGCCGAGCGCACGGAGACGCAGGGCGCGCCGAAGCGCGCGGATACGCGCTAGGAGACGGTGGCTGCCAGGGCGCGGAAGATCAGGGCGGTACTCGTGGCGCCCGGGTCCTGGTGGCCCACGCTGCGCGCCCCCAGGTAACTGGCGCGGCCCTTCCTCGCCTGGAGTTCCGCCGTCGCCTTGGCGCCGGCCTCCGCCGCTTCGGCGGCTGCCTCCGCGGCGGCCGCCAGGCCTCCCGCCGCGGCCGTGTCCCAGGCCTCGACCGCCGGGTCCCACGCGTCGACGATGGTCTTGTCGCCGGGCGCGGCGGCGCCGAGCTTGCGGATCGCGGCCAGGCCGTCGCGCAGTGCGGCTCCCAGCGTGGGGGCGTCGACGCCGGGACCGGCGAGAGCCTTGCCGATCGCCCGGAAGGCGCTGCCGTACAGGGGACCCGATGCGCCGCCCACCTTCGAGATGAGCGTGGTGCCCACCTTCACCAGCACGGCGCCCGGCCCGTCGGCCTCGAAACCGTCGAGGGCGGCGGTCACGGCGGTGAAGCCCCGGTTGAGGTTGACGCCGTGGTCGGCGTCGCCGATCGCGGAGTCGAGCTGGGTCAGGTGGTCGGCGTTCTCCTTCACGGCCGCGGCGGCCGCCGCCACCCAGGCCCGCGCGGCGTCAGCGTCGAACTGGCTCATGCACCCCACCGTAGGCCCGGAGTGACGACCGGGGCCTCCCACAGCCGGATCAGCTCGTCGTCGGCCTTGAGGATCGTCAGCGACATGCCGGCCATGTCGAGGCTGGTGATGTAGTTGCCGACCAGCTTGTGGACGATCTCGACCCCGGCGTCGGCCAGCAGCGCGGCCACGTGCCCGTAGAGGATGTACAGCTCCAGCAGCGGCGTACCACCCAGCCCGTTGACCATCACGATCGCGCGGTCGCCGCCCGCCATCGGCTTCGCCGCCAGGATCGACTCCACGGCGATGGCCGCGATCTCCTTGGCGGGCTTCAGCTTCTCGCGCCGGCGGCCGGGCTCGCCGTGGATGCCGACGCCGACCTCGATCTCGTCCTCGGGCAGGTCGAAGCCGGGCTTGCCGGCGGCGGGCGTCGTGCACGCGGTCAGCGCCACCGCGAAGGAGCCGCTGGCCTCGTTGACCCGGCGACCGACCGCGGCCACGTCGGCGGCGCTCGCGCCCTCGTCGGCCAGCGCGCCGGCGATCTTCTCGACGAACACCGTGGCGCCGGTGCCGCGGCGGCCGGCCGTCCAGGTGGAGTCCTCGACGGCGACGTCGTCGTCGACCAGCACGCTCTCCACCGTGATCCCGTCGTCGGCGGCGAGCTCGGCGGCCATCTGGAAGTTCATCACGTCGCCGGTGTAGTTCTTCACGATGTGCACCACGCCGGCGCCACCGTCGACGGCCTTCGTCGCCGCGAGGATCTGGTCGGGCACGGGGCTGGTGAACACCTCGCCGGGAACGGCGGCGTCGAGCATGCCGCGGCCGACGAACCCGCCGTGCAGCGGCTCGTGACCGGAGCCGCCGCCGCTGATCAGGCCGACCTTGCCGGAGAACGGCGCGTCGGACCGGACGATGATCTGGTTCTCGAGGTCGACCCGCAGGTCGGGGTGGGCCGCGGCGACCCCGGCGAGGGCTTCGCGGACGACATCTTCGGGAGCGTTGATGAACTTCTTCACGGCGTCACATCCTGGGGTGCGCGTTCGTCATCACCGAAACTGGTTCGGAACGTATGCCCGCCGTTTCAGGTGTGTCAAGGAAGTGCTACGCCACGACGCGGCGCAACATCGGACGCCCACCGCCGAGATCGCGGCTCAGCAGCTTCGCGGTCTCCCGGACGAGCACCGCGTGCGTCTCCCGGCGCTCCGGGGCGAGCACCCGCTCGACCGGGCCGACCACCCCGATCGCGCCCACGACGCCGTCGCTGTCGAAGACCGGCGCGGCGATGCCCGCGTCACCGATCGCGGCCTCGCCGTCCTCGACCGCGTAGCCGTTGCGGTTCGCGTCCTCCAGCTCCGCCCTCAGCCGGGCCGTGTCGGTGACCGTGCTGCCGGTGAGCACGGGCAGCGCGCCGGCGAGCAGCCGCACCCGGTCGGCTTCCGGCAGGTAGGCCACCATCACCTTGCCCAGCGCGCAGGCGTGCCAGGGCAGCACGGCGCCGACCTCGAGGATCTGCACCGCGCCCTCGGGCCGGAACACGTGGTGCACGACGAGCACGTGGTCACCGCTCGGCACCGCCACCCAGACCGCCTCGTTCGCCCGCGACGCCAGCGAGTCGGCCAGGATCAGCGACCGCGCGCGCAGCTCGTGCGTCTCGAGGTAGGCATTGCCCAGTTCGAGCAGAGCGGGGCCGAGGCGGTACTTGCCGGTGTTGTGGTCCTGGTTCACCAGGCCGCCATCGGCCAGCGTGCGTAGCAACGCGTGCGCGGTCGGCTTCGCCACCCCGAGCCGGGCCGCCACCTCCGTCACCCCGAGCCCGCGCGGTGCCCCCGCGAGGCCTCGCAGGATCTCCATCGCCCGCGCCACGGCCTGTACGGTCGCCATACATTCCCCTGTGTTATTGCGTTCGGTATTGCAGAACAGAACGAGACGAAATTAGCATCCGCATCATGGTGGGTCTGGTACTGGTCTCGCACAGCGAGCAGTTGGCCGCGGGGTTGCGCGAGATGGTGGTCCAACTCGCGCCCGGCGAGGTGGCGGTCGAGGCCGCCGGCGGCACCGACGACGGCCGGTTCGGCACCAGCTACCAGCGCATCGAGGCCGCGATCACCAAGGCCGACCGGGGCGGCGGCGTCGTGGTGCTCGCCGACCTGGGCAGCGCCGTGCTCACCGCGCGCACCGTCCTCGACGACCACCCCCGCGCCGACGTGCTCCTGGTAGACGCGCCGCTGGTGGAGGGCGCGGTGGCGGCCGCCGTGCTGGCGGCCACCGGAGCCGGCCTCGACGACGTCTCGGCCGCGGCGGCAGAGGCCCGCGAGGCACCGAAGTTCTAGCGTGACGATCACGCAGGGTGATCGAGCATGTGAAGGGCTCGGAACGGTGACAAGTTCTGTACGGCGGTACGACGGGGCTTTACCTCGGTAGATACGCTGCGGGCCGATAAAGAGAAGGCAAGCTCGACCGACTCGAACCAGGAGCACCATGTCCAGCCCCTCCGGGCCGCAGCAGCCCTTCACCGACAACCAGCAGCAGTTCCCGCCGCCGGCGGGGCAGCCGGGTCAGTTCCCGCCGCCCGGCGGCGACCCGAACCAGGGCGGGTTCCCCCCGCCACAGGGCGGTGGCTTCCAGCCGGCCGCGCCGCAGCCACCCCGTCGCGGTGGGGGCTGGGGCAAGCGGATCGCGGGCATCGTCGCCACGCTGCTGGTGCTCGGCGGCATCTTCGCCGTGACCACCTACCTCAACCGCGACGCCGCCAGCAAGGCCAAGGTCGGCGACTGCGTCTCCCAGGAGGGCTCCGACGAGCTGAAGGTCGTCGAGTGCGGCAGCGCCGAGGCCGACTTCAAGGTCGTCGGACGGGTGGAGGACAAGACCCAGGCCGAGGCCGGCATCAGCGCCTGCGGCCCGTTCGTCGACCAGGGCGCCGAGCAGGCGTACTGGGAGGGTGAGCAGGGCAAGAAGGGCCTCGTGCTCTGCCTTGGCCCGGTCGGCTGACCCGACCACGCCGTGACGCGGCGCCCCGGGGAACCGGGGCGCCGCGCGCTTGTGCCGGGTAGAAGCGCCGCGTGCCTTACCCGGTGGGAGCCCAGAACACGTAGTCGGCGCCGTAGGGCACCTTCTGCGTCGTGCCGGCCGTGCAGGCGCCCGTCGGTCCTACGCCACCGCTCGTGTTGACGCGGCTGATGTGGGTCACGTTGGACAGCTCCTGTCCCGGCTTGCCCTTCTCGACGGTGGTCGTGAGAAGCAGCCACGGGATGGTGCCGTCCTTGGGCACCCGGGTCGCCACCGCGCCGAGCAGGGTCGACCCGTCGAGCGCGCGCCAGCGCGGCCCGGCGTAGTGGTAGATCGCCCGCAGCGATCCGTACTTCAGCAGCACCGCGGTGGGCGTCGACGCGGTCGCCCAGGTGCCCGCGTCGGTGCAGGCGTACTCCTGCACGCCGGCGACCACCCGGTACGCGCTCTTGACCACGAACCCGTCACCCGGCGTCGGCGCACCGGCCGGCAGCGTGAAGGTCCCCCCGAAGACCGTCCCGCCGGATGGAGCGGCCGGCGCGGCCGGTGCCGCCTGCGCCGGCGTGCCGGCCAGCCCACCGGCCAGGACCGCCGCGGCGACGGCGGCCCCGATCCGGTACTTCCTCTTGATGTCCACCATGGACACACCCCCAATCCACGCGGGACGGTATCGACATCCGTCGCGTTCGGGCGCTCCCCTTAGACCGACTTAAGCCGGACGAAAGTGTCCGCTCGATGACATAAGCTCGGGCATGGCGTTCGACCTGCTGGCCGGGGACCCCGCGTCGCCGGTGCTGCTGCACGTGCCGCACGCATCGACACATGTCCCGGCCGAGGTCAGGCGTGACCTCCGTCTCACCGACGCCGAGCTCGCCACCGAACTCGCGCTCATCACCGACGCGCACACCGACCTCATCGCCGAATGCGCCGCGGCACAGGCACCGGTAAGGCCCCACCGGTTCGTCAACCGGGTCTCGCGGCTCGTGGTCGATCCCGAGCGGTTCCCCGACGAGCGCGAGGAGCTGCGGGCGGTCGGCATGGGCGCCGTCTACACCCGCACCACCGGCGGCGCGGTGCTCCGCGACGACGACCCCGCCCTCCTCGACGCGTACTTCCACCCGTACGCGGAGGCAATGACGTCCACAGTGGACGAACTGCTCGCGGCGAGGGGACGCGTGACGATCGTCGACGTGCACTCGTACCCGAGCCGCCCCCTGCCGTACGAGCTGCACGCAGACGGGCCGCGCCCACCCGTGTGCCTCGGCACGGACCCGTTCCACACGCCACCGGACCTCCTCGCCGCGGCCGAGGAGGCGTTCGGCGACACGGCGGTCGACACGCCGTTCGCCGGCTGCTACGTCCCGCTGAAGCACTACGGTCGCGCGCACGCGGTCCACTCGATCATGATCGAGATCCGCCGCGACATCTACATGAGCGAACCGGGCGGCCCGCCACACGACGGCCTCGGCCCGCTGATCGACGCGCTGGCTACTCTGATCGGGGCGGCTCGGTGAGCGGCAGCCGCACCTGGAAACGGGTGTCGCCGGGCTGCGAGGTGACGGTGATGTCGCCGCGGTGCCGGTTGACCACGATGCGGTAGGAGATGTCGAGCCCCAGCCCGGTTCCCTCACCGACCGGCTTCGTGGTGAAGAACGGCTCGAACACCCGCGGCAGCGCGTCGGCGGGAATGCCGGAACCGGTGTCGCGGACCTCCACCAGCAGGCAGTCGTTCTCCCGCGCGGTGCGCACGGTGAGCGTGCCCTGGCCCTTCATCGCCTGGACGGCGTTGTCGATGAGGTTGGTCCACACCTGGTTCAGCTCGGCCGGGTGGGCCGGGATCTTCGGCAGGTCGCGGTCGAAGTCCTTGACGATCTTCACGCCGTCGCCCATCTTGTGGTGCAGCATGACGAGCGTGCTCTTCAGCCCCTCGTGGATGTCGATCGACTGGTAGGACGCGCGGTCCATTTGCGAGTACTGCTTGGCGGCACCGACCAGCGACGAGACGCGCGCGGTGGCGTCTTCGATGTCGGTCATCAGCTGCTCGGTCTCCAGCGCGTACGCGAGCCATTGCAACGACTTCTCCACCAGCAGCGGATCGCCGACCGTGGTGCGGATCTCCTCCAGGCACTCGATGTCCATGCCGCCCTGGGCGAAGATCGGGGCCAGGTCCCAGGCGTTGGAGACGCCCTGGTCGTCCATCCAGTCCGACAGCTCGTCCTCGCGGTCGCTGGCCTCCATCGCGCTCAACGACGGCGCCTTCGCGGCCCGCTCGATCACCGACTCCTGCAGCTGGGTCAGCGCCACCAGCTGCTCCTGGGTGACCCGGCCGTCGGCGAGCTTGCCGAGCTTCTGCCGCATGCCGGCCACCCGCTGCCGCAGCGCGACGGTGGCCCGCGACGCGGCGGCGGCCGGGTTGTTCAGCTCGTGCATGAGACCGGCGGTGAGCGAGCCGAGCGCGCTGAGCCGCTCGCGCTGGTTGATCGCCGCCTGCGAGTTGCGCATGCCGAACAGCAGGCCCTCGAGGAGGTGGATGGCCATCGGGAACCACTCGCGCACCATCTGACCGAACGCCATGCCCGGCAGCACGAAGAACCGCGCCGGGGTGATCGCGCGCACGGTCATCGTGTAGACGCGGCCGTACTGGTCGTCGTTCAGGTATCCCTGGGTGGCGCCCATGTACGAGCCGGCGTGGTCGCTGCGGTTGACCTCGATCTCGCTGTTCCCGGAGCGCCGGCTCAGCGACACCGTGCCGGCGAGCAGCACGAGGAACTTCTCGGCCGGCTCGCCCTCGCGGAGCACGTCGCCGGCCGGGTACTCCTCGATCGAGCCGTGCTCCGAGAGCCACCGCAACTGCTCGTCGGAGAGCGACTCGAAGAGAAACAGAGACCGCAGTTCATCGGGAGTCATGCCCCGCCCCGCTTCGCGTGGCGAGGCATTCGCCAGAGTCTGCGCTGATGATTCGCTCGCAAGCTCACTCATTGGCCCTCCAGGTACCTGTGCACCAGTGTCACCGCCATCGCGCCCTCGCCGACGGCGGAGGCCACCCGCTTGACCGAGTTCGCCCGGACGTCGCCGGCCGCGAAGATGCCGGGCACGTTGGTCTCGAGGTGGAACGGGTCGCGGTCGCGGTCCCAGCCGGCTGGGCGCTTGCCGTCGAGCATCAGGTCGGTGCCGGTGTAGACGAAGCCGCGCGGGTCGCGGGCGACCGTGTCGCCCAGCCAGTCGGTGCGCGGCTCGGCGCCGATGAACACGAACAGGAAGCCGGCCTCGACCCGGTCGCTGGTGTTGCCGTTGCTGCAGTGCAGCGTGAGCTCCTCGAGCCGCCCGTCGCCGTGGGCGCCGACCACCTCGGTGCAGGTGCGGACGCTGACGTTCTCGATCGCGGCGAGCTGCTGGATGAGGTAGTACGACATCGAGCGCTCCAGTGACTCGCCGCGGATGACGAGGGTGACGCTGCGGGCGTACTGGGAGAAGAACACCGCCGCCTGGCCGGCCGAGTTGGCCCCGCCGACGATGTACACGTCGCTGTCCTTGCACGCCGACGCCTCGGTGACCGCCGAGCCGTAGTAGACGCCGCGGCCGGTGAGGTCGGACGCGCCCGGGCACTGCAGCGGCCGGTACGACACACCCGTCGCGAGGATCACCGTGTGCGCGGAGATCTCGCTGCCGTCGCCGAACCGCACGACGCGGGCCGAGCCGCGCGCCTCGATCGCGGTGACGTCGCGGGTGGTGAGCATCTCGGCGCCGAGCCGGCCGGCCTGCCGGCGCGCACGCTCGGTGAGCTGCGAGCCCGACACCCCGTCGGGGAAGCCCAGGTAGTTCTCGATCCGCGAGCTCTGCCCCGCCTGCCCGCCGGTGGCCCGCCGTTCCAGCAGCACGGTGCGCAGGCCCTCGGACGCCCCGTACACGGCGGCGCCGAGCCCGGCCGGTCCCCCACCGACGATCACCAGGTCGTAGAAGTCCTGGCTGGCCTCCGTCGAGAGGCCCACGGCCGCGGCCAGTTCCGCCTTGGAAGGAGCGGCGAGGGGACGCCCGTCAGCGGTGACGATCAACGGGACCGCCTCCGGGCCGACGCCGGCGGCGTCGAGCAGCCGCTGACCCTCCGGGTCGTCGACGGTGAACCAGCGGTACGGCACCAGGTTGGCGGCGAGGAAGTCACGCAGCTTCCACGACGGGGCGCTGAGCCGGTGCCCGACCACCTTGATCTCCGACACCTCGCGGTCGGGGACGGCCTTCCACGCCTCCAGCAGCGCGTCGACCACCGGGTACAGCTTCTCCTCCGGCGGGTCCCACGGCTTGAGCAGGTAGTGGTCGACGTCGACGACGTTGATGGCCTGGATCGCGGCGTCGGTGTCGGCGTACGCGGTGAGCAGCGCGCGCCGCGCGTTGGGGAACAGGTCCATGGCCTGTTCGAGGAACTCGATGCCGCTCATCTGCGGCATGCGGTAGTCGGCGAGCAGCACGGCCACGCGTCCGCCCCGCAGCTTCAGCTCGCGCAGGGCGGCCAGGCCCTCGTCGCCCGACGACGCCCGCACGATCTGGAAATGTTCGCCGTACTTGCGGCGCAGGTCGCGGGCGACCGCCCGGGACACGGCCGGATCGTCGTCGACGGTGAGAATCGCCGGACGGCTCAAAGGGGGCTCCTCCTCCATGTGCAGGCAACGGCAAGTCTCCACCCGCCCGGGGTCGATCGACAACACACCGCCGCGTGGGCGATTTGTCAGGGTTCGTCGGATAGACGGATGAATTACCCCGAAACCGCAACGAACCTCCGCTCGTTGGGCTTAGCTATTCCCGTAGCGCTCGGGACGGGGCGCACATCAACGGGGAAGGGCAACACAGTGAAGCGGAAGATCCTCCGGGCAGTCAGCATCGCCGCCATCACCGGCGCAGGCCTGTTCGCTTTCAGCGCACCGGCCGCGGCCCACGGCGGGCACCACTACGACGACTACGGCTACAACAGCTACAACAGCTACGGCGGCTACGGCGGCTGGGGCGGCGGCATGTGGTCGGGCTACAACGCCGGGTTCGGCAACGGCAACCAGTTCTCGTCGGTGATCCAGGCGCCGGTGAGCGTCTGCGGCAACGCGATCGCCATCGCCGGGTTCGCCTCGGCCAGCTGCCGCGGTGGCGCCTACGCGTACAACGGCGGCTGGTAGACCGCACGGTCTCCACGCGCTGGGCGCCCCTACCCGTCGACCGGGTGGTGGGCGCCCAGCTGTTTTCCGACCCCACTCCGGAAGGACCGACACCATGAAACGACCGATTCTCCGCGCGGTGAGCGTCGCCGCGCTCGCCGCCGGCGGGCTGCTGGCCGTGGCCGGCGCCGCGAACGCCGACTCCGGCTCACCGGACGGCACCCGGATCACCTACATCTACCAGCACACCACCACCATCTGCGGCAACGCGATCGCGGTCGAGGCCGTGGTGCGCAACCACTGCGGTGCGTACACCACCGACGTGCACCCGGCCGACTTCGAGGTCCTCGACGGCATCTTCGACCTGAACCTCGACTACGACGGCACCGACGTCGACGACGACGCCGGGCAGTGGTTCCACATCCGCTCGCGCACCTGGAGCTGAGCCTCCCGACGCGCGGACGTTCCCGGTCGCGCGAGTTGGCGGATGTCTCGCCCGTGCCCCGCGACGGAGCATCGGCGGGTGCCTCGCGTCAACCTTCACACCATGCGGTGCGAAGCGCTCTTCGCATCGTCGCTACGCAGAACCGACCAACCAAGCCCGGAGAAGGTACGGGAAGCGATCGAAAGCTCGCTCCGCGTGCTCGGAGCCCGCGGCTGCGCCGCCTGGGTCGCCCAGGCCTACGGAGACTTCCCGGAGGCCGCGGTCACGCGGATGCACTGGGTGCAGAACCTGGTGGCCGGAGCCTTCACCGCCGAGAACACCAACTACTGGGAGCCACCGGGCTGCTGACGCGCGCAGGCGTCGACGGCCGGCGAAAACCGCCGGTGTCGGGAAGCACCGGACGGCCGGCCCGACGAAGGGAAGCGTCGGGTCGGCCCCCGCCGTGGG
>NZ_BOPH01000054.1 GCF_016863655.1 Virgisporangium ochraceum
CCCCCGCCGTGGGTCGAGGTCCTCTGCCTCCGGACCTCGACCCACGGCCGGGAACCTCCGCCGCCGCGGCGGTGTCCACCTGACGGAGGTGGGCAACAGATGAGACTGATCCGAGCGGTGTCCGCTCTACTCGTGGCTCTGTGCGCCGGAACGGTCGGCGCGGTCGTGGGCGCGGCACCGGCACAGGCCGGCGGCTGGGCGACCACGGTGCTCGACCCGGTACCCGCGACGTTCGAGCCCGGAAAGTCCTACACGATCGGCTTCTGGGTGCTCCAGCACGGTTCGCACCCGTACGACGGCGACCTGGAACCGGTGGGCCTGCAGGTCGACGGGCCGAACGGCCGCAGGGTCTTCACGGCGACCGCGCTGCCGGAGCGGGCGCACTATGTCACCTCGATCGTCGTGCCGGCGGCCGGGACCTACACGCTGACCGGCCAGCAGGGCATCTTCCAGCCGTACCGGATCGGCACGGTCGCGGTGCCGGGAGGCCTCACCGCGCTGCCCGTGCCGCCACCCATGAAGTTCCCCGCGGAGCAGCTGCCGTGGACGGACGTCCGGCCGCCGGAGATGCCGGTGGACACGAACAGGGACCCGTTCGACGAGACGGCGGCGCTACCGGTTCAGCCAGCCACGGCGCCGGCACAGAACGCGGCGACGGAGCCTACGGCGTCACAAATCACGCGCCCGACCACGACGGTGCTGGCCGCCCTCGCGGCGACCGGCCTGGTTCTCGGCCTTCTCCTCTACGGGCGGCGCCGGCGCGTCAGCTCCAGATCGTGACGTAGACCGGCGGGCGGAAGCGCGACGGCGCGACGCCCGTGCCGGGCGAACACATGAGCTGCATCGCCGCGGGCGTGCCGAGGAAGTTGCGCAGCCGCAGCGCCGCGTCGGACCGGCGTTCGGCGGCGAGCGTGGTGACGAACCAGGAGCCGATCAGCGGGGCCAGGTCGTCGACCGGGCACAGCTCGCCGCGGCGCAGGTGGCTGGCGACCAGGCTGTCTATGGCCGGCGCCACCCCGGCGCCGTCGGCGGCCGCGGCCCACGCGGCGGTCTGGTTCGGGAAGACGCGCACCCGCTCCTCGGGCACCCCGTGCGCGCGCAGGACCCGCCCGGTGTCGGACTCCGGATCGGCGCCGGACGGGTCGACGAGCCACTGCCACCGGTGCGGGGCGCCCTTCGGCCGGAGCCTCGGCGAGCGCACCACGACGATGCGGTACCGCAGCACCGGCTCGCTCACCAGTCCCAGCGCCGGGTCACCGGTCAGCTCGGGACCGAGGGACGCGTCGGCGAGCCGGTTCGGCAGCAGCGCCCGCATCTCGGCGGCGGTCGCCACGCCGCTCGACGGGTTGAACGCGCCGGCCCACCGCCGCCCGAACGCGTCGAGCAGCGGCGCGGCGACGAACTCGGCGATGGTGCTGGTGACCAGCAGCCGCAGCGGCGCCGCCGCGCCCTTGCCGGTGCGGACCGCGACCTCGGCCTCGGCGCCCAGCGCGACCATCTGCGACGCGATGCCGTACAGGCGGCTACCGCCCTCGGTGAGCTTCATGGTGTTGCCCTCGCGGACCACGAGCTGGTCGTCGAGGTGCTGCCGCAGCGCGGCCAGCGCCCGGGAGACCGCGGGCTCGGTGACGCCGAGCAGGTCGGCCGCGGCACGAACCGATCCAAGCCGGGCAACCAGCACAAACGCGCTGAGCTGGGTGAGCGTCACGCCCTGAACGATGCCACCCCGGACCGCCGCGCGCCCACCCGCCGATTAACCAAACGGTTATTGTCCCCTTGCCGCCGCCCCCTCCACGCGGGAACGATGTGCGCCACCCACACCGCGCCCATTCCGACAAAGGGGTCGCCATGCAGGTCCCGGCGCATTTCGAGTACGAACGGGCCACCAGCGTCGAACACGCCCTGAACCTGCTCGCCCGCTGGGGCGAGGAGGCCCGGGTGGTGGCCGGTGGCCACAGCCTGATCCCCATGATGAAACTGCGGCTCGCCCGGCCGGAAGCGTTGATCGACATCAACGACCTCGCCGAACTGGCCTACATCCGGCTCGATGGAGACCACCTCGCCATCGGCGCCCTGACCCGCCACGCCGACCTGCTCGACTCGCCCGTGGTCGGCGAGCACTACCCGATCTTCCACGACGCCGAGCGGCTGATCGCCGACCCGCTCGTGCGCAACCGCGGCACAGTCGGCGGGTCACTGTGCCAGGCCGACCCGTCCGAGGACCTGTCCGCCGCGTTCGGCGCCGTCGGCGCCATCGCTGTCATCCGCGGCCAGAGCGGCGAGCGGACCGTGGCGGTGCGCGACTTCCACGTCGGACCCTACGAGACCGTGGTGGGCCCCGGCGAACTACTCACCGAGGTACGCGTGCCCGTGCGTCCCGGCGGTGGAAGTGCCTACGAGAAGGTGGAGCGCCGCGTCGGCGACTGGGCCGTGGCCGCGGCCGGCGCCGCGATCTGGCTCGCCGCCGACGGCACGGTGCAGGACGTCGGCATCGGGCTCACCGCCGTCGGCGCGGAGCACTTCGTGGCCGCCGAGGCGGAGGACGCGCTGCGCGGGCAGCCCGCGTCCGACGAGAGCTTCGCGCTGGCCGGGCGCGTCGCCGCCGAGCACTGCCGGCCCGTGGCCGACCAGCGCGGGCCCGTCGACTACAAGAGGCACCTCGCCGGCGAACTCACCGTACGGGCGCTCCGCCGGGCCACCGTCCGAGCAGGAGGTTGAGCAGTGCAGATCACCGTCACCGTCAACGACGTCGAGTACACGCGCGACGTCGACTCCCGACTCCTGCTCGTCCACTTCCTCCGCGACACGCTCGGGCTCACCGGCACTCACTGGGGCTGCGACACGTCCAACTGCGGTGTGTGCGCCGTGTGGCTCGACGGCAAGCCGGTCAAGTCGTGCACCGTGCTGGCCGTGATGGCGCACGGCCACACCGTGCGGACCGTCGAGGGCCTGGAGCGGAACGGGTCCCTCGACCCGGTGCAGGAAGGGTTCGTCGCCTGCCACGGCCTGCAGTGCGGGTTCTGCACGCCGGGCATGATGATGACCGCCCGCTGGCTGCTCGACCACAACCCCGACCCCAGCGACGACGAGATCCGCGAGGCGATCTCCGGCCAGTCGTGCCGGTGCACCGGGTACGAGAACATCATCCGCTCGGTCCGGTGGGCCGCTTCCCACGAGAAGGAGGCGGCGCCGCAATGACCGCCACCGACACCCCCATCGGCTACGGATCGATGAAGCGCAAGGAGGACGCGCGCTTCATCCGGGGCCAGGGCAACTACGTCGACGACATCCAGCTGCCCGGCATGCTGCACGGCGCCGTGCTGCGCAGCCCGTTCGCGCACGCCCGGATCGTCTCCATCGACACGACCGCCGCGGAGGCGCACCCGAAGGTCGTCGCGGTCATCACCGGCGCGACGCTCGCGACCCTCAACCTCGCGTGGATGCCGACGCTGTCGTACGACACCCAGGCCGTGCTCGCCACCGACAAGGTGCGGTTCCAGGGCCAGGAGGTGGCGTTCGTCGTCGCCGAGGACCGGTACGCCGCGCGTGACGCGCTGGAGCTCATCGACGTCGAGTACGAGCCGCTGCCGGCGGTGGTCGACGCCCGGAAGGCGCTCGACCCCGGCGCACCGGTGATCCGCGACGACAAGGACGGCAAGACCGACAACCACATCTTCGACTGGAGCGCCGGCGACAAGGCGAAGTGCGACGGGATCTTCGCCTCCTCGGAGGTCGTCGTCACGGAGGACGTGTTGTATCCGCGGGTGCACCCGGCCCCGTTGGAGACGTGCGGCGCGATCGCCGACTTCGACAAGGTGACCGGCAAGCTGACGATCTGGTGCAACACGCAGGCCCCGCACGCGCACCGCACGGTGTACGCGATGGTCGCCGGGCTGCCCGAGCACAAGATCCGGGTCATCTCGCCCGACATCGGCGGTGGCTTCGGCAACAAGGTCGGCATCTACCCCGGCTACGTGTGCGCGATCGTCGGGTCGATCGTCACCGGCAAGCCGGTGAAGTGGATGGAGGACCGCTCCGAGAACCTGATGAGCACCAGCTTCGCCCGCGACTACCACATGAAGGGCGAGGTGGCCGCCACCCGGGACGGGAGGATCCGGGCGGTGCGGGTCACCGTGCTCGCCGACCACGGCGCGTTCAACGGCACCGCGCAGCCCACCAAGTACCCGGCCGGCTTCTTCCACGTGTTCACCGGCTCGTACGACCTGGAGGCGGCGTACTGCGACGTGAAGGGCGTCTACACCAACAAGGCGCCGGGCGGCGTGGCGTACGCGTGCTCCTTCCGCATCACCGAGGCGGCGTACCTCGTCGAACGCATGGTCGACGTCCTCGCCTACGAGCTGAAGATGGACCCCGCCGAGCTGCGGATGAAGAACCTGCTCAAGCCCGACCAGTTCCCGTACCTCAGCCCGACCGGGTGGGAGTACGACTCCGGCGACTACCCGCGGGCGCTGGAAATGGCGCTGGAGAAGGTCGGGTACTCCGACATCCGCGAGGTGCAGGCCGCGCAGCGCGAGCGCTGGGAGGCCGGCGACCGCACGTCGGCCCTCACCGGCATCGGCATCAGCTTCTTCACCGAGGCGGTCGGCGCGGGCCCGCGCAAGCACATGGACATCCTCGGCCTCGGCATGGCCGACGGCGCCGAGCTGCGGGTGCATCCCACCGGCAAGGCCGTGCTGCGGATCTCGGTGCAGTCGCAGGGCCAGGGCCACGAGACCACGTACGCGCAGATCGTGGCCGAGGAGCTGGGCATCTCCCCCGACGACATCGAGGTGGTGCACGGCGACACCGACCAGACGCCGTTCGGCCTGGGCACCTACGGGTCGCGGTCGACGCCGGTCTCCGGCGCGGCGACGGCCGTCGTGGCGCGCAAGGTACGCGAGCGGGCGAAGATCGTCGCCGGCGCGATGCTCGAAGTGTCCACAGAGGACCTCGAGTGGGAGAAGGGCCGGTGGTTCGTCAAGGGCGACCCCGACAAGGGGAAGACCATGGCCGAGATCGCGCTCGCCGCGCACGGCAGCCTGGAGCTGCCCGAGGGCGTGGAGGGGCACCTCGACGCGACGACGGTCTACAACCCGCCGAACCTCACGTACCCGTTCGGCGCGTACGTCTGCGTCGTCGACGTCGACCCGGTCACCGGGCAGGTGAAGGTGCGGCGGTTCGTCGCCGTCGACGACTGCGGGGTCCGCATCAACCCGATGATCGTCGAGGGCCAGATCCACGGCGGGCTCGCCGACGGCATCGGCATGGCGCTGATGGAGCTGATCGCGTTCGACGAGGACGGCAACTGCCTCGGCGGCTCCTTCATGGACTACCTGCTGCCGACCGCGATGGAGTGCCCGTCGTGGGAGCTCGGCGAGACCGTGACGCCGTCGCCGCACCACCCCATCGGCGCCAAGGGCGTCGGCGAGTCGGCCACCGTCGGGTCACCGGCGGCGGTGGTCAACGCCGTCCTCGACGCGTTGAAGCCGTACGGGATCCGGCACGCCGACATGCCGCTCACCCCGGCCGCGGTGTGGCGGGCGGTCCAGGGCTCGCCGATCCGTCCCGACCTGGCGATCACGTAATGACCGCCGCCGACCTGTTGCTGCGCGCGCAGTCCCTGCGCGCGCAGCGCACCCCGTTCGTCCTGGCGACGGTGGTGCGCGCTCAGAAACCCACCAGCGCCAAGGCCGGCGACCGCGCGCTGGTGCTGCCCGACGGGACCCTCGACGGGTTCGTCGGCGGCACCTGCGCGGAGTCGACGGTCCGGATGGAGGGCCTGCGGCTGCTGACGACCGGCGAGTCGACGCTGCTGCGGATCACCCCGTCGCCGGCGTCGGACGAGGACGGCGTGGTCACCGTGACCAACCCCTGCCTGAGCGGCGGGGCGTTGGACATCTTCATGGAGGCGATGATCCCGGCGACCCTGCTGTACGTGTTCGGCGACGCGCCGGTGGCCCGGGCCCTGGCCCGGGTCGGTGAGGCGGCCGGCTACGACATGGTCGCCACCACCGACCCGGCCCAGGCGGTGCCGGCCGACGCCGGCGCGGTCGTGGTGGCGTCGCACGGCCGCGACGAGGAGGCGGTTCTGGCGGCCGCCGTCCGCGCCGGGGTGCCGTACGTGGCGCTGGTCGCCAGCCGGAAGCGGGGCGCCGCCGTGCTCGCCGACGCGGGGCTCACCGCGGACCAGGTACGCACACCGGCCGGCCTCGACATCGGGGCGCGGTCCGCACCCGATGTCGCGGTCTCGATCCTGGCCGAGATCATCGGGACGCGGACGCGCGTCGCACCCGCACCGGCCCAGCTGGCACCTCCGGTGGCGAGCGCCCTCGACCCGGTCTGCGGCATGGCGGTGGCGGTGTCGGCGTCGTCGCTGCAGGCCGAGCACGACGGCCGCACGTGGTACTTCTGCGGCACGGGCTGCCGTGACGCGTTCGTCGACGATCCGGGCCGGTATGGCGCCTGAGCCACCGCTGTCCGATGTGGACGGTCTGGTGGCCGGCCTGTCGGCCACCGGGTACCTCGCCGACGAGGCCCTCGCCACCTCGCTGTTCCTCGCGGTGGCGATGGGCCAGCCGATCCTGCTCGAAGGCGAGCCCGGCGTCGGCAAGACCGAGGCGGCCAAGGCGCTGGCGACCGTGCTCGACACGGTGCTGGTGCGGCTGCAGTGCTACGAGGGCCTGACCGTCGCCGAGGCGCTGTACGAGTGGAACTACCCGCGGCAGCTGCTCGGCATCCGGCTGGCCGAGGCGCGGGGCGAGCGGCTGGCCGACGCCGACCTGTTCGGGCCGGAGTACCTGCTCGCCCGTCCGCTGCTCGCCGCGATCGAGCATCCCGGTCCGCGGCCGGCGGTGCTGCTGCTCGACGAGGTCGACCGCGCCGACGACGAGTTCGAGGCGTTCCTGCTCGAACTGCTCGCCGAGGGCGCGGTGACGATCCCGGAGGTCGGCACCCGCCGCGCCGTGCATCCGCCGGTGGCTGTGCTGACGTCGAACCGCACCCGCGACCTGCACGACGCGCTGCGCCGCCGCTGTCTGTACCACTGGATCGCCTACCCGACCGCTGACCGGGTCGCGGCCATCATCCGCCGCCGCGTGCCCGCCGCGACCGGTGACCTCGCGGGCTCGGTGGCCGGAACGGTCGACCGGCTGCGGGCCATGGACCTCACGAAGCCGCCCGGAATCGCCGAGGCGATCAGCTGGACCGGCGCGCTGCGCGCCCTGGGCCTGCAGGCGCTGACCCCGAACGCGGCCGACCGCACGATCGGCGCCGTCCTCAAGCACCAGGACGACGTGGAACTGGTCCGCGCCGCGGGCCTGTCGCACGTGGTCCCGTGACCCCGGACCTCGCGGCGGTCGCGGCCGAGTTCGGGGCGATGCTGCGGGCGGCCGGCCTGCCGGTCGGACCCGACCGGTGCGCCCGGTTCGCGCGCGCGGTCACGGTCGTGCGGCCGGCAACGGTCGACCGGCTGCGCTGGTGCGCCCGCGCCACCCTCGCCGCCGGTCCCGACCAGCTCGAGGTGCTCGACCGGGTCTTCGACGCGGTCTTCGACGGCTGGTTCGACAGTGCCTCAGACCGTGGCGACCCGCGCAACCGCACCACCGTGCCGGAGGACCCGGGCCGCCCGGCACCGGGCGGCGCGGGCGCGCCGTCGACCACCGGCGGCCGTCCGTCCGCGGGCGGCGCCGCCGACCCCGGAGCGTCCACCGTGGAGGGTCCGTCGGTGGCGACCGCCGTCGAACGACTCGCCGGGCGCGACTTCGCCGACCTCTCCCCCGCCGAGCTGGCCACGCTCGTCGACGCGATGCGCCGGCTGCGCATCGCCACCCCGCCGAGGCGGTCGCGGCGCACGGTGCGCGTGCCGCACGGCACCCGGGTCGACCTGCGCTCGACGCTGCGCCTGGGCCGGCGCACCGGGGGCGACCCGGCCACGCTCGTGCACCGCCGTCCGCGGGAGAAGCCGCGCCGGCTCGTGGTGCTGTGCGACATCTCCGGCTCGATGGAGCCGTACGGGCGCGCGATGCTGCAACTGCTGTACTGCGCGGCGGGTGCGGCCCGCGCCGAGGTGTTCACGTTCGCCACGCGGCTGACGCGGCTCACCCGGGTGTTCGCCGGCAACGCGCCCGCCGCCGCGCTGGAGAAGGCCGGGCGCGCCGCCCCCGACTGGTCGGGCGGAACCAGGATCGCCGCCGCCGTCAAGGACTTCGTCGACCGTCACGGCCGGCGCGGCCCGGCCCGCGGCGCGGTGGTGCTGATCGTCTCCGACGGCTGGGAGACCGGACCGCCGGAGGCGCTCGCGCACGAGCTGGAGCGGCTGTCGCGGCTGGCGTACCGGATCGTGTGGGCGAACCCACGCACCCAGAGCCCGCGCTACCGGCCGCTGGTCGGCGGGATGGCCGCCGCCTGGCCGTACTGCGACGCGGTGGTCAGCGCGCACAGTCTCACCGCGCTCGACGATCTTCTGGCCGCGCTGGCGGACACGCGTCGGTAACGTATTGGTCATCTTCTATTGATCTAGGCGTCGGACCGGACCACCATTGATGTCCGGCTCAATCTCCACATGCCCCCATGGGAGGCGCCTCATGTCAGAGGTCGCGGATGACGCCAGAACCGTCCAACTAGGGAAGACCCGTCCCCCACTCGCGGTCGACGACCTGCCGGAGCCGGAGGAGGTCTTCAAGGTCCGCCGGCTCGGCCCGGCACAGATCATCAAGTTCGCCATCGGACCCAGCCTGATCGCGCTCGGCATCTCCATCGGCAGCGGCGAGTGGCTCCTCGGCCCGCAGGCGGTGGGCCAGTACGGCTTCATCGGGGTCGGCTGGGTCATCCTCGTCTCGGCCGTCCTGCAGACGTTCTACAACGTGGAGATCGCCCGCACGGTCATGGCCACCGGTGAGTCACCGGTGGTCTCGTGGGGACGCGTTCCGCCCGGCGTCCTGGTGTGGGTGCCGCTGTCGGTCTTCATCGTCATCTTCGCGTTCATCGCCGGTGGCTGGGCCGCCTCGGCCGGGCAGGGCATGTACGCGCTCGTGCACGGCGAGGTGGCGCCCGCCGGTGCGGAGGAGCCGCGCATCTGGGCGATCGCCCTGCTGGTGCTGGTCTTCCTCATCACCGTCGCCGCCCGGCGCATCAGCCGGTCGCTGGAGCTGGCGAACTGGGTGATGGTCGGCACGATCCTCGCCGGCCTGCTGCTCATCGACCTGTTCGTGGTGCCGTTCTCGCAGTGGTGGGAGGGCATCCGCGGCTTCGTGACCCCCGCGATGCCGCCCGACGGGATCACCGCCACCCAGCTCGGCGGCCTCGCCGGGTTCACCGCGCTCGCGTCGGGGCTCAACTGGTACGTGATGGGCCACTACCGCGACAAGGGCTACGGCATGGGCTACCGCACCGGGTACATCTCCGGGCTGCGCGGCGAACGGCCCGAGCTGAAGGCGGTGGGTGTCACCTTCCCCGACGACGAACTCAACCGCGGCCGGTGGAAGCGCTGGTACCGGCTGCTCATGCTCGACCAGTGGGGCGTGTTCTTCATCGGGGCGATGCTCGGCATGCTGCTGCCGACGATCCTGATGGCGCACGCCGTCGAGGTGTCGGGCGAGCGTCCGACGGCGGCCACCGTGCCGACGTTCGTGGCGGGCGTGTTCGAGGAGGAGTACGGGCGGCCGATGTTCTACGTCGCGCTGGTTCTCGGTGTGCTGATCCTGTTCAGCACGCAGCTCGGCATCTTCGAGGGCATGGTGCGGGTGACGACCGACGCCGCGCACGGCACCAGCCCCCGGCTGCGCAAGCTCATCGAGGGTGACCCGCGCCGGTTCTACTACCCGTTCATGCTGCTGCTGATCGTCGTGATCTCGGTGGTGCTGCACCAGGCGCTGCCGGTGAACCTCGTGCAGTGGTCGGCGAACATGTCGAACCTCGGCGCGCTCATCTACCCGTTCCTGTTGATGTATCTCAACAGCAGGCTGCCGAGGCCGGCCCGGCCGCGGCCGTGGCACTACGTGATCCTGGTGCTCAACGTGCTGTTCTTCGGCTTCTTCTTCGTCAACTTCGTCGCCGACCTGATCGGCGACCCGCTGATCACGTTCTGACCGTTCATCCGAGAGTGCCCGTCTGCACGACGACGGTGACGTGCTCGACGAACCGGGTGCGCGGCGCCAGCGCGGCGCGCACCCGGGCCTCGAAGTCGTTGCGCCGGTACGGATCCGACACGTCCACCGCCGACATCGCCGAGAACATGCCGCCGATGATGCCGTCGAGGTCGAGTTCGGCCTCGTACTCCACGCGGGTTTCGCCGGTCGTGTAGCCGGCCGCGGCCATGGCGTCGCGGTAGCCGGCACGCGACCCCTCGTCGGTGCCGCAGGCCCAGCCCACGTCGCGCGCGGTCCACGCCTCCAGGACGCCGCGCAGCGTGCGCGACCAGTCGCTGTCCTGCAGCCACAGCGGCGCGCCGTTGGTGACCACGGCGACGCCCCCACCGCGTCGCAGCAGGGGCCGCGCGGCCGCGAACAGCGCGGCCTGGTCCATCCAGTGGATCGCGACCGCGGCCGTCACCGCCGCGACCGTGCCGGGGCCGAGCAGCGCGCCCAACGCCGGCAGGTCGCTGTCGAAGCCGACCATCCAGGACGCGTTGCGCACGCCCGCGTGACGCGCGGCCGTTCCCGCCAGGCGCAGCATGTCGGGCTCCGGGTCGACACCGACCGCGGCCCGCACCCGGCCGGCGAGCGGCAGCGTCAACTGGCCCGTGCCGCAGCCCAGGTCGACCACCACGTCGGTGCGGTCGAGCGCGAACGCCTCGGCCAGCGCGTCGACGACCGGCGACGGGTATCCGCGCCGGAACCGCGCGTAGTTCTGGGCGACGTCGCCGCTGAATCCTCTGAGCACCGGTTCGGACATCGCTCCATCGTGGCGGTCTCTCCGCTGCCGTGGGGGGCATTCCGCCGGAGGCGGACAAGCCGGCACAGCCGCCGTAGGCTTACCCGCCATGACGGACTTCCCGCTCCCCGGTTCCGCGACGCCCGTGGTCGTGGCGCCGGCGCCGGCGGCCGGCCCCGGGTACTGGGCGGGCGCGCCGAGCGTCGTGCTCGACGACGACGGCACCTTCGTCCTCGCCTACCGGGTGCGCAACGGGCACGACGGTCTCGACCAGACGGTCGTCGCGCGCTCACCCGACGGCGAGACGTTCACGACGGTGGCGGTGCTCGACGGCCGGCGCTTCGGCGCCCACTGGATGGAGCGCCCCGCGCTCGTGAAGGTGGGCCCGGGCCGGTGGCGCATGTGGGTGTGCATGGGCAGCCCGGTCGACGACCCCGGCAGCAAGCGGTGGTGGATCGAGCTTCTGGAGGCCGACGACCCGGCGAAGCTGGCCGACGCGCCGGCGCTGCCCGGGTTCCCCGGTGACGACCTGAACGCGGTGAAGGATCCGGTCGTCCACCTCGTCGACGGGACGTACCACGCCTGGATCTGCTGCCACCTCCTCGACATCCCCGGCGCCGAAGACCGCATGAACACCGCGTACGCCACGAGCGACGACGGGCTCTCCTGGACGTGGCACGGCACCGTCCTCAGTGGACGGTCGAGCGAGTGGGACGCCCGCGGCGCGCGCGTTACCACCGTGCTGCCCGACGGCCGGGCCGCGTACGACGGGCGCGCCACCGCGGAGGAGAACTGGTTCGAGCGCAGCGGAATCGCCGCACCCGACGGCGACGGCCTGTCGGCGGTGCCCGGCACACCCGTCACCGACGTGCGGTACCTGGAGGCGGTGCCGCTGCCCGGCGGCGGGTACCGCGTCTACTACGAGGCCCGGCTGCCCGACGGGAGCCACGAACTGCGTACCGAGCTCGTCACGCCGTAAGCTCCTTCTCCAGCGGGGTCCGGAAGCGCGGCGTCACACGCGTCGGGCCCACCCACGCGGCGACACCGGCCGCCGCCGCCTCCACCGCGGCGGCCGCCTCCGCGCCGACGTCCTCCAGCAGCCGCGTCACCACCTCACCGTCACCGCGCTGCGCCCAGCCGCCGACGATGCGCCCGTCGCACCACACGGTCGGACCGACGTTGCCGTTGCGGTCGAACAACGCGGCGGCATGCGGCCCGAGGAACCACGACCGCTCCTGCCAGCCCATCGGGGTCGGGTCGAGACCGGGAAGCAGCGCGACCCACGGCTCCGGCGCCTCGTCGTCGGTGTCGCCGGGCAGCAGCACGCCCGGCGTGCCGTCGAGGTCGACCTCCTCGGGACCGATCGCGGCGAGCGCCGCGCGCACCTGGCCCAGCGGCCACCCCGTCCACCACTTGATGTCGGTGACCGGAGCCGGCCCGAACGCCGCGAGCCACCGGCGCACGAGCTCGGCGCGGGCCTCCTCGACCGGTACGTCGGCGATGGCGGTGCCCAGCCACGCGTCGGTCGGCGCCCAGCGCCACTGCTGGCTGATCCACGACCCGCGCGGACGGGTGCGCACGATGCGACCGTCGAGCGCCATCAGGTTCAGCACCCAGCTGGTGATCCGCTGGGTGGCGGCGTACGACCGTCCCTGCGCCAGCTCCACGCTCGCGCCGAGCCGCGGCACGTCGCGCGCCAGCTCGGCACCGACGGCCTCGCCGCGGGCGACGAGGGTCCGCAGCGTCTCGGCCTCCACATCGGCCAGCCAGGCCGCCCGGTCGGTGGGCGCGTCGCCGGCGACGTCGGTCATCACACCGCCGTCCATCAACGAGAGGTAACGGCGGCGTTGGGTCGCGGCCACCGCGCGGCCCGCGGCGGCCTGCACCACCGGAACCGACGCCACCGGCACGACGAACAACGTGCGCCGCATGGCCATCATCCGCACCAGCGAGCGGTCCTCGTACAGCGCGCGCTCGACCCCGGCCACGGTGACCCCGGGGACCCGGGCCCGCAGCGAGAGGAACACCGTCGCGGGATCGGTGGCGTGCAACGCGACGAGCGAGCCGGTCGCATCCTCCACAGTGGACGCACCGGCCCCGCCGGCGAGCCGGTGCCGGCGGGCCAGCCGGGCCCGCCGCTGTGCGGTGGTGATCCGACGCATGTCCAGGTGTCTATCACGATCGGCGCCGATCGATGCCTTGACGGTCATCCAACCCATCGCCATACTTCGATCAAACCCGGAACTGCTCATGGGGGGCAGAACTGGAGGCGTCATGCGGCGGCTCGGCAGTGTGTTCGTGTCGCTTCTACTCACCGTGACCGCAACGATCGCCGGCGTGTTCGTCATGCCCGACAAGGCGCTCGCGGACGGTTGCTACACCTGGAACCGGAACCTCGCCGAAGGAGCATCGGGTGAGGACGTCCGGCAACTGCAGATCCGGCTATCCGGCTACCCCGGCTACGGCGCCGTTCTCGGCGTCGACGGCGCGTTCGGACCCGCCACCCGGGCCGCACTGGTGCGGTTCCAGCAGGCATACGGGCTCTCGGCCGACGGTGTGGCCGGCACGGCGACGTTCAACCGGCTCTACGCCCTGCAGGACGACGACTGCACGCCGGTGAACTTCAGCTACGCCGAGCTCAACAACTGCAACAGCACCTGGTCGGGTGGCAACGTCCCGGCGGCGACGGCGAAGGCCAACGCCCTCCTGTCCATGTGGAAGCTGCAGGCGATGCGGCACGCGCTGGGCGACCAGCCGCTCCGGGTCACCAGCGGGTTCCGCAGCGTCTCGTGCAACAACTCCGTCGGTGGCGCGTCGAGCAGCCGGCACCTCTACGGTGACGCGGTCGACCTCGGCGAGGGCCCACACTCGTTGTGCCGCATGGCCCAGCAGGCCCGAAACCACGGGTTCCGGGGCATCCTCGGCCCCGGCTACCCCGCGCACAACGACCACACGCACGTCGACCACCGGCCCAGCCGGTACTGGTCGGCGGCCAACTGCGGCGTGTCGGTCGCCGGCATCCAGTCCGTCGACCCGATCGAGGGCGACGGCCCGTAACGCGTCGAAGGGCGGGGGGCCCGCTACGGTCGCCCGCCCTCCCACTCCTCCCGCAGGATCTCGTACTCGACCTCGCCGTGCTCGGTGCCGGGGATCGGGTCGTCGAAGTGGAGGTGGAACACCCGCACGAACCGCAGCCCGACCCGCTCCATCACCTGCCGCGACCGGGTGTTGACGAACATGGTCTCCGCCCACACCCGGCGCGTGCCCAGCTCGGTGAACGCCTTGTGCAGCACCGCGCGGGAACCCTCCGTCGCGTACCCCTTGCCCCACGCGTCGCGGCGCAGCCGGTACCCGAGCTCGCCCTCGTCCGGCGGCGTCTCCGCGTCGCGGCTCAACGCGAACCATCCGACGAACGCTCCGGTGGCCTTCTCCGTGGCCGCCCACCGGCCGTAGCCGGCCTCCCGGTCGCAGCCGTCGTACAGGGTGCGCTCGACGGTCTCCCGCGTCGTCGGCTTCCCGTTGGTGAGGTAACGCATGACCTCGGGGTCGCTGTCGAGCTCCACGAGGTCGTCGACGTCACCGGGTCCGAGCCAGTGCAGCACCAGCCGTTCCGTCGTCAGGTGGATGTCCACGGGACCACGCTATAGGGTTTCCGGGTGACACCGGTGTTCGAACTCTGCGCCCGATACGTCGACCGCCTCGCCGAGTTCGACCCCGTCTTCGCCACGATGCGCGGCGTCGAAACGGAGTTCAGACCCGCCACCGACTTCGGACCCGACGGGCACGCGGCGCGCGAAGACCTGGTCCGCTCGACGCTCGCGGAACTGGCCACGCTGGAACCGACGAGCGACGCCGACCGCGGCGCGGCGGCCTACCTCCGCGAACGGCTGGAGTCGCAGGCAGCCTGGTACGACCTCGGTGAGCCGGTGCGCGACCTGCGGGCGCTGTTCGGCACGATGCACATCGTCCACGACAACGCGTCGATGCTGCCGCGCGGCGACGACGAGCGGTGGCACCGGATCGCGACGCGGCTCGCCGCCGTTCCGGAGATGCTTGCCAGCTGGCGCCGGTCGCTCGACCTCGGCATCGAGCGCGGAACCACCGCCGCACGGCGGCAGGCGGTCGAGGGCGCCGCACAGGCCGACAGCTACGTCGGCAGCCACGAGGAGCTGGTGCGCTCGTACGGCGACGGCCCGCTGGCCGGCGACCTGGCCCGGGCCGCGCGGGCGGCCGACGCCGGCTACACCGACCTGGCGCGGTACCTCCGCGAGACGTACGCCCCGCGGGCAACGGAGGTCGACGCCGTCGGTGCGGAGCGGTACGCGGTCGCGGCCCGCGGCAGCCTCGGCGCCGACCTCGACGCGCGCGAGGCGTACGAGTGGGGCTGGGCCGAGCTGGAACGCATCGAGGCCGAGCTCGCCGTCGAGGCCGGACACATCAAGCCCGGTGCCACCATCGACGAGGCGATGGCACTGCTCGACGCGTCGGAGTTCGTCGACGGCGAAGACGCGTACCGCGAATGGTTGCAGGACAAGCATGACTGGGCCATCCGGCAGCTGCACGGGGTGCACTTCGACATCGCCGAGCCGCTGCACACCGTCGAGGTGGTGCTCGCGACCGGGTCGAACTCGGGTGCGGCGTACTACACCTCGCCGAGCGAGGACCTCAGCCGTCCCGGGCGTACCTGGTGGCCCACGGGTGGCCGCACGCGGTTCGAGACGTGGAGCGAACTGTCCACTGTGTACCACGAGGGTGTGCCCGGGCATCACCTGCAGAACGGCGCCTGCCGCATCGCCGGCGACAGCCTGTCGCGGTTCGCGAAGGTCACCGGGGTGTCCGGATACGGCGAAGGCTGGGCCCTGTACGCCGAACGGCTCGCCGACGAGCTGGGCTGGTTCACCGACCGCGGCACCCGGCTCGGCATGCTCACCGGCTCGTCGCTGCGCGCGGCGCGGGTGGTGCTCGACATCGGCGTGCACCTCGACCTGCCGATGCCCGACGGGTCACGCTGGACGTTCGAGAACGCCTGCCGGTTCCTGCGCGACCGCGGCCGGGCCGAACCGCACCGCGTGCACGCCGAGGTGGTGCGGTACTTCGGGTGGCCGGCACAGGCCATCTCGTACAAGCTCGGCGAGCGCGCGTTCCTCGCGGCCCGCGCGGAAGCCCAGCGGCGGCCAGGGTTCGACCTCAAGCGGTGGCACACCGACCTGCTGAACCTGGGACCGGTGGGGCTCGACCAGCTCCGGGAGACACTGCGCCACGTCGGTTGACCCGGCGAAGCTTTCCGTAGCCGGCCGTGCCGTAGCGCGTCACACAAAAGCTTTTCAGACCGCGACGCGGGTCTCGCGCCCGCTCGCGCGCAACCACGCGACCACCTCGGCGGCCGGCATCGGACGGGCGAAGTGGTAGCCCTGCGCGATGTCGCAACCCAGCAACCGCAACGCGTCGACGTGCTCGGCGGTCTCGACGCCCTCGGCCACCACGGTGAGGCCGAGGTTGTGGCCGAGGTCGATGGCGCTGCGCACCAGGATCGCGTCGTTGTCGCTCGCGGTCATGTTGAGGATGAACGAGCGGTCGACCTTCAGCTCGTCGACCGGAAGCTTCTTCAGGTACGCCATCGACGAGTAGCCGGTGCCGTAGTCGTCGATGGCCAACCGCACGCCCTGCCGGTGCAGGCCCGTCAGGGTCTCCAACGCGAGCGTCGGGTTGCCCATCACGGCCGTCTCGGTGACCTCCAGCCGCAACAGGCGTGCCGGAACCCCGTGCCGCGTCAGCAGATCGCGCACCGTGTCGAGCAGCGTCGGTTCGAGGAGGCACCGCGGCGACAGGTTCACCGCGACCGGGATCTCGTGCCCGGCGTCGAGCCACGACCGCGCCTGCCGTAACGCGAGCGCCAGCACGTGGACCGTGAGCCGGTTGATGAGGCCGGTGCTCTCGGCGATCGGGACGAACTCGGCCGGCGACACCATCCCGCGCACCGGATGGTTCCAGCGCACCAGCGCCTCGACGCCGCACAGCCGGTCGACGTTCAGCCCGACCTTCGGCTGGTAGTACAGGGCCAGTTCGTCCTGCCGTTCGAGCGCCCGGCGCAGGTCGCCGAGCAGGAGCAGGCGGTTCGGCTGGTGCACGAGCGTCTGCGGGTCGTACATCACCACGCCGGTCTTCGCGTCCTTCGCGCTGTACATCGCGAGGTCCGCGCACCGCATGATGTCCTCGACCGCGTCGGCGTGGTCCGGCGCGACCGCGATCCCGATGCTGATCTCGATGTCGACGGTGACGTCGCCGAGCAGATAGCTGCGGTGCAGCTCCTGCAGCACCCGGTCGGCCAGCTCGCGCCCGTCGGCGGCGCCGACCCCGGGCAGCAGCACGGCGAACTCGTCGCCCGACAGCCGCGCGACGGTGTCGGAGCCGCGCAGCATCGCGCCCAGCCGCCGCGCGACATGGCGCAGCAGGTCGTCGCCGTACCGGTGGCCGAGCGTGTCGTTGACCTCCTTGAAGCGATCGAGGTCGAGCAGCATCACCGCCAGCGGCGCCCCGGTGGCCAGCACCCGGCCGAGCCGGTCGGCGAACAGGGCCCGGTTCGGCAGGCCGGTGAGGGAGTCGTGGGTCGCCTGGTGGTGACTGGCGTCGGCCTGCTCGACCAGCCGGCGCTGGAACCGCGAGATGAGCACCATGCATCCCGCGATGAACGCGAGCCCCAACGCGAACAGCACCCCGATCGTCACGAACATGATCGACTCGAGCCGCTGCAGGTCGCCGACGGCCCGGTCGGCGGTCTCCTCGCTCGACTCGCCGGCCTTCACCAGCAGGCTGTGGATCGTGTCGAAGGCGGGCGCGAGCTCGGTCGTCTCGATGTGCAGCGCGAGCCCGAGGTCGCCGACGTCGACCGCCTCCAGCATCCGCTGGATGCCCCGGTTCAGCAGGATGTGCGCGTTGCGCAGGTCGGTGACCGTGCGCCGGTCGGCGCCGGTGCCGTACTGCACCACCTCGATCAGCGCCCGGTTCAGCTTCGCCTGCTGGTCGCCCAGCTCGTTGCGCAGCGCCGGATCGGGGCGCAGCTGGTACTTCCGTTCGATCGCGATCTGGGCGGCGACCGCGTCGGCCGCGTCGTCGTAGGCGCTGTCGAGGGCCGACTGCGTGGCGGCGATGTTCGTCTGCTTCCGCACGCTCACACCGGCCACCAGCGTGCCGACCCCGATCACGACCACGGTGACCACGAGGCCGACCCACGCGAGGCGGCCAACCCAGAGCGACGGGGCCATCTCACTCCTCGCGCTGCGTGCCGGTCGGGCTGCTCAAGGGCCCTATCGGCGCGCGCCGCACGGGGTTGAGGCTAGCGCCGTTCCGGAACCGGGATGCCGGCGGCGCGGGCGGCGAGCGCGACGTGGTCGACGAACAGCGAGTCGCGGGCCTTCTCGGTGATCCAGTCGAAGTGGCCGTAGGCCTCCAGCGTGGTGAACCCGTGCAGCATGGCCCAGCAGTGCAGCATCGCCTGGAAGTTCGCCGCCGGAACGGGGTCGGCGTCGTGGTGCTTCTCCGCCTTGTGCGCGACGAGGTCGGCGTGCACCTCGTCGACCATCGGCGCGCCGAGCACCCCCAGCCGCATGGCGTCGACGAAGACCCGCGACAGCTCCTGCATCGCGCCCTGCGCCGCCTCGGTGGTGGGTCCGTCCTCCGGCGCCACGTAGCCGGCCACCGGCATGCCCAGGATCAGCGTGAACAGCTGTGGTTCGTCGCGCGCGTAGCGCCGGTACGCCTGCGCGATCGCCAGGAACCGGCTCCAGACATCGCCTTCGGGCACCGCCTCGCGGGCGAGGGCCACCGCCCGGCCGAGCGCCTGATACCCGTCGGCGATCAGAACGTTGAGCAGTGCGTCACGGTCGGCGAAGTAGCGGTAGAGGGCGGGCGGAGTGAGTTCCATCACGCGGGCGATGTCAGTGAACTTGATGTCGATCGATCCGTGGGCGCGCATGAGGTCGAGTGCGGTGTGCTTGATCTCGTCGATCGTGGCGGCACGGGCCCGCTCGCGGCGGGGAGCGGGCCGGGGGGCGGCGGCCATAGCTGTGTTCCTCTCAGGTCCTCTCAGGATCCTCTCAGAAGACCGTTGCGTTAATCATCGTCACCGACGTGATGGCGCTTGACAAGTTAAGTACCTTCGTGTTGGTTATGAACCATAACGCAAGTGACGTGAAGTGACGTAACGACGACAACCCAAGGACGGGATCATGACGACTCTCGCGCCCCGCCGCCCGGAGCCGCCGGCTCCGTCCGACGCGGCCCGGCCCGGGCCGCTCGGCCGCATCGCCCGGGTGGCCTTCCGGCGCCGCGGCCGGGTCCTGCTGGCCTGGTTGGCCGCGCTGGCCATCGCGTTCGGGCTGTCGGCGGCCTTCAGCGGTGAGTTCTCCGCCGACTACTCGGCGCCGGGCTCCGACTCCAGCGCCGCCCAGAACCTGCTCGAGCAGCGGTTCTCCAGCGAGTCCGGCGCCACGATCGACGTCGTGGTCCGCGCCGACGGCGGCGTCGCGGCCGCGCAGTCCCGGGTGCAGGACCTGCTCGCCGACCTGCAGGGCCTGCCGCACGTCGCGGCCGTCCAGGACCCGTTCACCACGCCGGGGTCGGTCTCGCCGGACGGGCGCACGCTCGTCGCGCAGATCCGGCTGGACGTGGTGAACCCCGAGGACATGCCGGTCGCCGACACCGAGAAGATGCTCGACGTCGCGCACGAGGCGAGCACCGACGGCCTGACCGTCGCCCTCGGCGGCCAGCCGGTGCAGATGGCCGAGCAGGGCGAGATCGGTTCGGAGACGATCGGCCTGCTGGCCGCCGCCGTCATCCTGCTGATCACGTTCGGCACCGTGGTCGCGGCCGGCCTGCCGATCCTCGTGGCGGTGGCCGGGCTCGCGGTCAGCAGCACGCTCACCGGCCTGCTCATCCTGTTCGTCGACGCGCCCGACTGGTCCACCGCGCTGGCCACGATGATGGGCATCGGTATCGGCATCGACTACGTGCTGCTCATGGTCACCCGGTTCCGCGAGTGGCGGCTGGCCGGTCTCGATCCGGAGGCGGCCACCGTCGCCACGCTCGACACGGCCGGCCGGGCGGTGCTCGTCGCCGGCGGCAGCGTGATGGTCAGCATGCTCGGCCTGTTCGCGATGGGACTGTCGTTCATGCGCGGCGCGGCGCTGGTCACGATCCTCGCGGTGTTCGTGGTGATGGTCGCCAGCGTGACGCTGTTCCCGGCGCTCCTCGGCTACCTGGGCCGCCACGTCGACCGGCTGCGCCTCCCGCTCGGCCGCCGGCGGCGCGGCACCGACGTCGGCGGTCACGTCGCTGTCGGCGGTCACGTCGAACCGGGACGCGGCTGGCTGGCCTGGAGCGGCGCAATCGAGCGCAACCGCCTGCGTTCCGGTGCGATCGGCGTCGCGATCCTGCTCGCGCTCGCCGCGCCGTTCCTCGGTGTACGGTTCGGCTTCCCCGACGCCGGCAACTCCCCCGACGGCACCTCCGCCCGGCAGGCCTACGACATGCAGGCCGAGGCGTTCGGCCCCGGCGCCAACGGTCCGCTGCTGCTCGTGGTGGAGAACCCGACCCAGGACGTGCTCGGCCGGCTGAGCCAGGCCGTCTCCGCCACCACGGGCGTCGCCGTCGTGGCACCGCCCCGGCTCAACCCCGCCGGCGACACCGCCGTGGTCGTGGTCATCCCGACGACCGGACCGCAGGACGCCGGCACCGAGGACCTCGTGCACCGGCTGCGCGACGACGTCCTTCCCGGTACCGGCGCCTACGTCGGCGGCGTGACCGCGACCTCGATCGACAGCACGGAGAACGTCGCCCAGCGGCTGCCGCTGCTGGTGGGCGGTGTGGTGCTGCTGTCGATGCTGCTCCTGCTCGTCGCGTTCCGCAGCGTGGCGGTCGCGGTGAAGGCGGCGGCGATGAACCTGCTGTCGGTGGCGGCGGCGTACGGGGTGGTGGCCTACGTCCTGCAGGGTGGCTGGGCCGGCGAGCTGATCGGCATCGACACCGAGACCCCGCTGCCCTCGTTCGTGCCGGTGCTGATGTTCGCGGTGCTGTTCGGCCTGTCCATGGACTACGAGGTGTTCCTCGTGAGCCGCATGCGCGAGGCGTGGGTGCGCACCGGCGACAACCGCCGCGCGGTCACCGAGGGGCTTGCCGGCACCGGGCGCGTCATCACCGCGGCGGCGGCGATCATGATCGCGGTGTTCGCCGCGTTCGTCCCGAGCCCCGACGTGGTGCTCAAGGTGATCGGCGTGGGCATGGCCGCGGCGATCCTCATCGACGCGACGGTGGTCCGGCTGCTGCTGGTGCCGGCGGTGATGCACATCCTCGGCCGGGCCAACTGGTGGATGCCGGCGTGGCTGGCGAAGCGCCTTCCGGAGTTCAACGTCGAGGGCCGGCCCCAGGACCACCTGCCGCCGGCGGCGAAGCCGGAGCCCGCGCTCGTGTAGGTGCTTTCATGAACGACGCTCGATCCAGTGCGCTCCGCATCCCGGTGGCCGCACTGGATCGAGCGTCGTTCATATGAAGACGGGCGGTCGGGCGCTCAGCTCGGTGACGAGCTGGGCGTCGGGCCCTGTCCGCTGCCGGGCGACCCGCTCTTCGCGAGCGCGCTGCCCTTCTGGAAGTCCTCCCACGACATGTTCCACGCGGTCCAGCCGTCGCCCTTGGGCAGCTTGTCCTCGGTGCCCTTGACCGTCACCGGGTCGCCCACGCGGGTCCAGTTGTAGATCCACGCGGCGTTCTCGAGGTTGATGTTCACGCAGCCGTGCGAGACGTTGCGTCGGCCCTGGTCGGCCACCGACCACGGGGCGGCGTGGATGAACTGGCCGCTCCAGGTGAGGCGTTCGGCGAACTGGATGTCGGTGCGGTACCCGTCCGGGGAGTTCGCCGGCACGCCGTACGTGGACGAGTCGAACACCGTCTTGTCCAGCCGCTCGATGATCACCATCGTGCCCGACATCGACGGGTTGGAGGTCTTGCCGAGGCTCACCGGCATCTGCTTGACCACCTGGCCGTCCTGGGTCGCGACCAGCTGCTTGGTGGCGTTGTCGACCTCGATCGAGCGGCGCACCTTGTCGATGCCGGCGTTGATCGTGATGTCGGTCTCGCCGAACCGGCCGTCGCCGAGCGGGAGCCCGCCCAGCCCGAGCCGGACCTTCAGCTTGGTGCCCGGCTGCCAGTACTCCTTCGGCCGGTACTCGACCTGGATGTCGCTGTCCCAGTGCCAGACGCCCTCCTGGGCCGGCTCACTGGTGACGAACAGCCGCTTCTCGACGATCGCCTTCTGGTCCTTGCCCTTCACCCCGCCGTTGCGGAACTCGACCACGATCGGCATGGCCTGCCCGTACGTCTGGATGTTGTCGGACATGAAGATCTGGGCGCCCATGCGGTTGCCCGGCCGGGCCATGGTGGTGAAGCTGACCGTCTTCTCGACGGTCTTGCCCTTGTCGTCGGCGGCCTTCACGACGGCCTTGTACTGGGTCGTGTACTTCAGCGGCGAGTTCGGCACGAACGACGTCCCGTCGGCGCGCATCGCGCCCGCGACCGCCGCACCGGTCGAGTCGGCCAGCGTCACCTCCGACACCTTGCCGCCGGTGGCCTTGACCTCGATCTCGGCCGAGACCGGCACGTCGGTGGCGGCCTCGGCCGGCGTGACGGCGACCTCGACCGCGGCGGGTTTCTCTCCCCCGTCGCCGCCCTGCCCGTTCCAGCTGTTCTTGTCCTTGGTGCAGGCCGCACCACCCGCCAGCACCAGAGAGATGCCGGCCACGGCAGCGATCGCCCGGATTTGAGTTCGGCTCACGGAACCAATACTGCCCGGTCCGTCCATAGGACGAACCGGGCAGTCACTCCGCTACCGGGTGTCACCAGCCCCAGTAGGACGGTTGGGTCTGCACGTTGAGCTCGTGAACCCGGTTGAACTTGGCGGTGAGGACCCGCCAGTCGTTCATCTGGAGGACGTCGAGGCCCTTCGCGATGTCGTTCGAGTAGATGTAGCCGTTGTACCAGTAGCTGGACCACGCACCACCGGTGACCAGCGACGTGTCCGACAACGGACCCCGCTCGAACCAGGCGATCTCACGCGGGTTCGACGAGTTGGTGAAGTCGAACACCGAGATGCCGCCCTGGTACCACGCCTGCACCATGATGTCGCCGAAGATCACCGGGACGATCGACCCGTTGTGGGCCACGCAGTTCTCCGTGGGCCCGTTGATCCGCGGGATCTTGTAGTAGCTCTTGAACACCAGCTGCCGGCTGTCGCCGCGCCCGACGATGTCGTAGATGCCGTTGGCGCCCTTCGTCGGACCGTCGGCCTCGGTGCAGTGCGCACCGGTGCCGCCGCCGAGCTCGTCGGTGAAGACGACCTTCGTGCCGGTCTGGTTGAACGTCGCCGAGTGCCAGAACGCGAAGTTCACCGTGTCGCGGACCCGGTTGATCACGCGTGGGTTCTCCGGGTCGGCGATGTCGACGAGGATGCCGTCACCCATGCACGCGCCGGCCATGAGCTTCTTCAGCGGGTACGCGGTGAGGTCGTGGCAGCCCGACGTGGTGCGGCTGTAGTTGCCCGTCGGGTTGCCGCCGTCCGGGAACAGCACCGGGGTGGAGATCAGGGCGGCCTGGTCTGGCGTGCGCGTCGGGACCTTGATGATCGAGATCAGGTCGTGCGGCGGCTGGCAGTCCGGGAACGTGTCGCTGGGCGAGTACGAGGACACGTAGATGTAGACGTTCCCCCGGCTGCCCGGCACCAGCGTGTGCGTGTGCGACCCGCACTTGGTCTCGACCGACTTGATGTACCGCGGGTTCCGCTTGTCGCTGATGTCGAAGATCTTCATGCCCTCCCACGACTCCTTGACCGTGGCGGAGGAGCCGGTGCTCGCACACGAGTCGTCGGAGCGCGGGGAGTCGGTCGACAGGAACAGCAGGTCGCCGTAGACCGAGACGTCGTTCTGGGAGCCCGGGCACGACACGATGCTCACTTCGACGGGGTCGCGCGGGTTCGAGATGTCGTAGATCGTGAAGCCGTTGTAGTTGCCGGAGAAGGCGTACTTCCCCTGGAACGCGATGTCGGAGTTGGTGCCGGTGGCGGACGAGCCGGCCTTCGGCTTGTTGGCGATCAGCTTCAGGTTCGGCGAGCTGCGGATCTCGTCGACGCCGGGAAGGTCGGCGGCGCTGGCGCCGAGGGTGAGGGCCTCGCCACCGGGCAGACAGACGGTCGAGACGATGTCCTCGACGCACTCGTCGGTGGTCGGGCTGGCGATGGCCGGTGCCACCGCGCTCAGACTCAGGACGAGGGCCGCGGTTCCGACGAGCCCGAAGGATCTCAGTCGTCGCAGCCCTTGTGGGGTGGTTGCGAGCATGATCAACCCCTTTGTTGTGAGCAAGGTGAACAAAGGCTATCGCCCACCTTCGATCCCACATACAGGTGTGAGCTGGGTCACCGAACAAAGCCTGTCGATGACCGGTTAGCGTGGCTTTCGTGCCACAGCCGAACCGCCGCCTGCTGGCCGCGGCCGCGGCCGGAGCCGCCGCGTTGGTCGTCGCGGCGATCATCGTCACGAGCGGCGGCGGCGAACCCGACGGGGAGACCCGGGCGGGGGCGTCGAAGACACCGTCGACCTCGCCGGTGCCCGTGATCGTGCCGGGCCGGCCGGGCCAGGCCGCGTCGACGGTGATGTCAGACGAGCTCCGGGCACCCGACGGCACCGTCCACAACCTGCCCGACATCTACTTCATGCGGATGATGATCCCGCACCACACGCAGGCGCTGGAGATGGCCGTGCTCGCCCCCGAGCGCACCACCCACCCGCAACTGCTGGCGATCGCCGACCGGGTCAGGGCCGCCCAGCTCCCCGAGATCGCGTACATGCGCTCCTGGCTCGACGCCCGCGGCCTGAAGGTCGACGACCCCGGCCACGACCACGGCACCATGCCCGGCATGCAGACCCGCGACCGGCTCGACGCGTTGAAGGCGGCCCGCGGCGACGCGTTCGACCGCCTCTTCATCGACATGATGATCAGCCACCACCAGGGCGCGATCAGGATGGCCACCGACGTTCTGCGCGCCGGGAAGAACGACCAGGTCGAGGAGCTGGCCAACAACATCGCCGCTGAGCAGGACGTGGAGATCGGCCGGATGCGCGAGGCGTTCCCCGCCTGATCAGCGGAACTTGTTCGACGAGTTGTGGCGGTTCTGGCCCGCGGGGCGCGCCCGCAGCGCCTGGCGCACCTCGTCCTCGTGGCGCCGGCTCTGCGTGGTGACGTCGCGCAGGGTCAGCACGTATCCGCGGACCATCCGGTCGTCACGCAGGTCGCGGCAGCTCACCTCGACGACCATCCGGCTGCCGTTAGACCGGCGCAGGTGCCACGTGTCGCGCACCCCGTCGGGACCGGTGGTGTCGCGGGCCTGCGCGATCGTGAGCTCGATGCCCGCCAGCTCGTCACCGGTCACCAGGTCGCGGAGCTGGCCGGAGGGCGGCAGGGGCAGCCCGAGCTCGCGGCCCAGCGCGGGGCTCGCGTACCGGATGCGGTCGTCCTCGTCGACGACGAGCACCACGTCGTTGGTGTTCTGGATGACCGTCTGCAGGTACGTGTCGCTGTCGCGCCGGTTGATCGCGTCGGTGAGCCCGATGCGCTCCAGGGCCAGCCGGGCCTCGGCGGCGAGCACCTCCACCGCGTCCCGCGCGGCCGTGAGCACCCGCCGGTCGGCGGCGATCGTGACGGCGCCGCCGACCGTCCCCGGGTCGACGGCGCCGCGGGGCCTGGGCAGGATCGGGCACTCCAGCGCGTCGTCGAAGCCGGCCAGCTCCTCCCGCGCAGCGGCGGGCAGGTCGGCGACCGGAACGATCCGGGTGGTCGCCTCCCGCACCGGCTCGCCGGCCAGGTAGACCTGGTGCGGCGCGTCCGGTGGCATGATCCGACCGACCGCGACCCGCACCGCCGCGAACACCTCGGCCTGTGCGGTGGCCGCGACGAGCGCCCCGCTGGCCTGGCGCAACCCGCGCTCGCGCAGCATCGACCGGCGGTGCGCGCCCGCCGCGTCGGCCAGCAGGGTGAACACCAGCACGTAGATCATCACGGAGACGATCGCGATCATCATGCCGTCGTGGACGCCGCCGGCGAGCGACTCCACCAGCAGGATCGCCGGCGGAACCCCGAGCGACACGGCGATCAGCACCATCCAGCGGCGGCTCATCGTCGGCGGCTGCACCGGCATCGGGGTCGTGAGGTCGACCATCGACGGGTGCAGGGCCGCCGCGCCCCAGGCCGCGTAGAGCACCAGGTAACCGATGTTGGCCGGACCGTCCTGCCAGCTCCGGCCGTCGATCGTGGTGACCGCGTACGCCATGTCGCCGGCGATGCTGGCGAGCGCGCCGACGTTCAGCAGGATCACCGACCGGTTGCGCGGCATCGCCAGCGCGAGCCGCCCGGCGACGGCGACGAGCAGCAGGTCGCCGAGCAGGAACCCGGCGATCGCGTACTTCTCGGAGGCCGGCAACTGCCCGTCGCGCAGCACCGGGCTCACCACCAGCACCCATACGAGCAGCCCACCGGCGCAGGTGGCCATCAGCGTGCCGACCAGCTTCGACCGGTCGCGCAGCACCACGCTGACCCGCGTGAGCCCGAGCACGCCGATCGTCACCAGCGGAACCATCAGCAGGTAGCTGGTGTCGGACAGGGTGAGGAAGACGCCGCCGGCCTGCCGGTCGAGCGCGTACAGGGCATCGCCGAGCGCGCCGAAGAAGATCGTGCCCGCCAGCAGGTACCAGGGCAGCGGCCGGGTGGGCCGGTGGCGGCGCACACCGACGATCACCCCGACGGCGCCGATCACGCCGATCAGCGGCCAGCCCACGGTGCCCCACTCGGGTATCAGGAGCAGGTGGGCGCCGACCACGACCATCGGGGTCACGTAAGCCGCAACGATCCTCCCAGGCACCGGCCCTCCGTCGGGCGTCAACACGAGCGTCGGGTGCCTGTCCGGTCTACCAACCACACACGTGGATGTCTATCACCCGCGCGGGCGGCCCGTCACTGCCGAATGCCGGGAAACCTCAGCGCGGACCCGCCGGGACCACCGCGGTTCCGCCGGTCGCGGGGGTGCACGGCGCGCCCTCGACGGTGAACCGGGTCGGTGCGAGCGGCGGCGTCGGCGAGGTGCCGGTGAGCGCCAGCCGCGTCGTGCCGCCGGCCTCCAGCGGCTGGTCGACGTGCAGGATCACGTCCGCGCCCTTCTGGTCGAAGCGCACGCCGGGCGCGTCGGTGATCCGCTGGCCCGCGGGCAGCGCGAACTCCAGCGACCACGAGTCGAGCCGCTGCCGGCCGGTGTTCGTGACCGCCACCTCCGCGGTGAACGCCCCTCCGGTGCCCGGGCTGGCCACGTACCGGGCGGCGCACCCGCCGGACGGCGTGGCCGCCGCTCCCGACGGTCTCTCCGCCGGGTCCGGCGCGACCACCGCGCCCAGCCCGACGCCGGCGAGCGCGACGGCCGCCGCGAGCCCGGCGCCGGCGACCACCCGCCGCACGCTGAACCGCCCGATCGAGATGCGCTGGGACAGGTAGCCGTTCACCAGCCGGCGCCGGCCGAGGCGCGGGAGCCGGGGCCGCACCGGCTGCGTCATGTCCGTGGTGGCGTCCCCGGCCGCCGACCGGGCGGCGGCAGCGCGGGAAGCGGCCCGGTCGGCGGCGGTCGAGCGGGAAGCGGCCCGGTCGGCGGCCGGCGCCCGGGCCGGCGCCGTCGACAGGTCGCCGCCGACCGCCGGCAGCGTGACCGGCAGCCCGGCCGCCTCGGCGAGCACGACGGCCGCGTACAGCGAGGACGGCCGCTCGTCGGGGTCCTTGCTGAGGCACTGCTCGCACAGTTCGACCACGTCGGCCGGCAGGCCGGTGACCTTCGGCAGCGGCCGCGGCGGCAGTTCCCGGTGCGCGTTGACCAGGTCGGTGGCGGTGTAGGCAGGCCACGGCAGGGTGCCGGTCAGGCACTGGTAGAGCAGGATGCCCAGCGCGTACACGTCCGTCGCCGGCGCCGCCGGACGCCCGGCGAAGCGCTCCGGCGCGACGTAGGCCGGGGTGCCGAGCAGCTCGTCGCCGTGGTCGTCGAGCTCGCCCACGGCGGCCGCGATGCCGAAGTCGACCACCTTGACCCCGGTGCGGGCGAGCATGATGTTGCCCGGCTTGATGTCGCGGTGCACCACGCCGCACGCGTGGGCGGCGGCCAGCGCCGCGGCCACCTCCGCGGCGATGCCGACGGCGGTGCGCCAGTGCATCTTGTCGCTCTGCTGACGCACGGCGAGCGTGTCGCCGTGCACGAGCTCCATGACGATGTACGGCACCTTGCCCCGGCGACCGTGCCGCGACTCGCCGAAGTCGTACACGCCGGCGACGTTCGGGTGGGCGAGCCGGGCGGCGACCCGGGCCTCGGCCTTGATGCGCTCGCGGGCCGCCCGGTCGCTGAAGCTGGGCCCGAGCAGCTTGACCGCCACCTGGCGGCCGAGTACGAGGTCCTGTGCACGCCAGACGACGGCCATGCCGCCGGTACCCAGCTCGGTGTCGAGCCGGTACCGCCTGCCCAGCGTGCGCACCGTACCCCCCAGCCGAGCCGCTGTCCCCGGACCGATGATCGCCTACCCAGGGCCCTCCGGAGCGAAACTCGGCCTCCGCTGCTGCCGGAACTGAGACTTAGCCGCGGGTCGATCCGAGGCCGAGGAAGACGGCCAGACCGAGCGCCGACCGGGGTGAGTACGCCTGTCGCCACAGCCCTCCGTGCGCGGCCGCGTACGCCTCGTCGCGCCACGGATGATCATGACTCTTCGGCGCGACCCGGAGGTCGTGCACCAGCAGCGCGGCCATCAGGGTGTTGCTGGTGGCCGGCTCGAAGATCTCGATGCCGAACCGGTGGGCACCGGAGTACGCCGCGGCGAGCGCCCGGTTGCGCACCACGCTGCGGGTCCGGGTCGCGGGCGCGACGTTCAGCGACACGGTGGTCCCCTCGGCCCGCGCCAGGGCGGCCCGCCACCGCTGCAGGCGCTTGGCCAGCGCGTAGTTCGGCCCCTGCTGCGGCACCAGCGCGTCGTGCACGCCGGGGTCGGCGCCCGGTGGGTAGTTGCGGCTGAGCAACCGGCCACCGCTCAGGAACCGCACCGGCCGCCGCAGCCACGTCCTGTCCCGGAAGCGCCGGTCGGCCTCGGCCACCGCCTCGGCCGGCACGGCGAACACATCGGTCGGCGTCGCGAGGAAGGCCAGCGCCGTCTCGGGTCGCGCCTGGATGAGGGACCGCGTGAGCGCGTCCACCGCCATCGACACCCTCAGGTTGGTGGCGCCGTCGGCGTACACGTAGTTGCCGAGGACGAGGTCGCCCTCGATCGCCGTGAGCCAGGCCGTCACGCGGGGCAGGTCGTGGATGATGTCGGCGCCGGCGCCCTGCGCGAGGTCCTTCGTGTCCCTGTTCCTGTCGGCGGAGTGGACCGGCACCGTGAGCGTCCCGGCGTGGCGGGCCGCGACGCCGAGCACCCGTTCCCAGACCGCCGGCCGCGGCAGGTCGACGGCGACCACGTCGGCGCCCCACCGCAGCAGCGAGATCAGCGGACCCATCTCGGCGCCGGCGCCGAGCACGACCATCCGCTTGTCGGAGAGGTCGAGCCAGTCCGGGTTCGCCATCACCGCCCGCACGGCCTCCGCGAACGACGGCTCGACGATGCCGGCGTCGATCCAGCGGTCGAGCTGGCGGTGCAGGTCGTCGCCGGTGAGGCGGTTGCCGCGGTAGGGGACGACGAGGTCGCGCTGCGCCTCGCCGGCGCCCTCCACCGTGCGGGTGCCGAGGTCGTCGCCGTCGTGGGAGGCGTCGCCGATGGGCCCGCCGTCGTAGGTCATCTGCCGGTACAGGGAGTCGAGGCCGTTGCGGGCGATCGTCAGGGCGGCCTCGCGGCTGTCGAGCCCGGCCTCGACGAGCCGGCGGAAGTGCAGGATGTACGCCTGCCGCCAGCTGGTCTCCGACAGCGCCCCGCGCGCCCCGACCGGGTCGACCTCCCGCAACGCGTCGGCCACCACCGTGCGGCCGAGCGCGCTGGTGCTCCTCTTGCCGTCGCTGTTCTCGGGAACCTGCACGCCGCTGTTCACAGGCACTCCTCCAGAGCCTCGATCAGGCGCTCGGACCGGTCGAACCCGCCCAGGCTGCGGGTGACATACGCGTACGCGTACCCCTTCGCGGGGTCGGCGAACGCGTCGCAGCCGCCGATGCCGCCCATGCCGAACTCCCCGGTCTCCTCGACCTGCACCCCGAGCCCCCAGTTGACGTGGCGCCGGAGCAGCAGGTCCTCGCCGCGGGCGTGGATCTCCTGCTCCGGCAGCGCCGCGTAGAACCGGGCCAGGGCGAGCGCCGTCGTGTGCAGGTTGACGGCCGGCACCTGCGCTTCCCGCCAGGTCGGCGAGTTGAGGACGTCGAGCGCCAGCCATCCGGGCGGGTTGTCGAGCACGCGCCGCCGGTAGTCGTCGGTTCCGATGGTCTGCGCCGGCCAGTCGGGGTGGGCGTACTCCAGCTCCGCGGTGCGGGCCTGCTCCCCGTCGGTCTCCCCCAGCGCGAAGCCCGTGTACTCCGCGCGGAGGTACTCGCCGGGCATCCGGCCGTCGACCCGACGGATCAGCTCGCCGACGAGGTGGCCGTACGTCATCGCGTGCTCGGCGACGGCGGTGCCGGCCGGGAACTCCGGCTCGGCGGCGGCGAGCATCGCGCACAGCCCGTGCCAGTCGGTCGGGTCCTTCACCTGCTCGGGGAACGCGGGCAGGCCGGCGGTGTGGGCGAGCACGTGCCGCACGGTGGTCTCCGCCTTGCCGTTGGCGGCGAACTCGGGCCAGTACGCCGCGACCGGGTCGTCGAACCGGCCCTCCAGGAGCCGCACGAGGCCGGCGGCGACCACGGCCTTGCCCACCGAGAAGACGTGCACCAGCGTGCCGGGCGTCCAGGGCTCGGTGCGGGCGGCGTCGCGCCAGCCGCCGTACAGGTCGACGACGACCTCGCCGGCGTGCACCACCGCGAGCGCGTTTCCCGGGTCGCCGAGCGCCTCGAAGGCGTCGCGCACCCCGGCGAACCGCGGGTCCGCGGACCCACCCACAGGTACCATTCCGGCAGCCTACGTGCACCGGCACCCACCGGCCGTTAGCGTGAGATCATGCATGGACCGGCGCCGATCGACGAGGCGTCCCACCCCAAGGTCTCCCTGGTCAAGAGGACCGACGAGGTACCAGTCGCCAACGACGAGGAGAAGCCCCACCGCCGGCTCACCGGCCGCACCCGGCTGCTGGTCGACGTCGTCGCGGTCGGTGTGGCGCTGCTGGCCCTGTGGCAGACGTTCCGGCCGCTGAGCCAGGGCAGCCAGTACTACCTGATCATCTTCCTCGCGGTCACGTTGCCGTTGATCTTCCTGCTGTACCGGTCGGGCCTTCCGCAGCGGGACCCGGACCGCCCGTCGCCCCTCGACTGGGTCCTCGCCGCGCTCGCGCTGGTGACCTGCCTCTACCCCGTGCTGCCGTGGGGCGGCGGGTACAACGGCTTCCTCGACCGGCAGGGCGAACTGGCCCTGACCGACACCGTGATGGGCACGGTCCTCCTCCTGCTGATCCTGGAGGCGACCCGCCGCACCACCGGCTGGATCCTGCCGCTGGTCTGCCTGGTCTTCCTCGCGTACGGCTACTACGGCGGCTACATCCCGCAGAGCTGGGAGATCGCGCACGCCGGCCTGAACTTCGACGAGATCGTCGACGCGCTCTACAACTCGCCGAGCGGCTTCTACGGCACCCCGCTCGACGTGGCGGCCACGTACATCGTGCTGTTCACGATCTACGGCGCGGCGCTCGAACTGGCCGGCGCCGGCAAGTTCTTCGTCGACCTGTCGGTGGCGGCGTTCCGCCGGTCGGGCAGCGCGCCGGGGCGCACCGCGGTGGCGGCCGGTTTCCTGCTCGGCACCGTGTCGGGGTCCGGCGCCGCGACGACCGTGAGCGTCGGCGCGGTCACCTGGCCGATCCTGCGCCGGGCCGGCTACCCGCCCGAGCGGGCCGGCGGCATGCTGGCCGCGGCCGGGGTCGGCGCGATCCTGTCGCCGCCGACGCTGGGTGCCGCGGCGTTCATCATCGCCGAGTACCTGGGCGTGTCGTACCTGCGGGTCCTGGGCTGGGCGGTGATCCCGACGATCCTCTACTACTTGGGCATCCTGCTGGCCGTCGAGATCGACGCCCGCCGGTCGTCCGCCCGGGCGGTGGAGGTGCGCACCCCCTCGGTGTGGCGGCTGCTGGCGCGGTTCGGGTACCACTTCGGGTCGCTGATCTTCATCGTGGTGCTGCTGGCGCTCGACGTCCCGGCGACGACCGCGGTCGTGTACGCCACGCTGCTGGCCCTGGCCGGTTGGGTGGTGGAACTGCTGATCCAGCGGACGGCCGTACGCACGGCCCTGCGCGACCTGTGGCTTGCCCTGGCCCTCGGCGTGCGCGGCGTGCTGCCGGTCGTGGCGGTGTGCGCCGCCGCCGGGGTGATCGCCGCGACCACCACCAAGACCGGCCTGGGCCCGCAGGCCGCCTCGCTGCTGGTGCGCGCCGCCGAGTCCCTCGCCACGAACGAGACGCTCGTGCTGCTGTTCACGGCGGTCTTCGCGGCGGTCGCGCTGACCCTGCTGGGCCTGGCGGTACCGGTGACCGCGTCGTTCATCATCGGCTGGGTCATCATCGGACCGGCCCTGATCGACCTCGGGGTGCCCGATCCGGCCGTGGCCATGTTCGTCTTCTACTTCGCGGTGCTCTCCGAGGCCACTCCGCCGACGGCGCTGGCCTCGGTGGCCGCGGCCGCCGTGACCGGTGGCCGCATCGTGCCGACGATGTGGCAGACCCTGCGCTACGCGCTGCCCGCGTACCTGGTTCCGCTGGCCTTCGTCGCCGCGCCGACGGGTGCCGCCCTGATCGGCACCGGATCGGTGGGCGAGATCGCGTACGCCCTCGCCGCGGCGGCCGCCGCCGTGGTCGCGCTGGCGACCGCCGCCGGCGGGTGGGCGCTGGGCGTCGGGCCGGCCGGGACGCCGGTGCGCGTGCTCGCCGCTCTCGCCGGCTGCGCCCTCCTGTGGATCACCCCGGTGGCGACGCTGATCGGCGCGGCACTCCTGGCGGTGGCCCTGGTAGTGGCGTTCGCACTACGCCCTCCCACCGCAGACCCCCACCCGCCTCCCCGGCGAGCGCCCGCTGACACCCCGCACCACTGACGCCCTTCACCCCCGTCGATCTTGCAGTTGTGGCCCCCCATAAACCGCCTCGAAACGCCCCAAAAAGGCGGCCACAACTGCAAGATCGACGCGGAACGCGCCGGACGACGCGGCGCGCCGGCCGCACCTCAGCCACGCGCCGCACCGCCTCTTCCACGCGCATCGCCGCACGTGGCCGAAGAGGGTGTATGAGTTCGTGCATTCTCAGTGCAATAATTAGCCCGTGGACTTTTCACTCAGCGACGAGCAGCGGGCCATCCGCGACACGGTGCGCACCTTCGTGACCAAAGAGGTCGTTCCTCTGGAGGCCGAGGTGCTGCGGCGCGAGCGCCGGGGCGAGCCCGGCATCACGCGCGACGAGTACGTCGCACTGCAGCAGAAGGCGAAGAGCTTCGGGTTCTGGGGCATCGGCACGCCCGAGGAGTACGGCGGGATGGCGCTGCCGGCGGTCACGCAGTCCCTGATCTGGACCGAGCTCGGACGCACGTTCGTCCCGTTCCGGTTCGGCGGCGAGGCCGACAACATCCTGTACTTCGCCGACGAGCAGCAGAAGCGGGAGTACCTGCTCCCGACGATCAACGGCGACCGCATCTCGTGCTTCGCGATCACCGAGCCGGGCGCGGGCAGCGACCCGAGCAGCATCCGCACGTCGGCGACGCGGGACGGCGACGACTGGATCATCAACGGCGAGAAGACGTTCATCACCCAGGGCAACGAGGCCGACTTCGCGATCGTCATCGCGGTCACCGACCGGGAGAAGGGCGCCCACAAGGGCTCCACGGCGTTCCTCGTCGACCGGAGCATGGGCTGGACGTCGGAGTTCATCGCCACGATGGGCGAGGGCGGACCGGCGAGCCTGGTGTTCGACAACGTCCGCGTCCCGAACAGCAACGTCCTCGGCGAGCCCGGCCAGGGCTTCGAGCTGGCGATGAGGTGGATCGGCCGCGGCCGCTACATCATCCCGTCGCACGCGCTCGGCATCGCTGAGCGGGCGCTGCAGATGGCCATCGACCACGCCCGCAACCGGGTGACGTTCGGCCGTCCCATCGCCGAGCGCCAGGCGATCCAGTGGATGATCGCCGACTCCGAGGTGCAGCTGGAGAGCGCCCGGTGGCTGGTGCTGCACGCCGCCTGGACGGTCGACCAGGACAGGGACGCCCGGCACGCGTCGAGCATCGCCAAGCTGTGGGGCGCGCGGATGGCCAACGACGTGGTCGACCGGGTCATGCAGATCCACGGCGGCATGGGCTACACCCGGGAGCTGCCGATCGAGCGGTGGTACCGGCAGGTGCGGCTGCTGCGCATCTACGAGGGCAGCGACGAGATGCAGCGCCTGATCATCTCCCGTGACCTGCTCCGCGGCTTCACGACGATCGGCGGCCATCTGGGCTGATGGCGAGGAACCCCGCGATCAGGGCGGCGAGCCCGGCCTCGAACGCCCGCTCGTCGACCGACGACGACAGGGAACTGAGCCGGTGCGCGTCGGACAGGTGCGGGTAGTCGGAGGAGTACAGGCCGGCGTCGGCCGGAAAGCCGCCCGCGAACGAGCCGACCGCCGACCCGGCCACGAAGTAGCGCATGGCCGCGCCGATGCTCGTCGCGTCGCGCGGCGGCCAGCCCGCGTCGACCAGGGCGCCGAACACGGTCTCCGCCAGGCGCAGGGCCGCGGGTCGGCGGCCGGGTCCGCGCGCGATCAACGGGACCGCGTGCGGGTGCGCCACCAGCACCGCCCGGTACGCCCGGGCCCACTCGACGAGCGCGGCCGACCACGGCAGCCGCCCGAACATGGACAGGTCGACCCGCTCGACGATCGCGTCGGCGACCGCGTCGAGGATCTCCTCCTTGGTGGCGAAGTGGTTGTACAGCGACGGCGCGCTGACGGCGAGGTCGCGGGCGAGGCGCCGGGTCGACAGCTCGGCCAGCCCGTCGGCGTCGATGATCGCGAGCGCCCGGGCCACGATCAGCTCCCGCGAGAGCAGAGGGGTCCGGGGACGTGGCACGTACCAGAGCCTAGAGGCGCCGCACCGCTCCCGGGCCAGGCCGGCCCGCCACCTCGCGCATCTTGTCGATCTCGTGCCCGTCGGCGCAGCGGAGCACCAGGTTCACCTCGGCACCGCAGTCGCGGTGCACGGTGGTCAGCGGACCGCCGCCGGGGTCGGCCAGGTACCGGTCGCCCCACTCGCGCAGCGCCTGCAGCACCGGGTACAGGTCGAAGCCCTTCTCGGTGAGCCGGTACTCGTACCGCTGCCTTCTGCCCGGGTCGCGGTACGGCTCCCGGCGCAGGATCCCGTTCTCCACCAGCGTTGCGAGCCGGTCGGAGAGCACCTGCCGGGGGATGTTCGTGCGCACGCGCAGGTCGTCGAAGCGCCGCACGCCCATGAACACCTCGCGCAGCACCACGAAGGTCCACTTCTCGCCGACGATCTCCAGCGCGCGGCCGACCGTGCAGTTGTCGGCCGACCATTCCAACGCCGCGGGAACCGTACGCATGTGAGAAAGGCTAAGTCTCGTTGACAGACCCAGCAAGCCCGGGACATGCTGCGTCCATGACGCAGACCCAGGCCGACGCCGTAACGCAGATCAGGACGCGGACCTTCACCTGGGACGACCCGGCCAGCACCGCGGCACGGGTCGGCCAGCTCTCCGGCCTGGAGTTCCTGCACGCCATCAGCCGCGGCGAGCTGCCCGCGCCCCCGGTGACCCACATGCTCGGCATGCGGGCGATCACCGCCGAGGAGGGCCGGGTCACCGCCGAACTGCAGCCAGCCGAGTACCACTACAACCCGCTCGGCACCGTGCACGGCGGCGTGCTCGCCACGCTGCTCGACACCGCCACCGGCTGCGCGGTGCACTCGACCCTGCCGGCCGGCTACGGCTACACCTCCATCGACCTGAGCACCAAGTTCCTGCGTCCGGTCACCGTCGCGTCGGGGGTGTTGCGCTGCGTCGGGACCGTGTTGTCGAGGGGACGGCGAACAGCACTCGCCGAGGCGAAGCTCACCGACGAGCGGGGCAGGCTCGTGGCCACCGCGCAGAGCAGCTGCCTGATCTTCGAGGTGCCGTAGCGTAAGGCCGTGCGGAACCTGCCCGACCCCTGCGTCGTGGTGCTCGTCGGGCCGGGCGCGGCGGGCAAGTCCACCTGGGCGGCCACCCACTTCCCGCCGTCCGCGGTGGTCGGCAGCGACGCGCTGCGCGCGCTCGTCGGGGCCGGCGAGGACGACCTGGCCGCGAGCGCCGACGCGTTCGCGGTCCTCGACACGGTCGTCGACCACCGGCTCAGGCGCAAGCTGACGACGGTGATCGACACGCTCGGCCTCGACCCCGCGAAACGGGCGCTCTACCTCGCGAAAGCCCGGGAGAACGGGATGTCGTGCGTCGCCGTCGCGTTCGACACGCCGGCCGCGGAGTGCCGGGCCCGCAACCGCGCCCGCGAGGCCAAACGCATCCCGGTCGACGTGCTCTCCGCGCAGCTCAAGGCCTGGCCGAAGGTCCGGGAGAGCCTGCCGCACGAGGGCTTCGAGCACGTGCTCTCCCCCGAGCCCGTGCGGGTGGTGCCGAAGGCGTTCGTCGACGCACCGACCGCGGTGGCCAGGCAGGAGGAGACCCCGACCGGCCTCCGGTTCGGGCTGCATCTCGGTGAGTTCCGGTTCGCGAAGCCCACCGGCGAGGCGCTGCGCGAGATCGCGGTCGCCGCGGAGGCGGCCGGCTTCGACGCGATCTACGTGATGGACCACTTCCGCCAGATCCCGCAGATCGGCCGTCCGTTCGACGACTTCCCGGAGAGCTTCACGACGCTCGCGCACCTGGCCGCGGTGACGTCGCGGGTGCGGCTGGGCACGCTGGTCGCCGGCGTCACGTACCGGAACGTGGCGCACCTGGGCAAGATCGTCGCCACCCTCGACGTGCTCAGCGGCGGGCGCGCCGTGTGCGGGCTGGGGCTCGGCTGGTTCGAGGCCGAGCACACCGCGTACGGCTGGCGCTTCCCGCCGGTCCCGGAAAGATACAAGCTTTTCGAGGACGCGCTGCGCCTGCTTCCCGTGCTCTGGGGTCCGGGCTCCAAGCCGTTCCACGGCGAGGTGCTGGCCGTGCCCGAGACGATGTGCTACCCGCGCCCGCTCCAGGAGCGGGTGCCGCTGATCGTGGGCGGAGGCGGCGAACGGCGCACGTTGCGCCTGGCTGCGCGGTACGCCGACCACGCCAACGTCCTCGGCGACCTGGCGACCGTGCGCCGCAAGGCCGCGGTGCTGGCGGAGCACTGCGCGGAGGAGGGCCGCGAGGTCGGCCTGACCCACCTCTCCACCACGCTGGTCGGGCGCACCGACGCCGACGTGGCCGCGGAGGTCGACCGGCTCAAGCCGCGCAACCGCTCCGCGGCCACCTACGCGGCGAGCGTGCACGCCGGCACGGTCGCCGACCACGTCGGCCGGTTCCGCGACCTGGCCGACGCGGGCGTGGGCGAGGTGATGGTCCGGCTGCCCGGTCTCGCCGGTCCGGAACCGCTCGCCGCATTCGCCGACGTGATTGCCGCATTTCGATGACCGTGTAACTTCCCTCACAGCTGGGCATGGCTACGGGTGACGCCACCTCCCCGGGAGCACTCATGACGACCAACCCGATCCCCGACCCCGCCACGGAGAAGCCAACGCCGCGCAGGGACCGGACGAAGTACCTGTACCTCGCGGTGATCGTGGCCGTGGTGCTCGGCATCGCCGTCGGGTTCCTGTTCCCCGACGCCGGCAAGGCCCTCAAGCCGCTCGGCACCGGCTTCGTGAACCTGATCAAGATGATGATCAGCCCGATCATCTTCTGCACGATCGTGCTCGGTATCGGGTCCGTCCGGCAGGCCGCGAAGGTCGGCAAGGTCGGCGGGATGGCGCTCGCCTACTTCCTGGCCATGTCGACGGTCGCGCTGGTCATCGGCCTCGTCGTCGGCAACATCCTGCAGCCCGGCGCCGGCCTCGACGTCAGCGCCGGCGGCAAGGTGCCGGAGGGCACCGACGAGAGCACCGCCGACTTCCTGCTCGGCATCATCCCGGAGACCATCTTCTCCGCGCTCACCAGCGGCTCGGTGCTGCAGACCCTGTTCGTGGCGCTGCTCGCCGGGTTCGCGCTCCAGGCGATGGGACGCGCGGGCGAGCCGATCCTGCGCGGCATCGGCCACCTGCAGCGGCTCGTGTTCCGGATCCTGGCCATGATCATGTGGGTGGCGCCAATCGGCGCGTTCGGCGCGATCGCCGCCGTGGTCGGCGAGACGGGCTGGAAGGCGCTGGCCGGGCTCGCCCAGATCATGATCGGGTTCTACGTCACCTGCGCGATCTTCGTGTTCCTGATCCTCGGCCTGCTGCTGAAGCTCGTCACCGGGCTGAACCTGTTCTCGGTGCTGAGGTACCTCGGCCGCGAGTTCCTGCTGATCCTGTCGACGTCGTCGTCGGAGTCGGCGCTCCCCCGGCTCATCGCGAAGATGGAGCACCTGGGCGTGTCCCGTCCGGTGGTCGGCATCGTGGTGCCGACCGGGTACTCGTTCAACCTCGACGGCACCGCGATCTACCTGACGATGGCCTCGCTGTTCGTGGCCGACGCCCTCGGCCGGCCGATGTCGATCGGGGAGCAGGTCTCCCTGCTCCTGTTCATGATCATTGCCTCGAAGGGTGCGGCCGGTGTCACCGGCGCGGGTCTCGCGACGCTGGCCGGCGGCCTGCAGTCGCACCGGCCGGAACTGGTCGAGGGCGTCGGGCTGATCGTGGGCATCGACCGCTTCATGTCCGAGGCGCGGGCGCTGACCAACTTCGCCGGCAACTCGGTCGCCACGCTGCTGGTGGGCACCTGGTCGGGCGAGTTCGACAAGCAGCGCGCGCTGACCGTTCTCCGCGGCGACGACCCCTTCGACGAGGCCACGATGCTCGATGACGACCACCCCGAACCCGCTGCGGACAAGACGTCACTGGAGAAGACGTCACTGGAGAAGCAGAACGCCTAGCCGCTCCTCGACCCGCACCGGCTCCGTCGTGAGCACGGTGAGCGCGCCCGCGTACCCCTCGCCGGGGTGCAGGTCGACCATCACGGCCGGCAGCCGCCCGCGATCCGGATACGCCACCACCGCGGGCGGCTCGTCGGGGCCGCTGACCCGCACCCCCGTGAGCAGCGCCCGCAGCCCGTCGCCGGTCGCCTTCGTCACCGACTCCTTGCGCGTCCAGTAGGTGAAGAACGACGGCAGGTCCGGCGCCCGCTCCGACCCGTGGAGCACCGACCGGCTGAGCGAGGCGACGTCGATCTCGGAGATCCGCTCGACGTCGAGCCCGACCGGCGCCACCCGGGTGAGCGCCAGCCCGACCACGTCGGCGGAGTGGGTGATCGACGCGTGCAGCCCCGTACCCGGCAGCATCGGCCGGCCGTGCGGCTGCGCGCAGCCCGGACAGGTGCGGTCGACGACCACCTCGTCCGGCGGCCTGCCGGTCTCGGCGCCGACGGCGAGGCGCAGCATGATCGCGCCGAGCACCTGCCGCACGCGGTCCTCGGGCCGCCGCTGCCGGGCGGCCCGGGTCACCTCCACCGTGGACAGCAGCCGGTCGAACCCGGGTGAGTAGTCGGCCAGCCGCGCCCACCACACGTCCACCCGCGTCACGCCGCCATTCTGGCCTGCCGGCGCAGGCCGACGTACTCCAGGTCCACCAGTGCCAGCACGGCCGCGGCCTGCGCCAGCACCACCGCGGTGCCGGCGACCGTCAGCGGCCAGAAGCCGGCCACCACGGTCACCACGCTCGCCGCCACCCACGCCAGGTTCCCGACGATCACGACCCGGCCTGCCCCGGTGGGGATCGTCGGGCGTGTCGCCAGCCAGCCGAGGCCGGCGGCGACGCCAACCAGCACCACGCCGAGCGCGACCAGCCAGCCGGTCGGGATGCCGAGCACGCCGTCGAGGGCTGCGGCGGCCAGTGCCAGACCCAGGCCCATCACGCCGCAGGCGGCGGAGTCGGCGGTCAGGGCGCGGCGGAGCAGTCGGTCTCGGTTCATCGTCGTCTCCCTCATGTCGTTGGCGATGGGAAGACGATCGCGAGCCGGAGTGCGTGCTGTCGATTACGTCGGGGGTAATGGCCCTGCCCACGGCGCTCGCCTAGCGTCGGGGCATGACGGTGGACACGATGCGGCGCCCGGTCGGCGAGCAGTTGCGCGAGTGGCGGGAGCGGCGGAGGTTGAGCCAGCTCGAGCTCGCCATCGAAGCGGACGTGTCGACCCGTCACCTCAGCTTCGTCGAGACGGGGCGCTCGCGGCCCAGCCGCGACATGGTCCTCCACCTGGCGGAGCGCCTCGACGTGCCGCTGCGCGACCGCAACCACCTCCTGCTGGCGGCCGGCTACGCCCCGGCCTTCCAGGAGAGCCCGCTCGACTCGTCGTCGCTGAAGCCGGTCGCCGCGGCCGTGCGGCAGATCCTCGCCGGGCACGAGCCGTACCCGGCGGTGGTGGTCAACGCGCGCAGCGAGCTGCTCGACGCGAACTCCGCCGTGGGGCTGTTCCTCCGGGACGTGTCGCCGCACCTGCTGACGCCACCGGTGAACGTGCTGCGGGTGGCGCTGCACCCCGACGGGATGGCGCCGAACATCGTCAACCTGCCGGTGTGGCGGGCGCACCTCCTGGAGCGGCTGCGCCGCCAGATCACCAACTCCGGCGATCCGACGCTGCACACCCTGCTCGACGAGCTCTCGTCCTACCCCGGTGGCGAGCACCCGGACGCTCTCGGCCCGGCCGCCTCCGTGGCGCTGCCCCTGGTCTACCGGCACGCCGGGCGGGAGCTCACGTTCGTCAGCACCCTGGCCGTCTTCGGCGCCCCGAGAGACGTCACGGTGGCGGAACTGGCCATCGAAGCCTTCTACCCGGCCGACAACGAGACAGCGGCAATGCTGCGCAAAGGTGTCGGGGCGGAGTGACCCGCGACGGCATGGACGCTGTGAAATCTGCCGTCGCGGGGCACTCCGCCCCGGAACCGACTACCGACCGCCGAAGAAGTTGTTGCCCGCCATCCCGCCCTGGCCCACGCCGAAGCGCTGCTGCATGGTCGGGTTGTTGCCCAGCGCGTTGTACGGCGGCAGCAGCTCGGACGGCTGCACCACCACGAAGCCCTCGCCGCTGAACTGCATCTGCCAGCTCTCGCCGGTGTTTCCGCGCGGGCGCCACACCGACGACGACGTGACCGCCGCCTGCATCTGGACCTGCAGCGACGACGTCCACGCGATGACCGCGTCGGCGTCGGCGAAGTAGTAGTTCGACGAGTTGACCTGCATCACCAGCGGGGCGCCGGTGGTGGTGACAGCCACCTTGCCGCGACCGGTCAGCTCGATGTTGTACGCACCGGCGCCGGCGACCTGCACCTGCGAGTCGATGCGCACGATGTCCCAGCGCAGTCCGGTCTCGAACGCCAGCACGTTCTTGCCGTCGACGGTGAGGCCGTCACCGGTGAGGTCGAGGATGTGGATGTCCTGCGCCTGGTTGGCCAGGTACACCGTGCCGTTGCCGGTGACCTTCATCAGGTTCAGGCCCTCGCCGGTGAGCCGGCGCATGACGTGCGCGCCCCAGCCCTGGTAGTTCGAGTCGAAGTTCGCCGTGCCCTGGTAGGCGACCATCGCGCCCTTGCGGGCGTAGAACTCGTTCATCCCGCTCTGCTGGCCGAGCAGCGCCCGGAGCATCTTGCCGTTCTGCAGGCTGAACCGCTCGTTCGACCGCACCTCCTGGTTGCCCAGGAGCGTGCTGCCCATGATGCCGCCGCCGCCCGGGGCACCGGGCATCCCGCCCGGCGCCATGCCGGGGCCGCCCGGAGGCATCCCCGGACCGCCCGGGGGCATGCCGCCCGGAGGCATTCCGGGACCGCCCTGCGGCGGGTAGCCCTGCTGGGGCGGGTAGCCACCAGGCTGCTGCGGGTAGCCACCGGGCTGCTGAGGATATCCACCCTGCTGCGGGTAGCCCGGCTGCTGCGGGTATCCCATCGTCTCTCCTCCTTGCTCGCCGATCAGCCCGGCTCAGCCGCGAACCGACATACGTGGCCGCTCGTCCTCGCTCGGCTGCACGACGACGAAGCCGTGCCCGAGGAAGCCGAGTTGGAACGCCTCGCCCGAGCCGCGGCCGAACAGGCCGCCGAGCCGCGCGGTGCGCTTGGTCTTGATCCGCAGCCCCTCGGTGAACGCGACCAGGGCGTCGGTGTCGACGTAGGTCTCCGCCTCCTGGGTGTTCAGGACGATCGGCGTGCCCTTGCTGGTCAACGCGACCCAGCCCTGCCCGCGGAGGACGACGTTGAACATGCCCATGCCCGACAGCATCGACACGCCCTGCACCCGCTCGATGTTCCACTGCAGCGACGCGTCGAACGCCAGGATGTTCTTGCCGTTGACCGACAGCGCCTCGTTGTTGAGCTGCATGACCACGACGTCCTTGCCGTAGTCGGCGAGGAACAGGTTGCCCTGGCCGGTGCAGTTCATCAGCGGCACGCCCTCGCCGGTGGCCCACGACCGGGCCATCTGACCGAGCTGCGGCGGGTTGGGATTGAAGTCGATGAGACCCTCGTAGGCGATCATCGAGCCGGCCCGGGCCAGCACGTCGGGACCGCCGTGCATGAGAACCTTGCAGATCTTGGGACCGTGGGTGCTCATCCGGTCCTGAACCGGCGACTGCCCATAGTGCTGCAGCAACTGACCTTGCACGACCGCTCCCTCAGACCTCGTACGGCTGGACCACGACGAAGTGGCCCTGCATGCCCATGAACTGCAACGCCACCGACTCACCGCTCGCGCCGTGGTAGACCTCGCGCGAGACCCGCACCGACGTCGAGACGCTCACCCGCATGCCCGCGGTCCAGGCCACCACGGCGTTCATGTCGGCGAACGTCGGGCCCTGCACGTTGAGCGTCAGCGGGTAGCCCCTGGTCATCACGACCACGGTGCCCTGGCCGCCCACCTGCAGGTGGAACATGCCGCCACCGGGCAGGCCCGCGCTCTCGATGCGGCGCACCTCGGTCTGCAGCGACGCGTCGAACGCCAGCACGTTGTTGGCGTTGACGCACAGCTGCTGGCCCTGCAGCTCGACGACGTGCACGTCGGCCGCGTCCTCGGCCAGGAACACCTCGCCGACACCCTTGATGGACATGAGCTTGAGGCCCTGGCCGGTCATCGCGCTCTCGATGCGGCCGCGGATGCCGCCCGAGCCGCGATGGTCGAAGTCGATGTCGCCCTGGTAGGCCACCATCGACCCGCGCCGCGCCACCGCCTCCGGCCCGAGCGTGACCTTCACGAGCTTCGAGTTCTGGCGCACCCAGCGGCCCGAGGTGGGCAGCTCGCGGTACTGGTTCAGGCTGTTCATCGCGCCCGGCTGGATCGGCTGCGCCTGCGACGGCAGCATCTCCGGCCCGTAACCGGCGGCCGGCGGCGGAGCGCCGTAGCCACCCGCGGCGGGCTGCTGGGCGTACCCGGGCTGCTGCGTGGGCGCACCGTACCCGGGCTGCGGCTGCCCCGGCGGCGGCTGCTGGTAGCCCTGCGCCGGCGGCGGCGGAGCCGCGTACGCGGGCTGCGCCGGCTGACCGGGCGGCGGACCACCGGGCGGCGGCCCGAAGCCGGGCGCGGGCTGCCCGGGCGGCGGCCCCGGCGGCGGCGCGAAACCGGGCGCGGGCCCACCGGGCGGCGGCGCGAAACCGGGCGCCGCTCCGCCGGGCGGCGGGGCGAACCCGGGCGCCGGCTGGGCCGGCTTCGGGGCCTCCTCTTCCTCCTCGACCTGACCGCCGAAGTCGCGGATCAGGTCGGCGAGGCCGCCGTCGAAGCCCTGCCCGACAGCGCCGAACCGCCACACGTCCTTCAGGTAGAGGTCGGCGATGATGAGGCCGCGCTCGGTCTTGAAGTCGGACCCGGTGAACGCGAACCGCGCCACCTCGGTACCGCCGGCGACGATGCGCAGGTAACCGGACTGGATCTGGCCGGCGTTGCCGTTGCCGTCGATCGCGGCACAGAACGACAACCGGCCGATGGACTTCGGCACCGCGTTCAGGTTGACGCGGAACGAGTCGTTGTCACCGGACTGCTCGCCCAGCCGCTCGATCGAGCCGTCGGGCGACTTCGGCTGGTTGTAGAACACCATGTACCGGTCGTCGGACAGCTTGTTGTTGACGTCGAGCCCGAAGCAGGAGATGTCCCAGCTCGTGCCCGGAGCGTTCAACTGAACTCCGACATAGAGGTCGGTACCGGCGGTCAACGCCGACAACTGGCTCTTCTGCCCCTTGGTGAACTGCTTCGACACCGGACTCCCCTCAGGGACGCATGCGTTTGCGACGGCCAACTTAGCAGTACAGACCAAGAGGGCGTGTCCGGAACCGTACCGGAAGGATCTCGTTATACGATTTGAAAACCATGTTCAAAAAGAAGGGGAATGGATGAAGATCGCCTTCGTCGGCAAGGGCGGGAGCGGCAAGACGACGCTCGCCGCCCTCCTCGCCAGGCACCTGGCCGCGCGCGGACGGCCGGTACTCGCCATCGACGCCGACATCAACCAGCACCTGGCCGCCGCGCTGGGCCGGCCGCAGGAAGGCGGACAGGCCGACGAGCCGCCGCCGCTGGGCGGCCACCTCGACCTCATCAAGGAGTACCTGCGCGGCGACAACCCGCGCATCGCGTCGGCCGCCGAGATGGTCAAGACCACACCGCCGGGGCGCGGGTCGCGGCTGCTGCGCGTCACCGGCGACAACCCGGTCTACGCGGCCTGCGTCCGCGAGATCGGCGGCGTGCGGCTCGCGGCCACCGGCCCGTTCCAGTCGGACGACCTGGGCGTCGCCTGCTACCACAGCAAGGTCGGCGCGGTGGAGCTGCTGCTCAACCACCTGGTCGACGGGCCGGGCGAGTACGTGGTGGTGGACATGACCGCCGGCGCGGACTCGTTCGCCTCCGGCCTGTTCACCCGGTTCGACGTGACGTTCTGTGTCAGCGAGCCGACCGTGCGGGGCGCGAGCGTGTACCGGCAGTACGTCGGCTATGCCCGCGAGGGAGCCCGCGACTACGGCGTCACCGTGCACCCGGTCGCCAACAAGGTCACCGAGCCCGCCGACCTCGACTTCCTCCGGGCGGCGCTGGGCACCGAGCCGCTCGTCGCCTTCGGCATGTCGGGGTTCGTCCGGGCGGCCGAGCGCGCGGAGACCCGTCCCATAGAGCACCTGGAAAGGGCGACCAGAGACGGCCTGGACGTGCTGATCGCCGCCGCCGACGCGGCGCCGCGCGACCCCGCGCGGTACAGCCGGCTGGCCGCCGAGTTCCACGCGCGCAACGCCACGGCGTGGGCCAACGACCGCGCCGGCACCGACCTGACCACCCAGATCGATCCCGACTTCGTCATCCCCATCCTGGAGGAAGCATGTCCCTGACCGTTCCCGCGACCCTGCTCGACGCCGCCGTCCGCGACGAGGTCACCGACGCCGAGTTCGTCGAGTGCGTGCGCACCTCGCTGCCCTACGCGTGGTCGGTGGTCTCCGACGTCGCCGGCCGGCTGCACAGCGGCGGCACCGAGATGGCCGACCACCAGACCCCACCGCCGTCGGAGGCCGAGCGCGGGCAGTTGCTGCGCGCGCTGGCCAGCGACGCGATCCGGGGCGGGCTGGAGCGCCACTTCGGCGTGCGGCTGGCGTTCCAGAACTGCCACCGGGTGGCCGCGTTCCACCCGTCCGCCGTCGACGGCGACCGCTACCGCACGTTCACGAGCCCGCGGGCGCAGCTGCTGAACCAGTCGCCGGAACTCGTCGACTGCTAGCTTCCGCACCGTCGACTTCGTTCGACTTCGTTCGACTTCGTGCGACTTCGTGCAGGCGAGGGCCAGCCGTGGCAAGGGATCCCCACCCACGGCTGGCCCTCCTCGTCCTCGTAGCGCCTTGTCACGTCGCGGACCTCGCCGCACCGCTGCCGGCCGCGTGAGCGCGACCCGCTCGTCGACCTTGCAGTTGTGGCCGCCATGCACCGCCGGTCGATGCGTGCAAGCAGCGGCCGGCAGCCGGCCAAGCCGGCATTCCGGCTCGGCCCGGCGTCGCCGCCACTGTCCGTCGTCGTGGATCCGCTCAACAGGTCTGTGCCGGCCGGCTTGATCGCCGTTCGAGGAACGAACGCGTAGTCACACTGCGGTTCCGTTCCTCGAACAGCGATCAACAGACACCTGACACCGGCACAGACAGGTCGTATCGCAACGCGCAGTGACGCCGCAGCCGCATATCCTCCCGGCCGTCCGAGCGCGCCCACGTCGGCGCGGCTGCGGAACTGCGCCCGGGCGGCACACTCGTCGCCGCCGATGTCCGGGCGTTTCACCCCTCGAGGTAGCGGGTACGGCTGTGGCACAAAGCCGGGATTACCTGGGGCAACGACGCCCGTAGCGTGAATGTCAACACCAGGACGCAACGCAAGGAGCGACAGCGATGAGCACCCAGGACGTCACCACCCGGACCCGGCGGGTCGACAGCGAGCGCGGCGCGCTGCTGTTGCTCCTGGCCATGGTCGGGCTGATGATCGCGGCGCTGTTCGCCATGGGTGCCTGACCCCGTCCGGGGCAGGCCTCAGGGCAGCGGCACCGATCGACACGCCCGACGCACCAAACCCGAACCTGAACCCCGCTCCACCAGCGGATGTGCTACGGTTCCCCACGTTGCGGATTTTGGTTTTCCAGATGCTTTGGTAGCGCCTGAGGAGCTTTGTCCTCAGGCGCTACTTGCGTTGCCGGTCTTCCGGCTAAAGGTGATCACCCGCAGCATGGGGTCGGTAAGGTGCCTGCCCCGCAGCCTTGGCAAGGAGAAGACATGGCTTTCGGCACGGTGAAGTGGTTCAACGCGGAGAAGGGGTACGGCTTCATCACCCCCGATGGTGGCGGCGCCGACGTGTTCGCCCACTACTCCGCAATCGCCGCGCAGGGATTCCGTAGCCTCAACGAGAACCAGCGGGTCGAGTTCGAGGTCACGCAGGGCCAGCGGGGGCCGCAGGCCGCCAACATCCGCGCGGTCTGATCTGAACGAGTAGACGCCCGGCCCCCTCGGGGGCCGGGCGTTTGCCGTCTCATGGGAAGGCTGGCCCGATGGCGAGCAGGTACCGGTGGGTCATCCTGGTCGTCGGCGCGGGTGCGCAGGGCTCGGCGGCGGCCTTCTACCTCGGTCTCGCCACGATCGCACCGGCGCTGCGGGCCGACTACGGGCTGAGCCTCACCGGCCTGGGCCTGCTCCTGGCCGCGCCGCTGCTCGGGCTGGTTCTGACGCTCGTGCGGTGGGGCCAGGCCACCGACCGGTTCGGCGAGCGTCCGGTGATGGTGCTGGCGCTGGGCGGGTGCGCGGCCGTCCTCGCGGTGGTCCCGGTCCTGGGTCCGCTGCCGGTGGTGTTCCTCGCGCTGGTCGCGGCCGGCGCGGCGGTCGCCGGGGTCAACTCGGCCAGCGGCCGGGCGGTGCTGAGCTGGTTCCCGGCCCGCGGCCGCGGGTTGGCGATGGCCGTCCGGCAGAGCGCGGTGCCGATCGGCGGCGCGCTCGCCGCCGCCACGCTGCCGACGCTCGCCGCGCGTGGCGGCTCGCGCGCCGCGCTGTGGGCGGTCGCCGGGCTCGAGGTGGTCACGGCGGTCGCGGTCGCCGTCTGGATCAGAGAGCCACCGGACCGCGTGAGCACGGCCGGCGCTGCCGGTCGCACCCGCGTCGTCGACATGCTGCGGAACGGGTCGTTCATGCGGGTCTGCGCCGCCGGTTCGCTGTTCGTGCTGCCGCAGGTCGTCGTCACCGGTTTCGGGGTCGAGCTGCTGCACGACCGCGCGGGGTACGCGCCGGCCACGGCGGCGGCGCTGCTGGCCGTCACGCAGGTCGCGGGCGCCGGCGCGCGGGTGCTGGTGGGCTGGTGGTCCGACCGGGTCGGTAGCCGCCTGCGGCCGTTCCGGCTGATCGCGTACGCGACGGCGGCGGCGTTCGCGGTGCTGGTGCCGGTGCTCACCGCCGAGGGCGCGGTGGTCGGCGCGGTGCTGGTCGCAACCGGGGTGGTCGCGGTCTGCTGGAACGGCCTGGTGTTCGTCGCGGCCGGGGAGATGGCACCGACGGGACGCGTGGGCGCGTACCTCGGCCTGCAGAACACCACGATGTTCGGGGCGTCGACGCTGGCGTCGGTGCTGGTCGGCGCCGGCGCCGACGTGGCCGGCTGGCCGTCGACCGTGCTCGTGCTGACCGTGCCCGCGGTCGCCGCGGCGCTGGTGACCCGGCCGGTGGTGGAGACTATCCGCGAGCCACGACCGCCAGGTCGGCCCGGGCCTGCGGCAGCAGCTCCCCCACCGTCTCACGTACCGCCCGCCACAACCGCGGCGCCAGAAGCGGATCGTGGCCCCGAGCGGTGAACAGGTCGACGAGCCACCGGTCGGCGTCGAGGAGCACGGTGCGGTCGTCGGCGAGGAGGCTCGCGGCGAGCGCGTGCAGGGCGTGTTCGGCGAGGTCCTCGGCCAGCTCTCCGCTGACCGGTACGGCCGCGCCCTGACGCCAGCGGTCGAGCGCCCCGCGGCGGAAGTCGGCGAACCGCAGCATGATCTCCAGGTGCTCGTCGGCGCCGGCGTGGCGCAGCGGCTCGCATGGGCCGGTGCCGGGCGTGATCCGCTCGAGCTCGGCCACCGCCGACTGCGCGTCCGCGGCCCACGCGGTGGCGCCCAGGGCCAGCGCGCGCCGCGCGTCGGCGCCGAACGCGGGTCCGCCGGCGAGCACCGGACGGCCCGACTCGCGCACCGCCTCGATCATGCGGCGGGCCGCCGGCAGCGCCTTCACGACCGAGCAGCTGATCGCGACCGCGTCGGCGCCGGTCTCGTCGAGGTACCGGGCCAGCTGGCCGGGCGGCGTGCTCGCGCCCAGGTACGTGGCGCGCCAGCCGGCGGCCCGCAGCGCGTGGGTCACCATCCGGGCGGGCAGGCTGTGCCACTCCCGCTCTGCGCAGGCGACGACGACGTGACCCCGCGTCGGCGGCGGCCACTCCGCCCGGGCGGCCAGGGCCGCCACCACCGCCTCGCTGACCGCGGTTGCCGCGTGCTCCTGCGCGACGGTCCAGTCGCCGACGGCCCACCGCCGGCCGACCTCGCGCTGGGCGGGCACCACGAGGTCGAACATCGTCTGTACCGGGTCGCCACCGGCGTCGACCTCCGCATGGGCCACGGCGACCGCGGCGTCCTCGTCACCGGCTCCCAGGGCGTCGAGGAAGGTGGTCAGGGTCGCGCCGACGCCGGCGAGCGTCACGCCGACGCCCGCAGCGCGACGATCGCGAGATCGTCGCGACGGCGCGGGCCGGACCGCTCGACGGCATCCATCTCGACGGCCTCGACCAGCGCGTCGACCGGCGCCTTGAGGTAACCGGTGGCGAGCCGCAGCAGCCGGTTGAGGCCGCTGACGCTGTCGCGGCCGGCCTCGGTGACGCCGTCGGTGTAGAGCAGCAGCGTGTCGTGCGGCGCCAGGTGGACCCGCAGCGGCGTGTACACGGTGCCGGCGACCACGCCGGCGAGCAGCCCCTTGACGGGCAGCGGCTCGACGGTGCCGTCGGGGCGCAGCAGCAGCGGCGCGGGGTGCCCGGCCGAACCCACGTCGAGCCACCAGCCGCCGTCGGGGTGCGGGGTCGCGTGCGCGTACACGGCTGTGACGAACCGCCCCGCCTGCGACGCGACGAGCTGGCTGTTCAGCGCGTCGAGGACCGGCCCCGGCCGCGGGTCGAGGTGGGCCGCGCCGCGCACGGTGTGCCGGGCCTGCCCGGTGACGACCGCCGCGGCGACGCCCTTGCCGGACACGTCTCCGAGCACCACCGACCAGCCGGTGCCGGTGTGCCAGACGTCGTAGAAGTCGCCGCCGATGTCGACCTCGGCGTCGGCCGGCCGGTACCGCGCGGCCAGCCGGACGCCCGGGATGATCGGCAGCTCCGGTGGGCGCAGGCTGGCCTGCAGGACGCTCGCCACCGCCGACCGCTCGCTGTACCGGCGGGCGGCGTCGAGCGCCAGCGCCAGGTGGGCGGCCAGCTCCTCGGCGAGCCGGACGTCGTCGGGCAGGAACCCGCTGCCGGCCCGGCGCACGAGTGTGAGCGTGCCGAACGTGGACCCCCGCGCGGTCAGCGCGACGCCGAGCACGTCGGCCGGCCGCAGTTCGTTGGCCTGTCTCCGGATCTCCGGATCGGGCACGAGCGCCGACAGCCCGTCGGAGCCGGCGTGCTCGTGGTTGACGTGCAGGAGTTCGCTGCGCCCCGTGGCCAGCACCCGGCCGGTGCCGCTGAGCGTGGGCCGCGGCGCCGTGACGACCGCCTCCACCGGGTGCGCGTCGCCCGCCCGCAGGTACATGACCTTCGCGGAGCTGGACCCGTCGACGAGGAGCAGCTGCGCCCAGTCGGCCAGCCGCGGCACGACCGTGCGCAGGCCCTGCCGGCGGGTCTGGGTGAGGTCGAGGCTGCCGGAGACCTGCCGGGCGGCGGCGGCCAGGAACGCGGCGCGCTCCTCGGCTTCGGCGAGCGCGGAGAACGGGTCACGGACGGCGTCGGTACGGACCTCGGTCACGGCTCACCTCCCGTGCGGTTCGCTCTGCGTTGCTTCGAAGTGGCTTCGAACCTGTGGGGGATCTCTGCACGCCCGGTGCTACATCGCTAGTCTTGCCGGGTCTTTGCCGCACGTCAAACGAACGGCGGGGTGCGTCGGTTGAGCGATCCGGGAAGCTCACGCACACTACAGGGGCACAAGGCGTCGGACGGAGGGCGGACTGTTGACCGACGACGAGGCGTTCTGGGAGCTCGTGGTCGACCGCCAGCCCGAACACACAGTGTTACGGGTCACCGGCGATCTCGACCTGGAGACCGCTCCACGGCTGCTCGCCGGCGTCGAGCCCCACCTGGTCGCCTCCGATGAGAGCCTGATCATCGACCTGAGCGCACTGAGCTTCATCGACTCCAGCGGCCTCTCGGCCCTGATCCGCATCAACCAGCGCGTGGCCGCGACCGGCCGCCGGCTGACGATCATCGCGCCGGCCCCCCAGGTGGCCAAGGCCTTCGAGATCACCGGCCTCGACCAGATCCTCCCGTTCCACCCCGCCGCCTGACCCGCCGCCCGCGCGGACGTTTCGAGGTGGGCATGCCCGGGGCAAGTACCGTTGGTGCGCATGGACGCTGATTCGACGCAGGCCGCCGCCCCGTCCTCCGGTGCTGGTCCGAACGCCACGCAGGAGGCACCACCGGCGGCCCCGGCGGCCCCGGCGGCCCCGGTCTGGCCGTCGGCCCCGGCCGCACCGCCGTCGGCCCCGTCGTCAGCGCCAGCAGCACCGCCAGCAGCACCGCCAGCGTCATCGGAACCGTCGGCACCCCCGTCGGCACCGCCCGTTGGTCCCGTCGCTTCGGGACCGGATGCGGGCCGGGCCCAGCAGCCCGGGCAGCCCGGTGCGCCGGTCTGGCCGACGGCTCCCGCGGCCGGGCAGTACGAGCCGCCGCCGAACGGCACCGTCCCCACGGACGGGCCCGACGCCTGGGACGGCGCGGCCGACGACGAGACCGAGCTGCCCCCCGCCGGTCTCTGGCAGCGGATGAAGGCCGACCCCGAGTACGCGCCCGAGCACCTCGCCCTCGAAGCGGTCCGCGCCCTCGGCCCGCAGGCCGCCGCCTGGGTCGAGCGCACCCGCGCCCGCTACCCCGGCATCCCCAACGACACCGTGGCCCAGATCGCGGTCCGGCGGTTCACCACGTTCGCGCGGTTGTCGGGGGCGGCGGCCGGTGCCACCGGGCTGCCCGGCGCGGTGATCGACATCGGCGTGCTGGCCTGGACGCAGGCGCGCATGGTGCTGCACATCGCGGCCGCGTACGACGTCGACCCGGTCGACCCGGAGCGGGCGACCGATCTTCTGGTGCTGCAGAACGTGCACAAGTACACCCAGACGGCGCGAACCGCCCTCGCGGTGGCGCGCGGGCACGAGGACGCCGGGAAGCTTTTCCAGCGCAAGGGGCCGCCGCCGCAAATGTCGCAGGTTTTCCTGCAGCTCGGCTGGAAACTTGCGCAAATGGCGGGCATGCGGGCGGCGAAGAAGATGTTCGCGAAGATGGTTCCGGGCGCCGCGATCATTCTGGGAACGTGGGCGAATTCGAGCGCCACGAAAGATCTCGCGAAGAAGACCGTCGAGCGCTACCGCAGGGCCGGCTACAACCCGTTCGAGCTTCCGGCGGGTCCGCAGCAGTCATAGCAGTTCGGCCATATTGTCCGCGCTTACTTGCCCGCAAAACCGTACATTTCACCCGCGCAAACGGCGTTTGTGACACCGCGAGCGAAAATCGGTACTTGCCCTGTCATCCCGCGTCTCCAAGAATCCGGGAATAGACCGGTGTCGACTTCCGAATCTTCGGAAGACCCTCGATTCCAATCGACTCCGGTCAATCTGAGGGTCTGCCGACCGGCCGGCCCCAGTCCCCCCAAGTGGAGGTACGGATGGGACTCACCAGGTCCGTCCGCCGGGCCGCAACCGGCCTGGCCGCCGCGGGAATCGCCGCCGGCATGGTGCTCATGGCACCGACCGGAGCGTTCGCCGCTCCCAGCACCCTCGCCCAGCTCGACGCGGCGACGGCAGACCTCGAGACGTCGGCACGGATCGCCGGCACCGCGTGGTCGACCGACGCCGCCAGCGGCCAGGTCATCGTCGACGTCGACCCGACCGTCACCGGTGCCCAGCTCCAGCAGGTCGTCGCCGTCGCCTCGAAGCACGGTAAGGCCGTCAAGGTCAACAAGGTCTCCACGAAGATCGACCTGTTCATCAGCGGCGGCGACGCCATCTACACCGGTGGTTCGCGCTGCTCGCTGGGCTTCAACGTGCGCGGCGGATCGACCGACTACTTCGTGACCGCCGGCCACTGCACCAACGCCGGGGCCACCTGGACCAACGGCAGCACGACGCTCGGCACCCGGTACGGCACCAGCTTCCCGGGCAACGACTACGGCATCGTGCGCTACACCAACACCAGCATCGCCAAGCCCGGCAACGTCGGCTCGCTGAACATCACCGGCGCCGGCAACCCGACGGTCGGTCAGCAGCTCTGCCGTCGCGGCAGCACCACCGGCACCCGCTGCGGCCAGGTGACCGGCCTCAACGCCACCGTGAACTACGCACAGGGCTCGGTGAGCGGCCTCATCCGCACCAACATCTGCGCCCAGCCGGGCGACAGCGGCGGCCCGCTCTACTCCAACAACGGCATCGCCTACGGTCTGACCTCCGGCGGCAGCGGCAACTGCACCACCGGCGGAACCACCTACTTCCAGCCGGTGACCGAGGTGCTCAGCCGCTACGGCGTGCAGGTCACCTGATCAATCACCATCACGACGGGCCGGGTTCCGACAGGAGCCCGGCCCGTCACCATGGATAGAGATTTCTCGTTAGGCTCGTAGTCCCTGGTCCCTACGCCCGTCGGGATGCGCCCTTGCCGCCGAACCGCCGCCACCGAGCCGGCCCCGAGCGGGTCGCGGCGCGGATGCGCGGGCTGGCGCGGTCGATGGTCGAGCAGACCGTGGCGGCGCCGAAGCCGGCGTTGGGCGCGTTCGCGGCCGGGCTCACCGTGGCGGCCGTCGTCGGTGGCCTGTTATCGCTCACTGTCGCGGTGGTCATCGCGACCGTGGTCGCCACCGTCGGCACCGGCGTGTCGGCGTTCGTGCTGATCAGGCTGTCGCTGCGCATCCATGCCCGGGCGCACTCGTTCGGGCCGTGCCGGGGCGCCGGCTATCTCGGGCTGGGCACCGCGGTCGCGGCCGCGACCACCGCCGTGGCCGGGGTGCTCGCGGCGGTGTCCGGTCCGTCGGCGGCCACGATCGCACTGCAGATGGGGACCGCGACAGCGGCCACCTCCTACGCGACCGGCCTGCTCCTGCTGCCCGGCGCGGCGCCGACGGTCGGCGCCCGGCTGCGGCACGGGCTCGACGGCGCCGGCATCGGCACCGCGGTCTTCCTGGTCACGTGGCTGCTCGTGCTCGCGCCGGCCGGCCGGGGAGTCCCGTCGGGTGCGCAGGTGCTGGTCGGGCTGACCGTCAGCGTGGCGCTGGCGGTCACCGTGATCACCGGGCTGCGGGCGGCCCAGCACCGGCCGCTGGCCATGGTCTGCGCCGCCGGAGCGGCCCTCGCGGTCGTCGGCATGGCGCTGCCGGCGCTCGGGCGCCAGGGTCCGGGCTGGTTGCTCGCGGCGGGCGTGGCGCTCGTCTCCGGTCCCCCCTTCATGATCTTCGGCGCGAGCCGCGCGACGACCGCGCCCGCCGGCGGCGCCGCGGCCCCGTACCGGGGTGGGCTCGCGGCGCACCCGCTGCTCGCGGTGCCGGTGGCGGCGGCGGTCGGCGCCGCCGCCTACCACGCGGTGACCGTCGGACCGTTCGACCGGGTCGCCGGGACCGTCGGAATCCTGCTCATCGGCGTCGTGGTGCTCCGCGAGTCGCTCGGCGCGCTCGACGTGCGCCGCTACGCCACCCGGCTGAGCGAACAGCAGGCCCGCTTCCAGGCGCTGGTGGCGGGCTCCGCCGACCTGACGATGGTGCTCGACACCGAACTGGTCGTGCGCTGGCAGTCGCCGGCGGCGGCGCGCCTGTTCGGTCTCTCCGACCAGGACGTGCTCGACCGCCCGTTCCTCGCCCGGGTGCACACTGACGACGCCCGGGGGGTGGCCGACCGGCTCACCGCGGTGCTCGCCGGCACCTGCGACAGCGACGAACCGGTGCGGTCCCGGCTCCGTGACGGCTTCGGCGGTTGGCGCGACACCGACTCGGTGATCCGCGACATGCGCTTCGCGCCCGAGGTCGGCGCCCTGGTGGTGCACGTGCGCGACGTCGCCGACGTGGCGGGCCTGCAGCGCCGGCTCGACGACGCCACCCGCACCGACCCGCTCACCGGCCTGCCGAACGAGCGGCGGCTCCTCGAGCTCACCGCGTCGCGGCTGGCCACGGGCAGCCGCGCGGCGATCGTCGTGGTCGGCCTGCACGGCGTCGCCGGGGTCAACGAGCTGTACGGCACCGCCGCCGGCGACGCGGTGCTCGTGCGGGCCGCCGAGCGGATCAGGGCCGACGCCGACGCCGACGACGTGGTCGCCCGCCTCTCCGGCCAGCGTTTCGCGGTGCTCACCGGCTGCTCGGCGCTGCGCGCGTACCCGCGGGCCGGCCGGTTCGTCGAGGCGGTCGCCGAGCCCTACGAGCTGAGCTGCGGCCCGGCCCGGGTCACCGCCTGTGCCGGGGTGGCCGACCTGCACGGTCCGGTGGAGCCCGACCTCGCGTTGTGGCACGCGGCCACCGCCGCCGACCGGGCACACGCCCGCGGCCCGGGTCGCGTGGAGGGCTACGACGAAGGGCTGGCCGCCGCGCTGCGCCGGCGGGCCACGATCGAGCAGACGCTCGCGTCGGCGATCCGCGCCGGCGCGTTCGACCTGGTCTACCAGCCGGTGATCGACCTGAAGACGAAGCTGCCGGTGGCCGTCGAGGCGCTGCTGCGCTGGCGGCTGCCCGACATCGGGCTGGTGCCGCCGCTGGAGGTGGTGGCCGCCGCCGAGGAGCTGGGCTGCGTAGACGAGCTCGACACCCGGGTGCTGCGCCGCGCCTGCCGCCAGCTGGCGCGGTGGCGGCGCGAGGGCCACGACCTCACCGTGGCGGTCAACATGTCGCCGTGGCGGCTCAAGGACGACGATCTGCCGGCGATCGTCGACGACGCGCTGACCCGGACGGGCGTCCCGGCCGACCGGCTGATCATGGAGGTCGCGGCCCGCGACGTCCCGACGACCGCGGTCCTGCCGCACCAGCGCACGCCCGACGAGAGCCCGCGGCCGATCGCGGCGCTGCGCGACCTGGGTGTCCGGGTGGCACTCGACCACTTCGGGTCGGGGTCGCTCGGCCTCGCCCAGCTCCCCCACCTGCCGGTCGACCTGGTCAAGGTCGACCGGTCGCTGTTCGCCGAGCCGTCGTCGGCCCTGGTCGACGTCGTCATCACGCTGGGCAACCGGCTCGGCTTCGAGGTGGCTGCGGTGGGCGTCGAGACGGAGACCGACCTGGCGACGCTGCGCTCGGCCGGCTGCGTCACCGGCCAGGGCAATCTCCTCGGTGCGCCGGCGCACGCCGAACGTGTCGAGGCCTACCTCGACGAGCACCGCGCCCGCCGTTTGTAACGCGCGGGTTAACACTCGCTGTGACCATTTCCTCAGGCGGCCGCGCCAGGCCGCCGGGCCTGCCGCACTTGGGCAGTATGACCGGATGCAGATCCGCATCGTGACGCCGGCCGAGCACGAATCCCTGCTCCCGGGTCTCATCGAGGTACTGCGCGACAGCGTCGACAGCGGTGCCAGCGTGGGGTTCGTCGCGCCACCGGCGTGGGCCGAGGCCGCCCGGTGGTGGTCCCGGACCCTGGCCGGCCCGGACGTCATCACCTGGGTCGCCGTCGACGACGGCGGCGAGCCGGTCGGCACCGTGCAACTGGTGCTGCCGTGGCAGGACAACGGCCGGCACCGGGCCGAGATCGTGAAGCTGATGGTGCACCGCCACGCCCGCGGCCGGGGCGTCGGCGGCCGGCTCCTCGCCGCGGCCGAGGAGGAGGCCGCCCGGCTGGGCCGGTGGCTGCTCATCCTCAACACCCGCACCGGCGGTGAGGCGGAGGCCATCTACGGCAAGCGCGGCTACGGCGAGGCCGCGGTGATCCCCGACTACGCCGCCGGCACCGACGGCGTCCTCTACCCGACGACGATCATGACCAAGGTCCTCGACCACTGACCTGCCCTGACGTGCCTGACATGACAACGGGCCTCCCCACGACGTGGGGAGGCCCGTTCTCTTCGAGCGGTCAGCCGCCGCTGCGACGGTTCGAGTAGCTGCGCCGGGTCGACTGGTTGCCCCGCGCGCCACCGACCTTGCCGGTCGTCCACGCCGGAGCGTCGGACGGCACGGTCTTGCCACGGGCGGCGGCGCGACGCTCGGCGCGCGACATGGGTTCGGCCGGCGCCTCGGCCTCGTTGGGCGTGTCAGAGCTGGACGGGTTCGCTGGCATACGGGCCTCCGGTGGCATTGCGGTCTGCGTGAGACGGATGGACCGCCGCTGCGCGGCCAGCAGATCCTCGACCGGGGTGTGGGAGGACAGCAACGAACGCTTACGCGGCGGACGGAACTCGGGCGCGAAACGGCGTTCAGATGATCACACGGTCACGGTAACCCATGCCGGGACCCGCTGCCTAGCGGATTACCGCTACCTGGGCGTGCCGAAGTTCTGGGTCCACACCGGGCTGTTGCCGTCGAACGCGAGCCCGACGCCGATGTTGCGGAAGCCGCAGTTCAGGATGTTGGCCCGGTGGCCGGAGCTGTTCATCCAGGCCTGCATCACCGACGCGGGCGTCTGCTGACCCTTGGCGATGTTCTCGCCGAGCGACCGCCACTTGTAGCCGGCGGCGTCGACCCGGTCGGCCATCTGGTCGCCGTTGCGGCTGGTGTGGGAGAAGTAGTCGTTGGCCGCCATGTCGGCCGAGTGCCCTTGAGCGGCGTTGGCGAGCTGGTTGCTGGCGGTCAGCGGGCCGCAGCCGGCCTTCGCCCGCTCCTGGTTGACGATCCGCAGCACTTCGGCCTTGGGCCCGGACGACTCGGTGTTGCCACCGCCGTTCGCGGCACCGGTCTGGGTCGGCTTCTTCGTCGTGCTCGTGGGCGCCTTGCTCGTCGGAGCGGTCGACGAGGCCACCGGAGGCGTCGACGACGCGGCCGGCGAGGCCGAGTCGGTGGGGAACGTGCCAGCGGTCTCCTCGTCGCCGCCGGGCGCGGCCGCCGGCGGTGGGACGTCGCCCGCGACCGCGGCGTTGCCACCGGCCCTGTCGTTGGACGCGAGCAGCCGGCTGCCGCCGTACGCGGCGCCACCGAAGAGGGCGAGGGCGAGCGCCGCTGCCAGCGCGACGCGCACGACGGGGAAGCCGCCGGCGGGGCGCAGGGCAGGGTCGGACGCACGATGGGACGCGATCATCGCGGTCGACGGTAGCGGCCGGTGCCGCCGCAAACGCGAGACCAAACCCGTTCTTAAGGATGGCCTCAAGCGAGCTTCATTCCCTGTGATCTGCCCTGTGATCTGCCCTGTGATCTGCCCTGTGATCTGCCCCGTCACGAACCCATCATTGCGGAATAATTATCACGATATGCGCCGGTTGTCGCCAAGTGACGTCAGAGTCTGGGTCGACCAGCCCAGCGCCGACAGGTACGCCTGCGCCAGCTCACCGGAGTCCACCGGCGCCTGTCCCAGCGCGCCGAGGTCCACCCGTTCGTACGAGTGCACCGTGGCGAGCACCTCGCCCAGGCGTCCCTCCCCTCGGATGAGCGCGGCCGCGACGTCGGCGGTCAGCGGCAGGTGGTGCGCGACCTCGGCGATCGACTGATCGATCAGGTCGGCCACCCCCGACAGCAGGCCCACCGTGAACCCCGACTCCGGCGGCAGGTCGAGGTGCTCGGCGACGGTCTGGCACAGCCGGGCCCGGATCAGCACCGCGGCGAGCTGGTCCTCGGTCGCCTCGCTCACGTCGCTGACCACCATCAGCGCCACCCACTCGCGCACCCGGTGCAGGCCGAGCAGCACGATCGCGTCCCGGATCGACCCGACCTTCTGCCGCAGCCCGGACGCGGCGCTGTTGGTGGCGCGCAGCAGCCGGAAGCTCAGCGCCGGGTCGGTCGTCACCAGCGCGACCACCTTGCGCAGGTCGATCTCGTTGGCCGTGAGCGTGGTGAGCAGGTCGAGCCGGCGGATGGCCGACGGCGACAGCCCGCGACCGCTGATCACGTGCGCCCGCCCGAGCACGTGCCCCTGGAACAGCTCGAAGCCCAGCTCGAACGCCAGGGCCAGCCGCTCCTCGCTCTCGATGCGCTCGGCGACCAGCGTCAGCCCGGGCTGCCCGCGCAGCCGGCCGACCGTCGACGTGAGCGTCTCCGTGTCGTTGTCGACCATGTCGAGCTTGACGTACGTGGCCATCGGCAGGAGCCGGACGCCCGTCTCGTCGAGCCGGAAGTCGTCGAGCGCGATCGTGTACCCGCGCTCGACCAGGTCGCGCACGCCGGCGTAGACCTTGTCGTCCACCGTGACCGTCTCGAGCACCTCGAGCACCGTCTGACCCGGGTCGAACGGCACCGGCAGGTCTCCGACCAGGAACTCCCTGGTGAGGTTGACGAAGCACGGCCGGTCGCCGACGAGCTGGCCCAACCCGAACTCGGTGAACGCGCTGACGATGACCTGGCTGGTCGCGAACGCGTTGCGGCTCGTGGCCGAGACCGCGTCGGCGCTGCTCCGGAACAGCAGTTCGTACCCGACCACGTCCCCGAACCGGTCGTAGACGGGCTGGCGGCCCACGTGGATCGCACGGGTCGGTGGTGCGGTCGTCACGGACACCTGATCGGCACCCGGATCGACCCTCTGAGCGCTTGCCCGGTGTGAGATCCTGCGCCGCCCGTCTCCCTGGCCCGGTGCTCCGGGCTTGGATAGCGTGGCCTTTCAGGGGCTTTGAGGGGACCGGGAGGCAGCGGTGCGCGTACACGAGTCGATCTATGTCGACGGAGGGTGGGTCGACGCCGACGCCGGCGAGCGCATCGAGGTGCTCAACCCCGCCACCGAGCGGGTCGTCGCCAGTGTTCCGGCCGCCGGCCCGGCCGACGTCGACGCCGCGGTCGAGTCGGCCCAGAACGCCGCCGACGAGTGGGCGGCCACCCCGCCCGAGAAGCGGGCCGAGCACCTGGCCGCGCTCCGCGACGCGCTCGCCGCCCGCCGGGACGAGGCCGTCGACACGGTCGTCCGCGAGCTCGGCGCGCCCGTGACGCTCGCGGAGCGGGTGCACGTCGGGCTGCCGCTGAGCGTGCTCGACTCCTACGTCAAGCTGCTCGCCGAGTACGAGTTCGAGGAGCGCGTCGGCAACTCGCGGGTGTTCGCCGAGCCGGTCGGCGTCGTGGGCGCGATCACGCCCTGGAACTACCCGCTGCACCAGGCCGTCGCCAAGGTGGCGGCCGCGCTGGCGGCCGGCTGCCCGGTGGTGCTCAAGCCGGCCGAGGACACTCCGCTGATCGCGTACGTGCTGGCCGACGCCGCCCACGCGGCCGGGCTGCCGCCGGGCGTGTTCAACCTCGTTCCGGGCACCGGCCCGGTCGCCGGTGAGGCGCTGGTGCGCCACCCCGGGGTGTCGATGGTCTCGTTCACCGGGTCGACCGCGATCGGCGAGCGGGTCGGTGAGCTGTGCGCCGGGCAGATCAAGCGGGTGGCGCTGGAGCTGGGCGGCAAGTCGGCGAACGTGATCCTGCCGGGTACCGATCTCGGCGGTCCCGTCGCCAAGGGCGTCGCGAACGCGTTCCTCAACTCGGGCCAGACGTGCAGCGCGTGGACGCGCATGCTGGTCCCCGCCGACCGGTACACCGAGGCCGTCGAGCTCGCCGCGGCCGCCGCCGCGAAGTACACCTGCGGCGATCCGCGCGACGCGAAGACCCGGCTCGGCCCGCTTGTGAACGCGAAGCAGCGCGAGCGGGTCCGCGGCTACATCCAGACCGGCGTGCGCGAGGGCGCCACGGTCGTCGCCGGCGGCACGGACGCGCCCCGCGAGGAGGGCTTCTACGTGCAGGCGACGGTGCTGGCAGACGTGCGGCCCGACGCCACCGTGGCGCAGGAGGAGATCTTCGGACCGGTGCTCGTGGTCCTCCCGTACGGCGACGTCGACGAGGCGGTGGAGATCGCCAACGGCACCCCGTACGGCCTCGCCGGCGGCGTGTTCGGGCCCGACGAGGAGACGGCGGTGGCGTTCGCCCGGCGCATGAAGGCCGGCCAGATCGACATCAACGGCGGCCGGTTCAACCCGCTGGCGCCGTTCGGCGGCTTCAAGCGCTCCGGCATCGGGCGGGAGTTCGGCGCACACGGGCTGGGCGAGTTCCTGGAGTACAAGTCACTCCAGCTCTAGGCCCGCCTCGGGCTCCCGCGGTAGCGGGCACATGAGTGGCGGGGTAGAGATAGCACTACCTCCAACTCGGGGGCTTACGGGCCCGACTTTCCCGCGGACGACGCGCAGAGTGAGAAGCGTCGACGTCCCGCTGGAGATCGGAGCCCACGATGCCCCCGGAGATCCGCGCCGCCCTGCTGCTCTGGCTCACCGCCCTGGTGGTGCTGGAGGCCGGGCTGGGACTGGTCGCGGGCCGTGACGGCATCCGGTTCGTGGCGCTGGCGCTGGCCACGGTGCTCACGATCCGCATGGCGGCCGGCCGCAACTGGGCCCGGCACACGCTCACGATCGTCTTCGGACTCGGCACCACCCCGTGGCTCGCCGTCGGCGCCTGGTGGTGGCTCACCGGCGACGCCGCCGCGTCGCCCACGATCGCGCGCCTGATCGGCGCCGAGCCCGGCGGCCTGACCTCGCTCCTGGTGGCCGCCAGCGTGCTCGCGCACGTCGCGGCGGTGGTCGCCGCCCTGGTCTACATGTACCGTCCCGCGGCGAATGCGTACTTTCGCCGTGAGGCGCCGACCCTGACCCGGCACGCGCCCGTCGAGGTCCACTGAGCACCGGTCCCAGGCGTTGTCCCACGACACCCCACACCGGGTCACCGATCTGGTCCGGACCTGGCACACTGCACAGTGGCGCCGGGCCATTCTCCATGATCAGCTCGCGTGCCCAGCCATTTGCGGGGTAGGCCCCCGAGGTGCCCCGCCGCTAGACGCAACGTATGGAGGATCTCAACGTGGGAGTCAGCCTCAGCAAGGGTGGCAACGTCAGCCTCACCAAGGCTGCACCGAACCTGACCGCGGTCACGATCGGTCTTGGTTGGGACGTTCGCACCACGACCGGCGCCGACTTCGACCTCGACGCGAGCGCGATCATCTGCAACGCCTCCGGCAAGGTCATCTCTGATTCACACTTCGTCTTCTTCAACAACCTGCGCTCCCCCGACGGCGCCGTCGAGCACCAGGGCGACAACCTCACCGGTTCCGGCGAGGGCGACGACGAGCAGGTCAAGGTGAACCTCGCCGGCCTTCCTCCGGAGGCCGACAAGGTCGTCTTCACGGTCTCCATCTACGACGCGGAGACCCGCAACCAGTCCTTCGGTCAGGTGTCGAACGCCTTCATCCGCGTGGTGAACTCGGCCGACGACAACGAGCTCGCCCGGTTCGACCTCACCGAGGACGCCTCCACCGAGACCGCGATGGTCTTCGGTGAGCTGTACCGCAACCAGGCCGAGTGGAAGTTCCGGGCCATCGGCCAGGGCTACGCTTCCGGCCTGCGTGGCATCGCTCTCGACTACGGTGTCAACGTCTGAGGTTTTCTGTCGTGGATTCGCGTCGTGCGCCGGGTGAGAGCCCGGCACACGACGCCGCCATTTCGTGTGTAGTGCGGATGGCGTCCCACGTCAGGGCACCGAGCCGCTAGGGAAGGCCCTCTTGTCCTTTATACGTACGTTCTTCTGGTCCTTCGTGGTGACCGTCGCCGGTCTCGCGGGCGGGTTCTGGTACGGCACCGGTCACCCGCACGACCAGGGGGCCATGGCCGCCGGGTTCACCGCCCTCTTCCTCGTCGCGATCCTGTGCATCCTCGAGATCTCGTTCTCGTTCGACAACGCGGTGATCAACGCGACGATCCTGCGCCGGATGTCGAAGTTCTGGCAGACGATCTTCCTGACCGTCGGCATCCTGATCGCCGTCTTCGGCATGCGGCTGATCTTCCCGTTCCTGCTGGTCAGCGCGAGCGCGGGCATCAGCCCGTGGTCGGCCGTCGAGTTGGCGCTCGGCAGCGAGGCCGACCAGGAACGGTTCGCCAACCTGTTGACGGACGCCCACCCCACCATCGCCGCCTTCGGTGGCATCTTCCTCCTCATGATCTTCCTCGACTTCATCTTCGAGGAGCGTGACTTCGTCTGGCTGCGCTGGCTGGAGCGCCCGCTGGCGAAGATCGGCAAGCTCGACCAGCTTTCGGTGGTCATCGCGCTGACTGTGATCGCCGTCGCCGGCGAGTTCCTGGCCGCCGACGAGGACCGCACCCGGGTACTGCTGGCCGGCGTACTCGGTCTCCTGACGTATCTCCTGGTCAACGGCCTCAGCGACCTCTTCGCCGTCGAGGAGGAGGACGACGAGGAGGAAGACGAGGACAAGGCGGTCGCGAAAGAGGTCGCGGCCGACGCCGAGAAGGTTCGCGAGGGTCAGATCTCTCCCGGACGGGCCGCGGGGCAGCTCGCGGTGGCCACCGGGCGCGCGGCGTTCTTCCTGTTCCTCTACCTGGAAGTGCTCGACGCCTCGTTCAGCTTCGACGGTGTGGTCGGCGCGTTCGCGATCACGCTCGACCCGTTCGTCATCGCGATCGGCCTCGGCGTCGGCGCCATGTACGTCCGGTCGATCACGGTCTACCTGGTCAACCGGGGCACGCTCGACAACTACGTCTACCTGGAGCACGGCGCGCACTGGGCCATCGGTGCCCTGGCCGTGATCCTGGTGCTCACGATGAAGTGGCACATCCCCGAGGTTGTCACCGGCCTCATCGGTGTGGCGTTCATCGGTGCGTCGCTCTGGAGTTCGGTCCGGCGTAACAAGAAGGTGGCGGCCGGTCAGGTGAGCGCCGACACAGACGACGACGAAGACCGAGAGCTGGCCAAGGTCTAGTCGACGAACCGAAAAATCTTGGACTCCCGGGCGACACGTCCGGGAGTCCAAGATATTTACGGGGTATCAAGGTTGACGCGCTATCGTGCGCCGAAGCAGCCGACATAGACCTCGGCAAGGACGTCCGGACCCCTCCGGCAGAGACGAAAGGCGGCGTGCACCACACCCCGACCGAGGCGTTCGGCGGGCTCCCGGCGCCGCTGGCTCCGGGTGCCACGCACGCGCCACCTTCTTCACCAAGACGAGGTCGCCGATGCGCCACTTCCAGCAGTTGCCCGAATCGCAGGCAGCGATGCTGTTCCATCGGATCCCCGCCGATTTCACCCGGAACAGTCCGCCGGACCTGCTCGCCGTCGCGTTGGGCGCCACCCTGTACGCGCCGGCCATCCGGCCCACCCTGGCCGCCGATCTCGCGCGGTGCCACCGCGACGGCCTGATGAGCCTCGTGTGCTGCCTCGAAGACGCGATCCGCGACGACGAGGTCGACGACGCCGAGGTCAACCTCGCCCACCAGCTCCGCAGGTTCGCCGACGAGGAACCCGACGGCCCCCTGATGTTCATCCGGGTGCGCCACCCTGACCAGATCTACCGCATGGCCGAACGGCTCGGCGACGCGATGCGTGTCGTCAGCGGGTTCGTGCTGCCCAAGTTCCGGCCCGACGAGTCGGGTCGGGCCGGCGTGCAGGCCGTGCACGACATCGCGGCGGCCACGGCCCTGCCGGTGTACGCGATGCCGGTGATGGAGACGCCCGAGATCGCGCACGCCGAGACGCGGCTGCCGACGCTGGTGCAGATCCGCCACCTGCTCGACCAGTTCAAGGACCGGGTGCTGGCCGTGCGCGTCGGCGTCACCGATCTCTGCGGCTGGTACGGCCTGCGCCGGCCGGCGGAGCTCACCGCGTGGGACCTCGGCCTGATCTCGACCACGCTCACCGACATCATCAACGTGATGGCCCGCCGCGACCGCGGTGGCTACGTGATCTCCGGCCCGGTGTGGGAGTACTTCACCGGTGGCGAGCGGGTGCTCAAGCCGCTGCTGCGGGAGAGCCCGTTCGCCGACCACGACCCCAACGGCCGTATCCTCCGGCGCAAGCTGGTGCGCGACGCGCTCGACGGGCTGATCCGGGAGATCCTCCTCGATCGCGCGAACGGGCTGACGGGCAAGACGATCATCCATCCGAGCCACGCCGCCGCGGTGCACGCGCTGAGCGTGGTGAGCCACGAGGAGTACAGCGACGCGGTGGTGATCGCGGCCGACGCCAACGGCGCCGGCGGCGTGCTGCGCAGCGCGTACGCCAACAAGATGAACGAGGTCCGGCCGCACTTCGCGTGGGCCAAGCTCACGCTGCTGCGGGCCCAGCTGTTCGGGGTGGCGGCCGAGGGCGTGACATTCGTCGACTTCCTCGACGCGTCCGTGGACCGGGAGCTGGTGGCGTGACCGACGACTTGGCCCGATGGGTCGGCGAGCACCTCGACGTGAGGCTCGTCGACCCGCCGGGCGCCGACCTGCGGCTGGACGATCTCGCCGGCCTCGCGGTGCGGCGCAACCCCAAGCGTGCCCACCTGGTCGTGTCGAAGGTGCTCGGCAAGCACATCCCCACCGACCCGCGGCTGGTCTACGCGTCGGCCCGGCTGCTCGGCGACAAGGCCGCCGCCGCGCTGGGTGGTCCCGGGCCGGCGGCGCCTGGACTGAGGAGC
>NZ_BOPH01000055.1 GCF_016863655.1 Virgisporangium ochraceum
GGGCCGTTCGGCGGCGTGGGGTCCGTTCGTGGCGGCGCTGCGGGGTGACCGGGAACAGCTGGCCAAACTGACCGGGCCGGCCGATCCCGGGGTGTCGCTGCCGGTGCCGCCGCTGGTGTTCGGCTTCGCGGAGACGGCGACAGCGCTCGGCCACGCGGTCTCCGACTCCTTCGCGGGTGCGCGGTACCTGCACTCCACCCGGCGGGCGGTGCCCGGCTTCACGCCGGCGGGCACGTTCGACGAGTCGCACAGCCACGCCACCGAGCACCTCCTGCTGCCGGCCGACCCGGGCTGGCTCGCCGACCCGGCACCGGTGGTCCTCGTCGACGACGAGCTGACCACCGGCCGCACGGCGGCCGCGACGATCCGGGCCCTGCACCGGCTGCACCCGCGCGACCGGTACGTGGTGGCCGCCCTGCTCGACCTGCGCACCGCCGCCGACCGCCCGGTCCTCACCGACCTGGCCGCCGAACTCGGCACCAGGATCGACGTGGTCTCGCTGGCGAGCGGGGAGGTCGAGCTGCCTCCGGACGTCCTCGCGCGGGGCACCGACCTGGTGGCCCGGCTCGACCCGCCACCCGTGGCGGCCACCACCGGCGGGGCCGAGCCGCGGCGCGTCGACGCCGAATGGCCGGCCGGCGTGCCCGACGGGGGACGCCACGGGTTCGGCCCCGAGCACCGGGCGCCGCTCGGCGCGGCGGTCGACACGCTCGCGGCCGAGGTCGCCGGGGCGCTGCCCGACGGAAGGATCCTCGTGCTCGGCAGCGAGGAGCTGATGTACACGCCGCTGCGGCTGGCGTGGGCCCTCACCGGGCACCGGGAGCGGGTCTCGTACACGTCCACCACCCGGTCGCCGGTGCTGCCGGTCGACGATCCCGGATACGCGGTGCGGGCCAGCCTGCGGTTCGCCTCGCCCGAGCCGGACACCGAGGGCAGGCCGCGGTTCGTCAACAACGTGCCCGCGGGCGCGTTCGACGGGATCGTGCTCGTCATGGACGCGGCCGCCGACACCCCGGACCTGTGGGCACCGGGCGGCCTCGTCGAGGCGCTCCGGCCGGTCACCCCGGTGTTGACCGTGGTGGTGCTGTGACGCCACTGCACGGGCCGGAGTTCGGAAGCTACCCGGCCGACGATGTCACCTGGCTGCTCAAGGACCTGTCCGACGTGGAGCTGGAGGCACCGGTCGAGCAGCGGGAGGCGGCGGTACAGGCCGGCACCGCGCACTACGCCGAGTCGCTGCCGATCGAGTACCAGCCGTCGGCGGAGTACCAGGAGCTGTTCCACGCCGCGCTGGCCGACTCGGCCGAGCGGGTCGCGCACGCGGTCGGCATGGTCACCGAACTGGTCCTGGCGCGACGGCCCGGGCGGATGCCGGTGTTCGCGTCGCTGGCCCGGGCCGGCACGCCGGTCGGCATCCTGATGCGCCGGTGGGCCCGGTTCGCCCACGACCTCGACGTGCCGCACTACACGCTGTCGATCGTGCGGGGCCGGGGCATCGACCGGGTGGCGCTGCGTCACCTCGCCGCCGCGCACGACGCCGCCGACGTGGCGTTCGTCGACGGCTGGACCGGCAAGGGCGCGATCACCCGCGAGCTCGCCGCCGCGGTCGCCGCGGCCGGTGCCGACGAGGGACTCCACTTCGACCCGGAGCTGGCCGTGCTCGCCGACCCCGGCGGGTGCGTGTCGCTGTTCGGGACCCGCGACGACTTCCTCATCCCGTCGGCGTGCCTCAACTCGACGGTGTCGGGGCTGGTCTCGCGCACCGTGCTCAACGATGCGTACATCGGTCCCGCCGATTTCCACGGCGCGAAGTTCTACCGCGAGCTCAGCGGGTCCGATGTCTCGATGCACTTCATCGACGCGATCACCGCGCGCTTCCCGACGGTGGCCGACCGCGTCGCCGCCGACTGGCCGGCGCTGGCCGCGAGCGACCGCAGCCCGGACTGGCGGGGCTGGCGCACCACCGACGAGGTGGCCGCCCGGTACGGCATCACCAACGTCAACCTGGTCAAGCCCGGTGTGGGCGAGACGACGCGGGTGCTGCTGCGCCGGGTGCCGTGGCGGGTGCTGGTCCGTCCGAACGTCGACAGTGATCTTCGGCACGTGCTGCTGCTCGCCGCGCAGCGCGGCGTGCCGGTGGAAGAGGTGCCGGGGCTCCCCTACTCGTGCATCGGCCTGATCCGGCCCGGATTCACGACCTCGGCCATCGAGCCGGAAGAGGCCCCCGCGGAGACGGGCGCATTGAGCAGGGCGGTTCAGTGACTCCCGTACTTGTGGCCACCGACCTCGACGGCACGGTGCTCTTCTCCGAACGCGCGATGGGCGCGACCCGGCCCGACCCGGCGCGGCTCACCCCGGTCGACATCGCCGGCGACCATATATATGCGCACATGACCGACACGGTGATCGCCGGCTGGACCCGCCTGGCCGAGGCGGGGGCGGTGCTGCCCGCCACCACCCGGTCGGTGCCGCAGTACACCCGGCTGCGGCTTCCCGGCCCGCCACCCCGGTACGCCGTCGTGTGCAACGGCGCCCGCATCCTCGTCGACGGATCCTCCGACCCCGGCTGGGAGCGCGAGGTACGGACGGCCCTCCGCGAGGCCGCGTCCTTCGCCGCGGTCGAGCGGCAGTGCGCGGCGTGGCGCGACGAGCGCGACTTCGCCTCGCTACGGGCCGTGGAGAACTTCTTTGTGTACTTCACCGTCACGGTGCGTGAGGACTGGCTGGAGCCGTTCGCCGGCGAGGTGGCCGACTGGTGCGGCGAGCGCGGCTGGCGGGCGTCGCTGCAGGGCCGCAAGCTCTACCTGCTGCCCGACGCGCTCGACAAGGCCGCCGCGGTGGCCGAGGTGGCCCGACGGGTCGACGCCGGGCGCGTCGTCGCCGGTGGCGACTCGCTGCTCGACCAGCGGATGCTGGCCGCCGCCGACGCCGCGATCCGACCGGCACACGGCGAGCTTCACGTCACCGGATACTCGGCGCCCAACTGCCGGACGACCGCCGGACACGGCGCCGCCGCCGGAGACGAGATCATGGACTGGTACGCCGAGGAAGTCGGTACACACAGAGTTGCGCGTATCGCCTAGGCTGCACATCCGCATCGGTAGGTAGGGGCGTTAGGGTTTGGCGCACCGACCCGTCCGATGACGCGAGGGGGAAACATTGAGCACGGCGCTGGTCAAGGGCCAGAACATGTCGCTGGCGGTGCGGCAACTCAGGGTGACGGTGCAGGTCGCCCATGCCGCTGACCTCTCCGCGCTGCTCGTCACCACGAGCGGCAAGGTCCGATCCGATGCCGACTTCGTCTTCTTCAACCAGCCCAACGGGCCCGGGGTGACGTGCCAGCAGCCGGCCGGTGGCCAGCCGTGGCGCGTCGACCTCGACCTCGACCGGGTGCCCGCCGACATCGACAAGGTGCGGGTCGTCTCCAGCCTCGATGGCGGCAACGTGCGGTTCGGCCAGTTCGCCCCGCCCATCGTGCAGGTCGCCGACCAGGGCGGCACGCCGATCGCCAGCTACACGATGACCGGGCTCGACCGGGAGAGCATCGTGATCGCGGTCGAGGCGTACCGCCGCCAGGGCCAGTGGAAGCTGCGCGCCGTCGGGCAGGGATACGCCGGTGGCCTCGCCGACCTGGTCACCGACCACGGGGTGAGCGTCGACGACGCCGGCCCGTCACAGCCGGCGCCGCAGGCGACGCCCGCGCAGCCGGCACCGGCACAACCCGCGTACCAGGCCCCGGCCGCGTACCAGGCCCCGCCGACCCCGCCCGCTTACCAGCAGCCGTACCAGCAGCAGCCGCCGGCCTACCAGCAGCCGCCGGCGTACCAGGCACCGCAGGCCCCACCCACCGGCCCGATGCCGACCGTGCCCCCGCAGCAGCCGTACCCGAACCAGCCACCCGGATACCAGCAGCCGCCGGCATACCCGCAGCCGCCCACCGGGCAGTTCCCATCCCAGCCGCCCACCGGGCAGTTTCCGCCGCAGCCGACCGGACAGTTCCCGCCCACCGGCCAGTTTCCTCCCCAGCCCGGTCAGCCTCCCCAGCCGGGTCAGCCTCCCCAGCCTCCGGCCGAGGCGGTCGCCCAGCCGGGGCGTCCGGTCAGCCTGCAGAAGGGTCAGCGGATCTCGCTGCAGAAGCAGGACGGCTCGCAGCTCACCCTCGTGCGCATGGGCCTCGGCTGGGACCCGATCAAGAAGCGCGGCCTGTTCGGCAGCCGCGAGATCGAGATCGACCTCGACGCGTCGGCGGTGCTGTTCGCCGAGCACCAGCCCGTCGACATCGCCTTCTACAACCACCTGCGCAGCAACGACGGCTCGGTGATGCACACCGGCGACAACCGCACGGGTGCCGGTGACGGCGACGACGAGTCGATCATGGTCGAGCTGACCCGGGTCCCGGCTCACGTCAACGTCATCTTCTTCGTGGTCACCTCGTACGAGGGCCACACGTTCCAGCAGGTCGAGAACGCGTTCTGCCGCCTGGTCGACGAGACCAGCCGCGGCGAACTGGCCCGCTACACGCTCTCCGGCGGGTCGCCCTACACCGCGATGATCATGGCGAAGGTCTACCGCGACGGCGCGGCCTGGAAGATGCAGGCCATTGGGGAAGGCGCCCAGGGCAGAACTCCCCTCGACCTGGTACCACACCTGACCCGCCTGACGTACTAGGGATCAGGCCGGCACCGTCCATCAGAGAAGGAAAAGAAGGAGTACGTACGGATGTCTGTTTCGCTGCAAAAGGGTCAGGGCGTCTCGCTCCAGAAGCAGGACGGCGGCCAGCTCACCCTGGTCCGCATGGGCCTGGGCTGGGACCCGATCAAGAAGCGTGGCCTCTTCGGCAGCCGTGAGCTCGAGGTCGACCTCGACGCCTCGGCGGTGCTCTTCGCCGACCAGCAGCCCGTCGACGTGGCGTTCTTCAACCACCTGCGCAGCAACGACGGCTCGGTGACCCACACCGGCGACAACCGCACGGGGCACGGCGACGGCGACGACGAGTCGATCATGGTCGACCTGCCGCGCGTGCCGGCCCACGTCAACACGATCTTCCTCACCGTCACCTCGTACGAGGGCCACACCTTCGAGCAGGTCGAGAACGCGTTCTGCCGCCTCGTCGACGAGACCAACGGTCAGGAGCTGGCCCGCTACACCCTCAGCGGCGGCTACCCGGCGCAGGCCATGGTCATGGCCAAGCTGGTGCGTCACGGCAACGGCTGGGGCATGCAGGCCATCGGCGAGGCGGCCGCCGGCCGTACCGCGCTCGACCTGGTCGGCACCCTCCAGCGTCTCGTCTGACCTTTCACCCACCCCTCCGCTTTCCCGAAAGGACCCCTGCCATGGTGGCGCTGGTCAAGGGGCAGAACGCCCCTCTGCCCGCCGACCGGATCCGGATCACGATCGAGGTCGACGCCTCGGCCGACGTCTCCGCCCTGCTGGTGACACCGGCCGGGCGGGTCCGGAGCGACGGCGACTTCGCGTTCCACGGCCGGCCCCGGGCCGACGGGGTGGTCTGGGTCCAGGCGGGCCCGCGGCAGGAGCTCGCCATCGACCTGACCGCGGTACCGGCCGATGTCGAGCGGGTCCTCACCGTGGTCAGCCTCGACGACCGGGCGTTCGGTGCCGTTCCGGCACCGTCCGCCCGGGTCTTCGACCCCAACGGGGAGGAGGTCGGCTCCTTCCTGATCGACGGGCTGCGTGACGAGCGCGCGCTCATCGCGTTCGAGGTGTACCGCCGGGCCGGCACGTGGAAGTACCGCGCGGTCGGCCAGGGGTACTCGGGCGGACTCGCCCAGCTCGTCGTGGCGCACGGGGTCGCCGCACCGCCCCCGCCGCGCACCTCCGCCGGTCCGGCACCGGCCCAGCGCGGCCTCACGCCGCCGGTTTCCGCGCAGGCGGCTCCGGCGCAGGCTCCGGCCAGCCCGCCGCCCGGGCAAACCTGGCCGTCGTCGGTGCCGCCGGCAACGATCCCCGAGATGACGATCCGGCCGCCGTCGGTTCCCATCGAGGAGACGCCCGTCGGCCCCGCCGGCGGTTTCGGCATGCGCGCCGAGGAGCGCATGTACGACGTCCTGTGGAAGATCTTCGAGGACGCGGCGCGCGCGACCGCCTCGTTGCGATCGGCCACGGAGTACGCCGAGCAGCGCCGCGACAACGAGATGTCGGCCCTCCTCGACGACCCCCGGCTGCGGAACTCGCCGAACACCGACCAGGCCCGCGCCGAGGCCCAGCGCAAGCACGACCAGCTGGTCGCCCAGGCCACCGCCGACTACAAGCGCGACATCAACTCGCTGGTCTCCGAGCTGTACCAGCTCTCCCAGCAGCTGCCGGCGCCGATGGCCGCCTGGGAGAGCCCGTCGTGGAACTCGTGGGCGCCGCCCACCGAGGAGCCGGCGGTCGCGATCCGCATCGGTGACCTCACCGTGGCCGAGGCCCCGGAGCTGCGGGTGCCGATGGTGTTCCGGCTGCCGATGCGCACCCCGCTGTGGATCGACTCGTCGGAGGGCCGGCGCACCGAGGCGGCCGCGCTCGCCCGGACGCTCGTGGTACGGCTGCTCGCGGCGTACCCGCCCGGGCAGCTGAAAGTGCACGTGGCCGACCTCGTCGGCGGCGGTGCCGCCGCGCAGGCGCTGCAGCCGCTGAACCCCGGGGTGCTGTTCCCGGCGGCCACCACGCCGCAGCAGCTGTCGGAGACACTCACCAAGCTCACCGAGCGCGTCGACCTGATCCAGATGGCCGCGCAGGCGGGCGCCCTGGAGACGCTCGAGGGCAGCGTCGACAGCGCCCGTCAGCTCCTCGTGCTGCACGACTTCCCGTACGGCTTCGACGACCGGGCCGTCGCCCAGCTGCGCTACCTCATCGAGGAGGGCCCGGAGACCGGCGTGCACATCCTGTTCGTCGCCGACCCGGGCGACGCGTCGACGCTGGGTCCGCTGGTCTCGTCGCTGTGGCGTTCGATGCTGCGGCTGTCCGCCGTTCCCGACGACCACATCGGCGATCCTTGGGTCGGCCTCAACTGGACCTACACTCCCGACGGTGCCAGCTCCCTGCCCGCCGTCAACTCCGTGCTGGCCCGACTGGCAACGCGCATCTAATTGTCCTGAGTCGTTGATTCGTATGCCCAGTCGTGGTGTGTCACTGTGCGTTCGGACGCTCTGTCGTCATGAGGGGTTGGGTGTGTGTTGATCGTT
>NZ_BOPH01000056.1 GCF_016863655.1 Virgisporangium ochraceum
CGACGATCAAGGCCGCCGGCGCAGACCTGGCGGGCAGGTTTGCGATGACGGAGAGTGGCGGGCCGGGATAAAATGTCGGCTTTGCCGATTACACGACTGCGCGCGAGCCTGCGACTCGGATACCAGGTTTCCTTTGATCATGGGCTTCACCCGTGGGGTGGAGCCCATGAATCCTTTTTGGCATGTCTGGTTTATGGAACCTTAGGCGGCCCTGAAGGTTGGCGGTGACGGCTCGCACCGGGATGCCCGGGTCCTGTACCAACGACACCGGTGACAGGATATGGACGGGACACGACGGCGCGACGCGGGCCGTACGTTCCCACACAGGAGCAGCGGTCTGGCTGGGGAGCCGAGTCCCCGGACCATCGACCGCGCCATGGTCGTGCTGACGACGAGTCGGCGTATCCGGGCTACGGGGGCTACCCGCCCCGCGCGGCCGACGAGCCGGGGCCCCGCTCCGCGCGCGGCGGCCGGCGGCGGGCGCCGGACGTCCCCCAGCAGCGCCCGGCGTCCGATCCGGGCTACGGCGCCGGGTACGGGGAGCCGCAGGCGTATGACGGCTCCGCCGGCCGGCAGCCGGGTCGCTACCCCGACCGGCGAGGCCAGGCCGACCCGGCCGGCTACGACCCCCGCGGCTACCCCCGCCCGGATGCGACGGGCGGCTTCCCCCGGCCCGACGTGACGGGTGGCTTCCCCCGGCCCGACGTGACGGGCGGCTTCCCCCGGCCCGACGTGACGGGCGGCTTCCCCCGCCCGGACCAGACCGGTGCCTTCCCGCGCCCCGACACGACCGGCGGATTCCCCCGGCCGGCGCTCGGCGCGGGCGGCAGTGCGGGCGGCGGCGCGGGCGCGACCGGCCAGTTCCGGCGTCCCGACCCGAACGACCACCGCGCGACCGGCGAGTTCCGGGCACCGGCGGGCCGTCCGGACACCACCGGCGGCTACCCCGCGAATGGCGGCTACCCCGCCGGCGGCGGATACCCCACGAGCGGCGGCTACCCGGCCGGCGGCGGATATCCCGCTGCCGGCGGCTACGCGGCGGGCGGGCAGCCTACGTCGGGCGGGGGCTACCCCCGCCCCGACCAGACCGGTGGCTTCCCACGGCCCGACGCGACCGGCGGCTTTCCCCGCCCGGACACGACGGGTGGCTTCCCCCGCCCGGCGTCCGGCGCGGCCGGCGGTGCGGGCGTTCCCCGTGCGGGCGTACCCGGTGCGGGCGTTCCCCGTGCGGGCGTACCCGGTGCGGGCTCGACCGGACAGTTCCGGCGCCCCGACCCCGGTGACCACCGCGCGACCGGCGAGTTCCGCCGGCCCGACGCGACCGGCCAGTTCGCCCGGCCGGACGCCACCGGTGGCTACCCCGCGAACGGCGGCTACCCGACGTCGGGTGGCGGATACCCGCGGTCCGAACAGACCCGCCCCGACACGACCGGTGGCTTCCCGCGCCCGGACCAGACGGGTGGCTTCCCGCGCCCCGACACGACCGGCGGCTTCCCCCGGCCCGACACGACCGGCGAGTTCCGGCGGCCCTCGCAGCCGCAGGGTGGACTGCCCACCGCACCCGTCTACCAGGACGCCCCGGGCTACCAGCCCCCCGTGTCGCCGGCACCGGCCGGTGGTCGGGGTGGACGCCGGCGGGCCGAAGGGCGTACCGGCTGGGGTCGCGAGACCCGGGACGGCTGGGGCCGCGGCGACGGCGGACGGGGCGACGGCGGACGGGGCGACGGCGGACGCGGTGACTCCGGTCAGATCCCGGTCTCACCGGCACCCGCCGGCGAGAGCGCCCCGGCCTGGGCACCCACCGGACCCGGCGCACCCGCCTGGGCCGGATCCGCGCGTGCGGCCGGCTCGGCATCGGCGTCAGCGTCGGCAGCGGTAGGCACAGCGGCCGGCCCGGTCGCCGACTCGCAGCGGTGGACCGGCACCGGCACCACGACCGTCCCAGCGGGCCAGAACGGGTCCGAGGGGCGCACCGCCACCCAGACGGTGGCCCGGCCGGACACCCGGACCGACAGCCGCACCGACGGACGTCCGGTACCGGCCTCCGAACCACCGCCGTCGCAGACCGCGCGGACCACCGCGCGCCGCGTCATCCTGGCGCTCTGGTTCGCCGGACTCGCGTTCCCGGTGGCCCTCTGGTGGCAGCACACCACCAACCTCGACGGGACCGGTGCGGTCCTCATCGCCGCCGGCCGGCTCACCGGTCTCGTGGCGGGCTACACGTTGCTCACCCAGATCGCGCTGATGGCCCGCCTCCCCGGGCTCCAGCGCGCCGCCGGCGCCGAACGGATGCTCAAGTGGCACCGCGACATCGGCGCGCTCGTCGTGGTGAGCACGATCGCCCACGCTCTGTTGCTGATCCAGGGGTACGCCGTCTTCAGCGGCGACGGGCCGGTCAAGGAAGGGCTGCGGCTCTTCAACGACCAGGCCGACATGGTCGGGGCGTTCGCCGCCGCCGGCATCCTCACCGGGCTCGCCGTGCTGAGCATCCGCCAGCTCCGCAAGATGATGCCGTACGAGGCCTGGATCTGGATCCACCGCAGCGCCTACGTGGTGCTGTACCTCGGGTACGCCCACCAGTTCAGCGCCGGCCAGGACGTCGGGGCCGGCACCGGCAAGTACTACTGGGCCGCCCTGCACATCCTCGTGATCGGCACCGTCGTGTGGGGACGCGTCGGCGTGCCGCTGCTGATCAACATGTACCACCGGGTGCGGGTCGCCGAGGTGGTCGACGAGGGCGGCGACACCGTCTCGGTGTACCTCAGCGGCAACCGGCTCGACCAGCTCGGCGCGCGCGCCGGCCAGTACCTGCGGTTCCGGTTCCTCGGCGCCGGGTTCATCTCCCAGGCGCACCCGTTCTCGCTGTCGGCGCCGCCGAACTCGCACTGGCTGCGGATCACCGTCAAGGCGGTCGGGTCGTACACGTCGAAGCTGCGCGAGCTGCAGCCCGAGACCCGCGCGTGGATCTCCGCGCCGGAGGGCGAGCACACGATCGCCTCCCGCACGATGACGAAGGCCGTGCTGATCTCGGCCGGCAGTGGCATCGCACCCGCCCGGGCCATGCTGCCCGAGCTGCCCGGCGACACCGTCGTGGTGTTCCGGGCCAGCAGCGAGGCGGACCTGGTGCTGCGCGGCGAGCTCGAGGAGATCACCCGCGCCCGCGGCGGCAAGCTGCACGTGGTGACCGGTTCGCGCAACGAGCCCGGACCGAAGAAGCTCCTCACCTCGTGGGGCCTCGCCGACCTGGTACCCGACATCACCATGCGGGACATCTACCTGTGCGGCCCGCCGGACTTCGCGAAGGCCGTCGTCACCGCGCTGCGTCCGTTGCACGTCCCGAAGCGCCAGATCCACGTCAGCGCGTTCGAACTGTAGCCGGAGGGCTCATCCACCATGCGTCGTGCTGTATTCGCCATCCTCGGCACCGCCGCGGCCACCACCCTGCTGGTCGGCATCAAGGCACAGGCCGGGCCGGACACGGACCCGGTCGCCCTGGAGGAGCCGCCCGCACAGACCGGCTCGAACCCGGCGGGAACCGGCACCCCGAAGCCGACCGGCACCGCCAAGCCGACCGGCACGCCCGCACCGCCGGCGAACAACGCCGCCCCCAAGAAGATCGTCGGCGACACCGTGAACACGCCGTACGGTCCGGTGCAGGTGACGATCACGGTGACCGGCGGCAAGATCAGCGACGTCACGGCCAAGCTGCCCAACACGGGTGAGAGCGCCGCCATCGCGGCGAACGCCGGCCCGAAGCTCAAGCAGCAGGCGCTGCAGAAGCAGAGCGCCGACATCGACACGGTCAGCGGCGCGACCTACACGAGCGAGGCCTACCAGAAGTCGCTGCAGTCGGCCCTCGACAAGCGGTAACCGGTGGGCCTGCGCCGCGTCGAACAGATCATGGGGACCGCGATCAGCCTGGAGATCGCCGGAACCGTCCCCGACGACGAGGCCGCCCGGCTCGCCGACGAGGTGTACGCCTGGATGCGGCTGGTCGACGACACGTTCAGCACGTACAAGGAGAACAGCGAGGTCAGCCGCCTGCACGCCGGTCAGCTGACCGCCAGCGGGGCCGGCGAGGACCTGCGCCACGTGCTCGCCGTCTGCGCGGACCTGTGGGCCGAGACCGACGGGTACTTCGACGTGTACGCCACCGGCCGGCTCGACCCCTCCGGATACGTCAAGGGCTGGGCCGTCCAGGTGGCATCGGACCGGCTGATGGCCGCCGGCGCGACCGACCACAGCCTCAACGCCGGCGGTGACGTGCGGGTACACGGCCACGCGCCGACCGGCGGGCCGTGGCGGATCGGCGTGCGCCACCCGTGGGACCCGGCCGCCGTGTGCTTCGTGCTGGCCGGCAGCGACCTCGGGATCGCCACCTCCGGCACGTACGAACGCGGGCAGCACGTCATCGACCCGCGCGGCGGCGGCGCGGCCAGCGGACTACGGTCCGTGACGGTCACCGGCCCCGACCTCGGGCGGGCCGACGCGTTCGCCACGGCCGCGGTCGCCATGGGTGCGGCCGGGCTGGACTGGCTCGCTACGCTGCCGGACGGGTACGAGTCCGCGGTGGTCACCGACGACGGCCGGTTCTTCCGCTCGGAGGGACTGCCCGAGCACGCCGGGTGACGTTGCCGATCCGTGCTCTGATCAAATGTGGGCAAATTATGGCGGTCAATGGGATGATGGCCGTGGCATGGGGGTGAGGCCATGATCACGCACGATGTACCGCTCGCCTGGACGCCCGGTGAGCAGACCGAGGTGCCCGTGCTCATCGTGTACGCGATCGTCACCGGTAGCGGGCTCGTCATCGTTCTCGGCACCGGTCTCGTCGCGTGGTGGCTCCACCGCCGCGCCCGGCGCCGCGAGGCCGGCCTCGGCCGGGTCCCCCGGCCCAGGGGCGCCCGCCGCGTACCGGCCGCCACGGCGGCACCGGCCGAGAGCCCCGACATCGACGGCCCCGCTGTCGCCGGTCCCATCGAAGTGACCGCGGCCGCGAGCGCGCCGACGGTGCCCGCGCCCAGAACGGCCGACAGCCGGCCGACGCCGCGACGCACCCCCGACCCGCGCTGGACCAACGGCGCCAGCGGCGAGTACGTGCTCCTACGGGCCGCCAGCGCCCGCGCGCAGACGGTCGCCAACCAGGCCCGCCACAGCAGCCAGGAGGCCGCCAGCCGGCTCGACACCGCCGAGCGGTTCTACGAGGAGGCGCGAAAGGCACACGCCGACGCGCTCGCGGCCGCGCCTGAGCCGGTCCCGTCGAACGGTTCCGACGCCGAACGCGACGTGGCGCGAGCGGCGCTCGACGCCTACCGGCGCGGCCACCTCTCGGCCGAGGAACTGCGCAGGATCTGGTTCGGTACCAGCGGGTGGGATGCCCGGCACGAAGAGGCCGAACAGCGCACCCGCGAGTTCCGCGCGGCCGAGGTGCAGGCGCGGCAGCGGTACCACATCGCGCTGGCCAAGGCCCGGGCCGCCCGTCAGGCCGAGTACGTGGCCGACACCGCCGTGCGCGCGCTCGGCGCCGAGACCGCCGCCGCCGCCACCGAACTGGCCGCCGCCCACGACAACGCGCAGCCGCGGCGCGGCTGGCTCCGCAACCGGTCGCAGGCGGCCGCACCGGCCAACGCGCCGGCCCCCACCGCCGGGTGAGCCTCGCCGTTACGATTCCCGTGTGGTGCGTGAATCGACGGCCGAGATCTTCGTACCGGCCGGTGCCGACCTCGCCGAAGGCCCGGCGTGGAACCAGTCCGCGGGCTGCCTGGTGTGGGTCGACATCCTCGGCCGCAAGGTCCACCTGACCGAGGCCGACGGGAGTGCCCGGGCCTCGTTCCCCTTCGACCGGCACGTCGGCGCGGCCCTCCCCGCCGCCGACGGCACGTACCTCGTGGTGCGCCGCGACGGGTTCGTCACGCTCGATCCGCGCACCGGCGCCGTCACGCCGGTGCTCGACGTGCTGGCCGACCGTCCCGACCTGCGGTTCAACGACGCGAAGGCAGATCCGAGGGGACGCGCGTTCGCCGGCACGATGCCGTACTCCGACGGCGACGGCACCGGGGCGCTGTACCGCCTCGACGCCGGCCCCGCCGCCACCGAGGTGTTCGGACCCGCGGGCCTGTCGAACGGGCTCGGCTGGAGCCCCGACGGCCGCACCATGTACTTCATCGACACCCCCGCCGACACGGTCCACGCGTTCGACTACGACCTCGACACCGGCAAGCTCGGCGCCCGGCGGGTCCTCGTCGAGGTGCACCACCCCGACGGGATGTGCGTCGACGACGACGGGTGCCTGTGGGTCGCGCTGTACGGCGGCTCGGCGGTCCACCGGTACACGCCCGACGGCCGGCTCGACGCCGTCATCAGGCTCCCGGTGACGAACGTGACCTGCTGCGCGTTCGGGCCGGGCGGGCGGCTGTACATCACCACGGCCATCAACGGCATCGATGTGGCCGACCAGCCGCTCGCCGGCTCGCTGTTCGTGGCCGAACCCGGCGTCACCGGCCCGTTCGCCACCCCCTGGCGACCGGTGTAGCCGATGCGGGTGCTGCTGGTCGAAGACGACGTCCGGGTTGCCGCCGCCGTCGCGTCCGGCCTGCGCAAACGCGGGTACGAGGTCGACTGCGCCGGCTCCATCGCCGAGGCGCTCGACGCCGCGCCGGTCGACATCGTGCTGCTCGACCTCGGCCTACCCGACGGCGACGGCATGGACCTGTGCCGCATGCTGCGGGCCCGGCAGCCCGAGGTCGGCATCATCGCGGTCACCGCCCGCGGCGAGGAGCGCGACCGGGTCACCGGCCTGCTCACCGGCGCCGACGACTACGTGGTCAAACCGTTCTCGATGGCCGAACTGCACGCCCGGATGGCCGCGGTGCTGCGCCGGGCCGCCCGCTCCACCCCCGCCACCCACCAGGTCGACATCGGCGGCCTCACCATCGACTTCACCGCCCGCCGCGTCCTACGCGGCGGCATCGAGGTGACGCTCACCCGCAAGGAGTTCGACATCCTGGCGGCGCTGGCGCGCCGCCCCGGCATGGCCGTCGCCCGCGACCGCATCATCATCGAGGTCTGGCAGACCTCGTACGTGGGTCCGCACGTGCTCGACGTGCACATGGCCGCGCTGCGGGGCAAGCTCGGCGACCCCGGGCTGGTGCAGACCGTCCGCGGGGTCGGGTACCGCCTCAACACGGAACCGGGCTGATGCGGCGGCGGCTCGCCGCCAGCTACGTCGCGCTGCTGGTGCTGGTGCTGGCGGCGCTCGAGGTGCCGCTCGCGATCGCCACCGCGTCGAGCAACAGCCAGCGGGTCGCGCTCGACCGGCTCGCCGACGCGGTGCAGTTCGCGTCGATCGCCGAGACCGCGATCACCAGCGAGGCGCGCGAGCCGGAAGGGCCGGCCAACTCCGAGTTGGAGGCGCTGCGCACGGAGCTCCAGCGGTACGAGGAGATGTACGGCATCGGCGCGCTCGTCGTCGACCGTGACCGGCAGACGCTCGTCAGCTCCCGCCCCGGCCTGACCCTCGACTCCGACGACGCCCGACGCGAACGCGACCGGGCACTGGCCGGCGACCAGCCCGACGCCTCCCGCACCGTGTGGCCGTGGGAGAACCGGCCGATGGTCGTCGCCGCACCGATCGGCAGCGGCGGCGAGACGCTCGGCGCGGTCGTCACGATCTCGCCCACCGACCGGCTCACCGCCCGCACCGGCCAGGTCTGGTGGCTGCTCACCGGCGGCGGCCTGCTCGCCCTCGTCGTGTTCATCCTGATGGCGATCGCGCTGGCCCGCTGGACGCTGCGGCCGATCGCCGAACTCGACTCCGCCGTGCACGACATCGCCAGCGGCGACTACGACCGGCGCGCGCCGGCCGCCGGCGGCCCGCCCGAGCTGCGCCGGCTGGCGACCGCGTTCAACGAGATGGTCAGCACGGTCTCCGACGTGCTGGAGCGGCAGCGGTCGTTCGTCTCGCACGCCAGCCACCAGCTGCGCAACCCGCTCACCGCGCTGCGGCTGCGGGTCGAGGACCTCAGCGAGGCCGTGCCGGGTGACGAGGGACGCACGGCCCTGCAGGAGACCGAGCGCCTCTCGGAGGTGCTCGACAGCCTGCTCGCCCTGGCCAGCGCGGAGAAGGGCAACTTCGAGTTCGAGCTGGTCGACGCCGACGCGGTCGCGGCCGACCGGATCACGGCGTGGCAGCCGCTGGCCGCGCAGCACGGGGTGGTCCTGCGCCGGGTGCCGGCGCTGCGCCCGATGAAGGTCCGCACGGTGACCACCGCCGTCGGCCAGGCCCTGGACGCGCTGATCGACAACGCGTTGAAGTACGGCGCCACCTCGGTGTCGGTGTGGGTCCGCCCGTCCGACGACGACGGCGTCGCCGTGCACGTCGTCGACAACGGGCCGGGCATGAACGAGGAGCAGCGGCAGAAGGCGATGGAGCGCTTCTGGCGCGCGCCCACGTCGCAGAACACGATCGGCAGCGGGCTCGGCCTACCCATCGTCGCGGTGCTGGTGGAGACCTCGGGCGGCCGCCTCGACCTGCGGCCGGCCGACCCGCACGGGCTCGAGGCGGTGCTCTGGTTCCCGTCCCCTTAAGGCTTGATTTGTCGGAAGTAGCGCCTGGCTCCCGGGTGGAGCGCGAGCGGGTGGGTGTAGATCGCGCTGCGTGAGTTGAGCCGCGCGGCGACCGGGTGCGCCCGCAGGAGCGTGGCCTGGTCCTCGAACAGCAACCTGGTGACCTCGTACGCGGTCTGCTCCGGCAGGTCCTTCGACACGACGAGATAGTTCGGGATGCCGACCGTGGTGACGGTCTGCAACCCGTACGTCGACGCGGGCACGGTGTGCTCGGTGTAGTACTGGCCGAACCGGGCCCGCAGGTCGGCGGCGTACTGCCCGATCGACACCATGGTGATCCCGCCGCGCTCGGCGAGCTCGGCCACCCGTCCCACCGGCAGGCCACCGGAGAAGAAGAACGCGTCGATCCGGTTGGCCTGCAGCGCGGCGGCGGAGTCGTCGAGTCCGAGCTCGAAAGGCTGGATGTCCTTCGCCGGGTCGATCTGCTCGGTACCGAGGAGCCGCCTGGTGGTGCCGATCGTGCCGCTCTCCTTGGCGCCGATCGACACGCGTTTGCCCCGGAGGCCGGTGAGCGAGGTGATCCCGCTGTCGGTGCGCACCACGAGGTGCAGGTAGTCGTCGTAGAGCCGGACCAGGGCGACCACCCGGCCGTCTCCGGCGAACTCCGCCGACGTGTCCGCCTGCGCGAACCCGATCTCGGCCTTGCCCTCCTCGACGAGCCGCAGGTTCTCGGCGGAGGCGGCGGTCTCCATCACGCTGGGGGTCAGGTCGGGCAGCCGCTTGCGGACGCTGTCGGCGATGGCGCCGCCGTAGAGGAAGTAGACGCCGCCCGGGCTGCCCGTCGCGATCCGGAACTGACCGGCCGGGACGTCGTCGGCGCTGGACGGGCACCCGGCGAGCACGGCGAGCAGCGCCAGGCAGATGGCCGTCCGCGCCGCTCGCACTCCTCGCACGGCACGGAATGTTACGCCCGTTTCCCGGAGCCAAAGTTTCTCTCAAGCGCAGCGCCGCTCCCGTCCCGAACCTCACACCAACCGGCACCGTAGGTACACGCGAATCCGTCCTGCGAGGAGCGCGGAGGGGAGTGAGCGGAATGCCGGTCGACACGGTCCTTCACAGCACAGCCGTCACGGCAGGCTTCGAGATCGCGATGTTGCTGCGGTGCGCCCGTACCGGCTCGGGGCGGCACGGACGCACCGTGATGGAGTTCAGCCGGGAAGCGGCGGCGTGCCGGTTGACCACGCTGCTCGACGGGCTCGCCCTCGACGCCCACCGCGACGAGTACGTGGCCGGCGGGTGGCACCGGTACGAGGTCCACCGGGTGGTTTCGACCGGACTGTCCGACTGGCCGCTGAGCCGGGCGTGGTCGTCGGGCTACGAGCGGCTGTGCGGCAGCACCGGCTACCAGTCCGGGCGGCAGCGGCAGCACCGCGCCGACCTCGCCGAGGCCGCCTGGCGCGCGGCGGTGCTGTGCGGCGGCACGCGTCGCCGGGGCGGGCCGCTGGCCGTCCGGGTGTCCGACGCCGACCTCGGGTTGATCCTGGTGCGGGCCGCCCGCGTCCTCGACGCGCCGGTGAGCCTGCGGTCGCGGGCGGGCCGGTACACGGTCGAGGCCACCAAGGGCAGCGCCGAGGTGACCCTGCGACAGCTCGCCGCTTCCTAGTCCGGCGTTTCCCGGGCGCCCGCCTGGGTACCCGCCAATGGTCAAGGATGGCGCGGCAAGGAGGTTGGCGATGGATCGGCAGCGGCGCCGGTGAACGTACGGCTGACGCTCTCCCTCCCGCGGGACAACGCCAGCGTGCCCATGGCCCGCCGGATCCTCTCCACCACCCTGACGTCCGCCGGCGTCACCGAGGAGTGCCGCAACGACATCCTGCTCGCGCTGGCCGAAGCGTGTGCCAACGCGGTCGCGCACGCTCAGCCGGCCGACCGCTACCAGGTCATGGTGAGCCTCGACCAGGTCGAATGCCGCATCGAGGTGGTCGACGCCGGCCACGGCTTCGACCACCAGGCCACCCCGCGGGGAATGCCCCTCCTCGCCGAGCACGGCCGCGGTCTCCACATCATCGAGGCCGTGTCGGACGGGTTCGACCTGCGTCCGAACGACCCCAGCGGTACCTTGCTCAGCTTCGTCAAGCGGATCGCGTGATCCGCTTCACCCGTTCCGGGTGGTGCGGCTGTTGCCAGTGAGGCCTCTTAGGCGTATCTTCATGGTCACCGACATCGGCCGAACGGCTGATATAGGGATAACCGAACGGTGCAACCCAACGGTACGAGTGTCTAGATGGTGCAGTCGAGATGGTGCAGGAGCACCGGAGCATGGAAGGGCCTGGATCAATGACCACAATGGTCGGGCAGGAGAAGTCTTCTGCCACTTCGGACGTCCGCACCGCGGCGTCCACCCGGGCGCAGAACGACGCGGACGCCCTCGCTCTTCTTACCCTGCTCGCCGATCTCCCCGCCGGCAGCCCCGACCGCGCCCGCGCCCGCGAGCGCCTGGTCGAGATGTACCTCCCCCTCGCCGAGCATCTGGCCCGGCGGTTCCGTCACCGCGGCGAGCTCATGGACGACCTCGTGCAGGTCGCTTCGCTGGCGCTGCTGAAGTCGATCGACGGCTTCGACCCGAACCGTGGCGCCGCCTTCACCAGCTACGCGATCCCGATGATCGTCGGCGAGCTGAAGCGCCACTTCCGCGACAAGGGCTGGGACGTGCGCGTCCCCCGCCGCCTGCAGGAACTCCGTCTGGAGATCAGCAAGTGCTCGGGTGACCTGGCGCAGAAGCTGGGCCGCTCCCCCACGGTCTCCGACCTGGCGCAGCACCTCGAGGTCACCGACGAAGAGGTCATCGAGGCCCTCGACTGCTCGCAGGCCTACCGGGCCCTGTCGCTGCACGCCCCCGTCTCGGGCGACGAGAGCGGCGGCGAGCTGATGGACCTGCTCGGCGGCACCGACCCCGAGATGGAGAGCGTCGAGAACCGCGCCGCCCTGCGGCCGCTGCTCGCCCGCCTCCCCGAGCGCGAGCAGAAGATCATCGCGATGCGCTTCTTCGGCAACATGACGCAGTCGCAGATCGCGGCCGAGATCGGCATCTCCCAGATGCACGTGTCGCGGCTGCTGGCACACTCGCTGCAGGTGCTCCGCTCGGGCCTGACGCCCGCCTGACCTCCACGCTCGTCGACGCGACCCTGGACCGCCCCGCACGGCGCTCCAGGGTCGCGTCCGTATCCGCGCCCGCGGCCAGCAGAGTCGTACGGGGCTGGACTTTCGGGCACGGAAGTACCTCAACGGCCGACGTAGAGGTACTTCCGTGCCCGATAGTTTCCGTCGCCTGTCGCCTGTCGCCCGTCGCCCGTCGCGCGTCGCGAACCGGCGGTTCGGTGGTCCTCGCCTCGCGGCCCGGCACGCCTCGACGGCCGCGCTCCTGCTCGACCAGCGGCACCACCGACCGCCGCAAGGGCCGCACCGGCGCCGGCAGGGCGGCTCGGGGCGGCTCGGGGCGGCTCAGGGCACGAGGGTGCTGGCGTCGACGGTCGACCGCCGCCCGGCGTCCGGAGCGGTGCCCGGCCCGGCACTTTCCGGTCCAGCGTCTTCTGGCCCAGCACCTTCCGGCCCAGCACTCTCCGGCCCAGCACCTTCCGGCCCAGCACTCTCCGGCCCAGCACTCTCCGGCCCGGCGCCTTCCCGCCCCGCACCTTCCGGCCCCGCACCTTCTGCCCCCGCGTCTTCCGGCCCGGTTGGGGCCGACGAGTGGCGGACGAACGGGTATACGGCGAGCGCGATCGTCAGTGTGCCGGCCCCCACCGCGACGAAGCCCCACGACGGGCCGGCCGCGTCGACGACGGCGCCGGCCACCGGGGCGCCGATCGCCAGGCCGAGCGTCAGGGCGGAGTTGTACAGGCCCATCGCCTCACCGCGGGCGCCGGCCGGCACCAGGCGGCTGACCGCGTCGGCCGAGGACGCGAGCGACGGCGCGCACAACGCACCGGCCGGGATCAGCACCAGCGCCAGCAGCAGGACACCGTCGACCAGGCTGATCGGGATCGTGAACAGGCCGATGAGGGCCACCAGCACCACCGTCGGCGCGACCCGCTTCATCGACCCGTACACGAACCCGCCGATGATCGAGTAGAACGCCCAGACAGCCATGATGAGGCCGATCCACTTCGTGTCGCCCGACGCGCGCAGCTCCGCGACCAGCGCGATGTCGGAGGCCGCCAGCACCGCCGTGGTGGCGGCGGTGAGCACCAGCAGCGACACGAACGCCGGCCGGAGCCACTCGCGCCGTGGCACCTTGACGCCGGCAACCTCCTGCTCCTCGTCGGCGGTGCGCATGGGCGGGTTCTGGATGTACAGGCCGATGCCGGCCAGCACGATCGCCGCGCCGACCAGGTACATCGTCGCGGTCGCGGAGATCTGGGTGACCAGCAGTACGGCGAGCGCCGGCCCCACCATGAACGACAGCTCGACGGCCATCGAGTCGAGCGCGTATGCGGGCCGCCGCGACTCCTCGGGCACCAGCGCCGCGATCGACTGCCGGACCACGGAGAACACCGGCATCGTCAGCAGGCCCAGCACCGCGCCGGCGACCAGCAGCACCGGGTACGGAAGCACCGGCGCCACCGACCAGAACAGGATCTCGGCGACCGTGCTCGCGGCCAGCGCCATGCGCAGCGACCGCCGGTCGATCAGGCGGCCGAGCAGCGGCGCGCCCACCGTGGACGCCAGCGTGAGCACCGAGGCGAGCAGCCCGGCGGCCGCGTATCCCCGGTCGAGGTCGAGGACCACGTGCAGGGTGAGCGTGATCGGAGCCGCGACGACGGGCACCCGGGCCACGATCGCCAGCAGCATCAACGAGCGCATCCCCGGCATCGCGAGCACCTGCCGGTAAGGACCGATACGCATGGTCACCTCCTACCGGAAGACATCCTGCCCGAGGGGTGTGACAGACGCGCGCTGATTAGTGTGTGCGCATGACGAGCGTCACGCCGCCGGGCCGCGCGCGGCGGACCTACACCGTCGTCGTGTTCGTGGTGCTCGCGTCGCTCGACAATGTGGCGATCGGCCTGGTCCCGCCGCTCTACGACCCCATCGGCGAGGCGCTCGACGTACCGGAGGGTGTCGTGGCCGCGGTCACCGCCGTCACGTATCTGGTCACCGCGGTCGCCGCGGTCGCGTGGGCCTATGCGGGTGACCGGTTCCGCCGCCGGCCGTTGCTCGTGGTCGGCACGCTGCTGTGGGCCGCGGGGACGTTCGGCAGCGGGTACGCGGGCAGCTTCGCGGTGTTCGTGGTGGCGCAGGTCGTGGGCGCGGTCGGGCTCGGAGCGGTCGGCTCGGTCGGCTTCTCGGTGGTCAGCGACCTGATCTCCCCGCGCCGGCGGGGGCTCGTGATGAGCTTCTTCGGATTGTCACAGGGCGTCGGTACGCTCGCGGGCACTCTGGTCGGTGGGCTCCTCGGTGCCGGCGACTGGCAGCGCCCGTTCCGGGTGGTCGCCGTCGTCGGAGTGGTGGCGGCGCTCGCTTACCTGGTCACATATGACATTCGACGAGGGGAGAACGAGCCTGAACTGAAGCAGTTGTACGAGCAGGGTGGCGAGTACGAGGGGCGCATCTCGGCCGGCGACCTGCCCGGGATCCTCGCGCGGCGCACGAACGTGTGGTTGATCATGCAGGGCCTCACCGCCCAGGTGACGTTCGGGTCGTTGGTGTGGCTGCCGCGCCTGTTCCAGTCCCGGGCGGAGGAGCAGGGGTTCGAGACGCACACCGCCGTGGCCATCGGCGCGACCTTCGCGACGCTGTTCCAGCTCGGCGGCGTCCTGTCGATCATCGGCGGGCTGGTGGGCGACCGCATGCAGCGCCGGGTTCCCGGCGGCCGCGCGCTGGTGGCGGCGGTCGGGGTGCTGGGCGGCATCCCGTTCTACGTGGTGCTGTTCTTCGTGCCGATGCACGTCGACGTGGCACCCGACGCCGGGTCGGGCGCCGTCACGGGCGCGGTGCTGCGCAGCGTGTTCACCGAGCCCACCGTGACGCTGAGCCTGCTGGCGGCCGTCATCGGGCTGGCGCTGACCAGCGCGAACTCGCCGAACTGGTTCGCGCTGATCGCCGACGTGAACCCGCCCGAGCACCGCGGCACGGTCTACAGCCTCGGCAACCTGGTGAACAGCGTCGGCCGTGCGGCCGGCAACGCCCTCGTGGGCGTCGTGTTCTCGGGACTGGCGCGCAGCCTGCCGCCACCCCTGAACTACGCCACGGGACTGGCCCTGTTCCAGATCTTCTTCGTGCCCACCGGGATCATGTACCTGAAGGCGGCGAAGACGAGCCCGGCCGACGCGCACGCGGTCCAGGAGCATCTGGCCGAAGCGCGGCGGTGACCTTCTACGCCTCCGACCCCGGCGACGGACGGAAGCTGTCGAAGACGATCTGCAGGATCGGCTTCGCGGCCTCCCAGTCGTTGCCCGAGGTCTGCCACCAGAAGCCGTACGCCTTCTTCGGCCCGACGACCACGCCCCGGTTGTTCACGTGCGTGCTGCCGCCGTTGTACGTGAACTCCCAGTCGGCCGCCTTGACGAAGTACGGCACTTCCTCGATGCGGATCTCGTTGTACCCGGGGAAGTCGCCGTCGGAGAGCCGCTGGTCGCGCTGCCCCCGCCAGTCGGCGACCGGGTCGGACCGCGGCTGGCTGGTCTGGTCGATGCCCAGCACCCGGCCGTCGCCGCGGAAGTAGACCATCCGGCCCTCCCGCGACTCCCTCCAGTGCGCCGGCACATAGACGGAGAACCCGGTCGGGTCGACGTGCTCACGCCAGCCCGCCGGCAACTGCGGCCGCTGGTCCCCCGGCGGCGCCGCCGTCGCGGTGTCCGTCGGTGGCGCGCTGGCCGGCGGCGCCGCCGGCTCGCTCGTGGGCTGCCCCGCAGTGGGACTGGCCGCAGCAGACGTCGCCGTCTGGTTACCCCCACCCCCGGCCCGGTTGTCCCGGGGCGCCCCGTCACCCCCGGTGTTCCGCGTGGCCATGAACACGACCGCCACGACCAGCACGACAACGGCTACCGCGACGACCAGGATCCGCTTCCGCCGATCGTCGGACCGGTCCCCGGCGTCCGTGCGCACGACCTGCGCCAACGCCCGCACCCGCTCCGACGCCGAGGTGGCAGCGGAGGCACCGGCGGCGGACGTGCCGGCGGACGCGGCGGCCGACGTGCCAGCGGAGGAGGCGGCCGGACGCGCGGCGGGTGTGGGCACGACCGCGGTGCGCTCGGGCGAACCCGGCGGGCCGGTGGGCGACCGCCGCCCAGGCGACCGCGTCCCCAACTGAGCAATCCCCGGCGCGACGACGGTGGTGGCGTCGGGGTTGGACCCGTCAGGTTCGGTGGAGCCGCTCGAGCCACTGGCGGGCAGGCCGTTGGACGGCGAGGCGCCGGACGCCCCCGACCCGGAGGAGGCTGCCGCCGACGCCGAATCCTCTGATGCGGACGCCTTCGACGCGGAGTCCTTCGATGCCGACTCCTTGGACGCGCCGGCCCCCGCGAGCGCCGCACTACTTTCGGCCAGGCCAGGTCGTTCTCCGACCTCGGCGGAATCGACTTCCTCGGTGCCGGCGTCGACCAGGGCGGCGTCGGGCTTACCGTCGTCAACCCCGTCGGCATCACCCTCCGCAGAATCAACCCCGTCGGCATCAACTCCGACGGCGTCAACCTTGGTGGCGTCAACCTTGGTGGCGTCAACCTTGGTGGCGTCAGGGCCGACCGCGTCAGCCTTGGTGGCGTCGACATTGGTGGCGTCGACATTGGTGGCATCAGCATGAGCGGTGTCAGCCGTGGCGGTGGCGGCACCGGCGATGGCGACGTCGTCCCTGGCTGTATCAACCTCGGCGACGCGATCCCCGGCCACGGTCGCGTCAGCCGCGGCGGAATCCTCCGACCCGCCACCCACCGACGCGCCATCCCGGGACTCCGCAGCTGCCCCACCCTCGACCGCGGCGGGTGCGGCCTCGACCGCAGCATCATCGGATCCGCTGTCCCGGGTAGGAGTCGTCGCCACCTCAGGCTCGACGACGGGCGTCACGGCCGGGGTAACCCCCGCCTGCCGGACGCCGGCCTTGCCCTTCCGACCCTTCCGACCCCGTCCGACACGCCCCTTGCCCGACGGCGGAACGGTGTCCGTGTCGGCGACGGCCGTGGCAGCCGGCGTGGCGTCGGAGGCATTGTCGGCGTCTGGCACCGGCTCCGGTGCCACCACCGCCTCGGGCTCCGTGACCGCCTCAGCGGCCGAGTCGACCGACCCCGCCCCAACAACGGAGTCGACCGGCGCAGCCCCGACAGCGGAGTCGACCGGCCCTTCCCCGCCAGCGGAGTCGACCGGCCCTTCCCCGCCAGCGGGGTCGACCGGCGCTGCCTCAAGGACCGAGTCGACCGGCGCAGCCGTGGCCGTGGTCGCGGCGGCCTGGGGCTTGTCGCCCGTGCCGTCCGTGGCCCGGGCGTCGTCGGCGGCCGGACGCGGCGCCGGCACAGCGGGAACCGTCGGAGCAGGCGGGGCCGTGGTAGCAGCGGGAGCGGCCGCAACCGTGGGAGGCTCCGTGGGCGCTCCCGCCGGCCGCTTCGGCATCGTCTGGAAGCGGGGCACGGGCCACGACGGTGGCGCCGAACGCGGCGCCGCGACAGCCGGCTTCCCCTCGGACGCCGGGGAGGTCGGAGCCGCCGGCGCAAACGCCTCGGTGGACTCGGGCGCCCGGGGCATCGGAGCGGTCGGCGCCGGCCGGGCAGGCGCCGGAGCGGCAGCAGAAGCCGCCGGAGAAACCGCGGGGGGTGCCGCAGGAGAAGACGCGGGGGGAACCGCGGGGGAAGGCGCCGGGAAAGCCGCAGTGGGGACCGAAGCCGACCCTCGCGGCCGCGCGCCAGAACCGGGTCCACCCACCGGGCCAGTGCCGCCGACCCCGCCCGGGCGGTCGCCGGAACGGTCACCGCCGGAAACCGCACCGCCGGAAACCGCACCGCCGGAAACCGCACCGCCGGCGGCCGCGCCGCCGGAACGGGCGCCGCCGGAGCGGGCGCCATCCGAGCGGGTCCGGTCGGAGCGTGCCCCGTCGGACCGCGGGCGATCCGGAGGCGGGCCATCGGGGCGGAACGAACGGGAACCGTCCGAGCGGGTGGCGCCGGTCGGGTCGCTGGGGCCGGTCCCATTCGTACCGGCGCGGCCCGGGACGATGCCGCCCGCACCAGCGCGGCCGATCGCGGGGCCACCGGCCACAGGCCCGCCGGGCGCAGGGCCGCCCGCCATGGGACCGCCCGCAACAGGTCCGCCGGGCGCAGGGCCGCCGGCGACAGGACCGGCAGAGGCCCGCCCGCGCGCCACCGGGCCGCTACCAGGCCGCCCACCCGCAACAGGACCACCAGCGGCAGGCGCCCCGGAAACAGGCCGGCCCGCAACAGGACCACCAGAAACGGGCCGCCCCGCAACAGGACCACCAGAAACAGGCCGGCCCGCAACAGGACCACCAGAAACGGGCCGCCCCGCAACAGGACCGCCGGAAACAGGTCCGTCCGCCATGGGGCCTGGCTGGCGGGGCGGGCGGTAGCCCGTTTCCGGGGCCTTCGCCCATGGCCAACGGAACTTGCGGGCCACCGCCGACCCGCCGCTCGACGACGTGGCCCGCCGGAGGCGGCGTTCGGCCTCCGCGGCGTCGATGCGGGCCTCCGGGTCCTTGCGGAGAAGACCGTTGAGGACCCACCGCAGGGCGCCCGCGTTGCGCGGTGGCTCGACCTCCTCGGAGGCCAGGGCGGTCAGCGTCGCGATGGCGGAGTTGCGTTCGAACGGCGCCTTGCCCTCCACGGCGGCGTAGAGGGTGGCGCCCAGGGACCACAGGTCGGACTCCGGGCCGGCTGTGCCGTCGCGGGCACGTTCGGGGGAAATGTAGGCGGGCGAGCCCAGGACCAGGCCGGGGCGGGTCACACCGGGATCGCCCTCGAGCGTGGCGATACCGAAGTCGGTGAGGACCACCCGACCGTCCTCACCGAGGAGGACGTTGCTGGGCTTGACGTCACGGTGCATGACACCGGCACGGTGAGCCGCGCGCAGCGCGCCCAGCAGGGCCAGGCCGATCGCGGCGGCGCGGCCCGGGTCGACGGGACCGTCCGAGGCCAGGATGTCGTGCAGGGACCGCGCCTGGACGAACTCCATGACGATCCACGGACGACCGTTGGTCTCGAAGACGTCGTAGACGCGCACCACGCTGGGATGGTTCAGGCGGGCCGCGGCCCGCGCCTCGCGGAGGGTGCGGCGACGCAGCTCGTCACGCTCGGTGGCCAGAAGCTGCGCGGGCGGCACGATCTCCTTGATGGCCACGTCGCGACCGAGCGTCTGATCCCACGCATGCCAGACCCGCCCCATGCCGCCAACGCCCAATGTTTCGATCAGGCGGTAGCGGCCGGCGACGAGAGTCGGCGATGCGGTCATCGGGACGAGGTTACCCATCCGAGGTCGAAGTAAAGCGGCTACCGTGGATGTCCCATACTACGGACCGCACGCGGTCGATATACGGGACCCCTACAGGGAACGGTCGACTTCCATGGTGGCGATGTAACCCATCAATGCCAAGGTGTGCAACAGATACAGCCACAGGGCCACCGCGACCACGGCACCGACCACGTCGAAACCGCCGAACGGCAGGCCAAGGTCGACCGGGATGGCCCAGAACAGCACGAAGCCGTGCAGGAAACCCGAGATGTTCGCCGCCGTGAGCACAGCGACGAGCGTCACAATCCGCCAGCGCGGCGCTGTCGGTCCGACCACGCGGTACACCCAGACGAGCATCGCGCTGAGCGCCACCCACACCACGAGGAACGACACCACGATGCCGCCGAACGACGCCCAGCCGCCCCGCTGGAGCAGTCCCGCGGCCGTCGGCAGCACGACGAGCAGACCCAGCAGCAGCGCCGGCCCGGCCGCCAGCAGCGGCAGCACGAGCAGCCGCCCCCGCCACGCCCGCACCGGCCCGGACGCGTGGCCGAGCGAACTGAACGCCCGCCGCAGCCCCTCGCCGTAGAGCGTCGCCGGGATGAGGGCGGCGATCGACTCGGCGAGGCTCAGGTCGGTTCCGGCCCGGATGAGCGTGTGGACGGCCCGGTCGGCGCCGAGCGCGTCGGGCACCGCGTCGACCGGCCCGCCCGTCATGTCGAGGAGCCGCTCCGGACCGGTGACCAGCGCCGACAGCCGGATGGCGAGCACCACGGCCGGCACGACGGCGATCCCGCCGTAGAACGTGACGGCGGCGGCGTGCAGCGGCAGGTCGGCCCCGCGCATCGCCCGGACGACCCGGAGAAGGATCGCCCACACCCGTGCCACGCGGTGCTTCATACCCAGACATTGCCGAAAAGATCCCCGCAAGGTGGCGAAACCGCGAATGCGCCGAGCGCGCCGTTTCCAGCGCCGAATCCTCAGGTGGAAGCGCCGAACGATCCCTGCGCAAAAGCACAGCGGGTCATATTCCGGGGCATCCATACCAACGAGGCGTATCTGGCACGCAACGGGTGGTTATTCACTGCTAGCGTCGGGCGCCATGACGGATGAGACGGGCGCTACCCCCGCGCTGCCAGCGTGGCCGGTCTTCATCGGGGTCACGGTCGACACCACCGATCCCGAACGCCTGGCCGGCTTCTGGTCCGCTCTGCTCGAAGTGCCGATCGAACACCGGTCGGACATCGAGATCCACCTGGCCCGCCAGCCCAACCGCGGTGTCGCGGTCGCGTTCCAGCGGGTCGCCGAACCGACGGCAGGGAAGAACCGCCTGCACCTGGACCTGCTCGTCCGAGACCTGCCGGCCGCCCGCCGGCGGGCCATCGAACTGGGCGCCGACGAGGTCGAGGAGCACAAGCGGGACGGCTTCCACTGGCTGGTCGCCGCCGATCCTGACGGCAACCGCTTCTGCCTGATCGAACCCCCACCCACCACCGACTAGAGGCACGGAACAGAGAACCCGAGACGGCGGTGTCCACCAACCGGTGGACACCGCCGTCAACGTCCCGGTCGTCCCGCAACCACCGTCCGCGACGAGACGCTGACACGCATGAATGAAGCTGTGCGGGTCCGCGGACTACGCAAGAGGTACGGGGGTGCGACGGCGGTCGACGGGCTCGATCTGACCGTCCACCGTGGCGAGGTGTTCGCCGTGCTCGGGCCGAACGGCGCCGGCAAGACGACCACCATGGAGATCCTGGAGGGTTACCGCCGGCGCGACGGCGGCGAGGTCACCGTGCTCGGGGTCGACCCGCAGCAGGCGGGGCTGACCTGGCGGTACCGCATCGGCGTGGTGCTGCAGAACATCGACGACGGCCGTGAGCTGACGGTCGCCGAAACGGTCGGGCATTTCGCCCGCTACTACCCCAACTCCTATGAACCGGCAGAGGTCATCGAGCGGGTCGGGCTCACCGCGAAGGCGAAGGCCCGCATCCGCACGCTCTCCGGGGGCCAGCGGCGCCGTCTGGACGTCGCGGTCGGCATCGTGGGACGCCCGGAACTGCTGTTCCTGGACGAGCCGACCACCGGCTTCGACCCGCAGGCGCGCCGGCAGTTCTGGGACCTCGTGCGTCACCTCGCGGCCGACGGCACCACGATCCTCCTCACCACGCACCACCTCGAAGAGGCGGAAGCGCTCGCCGACCGGGTGGCGGTGCTGGCACAGGGCCGGATCGTCGCCTGCGGCGAGGTCGCCACGCTCGGTGGCCGCGCCGGCGCCGACGCGACCGTCCACTGGCTCGACGGCGACCACCGCCGCAGCGAGCGCACCGCCGACCCGGCCGCGCTCGTCGCGCGGCTCACCGCCAGCCACGGCGGGTCGGTGCCCGGCCTGTCGGTCACCCGCCCCTCCCTCGAGGACATCTACCTGGAGTTGATCTCATGACCACCGTCGTGACGAGGACGCCGTCTGCGCTCGGCCTCGGATTCGCCCGCGCCGGCATCGAGCTCCGGATCTTCTTCCGGCAGTGGGACGCCGTGGTGTTCACGTTCGCGCTGCCCGTGGTGCTGCTGGTGATGCTCGGTTCGATCTTCACCGGCATGTACGAGGGCTCGCCGGTCACCGTGTCCCAGTACTTCGTGCCCGGCATGATCGCCGGCGGCATCGCGTCGACCACGTTCGTCAACCTCGGGTCGAGCATCGCGGCCGACCGCGACGACGGCACCCTGCGCCGCCTGCGCGGCGCGCCGATGCCACCGAGCGCCTACTTCGTCGGCAAGGCGCTGATGGCGCTCGTGGTCACCGCGATCGAGGTGGTGCTGGTGCTCGCGGTCGGTGTCGTGCTGTTCGACCTCAGCCTGCCGTCGTCGCCGGGCCGGTGGTTCACCGCCGTGTGGGTCCTGGTTCTCGGGACGGCCGCGTGCGCGCTGCTCGGGATCGCCGCGAGCGGCCTCGCCCGCAGCGCCCGCTCCGCGGGCGCGGTGTTCAACCTGCCGTACCTGGTGCTCGGCTTCTGCTCGGGCGTGTTCTTCACCCCGATCAGCGCGTTGCCGGAGCCGATTCTCCAGCTCGGGTCGCTGTTCCCGCTGCGCTGGATGGCACAGGGCTTCCGCGCGGCGTTCCTACCCGACAGCATCCTCAGTCAGGAGGTCGTGCACTCGTGGGAACTCGGCAAGACGGCGTTGGTCCTGATGGCGTGGACGGTCGGCGGCATGCTCCTGGCCCTGTGGACGTTCTCGTGGCGCAGCCACCGCGACCGGTGACGAACGCCTGGCAGACCACGAAGCTGTGGGACGTGTACGTCGCCCTGGCGACGGTGGCGGTCGCGGTCCTGGTCGTGGTCGGTGAGAACGCGCGCCCGATCGAGCCGCGGGTCGGGTCGGCGGTGACGGTCCTCGCGATCGGCGCCTGGTACGCGGTGCGGGGCCGGCGGCTGCTCGCCGAGGCACACGACTCCCGGGCCCTGTGGGCGTTCCTCGGGGTGATGGCGGTGCTGTACGCGGTCGCGACCGTGCTGGCCTCGTCGGCGTCGTTCCTCTCCTTCGCGCTCATCCCGCTGTTCTTCACGCTGACCGACCTCAGGACGGGGATCATCGCCGTCGCCGGGCTCAACCTGATCCCGCCGGTGGCGAACCTCGTCCGCACCGGCGACCTCGCCGAGACGCTCGTCGTGCTCGTGCCCATCGCCATCGTGATCACGGTGTTCTCGTCGGTTTTCGCGTACTGGGTGCACCAGATCGTGCGACAGAGCAGCGAGCGGGCCGACCTGATCGAACAGCTGGCGGCGTCGCGGGCGGAGGTGGCCCGGCTCTCCCGCGACGCCGGCGTGGCGGCCGAGCGGCAGCGCCTCTCCGGCGAGATCCACGACACGATCGCGCAGGGCCTGTCGAGCGTGGTCATGCTGGTGCAGGCCGCCGAGGCCGACCTCGACCGCGACGCCGGCCGGGCCCGCCACCACCTCGAGATGGCGGGCCGCACCGCCCGGGAGGGCCTGGCCGAGGCGCGGGCGCTGGTGGCCGGCCTCTCCCCCGCCCAGCTGTCCGGCGCCTCGCTCGCCGCGGTGCTGACCCGGCTGGCCGAACGCTTCCGTGAGGAGACAGGAATTCCAGTGGACGCGCGCACAGCGGCCCCGCCTGGCCCACTGCCCATGACGGTCGAGGTGGTCCTGTTGCGGGCCGCGCAGGAAGGGCTGGCCAACGTCCGCAAACACGCGGGCGCCACCGCGGTGACGCTGGAGCTGGCCCACCGGCCGGGCGCGGCCGAGCTGACGGTCACCGACAACGGAGTCGGTGTCGCCGGTGCCGAGGGGTTCGGGCTGACCGGGATGCGGGCGCGGGTCGCCGACGTCGGCGGCACGCTGCGGGTCGAGCCCGCACCGGGTGGCGGCACCCGGCTGACCGTGCTCGTGCCGGCATGATCACGATCCTGCTCGTCGACGACCACCCGGTGGTGCGGGCCGGCATCCGGGGCATGCTCGCCGGCGAGCCCGACCTCACCGTGGTCGGCGAGTGCGGGTCGGGCGCCGAGGCGCTCGCGGCCGTCCGGGCGCTCGCGCCGCGCGTCGTCCTCATGGACCTGCGCATGCCCGGCATGGACGGCGCGACGGCCACCAGCGAGATCCTGGCCGTCGCACCGGAGACGCGGGTCGTGGTGCTCACGACGTACGACACCGACCGCGACATCCTGCGCGCCGTCGAGGCCGGTGCCGCCGGCTACCTGCTGAAGGACGCGTCGCTGGCCAGGCTGCTGGCCGGGGTGCGCGGCGCGGCCAAGGGCGACACGGTGCTCGCCCCGGAGATCGCGAGCCGCCTGGTGACCAGGCTGCGCCAGCCGGCGGCACCCGCGCTGTCGCCCCGCGAGGTGGAGGTGCTGCGGCTGGTCGCGCGCGGCCTGTCGAACGGCGAGATCGGGCTGCGGCTGCACATCACCGAGGCGACCGTGAAGACCCACCTGCTGCGGGCGTTCGCGAAGCTCGGCGTGAACGACCGCACCGCGGCGGTGACGAGGGCCCTGGCCGACGGGCTCTTCGAGCCCTAACGGC
>NZ_BOPH01000057.1 GCF_016863655.1 Virgisporangium ochraceum
TCCGATTGCATTGCCGTCCAAGATCGCAAAGAAGGGGGGACGGCTACCGGCCGGCGGCCTTGCGGTACTTGGAGATGGCCAGGGGGACGAAGATGGCCAGGGTCGCCAGGATGTAGAGCACCGAGAGCAGGACCGGGTGGTCCGCCGGGAAGCCTTCGCCCCTGGCCATGGCCGCCGGGGCGTTGCCCCAGAGGTCCCTCAGGGCCAGCACGACCGCGCTGAAGGGGTTCCAGTTCGCTACGGGCTGGAGCCACTCTGGCAGGGTGGTCGTCGAGATGAAGGCGTTGGACAGGAACGTCACGGGAAACATCCAGATCAGGCCGGCGGACTGGGCCACCTCGACGCTGCTGACCGTCAGGCCGATCACGGCCGCCACCCAGCTGATCGCGTAGCCGAACGCGCACAGCAGCAGGAAACCCGCCGCCACCTCCAGCGGGCTGGTGTGGGTGCGCCAGCCGACCAGCAGGCCGCAGATCACCATGATGACCAGCACCAGCAGGTTGTTCAGCAGGTCCGACGTGGTGCGCCCGACGAGCACGGCCGCCCGCGACATCGGCAGCGACCGGAACCGGTCGATGATGCCCTTCTGCAGGTCGTCGGCCAGGCCGATCGCGGTGATGCCCGAGCCGAACATCACGGTCTGGGCGAAGATGCCGGCCATCAGGTACTCGCGGTAGTCGACCCCGGGGATCGGGATCGCGCCGCCGAACACGAACGCGAACAGCAGCACGAACATGATCGGCTGGAGCGTGGAGAACACCAGCAGGTCGGGGATCCGCTTGATCTTGATGAGGTTGCGCTTGGCGACGACCCAGCCGTCGAGCAGGGCGTAGATCATGACTTCCGCACCTCGTCGTCGTCGGCGGTCTGACCGGTCAGCGCGAGGAACACGTCGTCGAGCGTCGCGCGGTGGATCCCGATGTCGGCGACCTCCACGCCGGCGGCGTCCAACCGGCGCACCACCTCGATCAGCGTCCCGGCCCCGTTCGGCGCCGGCGCGGTCAGCTTCAGCGCCTCGGCGTCGACCACCGGTGCCTCGCCGCCGAGCTCCTTCAGCACGGCGCCCGTGGTCTCCAACGTGTCGGAACCGGCCACCACCACCTCGATCCGCTCGCCACCGACCTGCCGCTTCAACGCCGTCGGGGTGCCCTCCGCGATCGCCTTACCCTGGTCGATGACCATGACGGTGTCGGCGAGCCGGTCGGCCTCCTCCAGGTACTGGGTGGTGAGCAGCAGCGTGCAACCACTGCGGACCCGCTCCTGGATCACCTCCCACATGCCGATCCGGCTGCGCGGGTCGAGCCCGGTGGTCGGCTCGTCGAGGAACAGGACCGGCGGCGACGTCACCAGGGCGGCCGCCAGGTCGAGCCGGCGCCGCATGCCGCCGGAGTACGTCTTCGCCGGCCGGCCCGCGGCCTCCACCAACCCGAACCGTTCGAGCAGCTCGTGCGCCCGCTGCCGGGCCAGGGAACGGCCGATGTGGTGCAGCCGCCCGACCATCTCCAGGTTCTCGAAGCCGGTGAGGTACTCGTCGACGGCCGCGTTCTGACCCGACAACCCGATCACCTCGCGCACCTTCTGCGGCTCGGCGAGCACGTCGATGCCGCGCACCACGACCCGACCGGAGTCGGGTCGCAGCAGCGTCGTCAGGATGCGCACGGCCGTGGTCTTGCCGGCGCCGTTGGGTCCGAGCAGTCCGAGCACGGTTCCCTCGGGAACCCGCAGGTCGATGCCGTCGAGGGCGCGCACCGACCCGTAGGTCTTGACGAGGGACTCGGCCACGATGGCGTCACCCATACCGCCGACCCTATCGGCCGGCAGTGAAGAACGGGTTCAGAAGTCGTCGATGTTCACCGAGACGCGATGCTCGCTCGACTTCCACGCCGGCACATTGAGGATGTCGTATCCGCCACCCCGTTGCCGCACCACGAGCGACACCAGGGGGCCGGCGGGAACGAACACGTCCATCCCGGTCATGAACGTCTGGCTGAAGAACGCCGGCAGCGGCGCGGTGAGGTCGGTGACCCCGTCGCTGGCCGCGTCGAACGCGAAGATCCCGATGACCCGCTTGGTCCGCGGCGCGTTCGCCTCGTTCAGCACCTGCCGGCCGTTGAGCCACAGGGAGTCGGACCCGCCCCACCACTCCTTCTGCCGGCTGATCGTCAGCGCGGTGTGCCGGTCGCTCGTCTCGACGAGGGCGCCGAGGCCCTCGCCCGGCCGGCTGGTGAGCAGGCGCACGAACGAGTCCGACCGCAGGAACGGCTGGAAGTAGAAGTGGTGCGTGGGCGCGTCCGGCCGTTCGATCGCGAACTCGTACCGCGCCGATCCCAGGACCGGCAGCGGCCCGAACGAGCCGTCACCGCTCAACGCGGCCCGGTGGACCGGGAACAGCCGGTGACCGGTGAGCGAGCCGACCTGGTACACCACGAGCGTCGCCCCCTCGACGCCGACGTTGCTCGGGAACAGCACGGCCCGCCCCGACACCCGGGCGATCGTCTGCGGAACGATGCGGTCGACGCGGGGCGCGCGTCCCGTGAGGAACCTGAAGATCTCCCGGAAGGACTCCACCGACGAGACCGTCTGCGTGTGCGACTGCGTGGGGAAGGAGACGTTCGTCGCACCGGCCACGGTGCGCGCCGGGTCGCCCTCGCCCCAGATCGCGAGCGTCGGCACGCCGCCGGGCAGCGCGGTGGCGGGGCGGCCGTCGAGGTTCACGTAGTGGGCGACCCGCGCCGCGCGCGCCGGCGAGCTGTTCAGGTACCCCTGCGACACGAACGTGCCCAGCGAGTGCGCGAGCAGGTCGACCCTGTCGGCGCCGGTGCTGGCGAGTAGGCGCGCGATGCGCTCGTCGAGGCCCGCGTAGATCGAGGGGAGCAGCGTGGCGACGTTCGGCGAGTCGTACTCGTGCGCCTCGATGATCTCGATGGGGTAGCCGTTCGACGCGAGGCGCTTGGCCTGCGTCTGGAACTGCTGCGCCGATCCGGCACTGCCGTGCACGAAGACGACGGGACGGTGGGACGGGGTGGCGACGGCGGGGGACGGGACCACGACAACGAACACGGCGGCCAGAGCCAGCAGCACGAGCCTGTGCACCGAATCCTCCAGATAGGCGGGGATGATTGTTGCACTGAGAGCGCAAGTATCTACCCGCCCAGCCCCGCACCGCTAGGTGGCGACCAGTTCGACCTCGAACCCGTCGCGGTCCTCCAGGTAGGCGGCGTAGTGCTCGGGTCCGCCGGCCCACGGGTGCCGGTCGGGGAACATGAGCGTCCAGCCATGATCCGACGCGGAGGCCACGAGCGCGTCCAGCGACTCCCGGGATCCGGCGTGGAGCGCGAGGTGGTTCAGCCCCGGCCGCATGCGGTCATGGGACCGGGACGTCAGCGCCGGCGACTCCTCGACCACCACGTACACGTCCCCGGTCCGCCACGACCGGCCGCCCGGCCAGTCCTGGTACCGCGCCCAGCCGAGGGCGCCGAACAGCCACCCCCACGACTCCACCGCCCGGTCGAGCGAGGGGACCCAGAGCTCAACGTGATGCAGGCCCACCCGGCACCCACTTCACGTCGCCGTCCGGGTTCGCCAGCCGTCCCAGGATGAACAGCAGGTCCGAGAGGCGGTTCAGGTACCGGAGCGCCGCTGTGTTGGTCCGCTCGGCATCGACCTCGACCACCGACCACGCCGCGCGTTCGGCGCGCCGGCACACCGTGCGCGCGACATGCAGCAACGCCGCACCCGGCGTGCCGCCGGGCAGGATGAACGAGTCCAGTTTGGACAGTCGGGCGTTGAACTCGTCGCACCAGCCCTCGAGCCGCTCGACGTGCGCATCGGTGACCCGGATCGGCTCCCACCTGGGCGACGGCTGGATCGGGTTGCACAGGTCCGCACCCACGTCGAAAAGATCATTCTGGACCCGCGTGAGCACGCCGCGCAGCTCGTCGTCCAGGTCTCCCAGCGCGAGCGCGACACCGATCGCGGCGTTGCACTCGTCGACGTCGGCGTACGCCGTGATCCTGGGATCGGTCTTCGGCACCCGGGTGCCGTCGCCGAGCCCGGTCGTGCCGGTGTCGCCGGTCTTCGTGTAGATGCGGGTGAGGTGTACGCGAGCCATCGGCTGAGCCTAGGCTCACGCGCGTGGACCTGCTCAGAGTGTTCGGCGGCGCGCGCCTGGCCGGCGACGTCGACGTGGTCGGTGCCAAGAACTCGGCACTGAAGCTGATGGCGGTGACGCTGCTCGCACCCGGTCGCAGCGTGGTCACCAACGTGCCCCGGATCACCGACATCGCGATCATGGCCGAGGTGCTCCGGCGCCTGGGCTGCGCGGTGACCGCGGAGGACGACCGCATCGAGATCGACGTACCCGACGAGTGCGGCACCGAGGCCGACTACGACCTGGTGCGCCGCCTGCGGGCGTCGATCTGCGTGCTCGGCCCGCTGCTCGCCCGCCGCGGACACGTCCGCGTGGCCCACCCGGGCGGCGACGCGATCGGCTCACGCGGTCTCGACATGCACGTCGCCGGGCTGCGGCGGATGGGCGCCGACATCACCAGCGAGCACGGCTTCGTGATCGCGACAGCGGAAAGACTGCACGGCGCGACGATCTGGCTCGACTTCCCGAGCGTCGGCGCCACCGAGAACCTGCTGATGGCGGCGGTGCTCGCCAAGGGCACCACCGAGATCGACAACGCCGCGCGCGAACCCGAGATCGTCGACATCTGCGAGATGCTCACCGCGATGGGCGCGAAGATCTCCGGCGCCGGCACCAGCCAGCTTCTCGTCGAGGGCGTCGACTCGCTCGCGCCCGTCGAGCACCGCACGGTCGGCGACCGCATCGTCGCCGGCACCTGGGCGTTCGCGGCGGCGATGACCCGCGGCGAGGTCACCGTGCACGGCGTGCCCGTGTCGCACCTGGAGATCGCGCTCGACAAGCTGCTCACCGCCGGCGCCGACGTCGAACCGGTCGACGACGGGTTCCGCGTGCGGATGGGTCGGCGCCCGACCGCCGTCGACGTGGTCACGCTGCCGTTCCCCGGCTTCCCGACCGACCTGCTGCCGATGGCCGTCGGGCTCGCGGCGGTGAGCGAGGGCGCGTCGCTGATCACCGAGAACATCTTCGACGGCCGGTTCATGTTCATCCAGGAGCTGGTGCGGCTAGGCGCGGAGATCCGCACCGACGGGCACCACGCGGTCGTCCGCGGCCGGGAGCGGCTGTCGGGCGCACCGGTGAGCGCCACCGACATCCGCGCCGGCGCCGGGCTCGCCGTGGCCGCCCTGTGCGGAGACGGGGTGACCGAGGTCAGCCACGTCCACCACATCGACCGGGGCTACCCCACGTTCGCGGCCGACCTGACGTCTCTGGGCGCCCACGTGGAGCGGGTGCAGGCGCCGGCCGAGCCCGTCTTCGGATTGTGAGGGCCGGCCTGTGAACGCCGTCAGCGTGCGCCGGGAGGAGCCGCGTGACGCCGTGCGCGTCCGTTCGGTGGTGGTCGCGGCGTTCGGCGCGGCCGGGTCCGACGGGGAGCCCGTGGAGGCGAGGCTGCTCGACGGGCTGCGGGCCGACCCGGCCTCGGTGACGTCGAGCTGGGTTGCCGAGGCCGACGGCCAGGTGGTCGGCCACCTGGTGGTGGTGCCGGTCACCGTGGGGGAGGGGACCGCGTCGGCGATCGGAATGGTGGCGGTGGACCCGGCCCACGAGAAGAGCGGGCACGGCGGGTCCCTGATGGGCGCCGCCCTGGGCGACCTGATCCGGGCCGGCGAGACGTTGGTGGTGGTGCTCGGCAGCCCGGCGTACTACGGCCGGTTCGGGTTCGTGCCCGCGCCGGTGGTCGGCGTCGAGAGCGCGCTGTACCCGTCGCCGTACATGCAGGCGCTGCCGCTGCGGGTGGCACACCCGCGGGGAGAGATCACCTACCCGCGGCCCTACCGGGACCTGGAACCCTAGACGGCGTCGCGGGCGTCTTCGTACTCGTGGCTGAACACCAGCACGCGCACGAAGCCGGACCTGTCGGTGCCCACGGTGGCCCGGATACCCAGCGCCATGAGCCGATCACGCACCGCTCGGGCGGCGGCCAGGTCGGCCGAGAGCGCGACGGTGCGTAAGAGCCCGAACTCCTCCTCGGATCTCGCGGCCGGCCGGGGGCGCAGCGTGGTGATGTCGGCGGCGACAGCGATCAGGGCGAGCACGGCGAGCGCGAGCAGCGGCCCGACCAGGAGGATCTCCAACGGCACCCGGCAAGTGTGACAAAGGCTCAGGCACACCGGTCTCGGACGATCGGTCCGGTTTGGCGTCTGTCTGGAAAGGGGAACCGGCCCCCTTTCCAGACAGACGCTAGTCGCGGGTGGTCCACCGGAACGTCAGGCGGCAGACGACCAGCGCGCCCACACACCACAGCGCCAGCACCAGCGCCACCATGCCCAGCTCGGCCGAGCCGGCGGGCTCGTGCGACGCGAACGACTCCGGCAGGAACACCGCCCGCATGCCCTGGGTCATCCACTTCAGCGGGAACAGCGCGGCCAGGTGCTGCATCCAGCCGGGCAGGTTCGTGAACAGCGAGAAGACCCCCGAGATGAACTGCAGCCCGAGGGCCACCGGGGTCACCATGGCCGGGGCGCCGCGGCCGCTGCGCACCAGCGACGAGAACGCGATCCCGCACAGGGTGCAGGCGGTGATCCCGAGCACCGACACCCACAGGAACGTCACCCACTGGGCCGGTCCCGGCACCGGAACGTCGTAGACCGTGAACGCCAGCGCGAGCAGGAGGACCGTCTCCGCCGCACCGATGGCCAGCACCAGCAGCACCTTGCCCAGGAAGAACGCCGACGGCGGCATCGGGGTGCCGCGCAGCCGCTTCAGCGCACCCCGATCACGCTCGATCGGGATCATGATCGCGAGGTTCTGGAAGCCGACCGTCAGCAGACCCGCCGCGATCATGCCGGCCACGAAGTACCGCGTGAACGGGATGCCGTCGACGACCTCGTTGTCGCTGAACACGGACCCGAAGACCACCAGCAGCATCACGGGGAACGCCAGCGTGAACACCACCGACTCGCGGCTGCGGAGGAACTGCCGGAGCTCCAGGCCGCCCCGCCGCACCCCCAGCCGCAGCGCCGAGGGGCGCCGACGCCCCACCGCGACCGGTCGCTCGGACGTCATGGTCATGCCTGACCACCGATCATGCGCAGGTATACGTCCTCCAGTGTCGGCCGGTTCACCGTCAGTCCGGGCACCTCGCCACCGAACCGCTCGGACAGCTGACGCACCAGCGCGGTCGGCTCGTCGGTGACGGTCTCGCTCACGCCGTCCGGTGTCTGCCAACTGACGACGGCCGCGGCGGTCGCGCGGCCGCCGAGCTCGGCGGGCGGTGCGACGGCGACGACCCGCCCACCCCGCATCACGCCGACGCGGTCGGCGAGCGCCTCGGCCTCGTGCAGGTAGTGGGTGGTGAGCAGGATCGTGGTGCCGGCGGCGGCGAGGTCGCGGATGAGCTGCCAGAAGTCCAGGCGGGCCTGCGGGTCGAACCCGGTGGTGGGCTCGTCGAGGAACAGCAGCTCGGGCCGGCCGACGATGCCGAGCGCCACGTCGAGGCGGCGCTTCTGCCCGCCGGAGAGGGCGTGCGTGCGCGCGTTGCGCTTGTCGGTGAGGCCGACCCGTTCGATGACCGCGTCAGCGTCGTCGGACCCCGGGTAGAACCCGGCGAAGTGGTTCACCACCTCGCCGACGGTGAGCGCGTCGAACTCGCCGCTGGTCTGCAGCACCATGCCGACCCGGGCCCGCCAGTCGGCACCGGCGGTGGCCGGGTCCTCGCCGAGCACGGAGACGGTGCCGGCGTCGCGCGGGCGGTAGCCCTCGAGGATCTCGATCGTGGTGGTCTTGCCGGCGCCGTTCGGGCCGAGGAGCGCGAAGACCTCGCCCGGCGCGACGCTGAGATCCACCCCGTCGACCGCGACGGTGTCACCGTAGGCCTTGCGCAGGCCACGGACCTCGACGGCATCCACGTCAAGGCAATCTACTCTGCTATTGGCGCCCGCCTCCGCGGGCGCGGGCCCGAGGCCTTTTCGGTGCTGCCTTCCCTCGTCGCTGCGGTCGCTGCGCTCCCTGCGCTCCTCAGTCCAGGCAGCACCGGCCTCGGGCCGGTGCTTGCTAGTAGCCTCTGGCCGCGGCCAGCTTGGCCGCCTTGCGCCGTTTCCTGCGCCTCATCGCCCACCAGAACACCAGTATCAGCACGATCAGGAACAGGATGACCAGCAACGGCGCGAGGATCGCCGACAGCGCCATGCCGATGCTCACGGTGTCCTCGGCCACACTCACCACCGGAGCGCCGAAGCCGAGCGTCAGCGAGTTGACCGCGGCCCGGAAGCCGGCCTTCATCAGGTGCACACACAGCGAGATCGCGATACCGACGACCACCGGCACCCACTGCTTGGACTCGAAGTAGTTCGCCGGGTCGGTGATCACCGCCGTCTGGGAGCCGGACGAGGCGCCGAACATGATGCCACCCGACGTCGGTCGGACGACCGTCTGCACGAAGTCGTTGACGTGGTCGACCACGGGGATCTTGTCGGCGAAGAACTCGATCGTCAGCAGCACCCCGAAGATGCCCAGCATCCACGGGTTCTCGATCCACTGCCAGCTCTCCGGCAGCGTGATGACGTCGGTGAACCGGGCGAGCACGCCTACCAGCAGCAACGGGATGTAAGCGTTGAGGCCGGCCGAGGCGGCGAGACCGGTTCCCATGAGCGCTTCGAGCACCACCCAAGGATGGCACCAGTGCGCCACCGCGTCGCGGCGTCCTTATAGGCTCCCCGGGTGCGCCTGCTCATCGCCCGCTGTTCGGTCGATTACATCGGCCGGCTCACCGCCCATCTGCCGTTGGCCACGCGTCTGGTGATGGTCAAGGCCGACGGATCGGTGTCGATCCACGCCGACGACCGTGCCTACAAGCCGCTGAACTGGATGAGCCCGCCATGCCGGGTGGAGGAGTCGCCCGGCGTGTGGCGGGTGGTGAACAAAGCCGGCGAGGAGCTGCGGATCACCCTGGAGGAGGTGCTCCACGACTCCAGCCACGACCTCGGCGTCGACCCCGGCCTCCAGAAGGACGGCGTCGAGGCGCACCTGCAGGAACTGCTCGCCGCGAACCCCACCGTCCTCGGCGACGGGTTCACGCTGGTGCGCCGCGAGTACCCGACCGCGATCGGCCCGGTCGACCTGCTCTGCCGCGACGCGTCGAACGCGACGGTCGCCGTCGAGATCAAGCGCCGCGGCGAGATCGACGGCGTGGAGCAGCTCACCCGGTACCTGGACCTGCTGGGACGCGACCCGCTGCTCGCACCCGTACGCGGCATCTTCGCCGCGCAGGAGATCAAGCCGCAGGCCCGGGTGCTGGCCGAGGACCGCGGCATCCGCTGCGTGGTGCTCGACTACGAGACCCTGCGCGGCATCAAGCGCGACGAATTGACGCTGTTCTGAGCGAGGTCGCGGTTTTCATCGGGCTGCAGGCCTCCGGCAAGACGACGTTCTACCGGCAACGCCTGGCGGCCACCCATGCCCATGTCAGCAAGGACAACTGGCCCAACGCCTCGCATCGCGAGAACCGGCAGCTCACGCTGATCGCGGAGCTGCTGTCGGACCAGCGCAACGTCGCCGTCGACAACACCAACGCCTCGCTCGCCGACCGGCGGGGCGTGCTCGGAATAGCCCGGGAATACGGTGCTCACCTGGTCGCCTACTGGTTTCCGCCCGACCGCGACGGCGCCGCGGCGCGCAACGCGGCGCGACCGCCGGAAACGCGCGTGCCCGACGTGGGCTTCTATGCCACGCTGAAGCGCCTCATGGGCCCGCACCCGGCCGAGCGGTTCGACACCGTGTACGTGGTGCGGTTCGACGGAGCCGGCGGTTTCACCGTGGAGTAGACGTGCGCCTGAAGGATCTCGACACCACCCAGCGGACCCGGGAGTGGTACCACGGGCTCACGCTGCTGCCCGGCGCGTGGGCGATCGTGCGGGTCGACGGGCGGTCGTTCTCGCGGCTCACCGAGGACCACGACGACAAGCCGTTCGACGAGCGGTTCGCGTCGGTCATGGCGCACGCGGCCCAGACACTGCTCACCGAGCTCGGCGGCAGGTACGCGTACACGGAGAGCGACGAGATCTCGGTGCTGCTCGACCCGGCGTGGCGCCTGTTCGGCCGCTCGGTGGAGAAGCTCGTGTCGATCTCGGCGGGCGTGGCCTCGGCCGCGTTCACGCTGGAGGCCGGCCGGACGGGCGTGTTCGACTCGCGCGTCTGGCTCGGCACCGGCGTCGCCGACGTGGTCGACTACTTCTCCTGGCGGCAGGCCGACGCGGCGCGCTGCGCGCTCAACGGCTGGTGCTACTGGACCCTGCGGTCGGAGGGCGTCAGCGTCCGCGCCGCGACCCGCCAGCTGGAGGGCCTCGACTTCTCCGGCAAGAACGAGCTGCTGTACCAGCGGGGGATCAACTTCAACGAGGTGCCGGCGTGGCAGCGCCGCGGGGTGGGCCTGTGGTTCGAGGAGTTCACACGGGGAGACGCGGTGCGCCGGCGCGTGCGCGTCGAGCGCGACCTGCCGATGGGTGAGGAGTACCGCGCGCTGGTCAGCGCCCGTGCACCAGCTTGATGATCTTTATCAGGCGTTTCGCGGTGGCGGCCGGGTCGCGCCGGAACGTCGTCACCGGGAGCAACGACCGCGCCCGACGAGCCGTGATCGACTTCGCGCGGGCGAACTCGCGGAGGCCGTCGTCGCCGTGCACCCGGCCGAAGCCCGAGTCGCCGACGCCGCCGAACGGCACGCTCGGCGTCCCCGCGAACGAGAGCACCGAGTTGATCGCGGTCATCCCCGACCGCAGCCGCCGGGCGACCTCGATCGCGTGCGCCTTACGCTTCGAGAACACCGCGCCGCCCAGCCCGTAGGAGACGGCGTTGGCGCGCTCGATCGCCTCGTCGGTGTCGCGCACGCGGTTGACCACGAGCACCGGCCCGAACGTCTCCTCGGTGACGGCCGTGCTGGTCTCCGGCACGTCGACCAGGATCGTCGGGTGCACGTACGGCGGCTGCACCGCGTCGCGACCGCCGAGCGCGACGGTGGCACCGGCCTCGATGGCGTCGTCGATGTGCCGGCGGATGATCTCCACTTGCGATGGCATCGTGATCGGACCGACCTCGTCGCCGACCTTCAGCTTCCCGGCGGCACCGACCAGTTCGGCTATGAACCTGTCGGCCACGGACTCCTGCACGTACACCCGCTCGATGCCGACGCACGTCTGCCCGGCGTTGTAGACCCCGCCCCAGAGCGCGGCGTCGGCGGCGGCCCGCAGGTCGGCATCGCTGTCGACGATCATCGCGTCCTTGCCACCGCACTCGACCAGCACCGGCGTGAGCGACTCGGCGCAGGCGGCCATCACCCGCTTGCCGGTGGCCGTCGAGCCGGTGAACGCGATCTTGTTCACCCTCGACCGGCACAGGCTCGCGCCGACGTCACCGAGACCGTGCACGATCTGCAGCACCGGGTGCTCGGGCACCACCTCGGCGAACACGTCGACCAGCCACTGACCGACCGCCGGCGTGTACTCGCTCGGCTTGTAGACCACCGCGTTGCCGGCGGCCAGCGCGTACGCGATCGAGCCCAGCGGCGTGAACACCGGGTAGTTCCACGGCCCGATGACGCCGACCACCCCGAGCGGCTGGTACTCCACCCGCGAGGTGAACTCCAGCTGCAGCCGCGACGGCTTCACCTTGCGCGACCGGAGCACCCGGCGGGCGTTGACCGCCGCCCAGTGCACGTGGTCGATCGCGCCACCCAGCTCGACGACCGCGTCGATCGTGGGCTTGCCGCCCTCACGGCCCATGAGCGCGGCCAGCTCCTCCATGCGCTGGGCGATCAGCGCGCGGTACCGGAACAGGCGGGCGCGGCGGCCGGCGAAGCCGAGCCCGTCCCACCACTCCTGCGCCTCGCGGCCCCGCTCGACGGCCGCGGCGACCTCGTCGGCGGACGCGACCGCGAACCGGCCGACCTCCTCGCCCGTCGCCGGGCTGGTCGAGACCAGGGCATCGTCGTCGACAAATGGCGTACCGGGGATCCGCGTCGCGGTCATGCCCGCACTTTACCCGCGGGTAACGTGCTCCGAAATGATTCGCGCGGCGACGTCCTCCGGCCTGCCGAGCGTGCCCTCCTCGTACGCGTCGACGTACGACTGCTTCGTCGGGAACTCCGACCGGCGCAGGACGCCCTGCATGCCCGTGTCCATGCGGCCGGGGTTGATGCTCGCCACCGTGATCCCGGGGCGCTCCTCGGCGAGCACCCGGAAGAACATCTCGCCGCCCGCCTTCGCCGCGCAGTACGCCGCCCAGCCCTCGATCGGCCGGGTCGCCGCCCCCGACGAGATGAACAGCACGGTGCCCGGTGTCCCCGGCGGCAGCACCGTGAGGAACGTGCTCGCCGCCAGCATCGGCACGGTGAGGTTGACCGCGATCGAGTCCCGGACCACCACCGGGTCGAGCTGCCCGACCGGTCCGACCGGCTCCACCATCCCGGCGTTCAGGATGAGGTACGCGTGCGACGCCCCCTCCGCGGCCCACCGCAGCGGCCGTGCCAGATCGAGGGTCGCCGCGGCGAAGTCCATCGTGTACAGGGCGACCCGCTCCGGTTCGGCGGCGGCGAGGCCGCGCTGCTTCTCCGTGAACGTGCGCCCCAACCCGGCGACCCGGTGCTCCCGGTCGGCCGCCAGCTGCTCGAACAGCGCCTCGCCCAACCCCCGCGAGACCCCGGTGATCACAAAACTCCGCACCCGGTGAGCCTATGTGCTGATGACCACCGCTACCTGCCGGTAACCGCGTGGCAGACTGCCGGGATGGCTGAGATGACCGCGGTCGGCGTCGTGGGGCTGGGAACCATGGGCGCCGGCATCGTCGAGGTGTTCGCCCGCGCGGGCGTCCCGGTGGTCGCGTCGGAGATCGATGGGACCGCGCTGGAACGCGGCCGTGCGCACCTCGTCGGGTCGACCGACCGGGCCGTCTCCCGGGGCCGGCTCAGCCCGGAGGACCGGGACGCGCTGATCGGCCGGGTGCGGTTCGTGGTGGGCCTCTCCGACCTGGCCGACGTCGACCTGGTGGTCGAGGCGGTGCCGGAGCGGCTGGACCTGAAGCGGCTGGTGTTCGGCGAGCTGTCGAAGATCTGCAAGCCGTCGGCGGTCCTCGCCTCGAACACGTCGTCGCTGTCGGTCACCGAGATCGCGGTTACCACCGACCGGCCCGACCGGGTGATCGGCCTGCACTTCTTCAACCCCGCGCCAGTGATGAAGCTGGTCGAAATCGTGCGGACGGTGGTAACAGCTCCGTCGGTGGTGGCCGACGCGCAGGCCCTGTGCGCGCGACTGAACAAGGTGGGCGTCACGATCGGTGACCGGGCCGGTTTCGTGGCGAACGCGCTGCTGTTCGGGTACCTGAACCAGGCCGTCACGATGCTCGAGAGCGGCTTCGTGACCCGCGACGACCTCGACGCTGCCATGAAGCTGGGCGCTGGGCTGCCCATGGGCCCGTTGACGTTGCTCGACCTGATCGGCCTCGACGTGGGTCTCGAGGTCCTCGACACCATGTACGACCGCGGCGGGCGCAACCAGCGGCACGCGGCCGCGCCGCTGATCCGGCAGATGGTCACGGCGGGTCTGCTCGGCCGCAAGACGGGCCGGGGGTTCTACACGTACGGCACCCCGGCCCCTTCCCCGGAGGCGCCGGCGGACGGCGGCACCGACGTCGTGCTGGTCACCGACGAGCCGGTGATCGCCGCCGCGATGGCCAGCGACCGGCCGGAGGACGTCGTGGGCCTGCACGTGCACCGCGACGCCGTGGCCGAGGTGGTCCGCTCGGTGCTGACCGGCGACGCAGCCGTCGCCGCCGCCCGCGCGGTGTGCGCGGAGCGCGGCCTTGTACCGGTGGTGTGCGGAGACCGCAGCGGACGCGTGGTGAACGCGCTCCTGTTCCCTTACCTCAACGACGCCGTGAAGATGCTCGAGGCCTCCTACGCGACCGTCGAGGACATCGACCACGCGATGACGCTCGGCTGTGGATACCCGGCCGGCCCGTTCGAGCAGCTCGATGCGATCGGTCCCGGCGTCGTGCTCGACGGTCTGCGGGCGATGTACGAGGAGACCCGAGAACCGGGGCTGGCGCCGGCGCCGCTGCTGTCCCAGCTGGTCACAGCCGGGCGCGGCTTCCGGTCCGAATCATTACGCTGACGGCATGAGTCCCCGTCGCCACCACCGTCGCGACGAGGTGCCGCCCCTCGACCTCGAGCGCGCCCAGCGCGTGGAGTCCGTGCAGACCTGGAGCGACGGCGACTGGCTGGTACGCACGGTTCCCGGCCGGGCCGCCGCCAAGGTGTACCGGTGCCCCGGCTGCGCCCAGGAGATCCGCCCCGGCGTGGCCCACGTGGTGGCCTGGCCGGCCGACGGCCGGGGCGACCTGACCGACCGCCGCCACTGGCACACCCCGTGCTGGCGCGCGAGAGACCGCCGCCGCCCGATCGCCTGACCTCCCGCGGGGGTCTTCAGCCCCGCCGATCTTGCACTTGTGGCCCCCGACAAAGCCGGATATAGCCCCGACATAGGTGCGGCCACAACTGCAAGATCGGCGCGGGGAGGTGGGGGCCGGGCGCGGCGGGCGCGGGGTCAGCGGCGGGCGGGGGCCTTGGCTTCGGTGGTGGTGAGGACCTGGGTGTTGTCCGGGTCCGGGGTGGCGGTGGTGCTGACCACCTGGGTGCTGTCGGCGTCCGGGGCGGTCCGCACGACCTGGGTGCTGTCGGGGTCGACGGCCGTCCGCACGACCTGGGTGCTGTCGGCGTCCGGGGCGGTGCGCATCACCTGGGTGCTGTCGGCGTCCGCGGTCACGACCTGGGTGCTGTCGGCGTCGGTCGCCACCGCCTGGGTGGTGTCGGCGTCGGCGCCCGTCGTCACGACCTGGGTGGTGTCGGCGGCGGTTCCCGCCACCACGACCTGGGTGCTGTCGGGATCGGTGGCGGCGGCGAGCTGGGTGTTCTCCGGGTCGGTGGCCGACACCAGCTTCTCGGCCTGCGCCTTGGCCGCCTCGGCGCTGACCTCGGCGGCCTCCGCCGCGACACCGGCCGACTCGGCGGACTTGCCGGTGGCCTCGGCGCGCTCGGCGGCGTCGGCGAGCCCGTCGGCCACCGCGGCCGCGTGCTCGGCGGCCGCCTTGACCCGCTGGGTGGCCGCGCGCACCTGCTTGCCACCGGCGCCCGCCGGCGGCCGGACCTTGGCCAGCTCGGTCTGCGCCTCCTCGGCGGCCCGGCGGGCCTCCTCGGCGTCCTTGTGCGCCTTGGCGAGCTGGGCGCGCAGCTGCTCGGCCTCCGTGCGCAGCTGGTGCATCTCGGCGACGAGCTGGGTGGCGTCGCCGCGCATCCGCTCGGCCTCGGCGTGCATGGCCGCGGCCTCACCGCGCAGGCGGGTGGCGTCGGACTCGGCGGCGGAACGCATCTGCGCCGCGTAGGCCTCGGTGGCCTGGCGGATCGCGGTGAGCTCGGCCTGGGCCGCGTCGCGGGACTGGCGCAGCTCGGCGGCGAGGGCGTCGCGGGCAACGACCCGCTCCTGCTCGATCGTCGCCCGGACGACCGACGCGTGCTGCTCGGCCTCCCGGCGCAGCGCCGCGGCCTCCCGCTCGGCCTGCTCGATGTGGCGCTTGACCTGCTCCTCGGCCTCCTTCTGCAGCGCCTGCGCCTGCACGCGCAGCGGGCCGACCTCGTCTTCGGCGGCGGTGCGCAGCGCGGCGGCGTCGGCCTCGGCGGTGGCCTTGAGGGCGGCGGCGTGCTGCTCGGCGTCGGACCGGAGCTTGGTGGAGTGCTGTTCGGCGTCGGAACGCAGCGTGGTGGCGTGCTCCTCGGCGTCGGCCCGGAGCTTCTCGGCCTGCCGGTGCAGCTCCTCGACCTGGCCGCGCAGCGGCGCGACGTCCTCCTCGGCGGCGGCCTTGATCGTCGCGGCGGCCTTCTCGGCGGCGGCCGTGATGTCGGCGGCGGCCTTCTCCGCCTCGGCCTTCAGCGCCGCGGCGTGCTCTTCGGCGGCCTGACGCGCCTGCTCCTGCTCCTGCTGCAGGGTGGTGCGCCACTGCTGCTGCTCCTGCTCGCCCTTGGCGCGCAGCTCGGCGAGCTCGGCCTCGGTTTCGGCCCGCAGCTTCTTGGCGTAGGCGATGGTGGCCTCGCTCAGCCGGTTGGCCTCTGCCTGCGCGGCGGCGACGCCCTTCTCGGCCTCGGCGCGCTGCCGCGCGATCTCGTCCTGGACCTCGCGCAGCTCGGCGTCGATCGTGGCCCGGCGGGCGGCGGCGGCCTCGTCCTCTTCGTGGCGGCGCGAAGCCAGGGCCAGCTCGAAGTCGCGAATGGCCTGATTTGCCCGTTCGCGCGCATCGTTGAGAATTCGGTCGGCCTCGGACCGCTGGCTTTCGATGTCGTGGGTGGCGCCGGCGCGGATCGCGTCGGCCTGCTCTTCGGCGAGGGCCAGGATCTGCTCGACCCGCGGGCCGAGGTGCCGGAACGACACGGTGCCACCGACGGCGGTGCGACGGCGCAGGTCGGCCAGCTCGTTCTCGAGGGCCTGGCCCTGCGCGGCGAGGGCCTGCGCGTGCGCGAACGCCGCGTCGCGCTCGGCGCTGAGCGCACCCAGCTCGGTCTCCACATGCGCGACGAACCTGTCGACCTGCCGTTTGTCGTAGCCGCGCAAGGCTACGTCGAACGTGGCCTCCGGGGCCGTGCCCGGACCGATCGGGAGAAGGTCTTCGCCGTGCGACATGGATCCATCCTCACACGCAACATCCCGTCGCGTCCGGCGAGGCGCCGGTGCGACGGGATGTTGTGATGATCTCGTCAGGCAGTGATCTTCGTGGCGCCGTTGTCGCCGGCGCCCGCTGCCTTGGGTGACTTCTGTTCGGCCTCGGCCGGGGGCTGCTGCGTCGGCACGATGCCCGCCAGGCCGGAGAGCATCTGGCCGAGCTGAGCGGTGACGGCGTCCTTCTGACGGGTGAGATCCTCGACCGCGCGCCGCGCCGTGTTGGTGGCGCTGTCGGCCTCGCTGCGGGCGTCGGTGAGGAGGCGGTGCGCCTCGGCCCGGGCCTCGTTCACCGTCTTCTCGGCGAGCGACTTGGCCTTGTCGATCGTGTCGGTCGCGTGCCGCTCGCTCTCGACGCGGCGGGCCTCGGCGCGCTGCTCGGTCTCCTTGGCGTGCTGCTCGGCCGCCCGGGCCCGCACCTCGGCCTCGCGGACCAGCTTCTGCGTGGCGGCGACCGCGGCGGTGTGCCGCTGGTTCTCTTCGCGCTCGGCCCGCTCGCGCCGCTCGGACAGCTCCTCCTCGAGCATCTGGAGGTCCTTGTCGCGCTTGTCGCGGGCGTCGGCCAGCAGCTTGGTGGCCTCGGCGCGCTTCTCCTCCGCCTCGCGCGCGGCCTTGGCCCGCAGCTGGGTGATCTCGCGCTCGGCCGTGGCCCGCAGCGTCGAGACCTCGCGCTCGACGGTGGCCTTCAGCTCCGCGACCTCGTGCGCGGTGGCCGCCCGCAGCGCCTTCGTCTCGCGGTCGGCGTCGTTCCGCAGCGTGTCGGCCTCGCGCCGCGCCTGCACACGGGTCTCCGCGGCCTCGCGCTCGGCGGCCGTGCGCAGGTTGCTCGCCTCGCGCTCGGCGGTGGCCTTCATGGCGGCGGCCTCGGCGCGCGCCTTGTCGGTGATCTCGCGGGCCTCGAGCCGCGCCGCCGACGTGATGCCCTCCGACTCGCGCTTCGCCTCGCCGCGGTGGTCGTTCGCCTGCTCCTCGGCCAGCCGCAGGATCTGCTCGACCCGCGTGCCGAGCCCGGAGAGGGTGGGCCGGTTGTTCTCCTCGAGCTGCTTGTTGGTGTCGACGAGCTTCTGCTCCATCGACGCCATGCGCTGCTCGGCCTGGCGCAGCCGGCGCTGCGCGTCGGTCATGCGCTGCTCAGCCTCGCTGCGGTGCTGTTCGGACTGCGCGAGCGCGGCCTCGCGCTGCTGGATGAAGTTGTCGACCTGGGCGCGGTCGTAGCCGCGCAGAACGACACTGAACTCCGCGGCGCCACTGGCACCGTCAAAGAAGGCGAGGTTGGAAGGCTGCTGCGGCTGAGGCATTAGCACATACTTGCAGACCCTCCCCCGGAGACCGCAAGACCGTACGGACGACGTTCGGCCGCCATTTGCATTACTTTCCGCGATCTTGGAGCGGGATCAGTCCCCGGGGTGTATGACCGCCGGCTCGACCAGTTCGACCAGCACCCCTCCGCAGTCCTTGGGGTGGACGAAGTTGATGCGCGACCCCGCCGTCCCCCGCTTGGGCTCCTTGTAGAGAAGCCGTAGACCCTTCGCGCGGATCGCGTCGGCGGCCTCCTCCACGTTCGACACGGTGTACGCGAGCTGCTGCAGCCCGGGTCCCGACTTCGTGAGGAACTTGGCGATGGGCGAGTCCTCGCGCAGCGGCGCCAGGAGCTGCAGGCGGCTCGGCCCGCCGCCGACCCCGAGCATGGCCTCGCGGACCCCCTGCTCTTCGTTCTCTTCGGTGTGCTCGCAGGTCATGCCGAATACGCTGCTGTAGAACTCGATCGCGGCGTCCAGGTCGGGAACGGCGATGCCGACGTGATCGATGCGGAGGAGGCCGGGCAGGCCGTCGACGGTCATGCAGGTAGTGTTTACCTGAACCAACGTTAAGTCTGCCCCGGGGGTACCCCTTGAGTTCCGTCATTGTCAGTGGCGCCCGGACCCCTATGGGCCGGCTGCTCGGCGCGTTGAAGGACCTTCCGGCCACCAAGCTCGGCGAGGTGGCGATCCGGGCGGCCCTGGAGCGGTCGGGTGTGGCGCCCGAACAGGTCCAGTACGTGATCATGGGTCAGGTGCTGCAGGCCGGTGCCGGTCAGATCCCGGCGCGCCAGGCCGCCGTCGGCGCCGGCATCCCGATGACCACGCCCGCGCTCACGATCAACAAGGTGTGCCTGAGCGGCCTCGACGCGATCGCGCTCGCCGACCAGCTCATCCGCGCCGGCGAGTTCGACATCGTGGTGGCTGGCGGCATGGAGTCGATGACCAACGCCCCGCACCTCCTGATGGGCCAGCGCGCCGGCTACAAGTACGGCGACGTGACCATCAAGGACCACATGGCGCTCGACGGGCTCACCGACGCCTGGGACTGCTGCTCGATGGGCGAGTCCACCGAGAACCACAACTCCCGGTACGGCATCACCCGCGAGGACCAGGACGCGTTCGGCGCGGCCAGCCACCAGCGCGCCGCCGCCGCGCAGAAGAAGGGCGTCTTCGCCGAGGAGATCGTGCCGGTGGAGATCCCGCAGCGGAAGGGCGACCCGATCCTGGTCACCGACGACGAGCAGATCCGTCCGGAGACCACGGCCGAGTCGCTGGCGAAGCTGCGTCCGGCGTTCGCGAAGGACGGCACGATCACCGCCGCCACGTCGTCACCGATCTCCGACGGCGCGTGCGCGGTGGTCGTCATGTCGAAGGCGAAGGCCGAGGAGCTGGGCCTCACGTGGCTGGCCGAGATCGGCGCGCACGGCAACGTCGCGGGTCCGGACAACTCGCTCCACGCCCAGCCGTCGAACGCGATCCTGCACGCGCTCGGCAAGGAGGGCCGGAGCATCGACGAGGTCGACCTGATCGAGATCAACGAGGCGTTCGCCGCGGTGGGCCTGCAGTCGATGAAGGAGCTCGGCGTCGGCGCGGAGAAGGTCAACGTCAACGGCGGGGCGATCGCGCTCGGCCACCCGATCGGCATGTCGGGCGCGCGGCTCGCGCTCACGCTCGCCATGGAGCTGCGCCGTCGTGGCGGAGGCCTCGGCGCGGCCGCCCTCTGCGGTGGCGGCGGTCAGGGTGACGCGCTGCTGCTGCGGGTCCCCAAGGCCGGCTGATGTCCTGAGTCGTTGATTCGTATGCAGTGGTGTGTCACTGAGGATGACGGCCAGCGGCGGCCGGGGTCCGTCGCTCCCCTTTCCGCCGATCTTGCAGTTGTGGCCTCCCTCAAAACGTGACATTTCCGCAAATAGGGACGGCCACAAGTGCAAGATCGACGCAGGTCTCGGCGACGGCGCGACCGCGAGTGGCGCGGCCGGTCCATGACCTGACAAAGCACTGCTGGGACCGTTTGACCATGCGACTACGCTCGCCTTGCCGGGGGAGGACCGACAGGGGAGCAGATCGATGACCGACGTGGCGTACAACTCACCGCAGTACGGCTACGGCACCGGGGTCCCGCCCCAGCCGGTACCGCCGCAGCCGATGCCGATGCCGTCGGATCAGACCGACCGGCCGGAGCAGCCGGTCGCGTCGTACGACGTCGACCCGTCGCCCGGGCACGCGCCGCCGGCGGTCGTGCCGGCCGGTGAGCCCACCGCCGCGGTGAGCTTCGACAAGCCCGCGTCCGACGCGCCGTTGGCCGAGGCCGCGGCGTCGGAGTCCGGCCCGGCCGACTCCGCGTGGCCGGTCTCGGCGCCGCCGGTCGCAGCGCCGGAGGCCGCAGTCGAGGCTGAGCCGGTCGAGGCCGCGCCGGTCGAGGCTGAGCCGGTCGAGGCCGCGCCGGTCGAGGCCGCGGCGCCTGCCGAGGCCGCCGCCGCGGACGATGAGCCGGCGACGCCGACCAGCCCGTCCGGTCGCGTGGCGGTGCAGGTGGTCGACCGGCTGCGCAGCACCGCCGAGCGGGGCACCACGACCGTTCCCACGCCCGTCATCGAGAAGATCGCCACGCTCGCCGTGCGCGAGGTGCCCGGCGTTTACGACTTCGCCACCACCGAGGCCACCGCCGACGGCGAGCGCCCGCTGGTCATCGAGATCGACGGCAAGACCGCGACGGTGACGCTGCACCTGGTGATCGAGTACGGCTTCGCGGTGCACTCGGTCACCGAGAAGGTGCGTACCAAGGTGATCAGCGCCCTGGAGAACCTGTTCTCGCTCGACATCACCGCGGTCGACATCGTGATCGACGACATTCACCTCGAAGACCCCGCGGAGTAGCAAATCGTCACCGCGCCGGGGCACATCGGTCGGCCCCGGCGTCGTGCAAGACTTAGTAACCATGGATCCGCGTTCAGCTTCGTCCATTTTCACCAGGGGTGCCGTGGATCTCGGTGCCCTCCGGCCGAGCACGCCGCCCCCCGCGGCCGCGCGCCCCGCGGGCCCGGGCGGCCCCGGCGGTCCGGCCGGTCCCGCCGCCGCCGGCCCGGGTGCCGCCGCCGGTGGTCCGGGTGCCGCGGGCCCGGTGGTCATCGACGTCACCGAGGCGACGTTCCAGTCCGAGGTGCTCGAGCGCTCGCTCACCACCCCGGTGGTCATCGACCTGTGGGCCGAGTGGTGCCAGCCGTGCAAGCAGCTCTCCCCGGTGCTGGAGAAGCTGGCCGTCGAGGGCGGCGGCGCCTGGGTGCTCGCCAAGATCGACGTCGACAGCAACCCGCGCATCGCGCAGGCCCTCCGGGTGCAGGGCATCCCGATGATCATGGTGGCGGTCGGCGGCCAGCTGATGGAGGGCTTCAGCGGCGTGCTGCCCGAGCCCCAGGTGCGCCAGTTCATCGACGCGGTGCTCAAGGCCGGCGGGGTACAGGTCGAGGCCGCGGAGGACCCGCGCTTCGCCGCCGCCGACGACGCGCTCATGACCGGTGACCTCGACGCGGCCGAGCAGGCGTTCAAGAAGATCCTCGGCGAGACGCCGAACGACGCCGCCGCCGAGGCCGGGCTCGCCCAGGTGGGCCTGATGCGCCGCATCGAGGGCAAGGTGCCCGCGAAGCTGCTGGCCGCGGCCGAGGAGTCGCCCGACGACGTCGAGGCGCAGACGCTGGCCGCCGACGTCGAGATGCTCAGCGGCGAGGCCGAGGCCGCCTACAAGCGGCTGGTCGCGCTGGTGCGCCGCACCAGTGGAGACGAGCGGGAGGCGGCCCGCAAGCACCTCGTCTCGCTGTTCAGCCTGGCCGGCCCTGACGATCCCGCGGTCGCGTCAGCCCGACGCGCCCTGGCCAGCGCGCTGTTCTGACAGCCGCCGCAGCCGTGCGTCGCATCGCCGTCCTGGACGCGCCGAGCAACCTCGGCCTGCGTCCGCCCACCGCGACCTCGGTGCCGGGCTGCTACAAGGCGCCCGGCGCGCTCCGCGACCACAAGCTGGTCGACCGGCTGAAGGCCCGTGACGCCGGCTGCCTGACCCCGCCCCGCTACGACCCGGGCGACTGGCGGCCCGGCGACGGCGTGGCACACGCCGCCGACATCGCCGGGTACTCGGTGCAGCTCGCCGACCGGATCGGCGCGATCGTCGCGGCCGGCGAGTTCCCGCTGATCCTCGGCGGCGACTGCTCCGTGCTGCTGGGCGCGGCCGTCATGGTGGGCCGGCTCGACGGGCGGTACGGGCTGGTGTTCGTCGACGGTCACTCCGATTTCCGGCACCCGGGCAACGCGTCCTACGTCGGTGCGGCGGCGGGGGAGGACCTGGCCCTGGTCACCGGCCGCGGCCAGCCGGACCTCACCGGCATCGAGGGCCGCCGTCCGTACTTCCGCGACGTCGACGTGGCGGTGCTGGGCATCCGCCCGCAGGACGAGTACCGCATCGAGCTGCAGGCGGCCGGCATCGCCTACCGGGCCGTGCCCGAGCTGCGCTCCGACGGCGCCGCCCGCAGCGCCCAGTGGGCGCGGCAGGTCCTCCAGGACTGCGACGGCTACTGGGTCCACATCGACGTCGACGTGCTCGACCCGGCCGTGATGCCGGCCGTCGACGCCCCCGACCCGGGCGGCATCGCGTACGCCGAGCTGGAGCTGCTGCTGGCCGGCCTGGTCAACACGCCCCGCTGCCTGGGCGTCGAGCTGACCGTCTTCGACCCCGACTACGACCCCGACGGCCAGTACGCCGCCGAGCTGGTGGAGATGCTGGTCACCGGGCTCGCCCCGGTGGCGACCACCCCCACCGACGGTGCCGGCCAGGGCGGGAGCCGCCGGGCGAAGGTCCCGATGGCGAGATCCACGTTCGCCGACTTCGCCCCGTCGCCGAGACGGGCACCGGAGCCGCGGGAGGCCCTGGAAGCCCGGGCGGCGCCCGAGGCGCGGGTGGTACCGGAGGCCCGGACGGCGCCCGGGGCGCGGGTCGCTCCGGAGGCCCGCGTCGCTCCGAGCGCCGGCCCGGCTCCGGTCACCGAGGGCGACACCGCGACCGGAGACGGCGCCGAGAGCAAGGCGACCGCGCCCGAGCCGGTCACCGTGCCGACGCAGCCGGGTCCGCCCGACGAACCCCCGCCGGCCCGCCGCCAGGTCGACCACGGCCCCGGCAAGCTGCGGCGCCGCCCGCCCAGCTGAACCGTGAGCCGGACGCGCAAGGGGCGCCGCCGGGTCACGGCGTGAAGCGGAGGATCCGGTCGTCGCCGTTGCGGGGGTCGCCGCGGCCGTCCGTGTTCGAGGTGACCACCCAGACCGAGCCGTCCGGGGCCTGTGCCACCGTGCGGAGGCGGCCGTACGCGTCGTCGAGGAGGCGTTCGGCGGACCCGCCGTCGCGGGTCACGCGCCACAGGGTCCGGCCGCGCAGGCCCGCCACGTAGACGCGGTCGCCGATCACGGCGAGGCCGCTGGGTGACGCGTCCGCCGTGGTCCAGGTGGCCAGGGGACGTGTGAAGCGGTCGCTGTCGCCCTCGACCTCCGGCCAGCCGTAGTTCCGGCCCGCCTCGATGCGGTTCAGCTCGTCGTAGCGGTTCTGCCCGAACTCCGACGCGTACATCGTGCCGTCGGACGCCCAGCCGAAACCCTGCACGTTGCGATGCCCGTAGCTCCAGACCAGCGTGCCGAACGGGTTGCCGGGCGCGGGCCTCCCCTCGGGCGTCATGCGCAGGATCTTGCCGCCGAGGTCGTCGCGGTCCTGCGCGCGGGAGGTGCGGTCGGCGTCGCCGGTGCCGGCGTACAGGAAGCCGTCGGGGCCGAACGCCAGCCGGCCACCGTTGTGGATCCCGGCGGCCGGGATCCCGGTGACCAGCACCTCCGGCGAGCCGCCGGCGCCGGGCCGCAGCCGCACGATCCGGTTGTCGTCGGCCGTCGTGTAGTAGGCGTACAGCCACCCGTCGGGAGACAGCGCGATCCCCAGCAGGCCGCCCTCGCCGCGGTGCCGGGAGTCGAGCCGGGCCACCTCGGTCACCCGGCCGTCGCGGACCTCCACGACGCGGCCGGTGTCGCGTTCGGAGACCAGCGCCGTGCCGTCGGGCCGGAACGCCAGACCCCACGGCGACCGCAGCCCGGTGGCGACGTCGGTGACGGCCACGGAGACCGACGGCGACCCGTCGGAGGAGAGCGTCGGGCTGGAGAACCAGTTCAGGAACCGGAAACCGGCCACCACCGCGAGCACCACGACCACGACCGTGGCACCCGCGGCGACGAGCCAGCCGCGTCTCACTTGCGGAACATGGCCCGGATCGCGGCGACGATCAGCAGCAGGCCGAGGATGCCGCCCACGATGCGAACCGCGGCGTTCTCCGACCAGCCCTGCTCGGCCGCGAGAATGTCGAGCACCGTCACACCCCCAGGGTCTGCAGGAACTTTCCGGCGAGCGGCACGGCCGTGGCGGCGCCACCGCCACCGTTCTCGACGAACACCGCGAACGCGACGTCGCCCTTCCACCCGATGAACCAGGCGTGGGTCTTCGTCGGATCGGCCGAGTCGAACTCCGCGGTGCCCGTCTTGCCGTGCAGCGGCGCGCCGCCCAGGCCCTTCAGCGCCACGGCGCTGCCCGAGGTGACCACCTCGCGCATCATCGTGCGCAGCGGCTCGAGCGTGCCCGCCTTCAGCTCCGGGCCGTCGGGTGCCGGGTTCGCCGGTGCCGGGTCGGTGACCAGCACCGGCTGCTTCCAGCGTCCCCTCGCGACCGCCGCCGCGGCGCCCGCCATCGCGATCGGCGACACCAGCGTGGTGCCCTGACCGAACGCGGCGGCGGCCTGCTCGGCGGCCGAACCACCGGTGGACACCTTGCCGGAGAAGACGTCGATGCCCAGGTCCCACGGGACGCCGAGGCCGAGCGCGGTACCGGCCTTTGCCAGCCCGTCGGTGCCGAGCTTCGGCGCGAACGTGACGAACGCGGTGTTGCACGACTTCGCGAACGCGGTGCGCATCGGCACGGTGCCGAGGTCGCCGAGGCCGTCGGAGTTCTTGAACGTGCGACCCTCGACCGCGGTGGTGGCCGGGCAGCCGACCGGGGTGTCGAGCGTGACAGAGCCGTTGTCGAGCAGGCCGTACGTCGAGACCATCTTGAACGTCGACCCCGGCGGGACCTGCGCGGTGAACGCCAGGTTCAGGTTGCTGCCGGTGGGACCGTTGGCGACCGCGAGCACCGCGCCGTCGCTGACCCGCACCGCCACCAGCGCGGAGCGCCGGGTCTCGCCGGCGAGCGCGGCGTCGGCGGCGTTCTGGGTCTTGACGTCGAGCGTGGTCTTCACCGGCGGACCGGGTGACTGCGGCGCCGTGAACAGCGTCTCGTTGCCGGCCTTGACGGCGATGCCGGGGCTGCCCCGCAGCCGCTGGTCGTACTTCTGCTGCAGGCCGTTGAGCCCGACCCGGTCACCCGTCCTGTACCTGCCCGGGTTCTTGTCGAGGATCTCCTTGGTGACCTCGCCGGTCTGTCCGAGGAGGGCACGCGCGAACTGCGCGGTCGGCGCCAGCGGCTGCGTCGCCTCCCGGAACACCGTGCCCTGCACCTCGCGCAGGTCGGTGCGCACCCGGTCGTAGACCTCCTTGCGCAGCGTCACGACCTCGATGAACGCCGCCGGGCTGGCCGCCGTCCTGATCCGCTCCGGCAGCGAGGTGAGGTCGACGCTCACGTTGATCTGCTGGAAGATCGACGTGAGGACGCCGATGAGCACGTCCTGGTTGGTGATCCGCTGGGGCTCGACGCCGACGATCACCACCGTCCGGTTGCTGACCAGCGGCTGGCCGGCCCCGTCGAGCACGGCTCCCCGGTCGGGCGCCTGTTCGACCCGCTTCAGGGTGGCGCCGGTCGGCAGGTTGGGAACGATCGTCTGCGGCGCGAACACCGGCAGCCAGTCGTCCTTGCGCTTGACCAGGCGGATCGTCGAGTCGTAGGTCCACGTGGCGGCGTCGGTGACCGGCCAGGCCACGGTGACGGTCGCTGTGGCCGAAGTGTCCCTGATGTCGGGCTTCCCCTTGATCGAGACCTTGGGGCGCCGCGACGCGAGCTCACCTTCGGTTTTCGTCAATTCCGCCTGCGCGGTGTCGCCGGACAGGGCGACCCCGTTCGAGTCGGCCAGCTTGCGGCCGGCCAGCTTGCCGCTCTCCCAGGCCGAGACGAACCCCCGCAGGGCCTTCTCGGCGCCGTCGTCCTCACCGCACGCGGTGAGCGTGCCTCCGACGAGCACCACCATTGCCAGCGTGCCGATCAACCTCTTGAAGGTCACAACCCCCGCCTCTCCCGCGGACCCATTGTCCGGTACGCAGCAACCCCGGTCGCCGTTCGGTTACGTGTGGGCCGGCGCGGGCACAACCTAGGCTGTCCCTTAGGTGCAACCCACAGCGTGGTGGGCGAGGGGAGTGTGTGTGCCATGCACAGGGCAGGGCAGCAGGACGCGGGCCAGCAGGAGGAGGATGTCGTTCCGGCGACGGACCGGCACGACGACGAGGTCGACACGGATGTCGACCCGGATGGCGCGCCGGTGCCGAACGCCGACCGGCTGGTGGACGAGTGCGTCGCGCTCGCCAAGCGACGGGCCGAGGGCGATCCGCAGCTGTGCGAGCTCGTCCAGCAGTACTGGCGGCTGGTGCCGCACGAGGAGATGGTCGGCCGCACCGCGCCGGGCCTGCTCGCCGCCACCGTGTCGCACCGCGAGCTGGCCGGTGAGCGGGTCGGTGGGCAGCTGAAGCTGCGGATCTCACTGGCGAAGGACAACACCCACACCGCCATCGAAATCGTCACCGACGACATGCCCTTCCTGGTCGACTCGGTCACCGCGGCGCTGACGGCGCGGTCGCTCGACGTCCACCTGCTCGTCCACCCGCTGTTCGTAGTCACGCGCGAGGGGCTCGGCCGGTTGCGTGAGATCCACCTCGACCGCGAGCCGGAGCACGCGCAGGGCAGCGCGGCCGCCGCCGGTCCGGAGCAGATCGTCGAGAGCTGGATGCGGGTCGAGGTCGACCCGCTGCGTGACCCGGCCGAGCGGGAGGCCCTGCACAACGACCTGGTGCGGGTGCTCAGCGACGTGCGCGAGACCGTCGAGGACTGGCCCAGGATGCGCCAGCAGGCCCTCGGCCTCGCCGACGAGCTCGCGAGCGCCCAGCTGCCGGTGCCCGACAAGGACATCACCGACTCCATCGAGCTGCTGCGCTGGCTCGTCGACGACCACTTCACGTTCCTCGGGTACCGCGAGTACCGGCTCACCCGCAACGACGCGGACGAGCTGCTCCTCACCGCCAGGCTCGGCAGCGGGCTCGGCATCCTGCGCGGCGACCAGCCGACCGGCCGCGTGCTGAGCAGCATGAGCCCCGAGGCGTTCGCGAAGGCGCTGGAGAAGCGGCTGCTCATCATCACCAAGGCGAACTCGCGGGCCACCGTGCACCGCGCGGCCTACCTGGACTACATCGGGTTCAAGGTGTTCGACAGCGACGGCGAGGTGGTCGGCGAGCGGCGCTTCCTCGGGCTGTTCTCCAGCGCCGCGTACCGCACCAGCGTGCGGGAACTGCCGGTGGTGCGCCGCAAGGTCGCCGAGGTGCTCGACCGCTCCGGGCTCAGCCCGCGCAGCCACTCCGGCAAGGATCTGATGGAGATCCTGGAGACCTATCCGCGCGACGAGCTGTTCCAGATCGCCACCGAGGAGCTGTACCGGTCGGTCATCGGGGTCCTCCGGCTGGCGGGCCGTCGCCAGCTGCGGGTCTTCCTGCGACGTGACGCGTACGGCCGGTTCATCTCGTGCCTCGTGTACCTGCCGCGCGACAAGTTCACCACCGGTAGCCGCGTGAAGATGCAGGAGATCCTGCTGCGCGAGCTGAACGGCATCGGGGTCGACTACACCACGCGGGTCACCGAGTCGCCGCTGGCGCGCGTCCACTTCATCGTCCGCACCGACCCGGCGAACCCTCCTCGCGACCTCGACCACGACGGCCTCACGGCCCAGCTCGCGGCCGCGACGCGGCAGTGGGAGGACGACTTCCGGCTCGTTCTCGAGAACAAGATCGGCGAGGGACCGGCGAAGGAGCTGTACCAGCGGTACGCGTTCGCGCTGCCGGAGACCTACAAGGACGAGCACGACCCGTACGAGGCCAACAAGGACCTCGCCAAGCTCGAACTGCTCGACGAGCCCGGCGAGCTCGTGATGCACCTGTACCGCAAGCGCCTCGACGACGAGGACGTGCGGTTCAAGGTGTACCGCTACGGCGAGCCGATGATGCTGTCGACGGTGCTGCCGGTGCTGCACTCGCTCGGCGTCAGCGTCACCGACGAGCGGCCCTACGAGATCAACCGCACCGACGGCCGGATCTTCCTCTACGACTTCGGCCTGCAACTGCCCGCCGGGTCGCGGGAGGTCGCCGAGGTGCGGGCGCAGGTGGAGAACGCGTTCTCCGCGACGTGGCGGGGCGAGGCCGAGGTCGACGGGTTCAACGCGCTCGTGCTCACCGCCGGGCTGACCTGGCGGCAGGTCGTCGTGCTCCGCGCGTACGCCAAGTACCTGCGCCAGGCCGGCACCATCTACTCGCAGGAGTACATGGAGGCCACGCTGCTGGCCTACCCCGGCATCGCCGCGCTCCTGGTCGCCCTGTTCGAGACCCGGTTCGACCCGGGCCTGCGGCTCGGCCACGAAGACCGCCAGCTGCAGTCCAAGGAGCTGATCGCGGCGCTGAACAAGCAGCTCGACAGCGTGCACAGCCTCGACCAGGACCGCATCGTGCGCTCCTACCTCACGCTCATCACGTCCACGCTGCGCACCAGCTTCTTCCAGCGCGACCAGGGCCGGCCGAAGTCGTACGTGGCGTTCAAGCTCGACCCGCTGTCGATCCCCGAGCTGCCCGCGCCGCGTCCCAAGTTCGAGATCTTCGTGTACTCGCCCCGGTTCGAGGGCGTGCACCTGCGGTTCGGCTCGGTCGCCCGCGGCGGCCTGCGCTGGAGCGACCGGCGCGAGGACTTCCGCACCGAGATCCTGGGCCTGGTCAAGGCGCAGATGGTGAAGAACGCGGTGATCGTGCCGACCGGCGCCAAGGGCGGGTTCGTCCTCAAGAAGAAGCCGGGCGACCGCGACGAGGCGGTCACCTGCTACAAGCTCTTCATCACGGCGCTGCTCGACGTCACCGACAACCTCGTCGACGGCACGGTCGTGCCGCCGCCCGAGGTCGTGCGCCACGACCCCGACGACCCGTACCTGGTCGTCGCCGCCGACAAGGGCACCGCCACCTTCTCCGACATCGCCAACGAGATCTCGGTCCGCAAGGGCTTCTGGATGCGGGACGCGTTCGCGTCCGGCGGCTCGGCCGGCTACGACCACAAGGGCATGGGCATCACCGCCAAGGGCGCCTGGGAGCTGGTCAAGAAGCGGTTCCGCGACCTCGGCCTCGACACCCAGGCGCAGGAGTTCACCGTCGTCGGCGTCGGCGACATGTCCGGCGACGTGTTCGGCAACGGCATGCTGCTCAGCGAGCACATCCGGCTCGTGGCCGCGTTCGACCACCGGCACATCTTCATCGACCCCAGCCCCGACGCGGCCGCGAGCTTCGCCGAGCGCCGGCGCCTGTTCGAGCTGCCGCGCTCGTCGTGGGAGGACTACGACGCCCGGCTCATCTCCGCCGGCGGCGGGGTCTTCGCCCGGACGCTCAAGTCGGTGCCCGTGTCGCCCGAGACGCGCGCCGCGCTGGGCCTGCCCACGGGCGTGGAGGCCCTGACGCCGGCCGAGCTGATGAAGGCGATCCTCAAGGCGCCCGTCGATCTGTTCTGGAACGGCGGCATCGGCACCTACGTCAAGGCGTCGGGCGAGTCGCATGTCGACGTCGGCGACAAGGCCAACGACGCGATCCGCATCAACGGCCGCGACCTGCGCGCCAACGTGGTCGGCGAGGGCGGCAACCTCGGCCTCACCCAGCTCGGGCGCATCGAGTACGCCCGGTTCGGCGGGCACGAGGGCACCGGCGGCCAGGTCGCGTCGGACTTCATCGACAACTCCGCCGGGGTCGACTGCTCCGACCACGAAGTCAACATCAAGATCCTGTTGGGACGCGCGATCGCGGCCGGCGACCTCGCCGAGTCCGAGCGCAACGACCTCCTCGCGGCGATGACCGACGAGGTCGGCGAGCTCGTGCTGCGCGACAACTACGACCAGGCGATCGCGCTGGGCAACGCGATGGCGCAGGCCCACTCGCTGCTGCCCGTGCACCGCCGCCTGATCACCGAGCTGGAGCGCCGCGGCGCGCTCGACCGCGAGCTGGAGGACCTGCCCAGCGACGAGGAGCTGGCCCAGCGCGGCGAGCAGGGCACCGGCCTCACCACGCCCGAGTTCGCCGTCCTGCTGGCGTACGTGAAGATCGTGCTGGAGAAGGAGATCCTCGACTCGACCGTCCCCGACGAGCCGTGGACCGAGCAGATCCTGCGCGACTACTTCCCGACGCCGCTGCGGGAACGGTTCGCCGCGCACATGGCCGAGCACCCGCTCCGCCGGGAGATCGTCACCACGGTGCTGGTCAACGAGGCGGTCAACCGGGGCGGCACGTCGTTCTTCTACCGGTCGACCGACGAGACCGGTGCCACCTGGCCCGACGTGCTCCGCGCCTACATGGTGGTGCGGGAGGTCTACGGGGTCCGCCAGCTGTGGGCGGCCACCGAAGCGCTCGACACCAAGGTGCCCACGGCCGCGCAGACCCTCGTCTACCTGGAGGGTCGCCGGCTGCTCGACCGCTCGGTGCGCTGGCTGGCGTCGAACCGGCGCTCGCCGATCGACGTGAAGGGCGAGATCGCGCGGATCAAGCCGGGCATCGACGCCCTGCTGCCCCGGCTCGACTCGCTGTTCCGTGGCGGCGAGCGCGAGTCGTTGAAGCGGCACGCCGAGGCTATGACGGCCGCCGGCCTGCCCGCCGACCTGGCCGAGTGGGCCACCCGGCTGATGTACGGGTTCGGGCTGCTCGACGTCGTGGAGTCGGCGCACAAGACCGGCCAGCCGCTGGAGGACGTGGCGCGCGTCTACTTCGTGTTGTCGGAGCGGTTCCGGGCCGACGACCTGCTCTCGCGCATCTCGGCGCTGCCCCGGGCCGACCGGTGGCAGACGCTGGCCCGGATGGCGCTGCGGTACGACCTGTACGCCGCGCTCGCCGGGCTCACCCAGGAGGTGCTGGCCGGCACGAGCGTCGACGCCGGTGCCGAGGAGCGGGTGCAGGAGTGGGAGCAGACCAACGCCGCGTCCATCGCGCGGGCCCGTACGGCGATCAGCGAGCTGGAGGGTGCCGGCGACCTGGCGGCACTGAGTGTGCTGCTGCGGCAGATCCGCACGCTGGTACGTACGTCGGCGGCGACGTAGGTATGCGTAGTGTCGGCTAGTTACCTCAGTACGTAGGGGTTGAGCAGGGAAGATACGCAGTCGATGCCGATGTGACGCCGGTGTGCGCGGAGCAGCATGTAGAGCATGAACACACACCCGGATGTCATCCAGCAGCTCGTCCGCGACCGTCAGTCCGAGCTTCGTCGCGAGGCTCGCGAGTACAACTTCGCCAACCGCCTCCGCCGCGCCCGCCGGGCCGCCCGGTGAGCGCGGCGGTCGGCGCCGCCCTCGACCGGAGCGGCCATCCGCGCCTTGCCCGGGTGCGGCGGCGAACGCCCGGGCCGGCCACGCGCCTGACGTGGCCGGCACCGAACCGCAGGCCCTGAACCCGAGGAGGGAATGCCATGACCATCGACCAGCTGGGCACTCCCTGGATCACCCAGGCGACGTGGAACGGGGAGCACCCCCGTACGACAGCCCGTCGCCGCCACGAGCGTGACCGGGAGCGCGCCCGCCGCCATCGCGGCCGCTCGTGATAGGGAGTGTGACGAACGTGACCGCGGAGTCCTCCAGCTCCGCGGTCACGTTCGTCTGTCGGCGGAAAAAAGTGTCGCATCCCGCCGGTAGTCTTTTCGGGTGCGCGCCGGCCGCAGTGGAGTCAGTCCCGTGATGATCGGTCGTGCCGACGAGCTGAGGCGCCTGCGGGGCCTGCTCGATGCGGCGCGTGATGGCGGGCAGCACGGTGGGCGGCCCAGGGTGGCGCTGATCGCGGGCGAGCCCGGCGTCGGCAAGAGCCGCATGGTCTACGAGCTCATCGCGAGCCTGTCGCCGCACGCCGGCACGCTGATCGGCCAGGCCGATCCGGGTGCTCTCGGGCGTCCCTTCGAACTTCTCCTCGACGCGCTCGACGGCGCCGCGCCCGACGCGGCGGCCGACCTGCAGGCGGCGATCGCAGACCCCGCGGTCGGGCCGGTCGAGCGGCTGCGCGCCGGCCTCGACGCGGTACGGGCCACCGACCCGGCCGTCGTGGTGTTCGAGGACCTCCACTGGGCCGACTCCGAGAGCGTCGCGTTGTTCGAGCGCCTCGGCGACCTGCCCGGGCACCGGCTGCTGGTCGGCACCTACCGGCCCGGCGAGGTCGACCGGCGCAACCCGGCCGCCGACCTGCTCACCCGCATGGAACGGCGGTACCCGGTCACCTACGTGCGGCTCGAACGGCTCAGCCTCGACGACACGAGCGCGCTGCTCACCGCGATGACCGGGCGGCGCCCCCCGTACCGGGCCGCGGTCGCGCTGCAGAACCGCACCGGCGGCAACCCGTTCTTCCTCGAAGAGCTGGTGAAGGCCGCCGGCGGCGGCGAGCTCGACCTGCGCAAGCTCAGCATGGACCCGTTGCCGTGGAACCTGGCCGACACGCTGCGCCGCCAGCTCGACGAGCTCGACCACACCCAGGAGCGGGTGATCGAGGCGGCGGCCGTGCTCGGCCGGAAGGTGCCGTTCGACCTGCTGGCCGTGGTCACCGGGCTGGCCGAGGACGACCTCATCGAGGTGCTGCGCGAGCTGGTGCGCCGCGGACTGCTGGTCGAGCTGGGCGACGACGAGTTCGGGTTCCGGCACGCGCTGGCCCGCGAGGCGATCTCCGACCAGCTGCTCGGCCGGCAGCGGCGGCGCCTGCACGAGCTGGCCTTCGAGACGCTCGCCGCCGCCGACGACTCCGACGTCGCCCTGATCGCCCACCACGCCAAGGGCGCCGGCCGGTACGACGACATGGTCGCGGCGGTGCGCCGCGGCGTGCAGAAGTACCTGCACATCGGCTCGACCTACCAGGCGCTGCAGCTGGCCGAGATGGGGCTGGCCGAGGTACCCGACGACGTCGAGCTGCTCGCCGCCGCGGCGCGCAGCGCCTGGCTCGTCGGGCTGCTCGACGACTCCCACCGGTACGCGAAGATGTGCCTGCGCAACGCGGTCACGGCCGACGAGCGGTCGCGCGCGCTGCGCCTGCTGGCCCGCGTCGCGTGGGAGAGCGGCCGGCGCGAGGAGATGGCGTCGCTCACCGACCGGCTCAGCGACACGATCGAGGAGCTGCCCGACAGCGAGGAGCGGGCCGCGGCGATGGCGGCGATCGCGCAGTCGTACATGCTGCGTGACCTCACCGAGCCGGCGCTGCGCTGGGCCGACCAGGCGGTCGTGCTGGCCGAGCGGCTGAAGCTGCCCGACATCCGCATCACCGCGCTGGTGGAGAAGGGCTCCGCGCTGGTGAACGACCCGGCGCAGGTCGACACCGGCCGGGCACTGCTGCGCGAGGTGGCCGACGACGCCGAGAAGGCCGGTGTGTGGCTGGCCAAGGCGCGGGCGATCAACAACCTGCTCAGCACGCCGTACCCGCTCTCCGCCGACGAGCAGCGCGACCTCCTCGAGCACATGCGCACCGCGGCCGAGCGGGCCGGGTTCGACGCACTCGCCGTCGCGGCGTACTTCCAGGGCCGGGCGTCGCTGGCGATCCAGGACGGCGACCTCAACGCCGCCATCGACGCCATCGACGACGGCCGCCGCCGCGACCAGGGCGTGCTGCGCACCAGCCAGGGCGAGGACTACCACGGCGCGTTCCGCGCCGGCCTGGCGCTGGAGGCCGGCGACGTCGACCTCGCCGCGTCGATCAGCGCCCGCCTCATGGAGAACCTGTCGGCGCAGAGCAAGGGGCGCACCGGGCTCAACGGGCTCGTGTTCCACGTCGCCTGCCGGCAGGGCGACCGTGGGGCGGCCGAGCGGGCACTGAGCGAGGTGCTCGCCGCGGCCGTCGGTCGCAAGATGTGGGGCGACCTGCTGCACGACCTCGTGTCGGCCGGCCTGTTCGCGCGCATCGAGCCGGCACGGCTGCGCCAGCTGCGGGCCAACATGGGCGGCTCCGCCGAGAACTGGCTCGACCTCGTCGACGCCCAGCTCGCCGAGGCCGAGCGGCAGCCGGCCACCGCGCTGCCCCGCTACCAGCGGGCGATGCTCGCCGACGACCTGCCGGCGGCCGTCCGCGGCACGGCACACGTCGGCGCGGCCCGCTGCCTGCTGGCGCTGGGCCGGCGCGACGAGGCGGTGGCGCTGCTCGAGCCCGCCACCCGGCTGCTGGAGCGGTGGGGCGGCTGGCGGGTCGCCGAGCTCACCGAGCTGCGCGACCTGCTCGGCGCGCGACCCTCGGCCAGGGACAGCGACTCCCAGCTCACCCCCCGGGAACTGGAGGTCGCCCGCCTGCTGGCCGAGGGCCTCACGAACGCCGAGCTGGCCCGGCGGCTGTTCATCTCGCCGCGTACCGCGGCGGTGCACGTCTCCAACATCCTGAGCAAGCTCGGCGTGAGCTCGCGCACGCAGGTCGCCGAGAAGCTGCCGGCGGGCCGGTAGGCCCGTCGCCGGCGGATCAGGCCCGTAGCGCCCGGTACAGGCTGAGCGCCTCCCGCACGGCGGGCCGCAGCACCCGCAGCCGCGACAGCCCCACCATGCGGTCGATCAGCGGCACGGCCCTGTCCACCAGCAGCCGTGTCCTGCTCCGGCCGGGCGACCGGTCGTAGACCCAGAACAGCGTGACCCCGAGCTGGGCGAGCCAGAGCAGCTCCGGCAGCACCTCTTTCACCTCGGGATCGATCGTGGTGGTGGCGCCGTCCACCACGTCCCGGAAGATCTCCTGGCTCAACGCGCGGGCCGGTTCCGACTCGTCGCTGAACGGGTTCGACGCCGACGCGGGGTCGGCCGCCACGCGGAAGAACTTGCCGGCGAACGCGTGGTACGGGTCCATCACCGTGACGCCGGCGCTCATCGCCGCGTGCAGGCGGGTGCCGAGGTCGCCCCGGCCCGCCAGGTGCGGCGCCACCGCCTCCCGGTGCGCGACCTGCACGCGCGTGTAGAACTCCTGCACCAGGTGGTCCTTCGACGGGAAGTAGTAGTACGCGTTGCTCGGCGCGAGCCCGGCCTCGGTGGCGATCGCCCGCATCGTCGTCTTCTCGTAGCCCTGCTCGCCGAACAGGCGCATGGCGGTGTCGATGATGAGCTGGCGGGTCTGGTCACCCCGTGGCGCAGGCTGCGGTGTCACACCCGCCATCCTCCCTGAACCGGGTGCGGGCGGCCGATGCCAGCGCGACCACCTCCCGGGCCGCCCCGCGCAGGCCGGGCCGCGCGAGGCGGTACGACAGCGCCCGGTACGTGTCCAGCGCCCACAGACAGACCAGCCACGCGGCGTCGCCGACGTAGACGGCGCCGGTGTCGGCGACCACGGTGATGTCGCGCAGCGTCGCGTCGTGGTCGAGGTCCGGGAACAGGCGCCGGGCCGTCGGCGATCCCGCTTCGTGAAGATCGATGGTGACGAGCCGCGGCTGCCTGCCCAGCCAGGAGCCGGCCTGTCGGCAGAGCGGGCAGTGGCCGTCGTAGAGGACGGTCAGCCGGTGGATGGTCACGGGTTCGCCGGTGGGAGGTACATCGTGGGCGGAATGGGTGGCGGGGAGTTCTCGAGCATCCGCCGGCGGCGGAAGCGGTTGAGGATGTAGATGTTCGACAGGTGCACGGCGCCGAGGACGAGCAGTACCAGGCCGAGCTTCATCGACAGCGTCTCGACCGCGTTGGTGGCGTTCGTCACCTGTCCCTCGACCTGGATCATCACGGCGACGAAGCCGGCGTTGAGCAGCCAGAACCCGACGACGAGCAGGTGGTTGATCGAGAGGGCGAGCCGCTCGTCGCCCAGCGCGTCGTCGAGGAAGACCTGGCCGTTGCGGTACAGCGTGCGCGACACCCACGCGGTGAGCACCAGGCTCAGCGCGAGGTAGCCGAGGTACATGGCGAGCTTCGGATCCACCGGAGATTCCCCCTCATCTCTTGAACATGTTCAACTCACGCTACGCCCGCTCTTGAACATGTTCAAGAGCGCCGCCGGCCTTCCCGTCGCCGCGGTGCGGACATGGTTGGATTGACGCCGTGAACCCGGACGCCGTCATCACCGTCGAGCGGGCCACCGTCATGCGCGGGGGCAACCACCTCATCCGTGACATCTCGTGGGAGGTGGAACTCGACGAACGCTGGGTGATCCTCGGCCCGAACGGCGCCGGCAAGACGACGCTGCTCAACCTCGCCTCCGGTCGCATGCACCCCACGCGGGGCAGGGTCCACGTGCTCGGTGAGCGGTTGGGCCGGGTCGACCTGGCCGAGCTGCGCACCCGGATCGGCCTGGCGAGCGCCGGGCTGGCCGAGTCACTGCCGCCCGACGAGACCGCCTTCGACGTGGTGCTCACCGCGTCCTGGTCGGTGGTGGGCCGCTACCGCGAGCAGTACGACGACCTCGACGCCGGCCGGGCGCGGGCGCTCCTCGACCAGTTCGGGGTGGGCCACCTGGCCGAACGCCGCTTCGGGACGCTGTCCGAGGGTGAGCGCAAGCGCACGCTGATCGCGCGTGCCCTGATGACCGATCCCGAACTGCTCCTCCTGGACGAGCCCGCCGCCGGCCTCGACCTGGGCGCCCGCGAAGACCTGGTGCGCCGGTTGAGCGAGCTGGCCCTGGACCCGGACGCTCCCGCCCTGGTGCTCGTGACCCACCACGTGGAGGAGATCCCGCCCGGTTTCACGCACGTCCTCCTGCTCCGCGAGGGTGGGGTGGTGGCCGCCGGCCTCCTGGACGACACGCTGACCGCGGCCAACCTCTCCAAGACCTTCGACCTGCCGCTGAAGCTCACCCGCACCGAAGACCGTTGGACCGCCCGAGCCTGACCCCACCACCCCACCCCGCCGCCCACGCCGGCCGGGCTTCGGCGATCTTGCAGTTGTGGCCGCCCTTTCGTGGGGATGGATACCCATTCGGCCCGGCCACGAGTGCAAGATCGGCGTGGGGGAGGGGTGTCAGGCGGCGTCGCTGTGTTCGATGGCTCGCTGGAGGGCCCGGTAGATCTTGCCGAAGCGGAGCTTGTCGCGGGTGGCGAAGATCAGGATGTCGGAGTTCAGGTAGCGGGCCCAGATCTGGTGCTCGACGGAGCCCTTCTCGTAGGAGCGCTCGATCAACGTGATCACCCCCTCCACCACGAAGAGGCCGATGGCCACGGCCAGCACCGCGCCGGCGATCAGGCCGGCCAGCACGGTGCCGCTGGAGTAGCCGGTGATATCGATGTCGAGCACCGCCACGACGACCGCCGCGATTCCCCCGAGTACCGCGGCTATCAGGAGGAAACGCCCGGCAATGATGGCTGCGCCCGGCGCGCCCCTCGGGCCGCGCCGATGCCATACGAGCTCCAGGTCGGCCAGGCGGTAGGCCTGGTCCTCCACCTGGAACTCGGCGGAGCCGACGTACACCGCGCTGTCGCGGTAAAAGGTGGTCATGTCACCACTCCCGAGCGAGAACCATACGGGCATCGGCCGGCTTACGCTTCAGGCTCCACGTGATATCCCCTAGGAGGCAAGGGTGGGCGAGTTCGTCCGGCTTGAGGTAGCTGAGGGCATCGGGACGATCCGATTGGACCGGCCCAAGATGAACGCGCTCAATCGCCAGGTCCAGGAGGAGCTCCGCGAGGCGGCGATCGCGGCGACGGTGGCAGACGACGTCGGTGCGGTGGTCGTCTACGGCGGCGAGCGGGTGTTCGCGGCCGGCGCCGACATCAAGGAGATGGCCGGCATGGGGTACGCGGAGATGGCGGCCCGGGCCACCGCGTTGACCGGCGCGTTCGACGCGTTGGCGAAGGTGCCGAAGCCGGTGGTCGCCGCGATCAACGGGTACGCCCTCGGCGGCGGCTGCGAGCTGGCCCTGGCCTGCGACTGGCGGGTGGCGGCCGACGACGCCCAGCTCGGCCAGCCCGAGATCAACCTCGGGATCATCCCGGGTGCGGGCGGCACGCAGCGGTTGTCCCGCCTGGTGGGACCAGCGCGTGCGAAAGATCTCATCATGTCGGGCCGCTTCGTCGGTGCGGAGGAGGCGTTGCGGATCGGGCTGGTCGACAAGGTGGTCTCCGCCGCTGACGTCTATGAAACCGCCAGGGAGCTGGTGAAGCAGTACACAACCGGACCCGCGCAGGCCCTGCGGGCGGCGAAGCTCGCCATCGACGGCGGCCTGGAGATGGACCTCTCGTCGGCCCTGGCCTGGGAGAGCCAGCTGTTCGCGGCGCTGTTCGCCACCGAGGACAAGGTCGAGGGCATGAACGCGTTCGTCGAGAAGCGGAAGCCGGGCTTCACCGGCCGGTAGTCGGCCGGGGCCGGCGTCGCCTGGACTGAGGAGCGGAGGGAGCGCAGCGACCGGAACGACGAGGGAAGGCGGCGCCGACAAGGCCCCGGGCCGCGCGAGCGGAGCGAGCGCCGACAGTAGGGCGGGCATGCCTAGACTCGCTCCTATGTCCGCGGCTGGGGTGGAGCTCGGTGTCGACCTGGGAACGTCGAACACCGTCGCGGTGCTGCGCGCTCCCGACGGCCGCGCCCGCACGTTGCTGTTCGACGGGTCGCCGCTGCTGCCGTCGGCCGTGTACGCCGAGCCGTCGGGCACGATCGTGGTCGGTCGGGACGCGGTGCACAGCGCCCGCCTGGAGCCGGCCCGCTTCGAGCCCAACCCGAAGCGGCGCATCGACGACGGCGCCGTGCTGCTCGGCGACCGCGAGGTCCAGGTCGTCGACCTGCTGGCCGCCGTGCTCAACCGGGTCATGGACGAGTTCCGGCGCACGGTCGGCGGGGTGGCCCCGCAGGTGACCATCACGTGCCCGGCCGCGTGGGGAGCGACCCGCCGGCTGGTGCTGTCCGACGCCGCGGCCGCCGCGGGGCTCGGTCACGTCAAGCTGGTGCCCGAGCCGGTCGCCGCCGCCACGTACTTCACGCAGGTGCTCGGCCGGCAGGTCCCGATCGGCTCGGTGGTCGTCGTGCACGACTTCGGCGCCGGTACGTTCGACGCGAGCGTCGTCGCGCGTACGGCGTCCGGGTTCGAGGTGCTGGCCGTCGACGGCCGCGACGACATCGGCGGCCTCGACGTCGACGAGGCCATCATCGGGTTCGTCAAGAAGATCGCCGTCGAGCGCGATGCCGAGACCTGGGCGCGGCTGGAGCGTCCGTCCACAGTGGACGAGCGTCGGGCGCGGCGCCTGCTCTGGGACGACGTGCGCGTGGCCAAGGAGCGCCTGAGCCGGCAGCCGGCCGCCGACCTCAACGTGCCGCTGCTGGGCATCGACGTGCGCCTCACCCGCGACGAGCTCGAAGGGCTGGCGACGGGCATCGTCGAGCAGACGATCCGGGTGACCCAGGGCGTCATCCGCTGGGCCAAGCTGCCCGAGGGCCGCCTCGCCGGCGTGTTCCTGGTGGGCGGGTCGAGCCGGATGCCGCTCGTCGGCACGCTGCTGCACCGTGCGCTCGGCCAGCCACCCGAGGTGATCGACTCGCCCGAGCTGGTGGTGGCCGAGGGCAGCATCCTCGCCGGCACGGGCGCGGCGCCGGAGCAGGTGCGGCCGGTGGCCGGCCCGTCGACCGGCATCATGCCGGCGATCATCACGCCGTCCGGCGACCTGGTCTACCCGGAGCTGGCCGGTTCCGGTGCGCCGGCGTCGGCCCCGCCCACCGGTCCGGTGTCGGGCGGTGTCTACGGCACTCCGCCGGTGTCCGGGCCGTCGTACGGCACTCCGCCGGTGTCCGGGCCGTCGTACGGCACTCCGCCGGTGTCCGGGCCGTCGTA
>NZ_BOPH01000058.1 GCF_016863655.1 Virgisporangium ochraceum
GCCGTCGTACGGCACTCCGCCGGTGTCCGGGCCGTCGTACGGCACTCCGCCGGTGTCCGGGCCGTCGTACGGCACTCCGCCGGTGTCCGGCGCGCCGGCACCGGTGTCGGCACCTCCCGGGCGTCCCACCTCGGGTGGCGCGGTGTACGGCTCGCCGATGGCGCCGCAGCTCGACCCCGAGACCACCCAGCGGGTCGGACCGTACCCGCCGACGATGGAGCCACCGCCGGTCCGCCAGCCGGTCCAACCGCCACCGGTTCAACCGGTGCGGCAGCCACCGCCGCCACCGGCGGCCACCCGGGTCGAGCCCCGCGTGGCGAACCCCGGCTACCGGCCGGGCCAGGCGGCCACGCCGGTGTACCCGCCGGGCGTGAGCCGCGGCGGCTACCGCGAACCGCAGCAGTACGAGCAGCAGCAGTACCGGGAGCCCGCGTACGCGGAGCCGGCCCGGGCCGTGGGGAGCGGCGGCGGCGGACGGGCGGCCAGGATCGTGTTCGTGACGATGCTGCTGGTCCTCACGCCGATCGTCTGCGGGGTCATCGCATACCGGTTCACGGCCGGGGTCTGGCCGCTGCCGTAACCTGCTCGCTTATGGCGGAAACAGTTAGCGGTCACGGTGGTGACCTGATGTTGGCGGCGCTGCGCGCGTACGGCGTCACCGAGGTGTTCACGCTCTCCGGCGGGCATCTGTTCCCGCTGTACGACGCGTTGCACACCACCGGCGTGCGCCTGCTCGACGTGCGGCACGAGCAGTCGGCCGTGTTCGCGGCCGAGGCCGTGGCGAAGCTGCAGCGGCGGCCGGCCGTCGCGGCGCTCACGGCCGGTCCCGGTGTGACGAACGGGATCTCGGGCATCACCAGCGCACACTTCAACGGCTCGCCGGTGGTCGTGGTCGGCGGGCGGGCGCCGCAGTTCCGCTGGGGCGCCGGCAGCCTGCAGGAGATCGACCACCTGCCGATCGTGCGGCCGGTCACCAAGCACGCCGAGACCATCATGTCGACCGCGCAGACGCCCGAGGTGATCCACCGGGCCGTCGCCGCCGCGATCGCGCCGCACCGGGGGCCGGTGTTCGTCGACGCGCCCCTGGAGGTCATCTTCGACAAGGCGGAGGCCGTGATCGGCGCCGCTCACGCGGTCACCCCGCAGGAGGCCGACCCCGACGAGCTCGCGCGGGCGGCGGCGCTGCTCGCACGCGCGGAACGCCCCATTCTCATCGCGGGCAGCGACGTCTACACGGGCGACGCCGTGGCCGCGCTGCGCGAGGCCGCGGAGGCGCTGCAGGTTCCGGTCTTCGCCAACGGCATGGGACGCGGTGCGCTGCCTCCCGGCCACCCGCTGGCCTTCGCGCGCGCCCGGAAGGCGGCCATGACCGGCGCCGACGTGGTGTGCGTCGTCGGTACGCCGCTCGACTTCCGCCTCGGGTTCGGCGACTACGGCGAGGCCCAGGTGATCCACATCGTCGACGCGGAGTCGCAAAAAGCCAACCACGCGAAGACCGCCGCCGCGCCCGTTGGCGACCTGCGGCTGATCCTCACCGCGCTCGCGCAGACCGCCTCGAAGCACGACGACTGGATCGCCAAGCTGCGCGAGGTGGAGGACGCGGCGCGGGCCAAGGAGGTCGACGCGCTCAGCGCCGACACCGACCCGATCAAGCCCAGCCGCGTCTACGGCGCGCTGCGGAACGTGCTCGACGCCGACGCGGTCACCATCGGCGACGGCGGCGACTTCGTCTCCTACGCCGGCAAGTACCTGGAGCCGGGCGTGCCCGGTGCCTGGCTCGACCCGGGTCCGTACGGCTGCCTCGGCACCGGCATGGGCTACGCGATGGGCGCCCGGGTCACCTACCCCGACCGGCAGATCTGTGTGCTGATGGGCGACGGCGCCGCCGGCTTCTCGCTGATGGACGTGGAGTCGCTGGTACGCCAGAACCTGCCCGTGGTGATCGTGGTCGGCAACAACGGCATCTGGGGCCTGGAGAAGCACCCCATGCAGGCCCTGTACGGCTACGACGTGGCCGCCGACCTGCAGCCCGGCCTGCGTTACGACAAGGTCGTCGAGGCCATGGGCGGCGCGGGCGAGACGGTGTCGAGGGCCGGCGACCTGGAGCCGGCGCTGAACCGGGCGTTCGCCTCCGGCGTGCCGTACCTGGTGAACGTGCTGACCGACCCCGCCGACATGTACCCGAGGTCGGCGAACCTGGCCTAGAAAGTATTACTCGCCTACCCTGTCGAGTATGACAGTTCGGATCGCCGTAAGCCTGCCGGACGACGTCGCCGAGCGGCTGGCGCTTGAGCCCAACGTCTCACGATTCGTGGCCGAGGCGGTGCGGCACCAGATCCGACGGGAGCGCAGCCTGGCCCTCCTCAACCGAGCGGGTTATACGTTCGGTGACGGTGACGAGGAGGCCGGGCTGCGCCGCATCACCGACGACCACGGCGCGGTGACGCCCGAACTGGCCGAACAGGCCGACGCCCGGTTGGCGCGCTGGCGCCGGAAGTGATCGGTTACGTCCTCGACGCGGCCGCCATGCTCCGCTACGGGTCCAGCGTCGAACTGGGTCAGCTGCTGTTCGGCGCCGTGGAGACCGACACCGTGGTGGCCCTGCCGCTGATCAGCCTCGCCGAGGCGTACCGGCGGGCCTCGGAGGAGCAGGTGGCCCTGCTCGACACGCTGTGCGGCCAGCCGGCCGTCGACGTGCTCACCCCCGACGCCGACGACGCGCTGGCCCTCGGCGGAATCGCCGCCTCGGTCGGCGACCTCAACCGTGCCCACGCCGTGGTCGAGGCGATGCGCCAGCGCGCCGTGCTGCTCACCCCCGACGCCGACGCGCTGCGCCTGGAGCTGCCCGAGGGCTGGCCGGTGGTGGAGCTCTAACGCTCCTCGGTCTCGTCGCGGCGCTGCTTGCGCTGCTGTTCGTCGAGGCGGCGGAGGAACTCGGGATCGTCGTCGGGCGCGAGAGGGCGGCCGCTCCGGCCGGCGCTCGACCCGGGGGCGCCCAGGCTGTAGCCGCCCACCACGTCGTCCGGGGCGCCACCCGGCGCGGTCTGTGCGGAGGCCCGGGGTGCGCGGCCGGCGAGGAACCAGGCGATCGGGCCGAGCGGGGTGAACAGCAGGATGATCAGCACCCAGATCACCTTGGGTAGTGCCCGGATCTCCTCCTCGTCGCGCGCCAGGCAGTCGATCAACGCGTAGACGGTGAAGGCGAGGATCAGCAGCAACGGCAGCAAGCGAAGCATGTGCCCAATGATGACGTAGCGTGGCGAGGTCGGGTAGTGCGAGGCGGTGACCGGGGTCACCGAGGGACCTAAAGCTACTCGCAGGTAACATAGGCCGGGGTCCCGTAACCTTGGCGCCACGAGGAACTTAACGATCATTAGGTGGGAGGGCTTCGTACAGGCATGAAGATCGTCGTACTTGTGAAGCAGGTGCCTGATTCCGGAGCGGAGCGGAGCCTGCGTACCGATGACAACACGGTCGAGCGGGCGTCAGCCAATAACGTGATCAACGAGATGGACGAGTACGCCATCGAGGAGGCGCTCCGCATCAAGGAGGCCCACGGTGGCGAGGTCGTCGTTCTGACCATGGGTCCCGACCAGGCCACCGAGTCCATCCGCAAGGCCCTGTCGATGGGTCCCGACGCCGCGGTGCACGTGGTCGACCCGGCGCTGCACGGCAGCTGCGCGGTCGCCACCAGCAAGGTGCTCGCCAAGGCGATCGAGGGCCAGAACGCCGACCTGGTCATCTGCGGTGCCGAGTCCACCGACGCGCGCACCCAGGTGATGGCGCACATGATCGCCGAGCGGCTGGGGGTCGCCGCCGTCACCGGCGCCCGCAAGCTCACGATCGAGGGCACCGGCCTCACCGCCGAGCGCCAGACCGACGAGGGCTACGAGGTGGTCACCGCCAGCACCCCGGCCGTCGTGAGCGTCTGGGACACGATCAACGAGCCGCGGTACCCGTCGTTCAAGGGCATCATGGCCGCGAAGAAGAAGCCGGTCAGCACCCTGTCGCTGGCCGACCTCGGCATCGAGGCGGGCGAGGTCGGCTTCGACGGCGCCACGAGCACCGTGCTCGACCACGGCAAGCGCCCACCGCGTCAGGGCGGCAACGCCGTCACCGACGACGGTGAGGGCGGCGCGAAGCTGGTCGAGTACCTGGCGTCCGAGAAGTTCGTCTGAGAGGGGTCGTAGAGATGGCTGAAGTGCTCGTTGTCGTCGACGCGACCGGTGGCGCACCCAAGAAGGTGAGCCTGGAACTGCTGACGATCGCCCGCAAGCTCGGCGAGCCCAGCGCGGTGGTGTTCGGGAGCGTCGACACCGCCAGGCTCGCCGAGTACGGCGCGGCCAAGGTGTACACGGTCGACGACCCCGAGGTCGAGAAGTACCTCGTGGCGCCGAAGGCGACCGTGCTCGCCCAACTGGTCACGGAGAAGCAGCCCACCGCGGTGCTCATCGCCTCCACGCAGGAGGGCAAGGAGATCGCCGGGCGGCTGGCCGTCAAGCTCGACAACGGCCTGCTCGTCGACGCCGTCGACGTGGCCGAGGACGGCACCGCCACCCAGACCGTGTTCGCCGGGTCGGTGATCGTCAAGTCGAAGGTCACCAAGGGCATCCCGCTGGTCACGGTGCGGCCGAACTCGGTGACGCCGACGCCGGCCGAGAGCAGCGTCTCGCCCGCCGCCGAAACCGTGGCGGCCACGCTGGCCGACTCCGACAAGCTGGCGACGGTCACCGAGAAGGTCGCCGAGAAGAAGGGCTCCCGGCCCGAGCTCACCGAGGCGTCGATCGTCGTGTCCGGTGGACGCGGCGTCGGCAGCGCGGAGAACTTCAAGCTGGTCGAGGAGATGGCCGACCTGCTCGGTGCGGCCGTGGGCGCCTCGCGCGCGGCCACCGACTCCGGCTTCTACCCGCACACGTTCCAGGTGGGCCAGACCGGCAAGACCGTGTCGCCGCAGCTGTACGTGGCGCTCGGCATCTCCGGCGCCATCCAGCACCGGGCCGGGATGCAGACCTCGAAGACGATCGTCGCCGTGAACAAGGACGGCGAGGCCCCGATCTTCGAGCTGGCCGACTTCGGCGTGGTCGGCGACCTGTTCAAGGTGGTCCCGCAAGCAATGGACGAGATCCGCAAACGCAAGTGACCTGAAAAGGGGCCGGCCGCGAGGCCGGCCCCTTTCTATGTCGTCAGCTGACCGCGCAGCAGGCTCTCGCCCGAGTGCGCCTGGTTGTTGTCGTACTGCTCCGCCGAGATGTCGACCAGCCGGTACTTGCGCAGGTCGGTGGTCGACGCCAGCGGCAGCAGCACGTCGCCGCCGTCGCCGAGCTGGCCGATCGCGGTCATCTCCATCGTGTCGGGGTCGATGAGCCACACCTCGTAGTAGCCCGGCTGCAGCGGCAGGCCCGCGACGTGCAGGTGCAGCCGCCGGTCGGGTCCGTCGCACAGCACCCGCGCCTCGCCGGCCGCGCCGGGCGGTGCCAGCGGCAGCGCCGACAGGTCGGCCCGGGCCACCACCGTTCCGCACGGGTCGGCGAGCTGCCGCGTCCGGTCGCGGGTCGCCACGAGCGTGCCGGCCACACCGACCGCGAGCGCCACCACGGCGGCCAGGGCGGTGAGGGCCCAGCGCCGCGCCCGGCCGCGTCCGCGCGCCACCGGCGGAGCCGTCGTGCGGTCGCCCCGGCGGGGTGACCGCGTGAGCGCGCCGGTGCGCCGGTGCTGCACCGGCCCTGTCCGCTCCCCGGGCCCGCCCACGGTGGACTGGTTCGCCGCCGGGGCAGCGGTGGCGGCCGCGATCCGCTCCCACACGTCGTTCGGGGGTGGCGGCAGCTCGCGTACCTCCTGGCTCTCCGCGCCGACCTCGGCGACCCGGCGCAGCGCCGCGACCTCCGCCCGGCACGTGTCGCACGTGTCGAGGTGGTCGGCGTGTGTCACACCACCGCCTTCGCCGAGTGCCACGAGCACCAACGTCTCCTCGTCAAGATGCGCCACCGTCCACCTCCAATCGCTGCTTCAGCCGGGCCATGCCCCGCCGGATGTGACTCTTCACGGTGCCCAGCGGCAGCGCGGTGACCGCCGCTATCTGCTGGTGCGTCAGGTCGTCGTAGAACGCGAGCTCGAGCACCCGGCGCTGCTCGGCCGGCAGCTGCGCCAGCTCGTCGGCGACCACCAGGCGGTCGACGACCCGGTCGGGTGCGGCGGTGGAGTCGGTCGCCTCGGGCAGCGCGCGCACCGCGTCTTCGATGCGGTTCTCGCGGGCGGCGGCCCGCAACCGGTCGACGACCTTGCGCCGCGCGATCGCCAGCAGCCACCCGAGCAGGCTCCCGCGGTCGGGGTCGAACGTCTCCCGGCCCTGCCACGCGGCGACGAACGTGGTCTGCGTGACGTCTTCGGCGTCGGCACCCGAGCCGAGCGTGCGGAGCGCGAGGTGGAAGACCGGGCCGCCGAAGCGGTCGTACATCTGGCGCAGCGCGACCGGATCACCGCCGCGGAACGCCTCCGCGAGCGCGTGATCGGGACGGGCGGCCCAGAGGGCGCTCATCCGGTGCGGTGCCATCGCAGGGCCACACCTGACTGTATCGGCATCGTCCCCCTCCCATCGCGCGTACTACGACCGCACCGGCCGCCCTGGATGCAGGTTGTGGGCAATTCCGCAGCGCGCATCCGGAGAGCGGGCCCGCGGGCGAATGACCGGCCGAAACATCCGCCCAACCAACTCTGGAGGACCACATGCGTCTCGTACGGATGGTCGCCGCCGCCGGCCTGGCGGTGGTGGCGTCGGGCCTGTTCCTGGCCGGCCCGGCCCACGCGGCCAACGCGAAGGTCTCGGTGGTGCACGGCATCCCCGGTACGCCCGTCGACGTGTACGTCAACGGAAACCGCACCCTGCAGAACTTCCAGCCGAAGCAGGTGGCCGGTCCGCTCGACCTGCCGCCGGGTCAGTACGACATCGCGCTCACCCCGCCCGGTCAGCCGATCGCCAGCGCGATCCTGAAGGTCGACGACGCGAACGTGCCCGACGGCGCCAACATCACGATCGTCGCGCACCTCGACGCCAACGGTCAGCCGAAGATCACGCCGTTCGTCAACGACACGTCGAAGGTCGCCGCCGGCAAGGCGCGGCTGATCGTGCGGCACACCGCGGCCGCGCCGGCCGTCGACGTGCGGGCCGGTGGCCAGCCGGTGTTCCGCAACCTCACCAACCCCAACGAGGCCAAGGGCGACGTGAACGCCGGCACCGTGTCGGCCGACGTCGTGCTCGCGGGCACCACCACCGTGGCGCTCGGCCCGACCTCGCTGAACCTGCGTGAGGGCACGGCGACGATCGTGTACGCGATCGGCTCGGCCCAGCAGAACTCGCTCGACGTCGTCGCGCAGACCATCACCGGCCTGCACTCGTCGCCGGGTGGGGTTCCCAGCGGCACCGGCGGGCTCGCCGACCAGGGTCCCGGCGCGGCCGTGTACGCGGCCCTGGCCGTCGGCATGGTGCTGGTGCTCGGCGGTGGCCTCTACGCCGCGCGGCGCCGCGCGGCGTGAAAGCCGGTCTCATCGCCGCGGCGTTGGGAGTGGTCATTGTGGTCGGGGCCGGCACCGTCGCGTGCCGGTCCCAACCCCAAGGTGACGCGGTGGGTGGCGCAGCCGTTGGTTCAGCTTCGCCACCCGTCCCGACGGAAACCCCGTCGTCCGGTGTTCCGATCAGCGACGGCGGGCTGCCGTCGGCGGCGGCCGAGGTGCCACCCGCCCGGCTACGCATCCCGTCGATCGGCGTCGACGCGAAGGTGAACCCGGTGGCGGTCGACCCGGCCACCAACGACTTCGCGGTGCCGCCGAGCGTCGACCAGGTCGGCTGGTACCGGTTCGGGCCGGGGATCACGGCGACCGCCGGTTCGGTGGTGATCGCCGGTCACGTCGACGGCGCGAAGCAGGGTGCGGGCGCGTTCTTCAAGCTCCGCGACCTCGACCCCGGCGACGCGGTCGAGGTGGTGCGGCCGGACGGCACGGTGGCGCGGTTCACGGTGTCGGCCCGGGAGATCTACCGGAAGACCGCGATCCCGCTGGACAAGTACTTCGCCCGCGACGGTGCACCCCGGCTGACGCTGATCACCTGCGGTGGCCCGTTCGACCGGGAGACCGGCCACTACCGCGACAACGTGGTGATCACGGCCGCTCCCACGACGTGAATGAGCAAGTGACCGGAGGGCTGTGGTGGCGTCGTGGCGGATACGCTTACGGGCGATGGTCTACTTCGATCACGCCGCCACCACCCCGATGCTGCCGGAGGCTGTTTCGGCGTACGCGGAGGCGGCCGGCACCGTGGGTAATGCGTCGTCGTTGCACGCGGCCGGCCGTGACGCCCGGCGGCGGGTCGAGGAGGCCCGGGAACGCATCGCCGGCGCGGTCGGCGCGCGCCCGTCCGAAGTGATCTTCACCGGCGGCGGCACCGAAGCCGACAACCTCGCCGTGAAGGGCATCTTCTGGGCGCGGCGCGCGGCCGCGCCGGGCCGCAACCGCGTGGTGGCGAGCGCCGTGGAGCACCACGCGGTGCTCGACACCGTGCACTGGCTGGCCGAGCACGAGGGCGCCGAGATCACCTGGCTGCCCGTCGGCGACACCGGCCGGGTGGCGCCCGAGGCGTTCGCGTCGGCGATGGGCGACGATGTGGCCGTCGCCAGCGTGATGTGGGCCAACAACGAGGTCGGCACGCTGCAGCCGATGGGCGACCTGGCCGCTGCCGCCACGGCGGCGGGTGTGCCGCTGCACACCGACGCGGTGCAGGCGGTCGGCCAGGTGCCGGTGCACTTCGCCGCGTCGGGGGTGGCGGCGTTGACGCTCACCGGTCACAAGCTCGGCGGCCCGGTGGGCGTCGGTGCCCTGCTGCTCGGCCGCGACGTCGACTGCACCCCGCTGATGCACGGCGGCGGCCAGGAGCGCGACGTGCGCTCCGGCACGCTCGACGTGCCCGGCATCGTGGCGTTCGCGGTCGCCGTCGAGACGGCGGTGAAGAACCAGCAGGAGTACGCGGTGCGCGTCGGTGGCCTGCGCGACGAGCTGGTGCGCCGGGTGCTCGAGGTGGTGCCCGACGCGATCCGCAACGGCCCGGTCGGCGACCGCCTGCCCGGCAACGCGCACTTCTCGTTCCCCGGCTGCGAGGGCGACGCCCTGCTCCTGCTGCTCGACGCGCAGGGCATCGCGTGCTCCACCGGATCGGCCTGCTCGGCCGGGGTGGCGCAGCCGTCGCACGTCCTGCTGGCGATGGGCGCGGAGGGCGACCGGGCGCGCTCGTCGTTGCGGTTCTCGCTCGGCCACACGTCCACCCGGGAGGACGTCGACGCGTTGGTGGCCGCGCTGCCGGCGGCGACCGAACGGGCCCGCCGGGCCGGGGCACTGAAGGCCGCCCGCTGACCTAGGTGCACCGCCAGACCGCGGGAACGGCCGTGCCGGCCCTCTCGTCGTCGGGGGTCTGCCCGGCGATCGTGCGGCCGTTGTCGGAGATCGTCGCCGCGTGCGTGGCAGGCGGCGGGTTTTCGATGATGATGGTCTTCCCCTTCTGGCCGACAATGGGTGTGACGGTTGTCGCGGTCCGGAGGATCGCGCCCTCCGCCGCGCCGACCCACCACCCGTACGCGTTGACGGCCACGAGCCGGGTGAGCCGGTCGAACACCATCACCTCACCGGTGCGCAGGTTCCACCGGACCGACCGGTACGACGGGTACCCACCCTCTGCCGAGTAGTCGCCCTCTCCGATCGCCCAACCGTTGCGGACCGCCCTCACGGAACCGCTGGTGGCGGCCTCGCCGTCGACATCCGGGAGCGGCAGCGGGCGGTGCTCGCCGTTGGGGAACCACACGTAGGGCTCGTCACGGTCGCCGAGGTCGCCGACGATGGTTCCGTCCTCGTCGATGTCCGTGGCGTGTCCGGTGCGATAGCCGTCGGGGAGCGGCAGCCGTTCGGGCTCGCTGCCGGGGGCGGCCCAGCGCGCCGGCACCCCGGAGTGCGGGTGTTGTCCCAGCGTCCCGGCGATCGTGCCGGCCTCGTTGACGCCCGCGGCCTCGCCTCCGTCGGCCCCGCCTGTCGCCATCATCGTGGCGGCGCCGCCGTGGTACGCCATCGGTGCCGGTCCCACGGGGCTGTCCTGCATACCGACCGCTGTCGCGCGGCTGTTGACGTCGGTCAGGACCGTGAGGCTGCCGACGATCGGCAGCTTCCGTACCTTGCCGTCGCGCCACATGAGGATCTGCTTGTGGCCGCCGTCGAGGTAGGACTGGCCGACGATGATGCGGCCGGTCGGGTCGGCGGCGGTGACGGTGCCGCCCAGCCGGTCCGGCACCGGTAGCAGCGACATGCCGCACGTCCTCGGCGGTGCCGGCGGCGGGCCCGTGAACTCCGTCGCCGCGACGATGGGGCCGGGTTCGTCGGCGTCGCTCGTTCTGGCGATGGTGACCGCCCCGCCGGCGACGACGAGCGCGGCAGCCGCACCCCAGACGATGATTCGCGTCCGTCGATTCACAGCTACGTACAGTGCCAGACCACCGGTCGCTGGTAGTTGCCGGGCGCGGTCATGGCGTTGCCCACGACGGTGCGGCCGTCGTCGGAGACCCAGGCGGCCGACACGAACCCGGTGACGCCCGGGAAACCGGGCAGATCGACGATCCCGGCGGGCGTGACCAGCACCGCCTTCCCCGAACTGTGCTGGCCGGCGACCCAGCCGTGCGCGTTCACCGCGTGGGCTCCGTCGTTTGCGAACGTGGGCAGCGCGACCGACTCGTTGGTGTTGACATTCCACCGCATGGCCTCCCGGTCGGTCTTCGGCCCGCTCCGCAGGCTGCCGACGACCCAGCCGTTGCGGATGCCCCGCACCATGCCGAACCGCGCCCTCTCGCCGTTGCCGGGCCGCATGAGCTCGCGGTGGGTCCCGTCCGGGAACCAGACGTACGGTACGAAGTCGCTGTCGCGGCTCAGCAGGCCGATGACCGTGCCGTCCTCGTCGATGTCGATGGCCTGGCCGTTGAAGTAGCCGGCCGGCAACGGCAGGGGTTCCGGCTCGCTGTCGGCGTTCGCCCAGCGCACCGGCTTCGACGCCTCGTTGCCCGTGGAGCCGACGATCGTGCCGGCCTCGTTGATCGCTGTGGCCTTGCCGAGCGGTGCCAGCTGCTCCACCCGGCCGTTCAGGTAGGCGAACGGGGTGGGCTCCGACTCGTCGACGCGGAAGCCGACCGCGGTTCCGGCGGAGTTGACGTCGGCGAGCACCGGGTCGCGCCCCGAGACCGGCAGCCGCCGCAGCGTGCCGTTGTCCCACATGACCAGCTGTCGGATGCCGCCCGAGGCGTAGGAACGGCCGACGACGTACCGCCCGGTCGGGTCGACACCGCCCACGATCGTCTGGTAATGGCCGCTCGGCACCGGAAGCTGGGTGCGGTCGCAGCGCGTCGGTGGCGTCGGCTCCGGGCCGGTGATCGGCGACGGCCGGGTCGGATCCGTGCTCGGTTCCGGGCCCGTCGTGGCGCTCGCGCTGCCCGCCGGCGGGGCCGGTGCCGCGGTCGGGCCGCTCAGCGCGGTCACCGCGACGGCGCTACCGGCGACGGCCAGGCCTGCCGCCGCGATCACCGCGACCGACCGGGTGGCCATCCGGCGCCGCCGGTGGCGGCGACCGTCGCGCATCGCCCGGTCGATGTCGACCGTCGAGGGCGTCGCGGGGTCGGTGTCGAGGGGACGCAGCAGCGCCACGACCGTGTCGTCGTCCGTGGGGTGCATCACTGCCTCACTTTCGGGGGGCTGTCCAGGAGCCGGCGGAGCGCCGCCAGCCCGTGGGAGGTCTGGCTCTTGACCGTTCCGGGTGAGCAGCCGAGGATCTCGGCCACCTCGTCGACCGGGAGGTCCTGCAGGAAACGGAGCACCAGCACCGCCCGCTGCTTCTTCGGAAGCCTGGCCAGCGCGTCGCGCAGCACGGCCCGGTCCTCGACGTCGTCGGTCAGCGGCACCGGCGGGGGTTCGGGCACCGCACCGAACAGGCGGACCCGGGCCCAGGCCAGCCGGCGCTCGTCGATGAAGGTGCGTACCAGCATGGTGCGCACGTAGCCGTCGAGGTTCCGGGCCGCCTGTGCCTTCGGCCATTTCACGTACAGGGTCGTGATCGTCTGCTGCACCAGGTCGTCGGCCCGTGGCTCGTGCCCGCACAGCAGGAAGGCCAGCCGGCGTAGCGCCGGAAGCCGGCCGCGGACGTACTCGACGTACTCCGCGTCATCCATGGGCGTCTCCTCCCGTCGACCCCTCATGACGGGCGCCGGTGCCTTCCCGGTTGTATGTGGCATCGTGTTTTCGGTGGACTGGATTCTCAAGTGGCAGTACTGGGCCGCCGGCGCGGCGGTCATGGTGCTGATCTGGGCCGTCGAGGTGCTCCGGAAGGGTGACCTGATCTGGCCGTGGCCGCTGGTGCCGATGGCGGTCTGGGCCGTGGTACTGGTGGTGCACACGAAAACACGTAGGCCGGCCGGCTAGGCTTTCGACGTGAAGGTGCTCGCTGCCATGTCCGGCGGCGTCGACTCGGCGGTCGCGGCCGCCCGCGCGGTCGACGCCGGACACGACGTCACCGGGGTGCACCTGGCGCTGGCCAGGAACCCGCAGACCTACCGGTCCGGTGCCCGCGGCTGCTGCACGCTCGAAGACTCGCGAGACGCGCGGCGCGCCGCCGACGTCATCGGCATCCCGTTCTACGTCTGGGACCTGGCCGACGAGTTCCACGAGGACGTGGTCGACAACTTCGTCTCCGAGTACGCCGCCGGCCGCACCCCGAACCCGTGCCTGCGCTGCAACGAGAAGATCAAGTTCGCGGCGGTGCTCGACAAGGCGCTGGCGCTCGGGTTCGACGCGGTCGTCACCGGTCACCACGCCCGGCTCGGCGCCGACGGGCTGCTGCGGCGCAGCGTCGACCTCGCGAAGGACCAGTCGTACGTCCTGGCGGTGCTCACGCCGTCGCAGCTCGGCCACGCGATGTTCCCGCTCGGCGACGTCACCAAGGCCGACGTGCGCGCGGAGGCGTCCGACCGTGGGCTGGCGGTGGCCGACAAGCCCGACAGCCACGACATCTGCTTCATCGCCGACGGCGACACCCGCCGCTTCCTCGGCGAGCGGCTCGGCACCGCGTCGGGCCCGATCGTCGACGCGGCCTCCGGTGCCGTACTGGGCGAGCACGGCGGCGCACACGGCTACACCGTCGGCCAGCGGCGCGGGCTGCACCTCAACCGGCCGGCGCCCGACGGGAAGCCCCGGTACGTGCTGTCGATCACGCCGGTGACCAACACGGTCACGGTGGGGCCGGTCGAGGCGCTCGACGTGGTCGAGGTCCGCGGCGAGCGCGCGGTGTGGTTGAGCGGACCGACGACGGTCGACTGCCAGGTGCAGCTCCGCGCGCACGGCACCCCCACCGACGCGTCGGTGACGGTCGTCGACGGCACGTTGACCGCCCGGCTGCGCGAACCCGCCCGTGGCATCGCGCCCGGGCAGGCGGTCGTCGCCTACCGGCCCGACCCCGACGGCGACATCGTGCTCGGCTCCGCGACGATCGCGTCGACGGTCAGTGCGGCGGCTCCGGCCGCATGAGTCTCTGGCCCGCGGGCGCCGCCACCGGCATCGGCTCGCTGCCGGGCACCGACCCGGCCGAGGCGTTGAAGCTCGTGCTGGGCGAGCTGCCCGACCTGCCGTTCCTGCCGGAGCTTCCGGCCCGCGGCGTCGGCGCCGACATCATCGGCCGTGGTGCCGCGCTGCTCACCGAGCTGCCCGTCGAGGTCTACGCCGGTCGCTGGAAGCTCACCGCCCGCCCGGGCCGAGACCTGCGCCGGGCCCGCGAACTGTGGGAACGCGACCTCGACGCGCTGCACGAGCAGGCCTCCGAGTATGACGGCGCCCTGAAGCTCCAGGTGGCCGGGCCGTGGACGCTGGCCGCCGCCCTGGAGCTTCCCCTGGGCGGTCGCGCTCTCCGCGACCACGGGGCGGCCCGCGAGATCGCCGAGTCCCTGGCCGACGGCGTACGCCGTCACGTGGCCGACGTCACCGCCCGGCTGCCCCGGGCCCGGCTGCTGCTGCAGGTCGACGAGCCGTCCCTGCCGGCGGTGCTGGCCGGGCGCATCGCCACCGACAGCGGTCTCCACACGTACCGCTCCGTCGACACGTCGACCGCCCGTGCGGCACTGGCCGACGTGGTCGCCGCCGCGGGTGTGCCGGTGATCGTGCACTGCTGCGCTCCCTCGGTCCCGTTGGCCCTTCTACGGGAGGCGGGCGCCGCCGCCGTCGCGATCGACCTCGCGCTCGGCCCCGACCTCGACGCTCTGGGCGAGACCCTCGACGCGGGCGTGGCCCTGGTGGCCGGCGCGGCCGACCCGAGGCAGCCGGCACCGACCTCCGCGCAGGTCGCCGACCGGGTCCGCGAGGTGTGGCGCAAGCTCGGCTTCCCGGCGGCGCAGGCGGCCACGCAGGTGGCGGTCGCCCCGTCGTGCGGCCTGGCCGGCGCGGGGCAGGCCGCGGCACGGGCGCTTCTCGCCGCCTGCCGCGACGCCGGCCGCCGCCTGTTGGACGACGCCGCCGCCTGACCCCGGCCGCCGCAACGCGCGCCCCTGCCCCCCAGGCCCGCCGATCTTGCACTTGTGGCCGCCCTTATTTCCGTTTATGTCGTGCTTATCGGGGGCCACGACTGCAAGATCGGCGGCGAGAGGAGCGTGCGAGGCATCCCCGGGGTTGCGCGCGATGGCTAACTGAGTTAGCTTTTTGGCTATGAGTGTTAGCTACTTGAGCGTCGACGGGCAGCGGGTGGCCTACGAGGTGACCGGAGACGGGCCGTTGGTGGTGTGTGTGCCGGGCATGGGCGATGTCCGGCAGGTGTTCCGGAACACCGCGCCGGCCCTCGCGGCGGCCGGCTACCGGGTTGCCGTCATGGATCTTCGGGGGCACGGGGACAGTGACACCGCGTTCGCCGAATACGGCGACCCGGCGTCCGCACGTGATCTGCTCGCCCTCGTCGAGCACCTCGGTGGCCCGGCCGTGGTGCTCGGCAGCTCGATGGGCGCGGCCGCCGCCGTGCTCGCGGCCGCCGAGCGGCCCGCGGCGGTCACCGCGTTCGTGCTGTTGGGACCGTTCGTGCGCGGCGGACCGTCGAAGCTCCTCCAGGCGGTGACCAGGGTCGCGCTGGCCAGGCCGTGGGGGCCGGCCTTCTGGCGGTCGTACTACAGGAAGTTCTACCCGGGCCGCCCGCCGGCCGACCTCGCCGCGCACATCGACCGGATCGGGCGGGCGCAGGCCCGTCCGGGAGCGTGGAAGGCGTTCATCCGCACCGTCTTTGCCGGACACGCCGAGGCGGCCGCGGTGGTCGACCGCGTTCGTGGAGTGCCCACACTGGTGGTCATGGGAGAGAAGGACCCCGACTGGAAGGACCCGGTGGCCGAGGGCAACTGGGTGGCCGAGGCGCTCGGCGGTGAGCTGCTGCGCGTCCCCGACGCCGGCCACTACCCGATGGCCGAGTACCCGGAGACGGTCAACCCGGCGGTCGTCGCGTTCGTCGGCAAGGTCACCTCGCGTGCCTAGGGCGGGCCTGTCCACGGCGGTGGTGGTGGCCGGAGCGGCCGAGATCGCCGACGAGGTGGGGCTCGACCGGCTCACGCTGGCGATGGTGGCCAAGCGCTTCGGCGTCGCGCTGCCGAGCCTGTACAAGCACGTCGAAGGGCTCGACGCGTTGCTGCAGAAGGTGTCCGCGCTCGCGATCGCCGAGCTGGCCGAGGAGCTGGTGGCGGCCGCGGCGGGGTTGGCGGGCGCCGACGCCCTGCGCGCCATGGCCGCCGCGCAGCGCGCCTACGCGAAACGCCATCCGGGACGGTATCCGGCGGCGCAACGGGTGCCCGACCCGGCCGATCCGGCACACGTGGCGGCGGGGGAGAAGGCGGTGGGTGTGTCGTTCGCGGTGCTGCGCGGGTACGGGTTCGACGGCGACGACCTGATCGACGCCACGCGGGCGGTGCGCAGCGCGATCCACGGGTTCGTGACCCTGGAGATCGCCGGCGGTTTCGGGCTTCCGCGCGACGTCGACCGGTCCTTCGAGCGGCTCGTCGACATGCTGCACGAGGGAAATCGCGTTGCGGCGCAAGCGCGTCGGCTGCGATCTTAGATCCGGCCCCGGCGGCTTCAGAAGCAAGCGCCCTAACAGTGGACGCATTGGCGATCAAACCGCGCTCCTCCACTGCCATCCTGGCGACCGATCCTTCACATCGGAATCGTTACGGGGCCACCCTTTCGTCAAAGAGGTGAACCCATGTCCACGCCATTCGAAGTGACCGTCCGCAGCACGCACCGTGGGCTGCGCTACGTCGACGGCCGGCTCGACGGGGTCCTGGAACCGGGCCGCTACGAGCTTCCGCGGAAGTCCATGTGGAAGAGCCGGCAGCCGAAGGTCGAGATCGTGCTGGTCGACATGCGCGAGCGCGAGCTGCTCATCAAGGGCCAGGAGATCCTCACGGCCGACAAGGTCGCGCTGCGGGTCAGCATCATCACCCAGTACCGGGTGGTCGACCCGGCCGCGGCGGTCGAGCGGGTCGCCGGGTACGAGGACCGGCTCTACAGCGACGTGCAGCTGGCCGCGCGGCGGTCGCTCGCGTCGATGACGCTCGAGGCGATCCTCACCAACCGCAACCAGCTCAGCGAAGACATCCTGCGTGACGTCGAGTCGATCGCGACCGGCTACGGCGTGGAGATCGGGCGGGCCGACGTCAAGGACATCGTGTTCCCGGGCAACCTGCAGGACATCATGAACCGCGTGCTGGCCGCGCAGCGGCTGGCCGAGGCGCAGCTCGTCGAGGCGCGTACGAAGGCCGAGCGGGAGAGCCTCGAGTCGGCGTCGCGGGCCGATGCGGCACGGGTCGACGCGGAGGCGCGGCGGGAGGCCACGCGGATCGCGGCGGAGGCCGACGCCGAGGCGGCGCGGATCCGGGCCGACGCCGAGGTCGACGCGCTCACCCGGCTCGCGGCGGCGGCGAACGCCTACGCCGAGCACCCGGCGCTGCTGCGGGTGCGTGAGCTCGAGGCGATGAAGTCGCTGGGCGCCAACGCGGGAGCGCGGCTGTACATCGGTTTCGACAAGCACAGCGACCGGCTGTCGACCGAGTGAGTTACGGCGTGGGTGCACACCGTGTGCCCGCGCCGTTTCTGTCGTACCCAACCGATAGAGTTTTGCCTAGTCGACGGCGTTGTGGAGGCTGGGCGTGAGCGAAGAACCGGAAGCGGTGGCTGGTAAAGACCCGTCGCCCGAGGTGCGCGAGCGGGCCGCCGTGCTCGCCCAGGAGATCGACGAACACCAGTACCGCTACCACGTGCTCGACGCGCCGGTCGTCAGCGACGGCGAGTACGACCTGTTGATCCGCGAACTGCAGGGCATCGAAGACGAATACCCGGCGCTGCGCACGCCCGACTCGCCCACCCAGCGGGTCGGCTACGCCTACTCGGCGCTGTTCACGCCGGTGTCGCACGCCGAGCGCATGATGAGCCTCGACAACGCGTTCACCGACGACGAACTCGTCACCTGGGCCGAGCGGGTCGAGCGAGACGCGGGCAGCAGGCCGAAGTACCTGTGCGAGCTGAAGATCGACGGTCTCGCCATCAACCTCACGTACGAGAACGGGCGGCTGGTGAAGGCCGCCACGCGTGGCGACGGGCGCACGGGTGAGGACGTCACGCCCAACGTGCGCACGATCTCCGACGTGCCCGAGCGACTGAAGGGCGACGACGTGCCGGCGCTGCTCGAGGTGCGCGGCGAGATCTACTTCCCGGTCGAGGCGTTCACCGAGCTCAACGAGTCGCTGGTGGCGCAGGAGAAGGCGCCGTTCGCCAACCCGCGCAACGCCGCCGCCGGCAGCCTGCGGCAGAAGGACGCGCGCATCACGGCGAGCCGCAAGCTGCGCCTGCTGGTGCACGGCATCGGCGCGCGGGAGGGGTTCGAGCCGAAGCGCCAGTCGGAGGCGTACGAGGCGATGAAGGCGTGGGGGCTGCCCACGTCCGAGCGCTGGACGGTGGTCGACGGGCTCGACGGCGTACGCGAGTACATCGCCGGTTACGCCAAGCGCCGGCACTCCATCGAGCACGAGATCGACGGGGTGGTGGTGAAGGTCGACGAGGTGTCGATCCAGCGCCGGCTCGGGTCGACCAGCCGGGCGCCGCGGTGGGCGATCGCGTTCAAGTACCCGCCGGAGGAGGTCACCACCAAGCTGGTCGGCATCGAGGTCAACGTCGGTCGTACCGGGCGGGTCACGCCGTACGCGGTGCTGGAACCGGTGCGGGTGGCCGGGTCCACGGTCACGTTCGCCACGCTGCACAACCCGCAGGAGGTCGCCCGCAAGGGTGTGCTGATCGGCGACACCGTGGTGGTGCGCAAGGCGGGCGACGTGATCCCCGAGATCGTGAGCCCGGTGGTCGACAAGCGCACCGGCGAGGAGCGGCCGTTCGTGATGCCGCCGAACTGCCCGTCGTGCGGCACGCCGATCGCTCCGGAGAAGGAGAGCGACATCGACCTGCGCTGCCCGAACCACCAGAACTGCCCGGGGCAGCGGGTCGAACGGTTGAGCTTCATCGGCAGCCGCAACGTGCTCGACATCGAGATCCTCGGCTACAAGGCCGCGCAGGCCCTCCTCGACGACAAGGTCGTCTTCGACGAGGGTGACCTGTTCGGCCTCGACGCCGAGAAGATCGCGGCGTCGCCGTTCTTCGTGAACAAGGACGGGTCGCTCGGCAGCAACGCCGCCAAGTTCCTCGCCAGCCTCGCCGAGGCCAAAGAGCGTCCACTGTGGAGATTCATCGTCGCGTTGTCGATCCGGCACGTGGGGCCGAAGGCCGGGCGCACGCTGGCGCAGCGGTTCGGCTCGCTCGACGCGATCGACCAGGCGTCCGAGGAGGAACTGGCGAACGCCGACGCGGTCGGCCCCACGATCGCGAAGTCGCTGAAGGAGTGGTTCGCGGTCGGCTGGCACCGCGACATCGTCGCGAAGTGGAAGGCCGCCGGGGTCAAGCTGGCCGAAGACCGGGTCGACACCGGTCCCCGGCTGCTCGAAGGGGTCACGGTCGTCATCACCGGTTCGCTGCCCACCTACTCGCGCGACCGGGCCACCGAGGAGATCGAGGAGGCCGGCGGCAAGGTCAGCGGCTCGGTGTCGAAGAAGACCGGGTTCGTGGTGGTCGGCGACTCGCCGGGTTCCAAGTACGACAAGGCCGTCTCGTTGAAGGTGCCGGTCCTCGACGAGGAGGGGTTGAAGGTCCTCCTCGCCGAGGGGCCGGAAGCGGCGAAAGCGGTGGCCCAGCCCGCTACGGAGTGACGGGCGGGCAGGTCGTGCCCGGGGCGGGCACGGCCAGGTCGACGAGGTAGCGGTCGACCACCGAGGTCGCGCACGGGTTGGTGCGTGGGTTGTAGGCGCCGTGGCCCCATCCCTCGTACGTCACGGTCACGGCGTTGCGGGGGCCGGCCTGCCGGGCGACGTTCGCGGCCCACGTGTCGCCGGTGCCGGGGTCGTGGGCCGACCTGAGCAGCATCATGGGCGTCGACAGCCCGCGGACGCGCAGCCGGTGCTGCGGGTTGGCGGGCGGCTCCGGCCAGCCGAGGCACAGGGTCACGGCGAAGACGGCCGGCGGGTAGCCGGTGTCGGGGGAGAGGTCGGCCAGGCGGCGCATCAGCGCGGCGTACTCGGCGTAGTCGCGTACCGGTAGGGCCCAGTCGCCGCAGAACACCGGGAACGCCACGGGCGGCAGCTGCGCGGCGGTGAACCCGCCACCGGTGTGCGCGCTCCGGAGGTTGGCGGCGAGGCCGCGCCAGTTCGGTTGGTAGAACGCGCGGAACGCGGTCACCCGCACGTCCCACGGGGTCACCGTGCCGAGCTCCCCGCGGGTCGCTCTGCCCAGGACGTCGTGCCAGACGGTACGGACGTCCTGGCCGTACAGGGCGCAGTCGGAGGTCGCCTCGCACCACCTGGCGAACTCGTCGAACGAGTCCTGCACCGCCCGCGCCTGCGGCTCCAGGAAGCCGCGGGTGTCGACGCTGTGGTCCATCGCGCTCTCCAGCACGATCGCGCGCACCCGGTGCGGGTACCGCTCCGCGTACATCTCGCCGAGCAGCGTGCCGTACGAGCTGGCGTGCAGGGTCAGCTTCCGCTCGCCGAGGGCGGCGCGCAGCGCGTCGAGGTCATGGGCGGCCGACACCGAGTCGCGGTGGTCGACGTTCTCGCAGTTCCGGTACAGCTCGACGTTCAACGCGACCGTCGTGTCGAAGTCGGCCTGGCTGGTGAGGAGCGGCGCCGGGCGGTCGGTCACGGAGCACGTCGCCGGTGCGCTCCGGCCCACCCCGCGCGGGTCGAAGCTGACGATGTCGAAGCGGCGGCGCAGCTCGTCGCTGAACCGGCTCATCCCGGTGAGGATCCGCTGGCGTCCCGGGTCGCCGGGCCCGCCCGGCGCGAACACGAGGGAGCCGACCCGGGCCGGGTCGGTCGTGACGCGGCGCGCGACGGCGAGGTCGAGGCGTGGCCCACCGGGCTTCGACCAGTCGACCGGTACGGACAGCGTGCCGCATTCCGCGGTCGCGTCCTCCGCGCACGGGGCCCAGTCGATGGTGGGTGGCGGTGGTCCGGCCGAAGCGGCGGCGGACGCACCCAGCATGGCGATCACGAGGATCGCGACGGGTATCAGTCTCACCGGACCGATGTTCGTCGCGAACCATCGCCGGGAGACTCCGGGATCGACCCGGATCTTTTTCAGGGGATAGCCAGGATCCGCTGGGCGGCAAGATCGGCTCCGTCGACCGCGTCGTACCAGCCCTTGACGCGCTGCGCGGCACGGCGGTACCGGTCGTCGTCGAGCATCCGCCGCACGAGGCCGGCCGCCGTCGCGGTCGCGGCCGGTGCCAGGCGCCGGGCCGCACCGAGCTTCTCCACGAGGACCGCGTTGAGCGTCTGTTCCGGCTGCAGCGGAACCGCGAGCAGCGGTGTGCCGCAGGCCATCGCGGTCTGCACGCTGCCCTGGCCGGCGGTGGTGACCGCGAGGTCCACCCGGGGCATCACCAGGTGGCTGGGTAGCACGCCGGCCACGCACGTCCGTCCACTATGGAGGTCGCCGACGGCATGGACCGTGCCGGCGACCAGCACCCGCGCGGACGCCGCTGCCGCCGCGGCCGCGACGCTGCGGACCAGCCCGGCCGACGACGACGTGAGCGCCACGTACACGATCGGACCGGGTGCGTCGAGGAACTCCTCGACGTGGGGCGGGATCGGCACGTCGAGCCGGGCGTAGAGCGGGCCGCTGTAGGCGAGCCGGGTGCCCGGCCGGTACGCGCGCCGGCCGGCCGGCCGCCACGCCTCCAGCTCCTCCGCGGGGATGCCGAGCACCTCCGGCACCTCGGTGACGAGCGCGAGATCGCCGAGCACCAGCGCCGCGAGGCTGGGCACCGGCTCCACGCCGAGCTCCGCGGCAACCCGGTTGAACCCGGCCGTGTAGTACCGCACCCGCGCCGGCGCCGCGTTGACCAGCCGGCGCCGCAACGGTTCCGGCAGCAGCCGCAGCGCCGGCCACGGCGCGTCGGCCGGCAGCAGCCCGCGTTCCCACACCGGCGGCACCCAGCTGCCGGTGTGCGTGGTCACCAGCGGAACACCGGCCACGCGCGTCGACAGCTGCGCGGTGAGCAGAAACCCGGTGACCGCGACCCGCGCGCCGACCCCGCGCAGCCACTTCGCCTCGGCCAGCACGTAGTCGCGGAGTTCGGCGTCGGTGTACATGCTCTGCCGCACGTTGCCGAGCCCCGGCGCGTCGGCGACGAAGCGCGCGCCGCGTTCGTCGCTCATCGGCGGTCCGACCACCTCGTACGGGATGCCGGCGGCGTCGAGCAGGTTCCGGTGGACGCCGCCGTGCGTGGCCACGCGGACGTCGGCGCCGCGGGCGGTCAGGGCCCTGTGCAGCTCGATCATCCGGGACGTCTCGGAGAGGTAGGCGCACTGTGCCAGCAGGGCGATCATAGTTAGGTAATATATTGCCTATGTCTTCCGACGTCTACGGCCTCGACTCCCCGCTCACCCCGCCGGTGCGGGCGTTCCGTGCGGTGCTCCTGCTCGCCCAGCGGCTGCGTTACCTCATGGACGAACGCCTGCGCCCCGACGGACTCACCACCCAGCAGGCCGCGCTGCTGACGGCGGTGATCGCACTGGGCTCGCCCACGCTGGGCGCCGCGGCGGCCGCCCTCGGAACCACCCACCAGAACGCCGCTCAACTGGTGACCGCGCTGGAACGTAAAGGACTTCTCGCGGTCGAGCCCGACCCGGCCGACCGGCGCCGGAAACGACTGGTCGCCACCGCGGCCAACGCCCGATACTGGCGCGGGCGTGACGCCGACGACGAGGCGGCGGTCGCGTCCTGGTTCGGCGCCTTGGCGCCGGCCGAGGTCGACACCCTGGTGGCGCTGGTCTCCACGGTGCTCGACCACCTGGGTCGGGGTGGGGAACAGGGCGTCCGGGCCGGCAAATAGACTCGTCCGGAATCAGTGACCGTTGAGAAGGAGCCGTCATGGCCGCGATCTCCCGCGACGAGGTGGCGCATCTGGCGCGCCTGTCGCGTCTGGCCGTCACGCCCGACGAACTCGACATGTTCGCCGGCCAGCTCGACGTGATCCTGCAGTCGGTCGCCCGGGTGGGTGAGGTGGCGGCCGACGACATCCCGCCGACCTCGCACTCGGTGCCGCTCACGAACGTGTTCCGCGACGACGTCGTGGTACCGGGCCTCACGCTGGAGGAGGCGCTGTCCGGCGCGCCCGACCAGGCCGAGCAGCGCTTCCGGGTCCCGCGGATCCTGGACGAGGAGGCCTAGCCATGACCGACGTGACCAGAATGACCGCGACGGCGATCGCCGCGGCGATCGCGTCCGGCGAGACCTCCGCGGTCGACGTGGCCCGGGCACACCTCGACCGGATCGCCGCCGTCGACGACCGCGTGCACGCGTTCCTCCACGTCGACACCGAGGGCGCGCTTGCCGCCGCCGGGAAGGTCGACGCAGCGCGGGCCGCGGGCGAGCCGCTCGGGCCGCTCGCCGGCGTGCCGGTCGCGGTCAAGGACGTGGTGACCACGAAGGGCGTGCCGTCCACGGCCGGCTCGAAGATCCTCGAGGGCTGGAAGCCGCCGTACGACGCCACGATCGTGTCGCGCATGAAGGACGCCGGGCTGGTGATCCTCGGCAAGACCAACATGGACGAGTTCGCGATGGGCTCGTCCACCGAGTGGTCCGCCTACGGGCCCACCTTCAACCCGTGGGACCTCACGCGCATCCCCGGCGGCTCGGGTGGCGGCTCGTCGGCGGCGCTGGCCGCGTACGAGGCGCCGCTCGCGATCGGCACCGACACCGGTGGCTCGATCCGGCAGCCGGGCGCTGTGACCGGCACGGTCGGCGCGAAGCCCACGTACGGCGGCACGTCGCGGTACGGGCTCATCGCGTTCTCGTCCTCTTTGGACACTCCCGGCCCGTGCGCGCGAAGCGTCGAGGACGCGGCCCTCCTGCACGCGGTGATCGCGGGCCACGATCCGCGCGACTCCACGTCGATCCCGGCCGCGGTGCCCGATGTCGTGGGCGCGGCCCGGCTGGGCGCCACCGGCGACCTCTCCGGCGTCCGCCTCGGCGTGGTGCGCGAGTTCGCCGGCGAGGGCGCGGAACCGGGTGTCATGGCGGTGTTCCGCGAGAGCCTCGAGGCGCTGGTCAAGCTCGGTGCCGAGGTCGTCGAGGTGTCGTGCCCGCACTTCCAGTACGCGTTGCCGGCGTACTACCTGATCGCGCCGAGCGAGTGCTCCTCGAACCTGGCCCGCTTCGACGGCGTGCGCTACGGCCTGCGCGTCGGCGACGACGGCAACCGGGCGCTGGAGGAGGTCATGTCGGTGACCCGCGAGGCCGGCTTCGGCCCCGAGGTGAAGCGCCGCATCATGATCGGCACGTACGCGCTCTCCAGCGGTTACTACGACGCCTACTACGGGCAGGCGCAGAAGGTCCGCACCCTGATCAGCCGCGACTTCGCGGCCGCGTTCGAGCGGGTCGACGTGCTGGTCTCGCCGACCACCCCGTTCGTGGCGTTCGAACTCGGCTCGCGTACCGCCGACCCGTACCAGATGTACCTGGCCGACCTGTTCACGATCCCGTCGAACCTGTACGGCGGTCCGGCGATCTCGGTGCCGGCCGGCCTGTCGGCCGGTCTGCCGGTAGGCCTGCAGGTGATGGCGCCGACCCTCGCCGACGACCGCATGTACCGGGTCGCGGCCGCTTTGGAGACCGCGGTGCCGCCGCTGACGCCGCCGGCCCTGTAGCTTGATCGGCCAGGCCCTGTCCTGTCGATCATGGTGGTTTGCGGCGAGGTCCAGACGGCTACGGCAAGCCCAGTCCGCGCGGCTTCGCCCTGCGGCCCGCGCAAGCCGCCGACCAGGCGCGGCTTTGTCCCGATACCGGTGTTGTATCGGGGCGAAGCCGCAACGCCACCGGTCGTCGTCTGGGCCCGGCGCAGGCCGCCAAATGATCGACAGGACAAGGCCTAGGCTGAGGGCATGGCTCCGAACATTCCTCACGATCGGCGAGACCAGCTTCAGCAGATCCAGAACGGCCTGCTCCAGGGCGAGACCATCATCGCCGTGTACGACGCCGTCGGCATCGGCACGGGGTTCATCGGCCTGACCGACCGCCGGGTGATCCTGCAGGACAAGTCGTTCGCGGGGAGGAACCTGGCCATCACGTCGGTGCCGTACTCGAAGGTGAGTGCGGTGTCGCTGGTGAGCGACCGGTCGTTCGCGGGCAACTTCTTCAGCACCGGCAAGATCGCGATCCACGTGGGGACGCAGACGTACGAGATCGAGGTGCGCGGGGTCGACAAGACCAAGCACATCCACGACGTGATCCTGCACTACGCCCGTTAGCCTGCCTGGTCTCCCCGCGACGCGCTGCGGAGGACGCCCGCGGGCATGCGAAAGCCCGGTGAGCGACGGTGCTCACCGGGCTTTTCGGCGGGGGATGGGGGTCCTAGCGGCTGCTCCAGCTGGTGGGGCCCGGCAGGTCGACGCGCTGCGCCCTGGTCCGCGAGTTCCACGACCAGCGCCCGATCTTGATACCCCACGAGGTGAAGCCGCTCTTACCGAAGTTGAAGATGAGCGGGCCGAACTTCATCCGCTTACGGAAATGGACCGGCATCGTCGTTCCTCCCTGGAAAGCCTGTGCTCCCAGGGTTACCCACCGATGTCGATAGTTATTCATCGCGCCTCCACGCCCCCGCGTAGACGAACTTCCCGACTGGTCGAGGAGCGAACGTGAAGCCCTACTGCAGTTCCGTTCCTCAAACAACGATCAACGACTCAGGACACCGGAACACACCCGCGACGTAGGCCGCCGGTCGTCCAGCTCGATCAGGTCCGCAACGCCGCCGTCCACGGTGACGCTGGACGGCTGATCGGGGAACGGGTTCGGCATCGTCCAGCCGTCAGGTGCACCCGAACTCGCGCCGCCGAGCCGGGCTGCCGAGCGGGGGCCGGCCCGCGCCGACGCGCGGCGCGTTGTCCGCGACCGCCGGCCCCCGGTGCGGCACAACCCGTACAGGACGGCTGGCCGCATCGCCCGTCGGATGCAATCCGCTTGTCGGGCCGCCCATCCGGTGGCACGCGCACGCCGTCCTGCCGAGGCAGGCTCACCGAGCCGACCACCACGTTCACCGGCCGTCCCCCTTCCGGGCGGCTTGGTGCGCCGTCCAGCCACGTCGTTTCGGTTGCTGCCCGTCGCGCCCCCCAACCACCGGCGAGTCAGCAAACCCTTCGGCGGTTTCCTGGGATTCCGGCATGGGAGCGCTCCCAACCCGTGGGACAAGGGAAGAAATTCTCCCCCCGCTACCCCGATTATCGAACAGTCGAACGACGCACTTCAATCAATCGATGGGGGGTCGATGCCTGAAATCAACCTGGTTGCGCAGGTCAGCGCCGCTCTAGCCGTTTCAGGGGCGGTTTACTACCGTCATCACACCAATCCACCCCCTTGATTGGAGTGAGTCCAGATGAAAGTGCCCGCGACCGGCCGCCGACGGTTCGCGTACCCCGCGATCATCGCCCTGGCCGCCGCCCTGCTGACCGTCGTGACCCCCGGAACCGCCTCGTCGCACGGCACCACCATCGACCCGTCGTCGCGAAACTACGGCTGCTGGTCGCGGTGGGGCAACCAGTTCCAGAACCCGGCCATGCAGACCCAGGACCCGATGTGCTGGCAAGCATGGCAGACCGACACCAACGCCATGTGGAACTGGAACGGCCTGTTCCGCGAGGGAGTCCAGGGCAACCACCAGGGTGCCATCCCCAACGGTCAGCTCTGCAGCGGTGGGCGCACCGGTGACGGCCGGTACCGGGCCATGGACGTGCCCGGCAACTGGCGGGCCACGAACATCGGCCGCAACTTCACGCTGCGGCTGCTCGACCAGGCCTCGCACGGCGCCGACTACATCCGGGTGTACGTGACCCGGCAGGGCTACAACCCGCTCACCACCGCCCTCGGCTGGAACCACCTCGAGCTCGTGGCCCAGGTCGGCAACACGCCCCCGTCGCAGTGGCAGAAGGTGACCACGCCCCACCAGGGCGTTCAGATCAACATCCCGGCCACCGCCAACGGCCGCAGCGGCCGCCACCTGGTCTACACGATCTGGCAGGCGAGCCACTCCGACCAGTCCTACTACTTCTGCGCGGACGTCAACATCACCTGACCCCCGCGGAAGCCCCGCCCACGCCGGTCCTCCCACAGCCGGCGTGGGCGGTTCCGCTCCCTTGGAGACCCCATGGCGAGAAAGTGGCGTGGCGTTCCGGTCGCGGTCGCGTTGTCGGTGGCGCTCGTCGTGGTCGCGGCACTGGCGTTACGGGACCGGTCTGAGCCCGCCCCACCACCAGCGGCGGACCATGGTCACGGCAACCGCTCGGGCGCGGGCGTGCTCATCACCACCGCGCCGGCGCTGGCCCTGCCCGACACCGCCGTGACGACGGTCGCCGCCGGCCTCGACGCCGTCCGGGCGATCGCGTTCCGCCCCGACGGCACCGCGCTCGTCGCCGAGGGGCGCACCGGCCGTATCGTCGCCGTCAGGCCCGGCGGCCAGCCGTCCGTGTTCGCCACCGTCCCGGGTATCGAGGCACTGCGGAGCATCACCGTGCACACCGACGGCACCGTGTACGCGCTGGTGACGTCCACAGTGGACAACCGCGTGGTCGGGGTGCGCGCCAACGGATCCGTCGAGCCGGTGCTCACCGGCATCCCGCGCGGACCCGTACGCAACGGCGGCGCCATCGCGGCCGGACCCGACGGCATGCTCTACGTCGCCACCGGCGACGCCGGCGACGAGCGGAACGCGCCCGACCCGACGTCGTTGGCCGGCAAGGTTCTCCGGATCACGCCGGGTGGCACGGTCGCGCCGGACAACCCGCAGGCGGACTCGATGGTGTACTCCCGCGGCCACCGCGACCCGCAGGGGCTGGCCTGGTACGGCCAGACCGACCTGTTCCTGGCCGAGGCCGGCTCGACGCCCGACGGCGCACCCGACCGGCACGACGAGCTCAACCTGATCCAGGCCAACGGCGACTACGGCTGGCCGGCGACCACCGCGTTCGGCAGCAACCGCAGGTACGTCAACCCGGTAGCCGCGTGGCAGCCGGGCGAGGCCGGGTTCGGCGGGCTCGCGGTCAAAGGGGGCCGCGTCTACCTGGCGGGCACGAAGCTGTACCGGATCTGGCTGGAGGGCACCGAACCGCAGACCCTCCTCGACGGGAAACTCCCACGCCTCCACGCGATCGCGACCGCACCCGACGACGCCGTGTGGGTGGCAACCGACGACAGCGTCCTCCGGGTCGGTGGCGAAGCTCTGCCCTAGACACCTTCAGGGGTCAGGGTTTCGCCGGCCACTCGGCGCTGGGCCCGGTTGTTCCACCGTGAGGATCGGTCAGGGCTGCGGTGAGAGCCCGGTCCGCCGCAGAACCCAACCATGATCGAAAGTGGTGGGACTTTTCTGCTGTTGTGGCCGTGCCAGAACAGCAGAAGGTCGCCACCACTTTCGATCATCAGCTGACGCGGCACCGCACGATAGCGTTCCGTGCCCGTCGAGCCGGCCATCCGTCGTCGATCTTGCAGTTGTGGTCCCACTTAAAGCACGACATGTCCGCACATAGGTGCGGCCACAACTGCAAGATCGACGCGCAACGTGACGTTCACCACGGCGGCGAGCGGTGCGGAGCGATCCGCACCATGACAACCACTGAGACGCTCCCTGGCCGACCCGCCCACACGCGCGTCACATAGAGCTTTTCAGCTGAGACGCTGAATGATCAACTCGCGGACGGCCTTGGCATCGGCCTGGCCGCGGGTCTCCTTCATGACCGCGCCGACGAGAACGCCCGCCGCCGCGACCTTGCCCTCGCGGATCTTCGCGGCGACGTCGGGGTTCGCCGCGATCGCGGCGTCGACCGCGGCGGTGAGCGCGCCGGTGTCGGAGACGACCTCGAGCTTGCGCGCGGCCATGACCTCGGCGGGCGTGCCCTCGCCGGCGAGCACGCCTTCGAGGACGGTGCGGGCCAGCTTGTCGGTGAGCTTGCCGTCGTCGACGAGCTTCTGCAGCGCGGCGACGTGCTCCGGTGTCACGGGAAGCGACGACAGTTCCACGTTGTCGGCGTTGGCGCGGCGGGCCAGTTCGCCCAGCCACCACTTGCGGGCGGCCTCGGGTGTGGTGCCGGCGGCGACCGTCGCGGCGATCAGCTCGAACGCGCCGGCGTTCGCGATCGCCTGCATGTCCACATCGGACAGTGCCCATTCCTCCTTGAGGCGCAGGCGCTTCGCGCGCGGCGCCTCGGGAAGGCCTTTCCGAAGCTCCTCGACCCACGCCGGGTCGGGTGCGATCGGCACCAGGTCGGGCTCGGGGAAGTAGCGGTAGTCGGTGGCGGTCTCCTTGCTGCGGCCCGCCGTGGTGTCGCCGGTGTTCTCGTGGAAGTGGCGGGTCTCCTGCGTGATCGAGCCGCCCGCGTCGAGGATCGCGGCCTGCCGCAGCATCTCCGACTGCACCGCGCGCTCGACCGAGCGCAGCGAGTTGACGTTCTTCGTCTCGGTGCGGGTGCCCCACTCCTCACCCGGCCGGTTCAGCGACGTGTTGACGTCGCAA
>NZ_BOPH01000059.1 GCF_016863655.1 Virgisporangium ochraceum
AGCCCTGCTCCATGCGCACGTCGGACACGTCGAGGCTCCGGAGCAGGTCGCGCAGCGCGGTGACGTACGCGCGGGCGACGATCGGCGCCTTGGCTCCGGTGCCGGGAACGGGCTTGGTGACGATCTCGACGAGCGGGATGCCGGCCCGGTTGTAGTCCACAAGGGACTCGGTGGCGCCGTGGATGCGGCCGGTGGCGCCGCCGAGGTGCAGCGTCTTGCCGGTGTCCTCTTCGAGGTGTACCCGCTCGATACCGATCCGCACCACCTCCCCGTCGACGTCGACGTCGAGGTACCCGTCGACGCACAGGGGCTCGTCGTACTGGCTGATCTGGAAGTTCTTCGGCATGTCGGGGTAGAAGTAGTTCTTCCGCGCGAACCGGCACCACGTGGCGATCGAGCAGTTGAGCGCGAGCCCGATGCGGATGGTCGCCTCGATGGCGGCCCTGTTGGCCACCGGCAGGCTGCCGGGCAGGCCCAGGCACACCGGGCACACCTGGGTGTTGGGCTCGGCCCCGAACTCCGTGGGGCAGCCGCAGAACATCTTGGTGTTCGTGCCCAGCTCCACGTGCGTCTCGAGCCCGATGACCGGCTCGAACCCCGCGACCACGCCTTCGACCGTCGTACTCGTCACGCCGCCCAGCGTAGTGGCCGATTCGCGCGTCACGCAGCCGGGTATCGCGGCCGTCTGTCCGCTGCGGGTCGGCGGTGGCGAAAGGCTTTATGTGACGCGCGTGAGCGCATCCGGATACGGGAAGCGTCGCAACGAACCCGACCCAGCCAGTGTTCCGCGGGGGTCACGGGCGGCCGTGCGCTTCGCGCCGACCGAACGACCGGGCACAGATGCACCTCACGGCACACGGATGATGTTCCTCCGTGCCCGGTCGTTGGCGGTTGCCACCGCCCCGAACCCGTCACGAAGGGCTGGGTGACCCCGCCCCGAACGGGGAGCCGGAGCCGGACCCGGACGTCGAACCCGAGACCGACGGCGACGGGCTTCGCACCACCGGCGCCTTGTCGTCGGGGCGCACCAGGTTCCGCTGCAGCGTCACCTCCGACTGGCCGGTGCCGCCGACGGTGATGTCGTCGTAGGCCTGCAGCGACTTGTCGGTGTCGTCGAAGTACAGCACCGACATCTCCAGCGGGGTCGGCTCCTCCTTCTCCAGCCCCCGCAGGCCGGCGCCGCCGGTGGAGCCCTGCACCATGAGGAGCGTGCGGCCCTCCGGCGGGATGCGGCCGTCCTCCTGGTCGAGGCGGGTGATCTCGCGCTTGTGCCGGTGCCCGGCGAGCACGAGCGGCACCACGCCGGCCAGCGGCTCGGCGGCGATCGGGTCGTGCACCATCGCCAGGTTCACCGGGCGTCCGGCCACCCGCACGGTGGCGGCCAGCGACTCGCCGGACCCCTCGACCGAGGCGGCGCCGTCGGCGGTCTTGTCGGGGGTGAAGCGGGGGTCGGAGATGCCGGCGATCACCAGGCCGTCGATCTCGGTCACGGTGTTGTCGAGCACCGTCGCGTTCGGCTGCCGTGCCACCGCGGCCGCCGTCGAGGCCGAGTCGTGGTTGCCGCGGATGAAGACGTAGGGGACCCGCAGCGCGGCGATCGCGTCCACATAGGACCCTTCGGGTTCGCTGCCCCAGTCGTTGATGTCGCCGGTGTCGACGACCATGTCGATGTCGAACTGCTCGACCACGGTGCCGATGATCGACCAGGCGGCCGGGTTCAGGTGCAGGTCGGAGACGTGCAGCACGCGGGTCGTGGTGGTGTCGGGCTCGTAGACGGGCAGGTTCGACACCGTGCCGTAGATGCGGCCGACGTTGGCGACGAGCCGCTGCAGCTGGTCGCGGTACTCCTCGTACCGGTCGGCGATCGCCCGAGCGTCACCGACCACGGCCGGCGCGTTGACGAGCAGCCCCTCGAACCGCGGCTCCTGGATCGACTGGGCGCGGAACGTGCCCGCCGCGCTCATGCCCGTGCCGAGCACCATCACCAGCGCGATCGCGCCGCATCCGGCGACCCGGCGGGCCGAGCGGTAGATGAGCGCGCCCAGCAGCATGGCGCCCAGCACCGACGCGCCGGCCACCTGCCAGATCAGCCGCCGCACCCCGCGCGAGACGTCGTCGACGGCGCCGTCGCTGGCCCGTTCGAGCGCGTTGGGGTCGGTGACGATCGCCTGCGTGCGCTCCTGGTCGAGCGCCTGCAGGGTGACCTGGAGGTGCGCCGGGCCGTAGTGGCTGGCCAGGTGCAGCGAGCCGAGCGGCGGGATCGCCACCTCGGTGCCGCCGGTCAGCGACGGGATCACCGAGTACCTCGCCTCGAACGGGCCGACGTCGTCGGTGGTGCTGCCGGCCAGCAGCACGCCGATGACGACACCGACCACCGAGACGGCGATGACGCCGAGCGCGGAGGCGGTGCGACGCACGCGCGGCCGGCGCACGAACGCCGGCCGCCAGCTGCGCCTACGCAGACGCAGCACGGGGCGCGTGGAGCGCGCCCGCTCGAGAAATGCCCGAAGGCTCAACCCTTACCTGCCTCGCCGGCGTTGGCGATGATGACGCGGATGATGCGGTCGTCGTCGGGCTTCGGCGCCCCACGGCCGTCTTTGTTGGACGTGCTGATCCAGATGGACCCGTCGGGTGCGACGACGGCCGCCCGCAGCCGCCCGTAGGCCTTCGTCATTATCGACTTCGGTTGCCCGAGCGCGCTACCGGTGGCGGTGGTCTGCACGAGGTACACGCGTTCGCCGCGCAGGCAGGCGGTGATGTAGATGTTGTCGAGCATCGCCGCGCCGGAGCAGGACGCCTCGTCGGTCGCCCACTGCACGATCGGGTCGACGAACGACGGGTTCTGGCCGATGCCCTCGACGGTGGGCCAGCCGTAGTTCTTCCCGGGCTCGATCGCGTTGACCTCGTCCCAGCTGTTCTGGCCGAACTCGGTGGCGAACATGCGGCCGTTCTTCGCCCACGCGAAGCCCTGCACGTTGCGGTGGCCGAAGCTGTACACGAGGTTGTTGAACGGGTTGCCCGGCGCCGGCTGGCCGTCGACGGTCATCCGCAGGATCTTCCCGCCGAGACTGTTCGGGTCCTGCGACAGCCCGCTGTTGGACGCGTCTCCGGTGCCCGCGTACAGGAAGTTGTCGGGCCCGAAGCGGATCTGGCCGCCGTTGTGGATGCCCGACACCGGGATGCCGGTGAGGATCGGCGTCGGCGGCTGGCCCAGCACCATCTTCGCGATGCGGTTGTCGTCGCGGGTCGTGTAGTAGACGAAGACGGTCTTGTCGACCTCGTACGTGGGCGAGACGGCGATGCCCATGAGCCCGCCCTCGCCACCGGAGTACGCCTCCTCGACGGTCTGCACCGGGGTGGCGACCAGCCCGTCGGCGTTCTGCTCGGGGCCGAGCTTGATGATGCGGCGCGTGTCGCGCTCGGTGACCAGGGCTCCGCCGTCGGGCAGGAACGCGATCGCCCACGGCACCGCGAGGTTCTTCGCGATCACGGTGGTCGCGACGTTCAGTTCGGCCTCTTCCGGCCCGCTCGACGCCGCGCTCGGCGTCGGCAGGTTCGGCGGCGTGCCGGCCTCGTCGGGCGGCGGGTCGCCGAACGCGCACCCGGCCGCGACGACGGTGGCCGCGATCGCGGCGACCGCGGCTGACCGGCGGGACCGGAGTCGGGGAGCCCTCACCCGCCCTAGGGTAACCGGCCCGACTCCGGATCCTGGCCGCCTCCGCTGCTCACCGCGCGGAAGCGGCCAGGATCGCCGTCGAACCGTGATTTGCCTCAGACGCTGATCCGCCCGGCCCCGGCGCCGCCGGAGACGATGGACTTCACGTTGCAGGCCGTGTCGAGCGTGTAGGAGTACGGGATGCTCGCGACGCTGCCGCCGGCCTGGCCGGAGCCGGAGTTGACGAAGCAGTTGTTCCGCGCGACGAGCGTGCCCGGGCCGGAGTCGCCCTCACCGAGGTGGTACGGGTCGTCGGTGTTCTCGAAGTAGTTGCCCTCGACGAGGACGCCGGCACCCTCGGTGGAGGCCACGCCGTAGCCGCCCACGTTGCTGTACAGGTTGTTGTAGACGTGCACCGGGTTGCCGAAGCGGACCCGCGGGTGGCGCTGGTTGGAGCCGTCGAACCAGTTGTGGTGGTAGGTCACCCGCAGGTGGCCGCGGTCCTGGCTGCCGTTGTCGTCGCTGTGGCCGAGCAGCATCGACTTGTCGTGGCCGAACACCCGGTTCCAGCTGACCGTGACGAAGTCGGAGCCGCGCTTGATGTCCACGGCACCGTCGTAGCCGCCGGTGAAGCTGTTGTGGTCGATCCAGATGTTGGTGGCCGACTCCTGGACGTTGATCGCGTCGTCGTCCCAGCCGCGGAAGGTCAGGTTGCGGATGATGACGTTGCGGTCGCCGTTGATGTTGAAGCCGCAGCCGGAGATCGTCGCACCCGAGTTGCCGAGGATCGTCTTGTTCGAGCGCACGCGCAGCATGCCCGAGCAGGAGATCGTGCCGGAGACCCGGATCACCGACGCGCTGGTGGAGGCGAGTGCGGTGGTCAGCGCGGAGGCGCTGGTGACGGTCGTCGTGGCGGCGCTGCCGCCACCGGTGGTGCCGCCGTTCTGGGTGGCCCAGCCGGCGAGACCGGTCTGCGGGGTGCCCGGGTTACCGGGGTTGCTGCCGACGGTGGCGAGCTGCCACTGCTGGTTCCAGCCGTTGAGGTCGTCGTACTGGGCGATGCGGCCGCCGTCGGCGGTCGACCACTCCCACACGTCCAACGCCTTGTTGGAGTGCCGGCTGATGAACCGGACGTAGCCGCTGTCGGAGTCGGCCAGCCGGAAGTGCTGGCGGGTGTTGCCGCTGACGGCCGTGCTCTGCACCAGGAAGCTGCCGTTGTTGGCGTCGGGAACCGTCAGGACCTTGCCGCTGTGTACGGAGCGGACCTGGTAGTAGCCACTGCCGACGTCGACGAACCGCCACTGCTGCACGGCGAGGTCGTTGCGGGTGAACTGGTTGACCGGGGCGTTGTCAGCGGTGGCCCACTCGTACAGGTCCATGGCCTTGCCGCTGTGGCGGTTCACGAACACGTAGTTCGTGCTGGTGCTCGGCGTGGCGGCCGAGGCCGGCGCCGAGGTGAGGTTGGTGGTGACCACGCTCGCGACCGTCGCGGCGGCAACGGTCGCGGTGACGGTGAGCGCGGCCGTCACCACACGGTGGAGCCTTGACATGAGCATCCTCCGATGGGGTGGGAACGCCGTCCCAGGCGATGGGAAAGCGCTTTCCCCAGATTGTTAACGTTGACATTTGAATCGGTCAATGAGTTGCAGTCGTTTGCATTAGGTGATCAAGGACGGCCGTGGCAGGCTCGTCGCATGTCTGAGGTGGCCGACAACCCGGAACGCTCGCGCTACGAGATCACCGTCGACGGTGTCGTGGCCGGGTTCGCGGCCTACGTGCGTCACCCCGATCATCTGACCTTCACCCACACCGAGATCGGCGCCGAGTACGGCGGCCGGGGCCTCGGCGGAACGCTGGTGAAAGGTGCACTCACCGACGTGCGGGCCAAGGGCGGCCGCATCGTGGCGAGCTGCCCGTTCGTGAAGTCGTACATCGAGAAGCACCCCGAGTACCGGGACCTCCTGAAGAACTGACTCAACCTCACCGGCCCGCCGGGCGTGCTCCCTAGCGAAGGGGAGGACAGCCGGTGACCAAGCCAGAGCAAGATCCCGAGTTCGCCGATTTCGTGGCGTTGCGCTACCGCGACCTGCTGCGGACCGCCTACCTGCTGACCGGGTCGCACCACGCCGCCGAGGACCTCGTGCAGGCCTGCCTGCTCAAGGCCATGCCGCGCTGGGACCGGATCGCCGAACCGACGACGTACCTGCGCCGCGTCATGGTCAACCAGCGGGTGTCGTGGTGGCGGCGGCTGAGACGGGAGCTGCCACAGGCCGACCCGCCCGACAGCGTCGTGCCCGACGACGCCGGCGGCGCCGCGGAGCGCACGGTCGTACTGGCCGCGCTGGCGGGGCTGCCGCCGCGCATGCGGGCGGTGCTGGTGCTCCGGTACTGGGAGGACCTGTCCGAGGCCGAGACCGCCGACCTGCTCGGCTGCTCGACCGGCACCGTCAAGGCGCAGGCGTCGCGCGGCCTGGCCAGGCTCCGAACCGTGCTCGGCGCGGCTCCGGCGGAAACGCACGCAAGGGGGAACCGGTGAACGACACCATCGAGGACGAGGTCCGGACCGCGTTCGCGCGGATCGCCGAGCCGGTCGTACCCGGACCCGACCCGTGGGGCCGGCTGCTCGCCCGGCGCAGCCGGCGCCGGTGGCGGCGCGGCTTCGCGGCGGCGGCGACCGCGACCGCGCTGGCGGCCGGTGGCGGCGCCCTGGCCCTCGCGCCGACCGGGGGGCCCTCACCGGCGCCCGACGTCGACGTGCAGGCGCACCACGTGAAGGCCCGGATGACCGAGTGGACCCGCCGCCTCATCGAGGGACCGACCCGGGGCAACCTCGCGGGCGACCGGGCCGCCGTCGAGGAGTTCACCGAGGCGATGTCGACCGAGTTCGAAGGCGCCGTCGACCCGGCCCAGGACCGGACCAAGCTGCTCGTGCTGGCCGACGTCGCCGGTGCCCGGGTCGCGGTCGCGGCCCGGTACAACGACGGGTACGCGTCGATCCTGCTGAGCCGCACGCCTCTGGCGCCCCGCCGCGACGGGCCGGACGGACCCGGGAGCCTGGGCGGCATGGCCGGCGGGTTGACGCCGTTCTTCCACTACTCCGGCGGGGTGCACCAGAGCCAGACCGTCGTCGAGAACGTGGCGACGGTGGTGCTCGCACCGGCCGGCTGCACCGTCGAGAGCTCCGACGAGGTCGTGCTCGCCGACGACGGCACCACGCGGCGCTCCTGGACGCTCCACGGTGACCACCTGATCGAGGAGGGTGAACGGAGCCGCAGCACCTGGTGGCGGGTCACGTGTGACGGCCAGGTCCGGTACGAGGGCACGCCCACCCTCGCCTGGTCTCCCGACAAGGTGGAGCCCGAGCCGGTCAGGCCGGCCCGCGGAAGCGCCGAACCCGTGCTGGTCGGCGCCGCGCTGGACGCGTGGCGCAACTCGACCCGCCACCTCGGCGGCACCACGCCGTCGGTGCTGTGGGCCGGCCCGTCCGGGGAGGGCCGGTCGACGGTGGTGGTCGCCGGACCGGGCCGGGACGGGCGGACCCTGGTCACCGCGCTGACCGGCCCGCCGCCGGACTTCGCCGGACCCGGCCTCGACCAGGACGTGCGGCCGGTCTGGCCGGTGGCGGGCGTGTACTACGCCGGGCGCGAGCCGTACACGGGTGAGCCGACGGGTGACAGCGGCTCCACGCTGGTGATCCCGGCGACGTTCGGTACCGCGACAGCGGCGTCGGCCGACCTGGTGGCGGTGCGGCTGCCGGCGAACCGGGACCTGCCGACCCTCGGCGACCGCATCCTGGTGGTGGCCCCACCGGCGGCGATGGAACTGCGGTACGGCGGAAGGACGGTGCGCCTCACCGACGGCGTCGGCGTCCTCACGCTTTCGGTGCCGTCCGGCGACGTGACCCTCACCGCGGTCGACGCCACCGGCGCGGTGCTCGCCACCGCCCGGTACCGCGAGCCCGACACCAACGGGCAGATCTTCGGCGAGCGGGTCATCGACGACTGGGATCGATAGTGTCCTCGCGTGAAGGCGTGGATCGCGCATGAGAAGGGCCCGGGGCTGATCGGCGACGTGCCGCCGGGGTCGACCGTCGAGCTGTTGGAGAAGCTGCCGGCGGTGCGGGTCGTCCAGCTGATGCCGCTCACCGGTGCCACCCGCGGCCTCGTCGACGCCGCGTTCCTGGCCGCGTTGCCCGACGGCGCGCTGCTGGTGAACGCGGCACGCGTCCCATCGTGGTCACCGACGACCTGGTGGCGGAGTGCGCGAGCGGGCGGATCAACGCCGCGCTCGACGTGACCGACCCCGAGCCGCTCCCGGCCGGCCATCCCCTCAGGGCGATGCCGAACGTGCTGATCACCCCGCACGTGGGTGGCTGGGTGCCGAGCCTCGACCGGCGGTCGTACGCGCTGGTGGGCGACCAGCTACGGCGCTAAGCCGCCGGCGCCCCGCTGGTCAACGTGGTGACGGGGGAGTACTGAGCTGCTCGCCGCTCGCGGCGACCAGCTTCGGCAGGTCGGCCGGCGTCACAGCGGTGAGCCGGATCTCCGAGCCCGCGGCGGTGTGCGCGAACACCCGGTTCCGTTCGCCCACCACCAGCGACTCGATCTTCGGCCAGGGCACGAAGCGCGACCCGAACAGCGCCCGCACCCGCACCCCGTTGACCGTGGCGTCGGTGCCGGCCCGCCAGCCCCAGACGGCGATCGCCAGCGGGACGAGCAGGATCGGCGCGACGAACCACGCGCTGGTGGCGAGCGGTAACCCGCCGATCACCGCGACGACGGCGGCCACGGTGATCGCGGCGTTGTACCGGAACTTGACCGGGGCCTGCATCCGTCCATCATCCCACCCGGTCGGACGGGTGCCCCCGGGCGCCCGCTGGTGGTTGACTCTCTCACCGTGACAGGCCGTTCAGCGGCGCACGGCTACGACACCGGCGCCTGGGTCCCGGCGCGTACCCCGCCGTCGTGGCTCGCCTCGGTCGGGCCGCCCCGGGTGGTGCTGCGGCCCGGTCCCGTGCTGCCGCTCGTGGTGTCCGGGGTGGCGACCGCGCTGTGGGTCCTCGTCGTGGGCTACGGCGCCGTGCGGCTCGACCCCGCGTGGAGCGCCCTCGCCGGTCTGCTCGGCCTGGGCGCGCTGGCCCTCGTGCTGCGGGGCCTGCCGCTGCCGGCGGCGCCGGTGGTCCTCGCTGCGGTGGCGTGCTGGGCGTTCGTCGCGCGTGACTGGGTGCCCGAATCGGCCGGCGACCTCGCGGGCGCGGCCCGCCTGGTCGCGGGATGCCTCGCGTTCGCCGTGCCGCTGGTGCTGGCCGGCTTCGCCGCGATCTGGGCCGACGGGCGCCGCACCGCCCGCGCGGCGGTCGAGAAGGGGCTCGGTGGACGGCGCTGGTTCGGCGTCAACCGGGGTGACCCGGAGCCGCAGCTCCCGGCGCTGGAGCAGGTGCCCGCCGCGCTGTTCTTCGCGCTGCCGTCCGGGCAGAGCTCGCACCTCGTCGTGGCCGGCCGGCGCGCCGCCCTGGTGGCGACGACGGTCTGGCCGCGTGGCGAGTACGGGGTCGAGAAGAACCAGGTGGTGCGCAACGGCCGCCCGTACTCGCCCGGCACCGACGAGGTCGACGGCACCGTCGACGACGTGCGACGGTGGCAGCTGCGGCTCGGGCCGGTCGGCGCCACCTGCCGGGCGTTCCTCGTGGTGCACCCGGCCAGCGGACGGCTCACCGACACCGTCCGCGTCGACCTCCCGCCCGTGGAGGGCGTGCAGGTGCTGGCCGCCGACCGCTTCGTGGAGGAAGTGGGGGCCTTCCTGGCCGCGGACGCCAACGAGATCGCCGTCGACGTCCTCCTGTCCCTGACCGACCTGTACACGCAGCCCGAGCCCTGACCCAGCACCCGCACCTCCCGCACCGCCCGCCGCCTTCTCCTGCGCCGATCTTGCAGTTGTGGCCCCCGAAAAATCCGGATATGACGCCTATAGTGGCGGCCACAACTGCAAGATCGGCGCGGTCAGGGGCGCGGCGCGGGCGCGGGCGGCGCGGGGTCAGACGCGGGACCAGCCCGGCATCGGGAAGTTCGCCAGCAGGTCGCTGACCTCGCCGGCGATCCGGGACTGGGCCGGCTCGTCGTCCTTGACCAGGGCGTCGACCGAGTCGGAGAACCAGGCCGCCACCTGCGGCATGTGCTCCTCGGTGAGGCCGCGGGTGGTGATGCCGGCCGTACCCAGCCGCAGGCCGGACGGGTCGAACGGCTTGCGGGTGTCGTACGGCACGGTGTTGAAGTTGAGCTCGATGCCGGCCCGGTCGAGGGCCTGCGCGGCCGGCTTGCCGCCGATGCCCTTGCTGGTCAGGTCGATCAGCAGCAGGTGGTTGTCGCTGCCGCCGGTGACCAGGTCGAAGCCCTTGTCGACCAGGGCGGCCGCCAGCGCGCGGGAGTTCTTCACGATCTGCGCGGCGTAGTCGCGGAACGACGGCTCTGCCGCCTCCCGCAGCGCCACCGCGATCGCGGCGGTGGTGTGGTTGTGCGGGCCGCCCTGCAGGCCGGGGAAGACCGCCTTGTCGATCGCCTTGGCGTGCTCCCCGGTGCTGAGGATCATCGCGCCGCGCGGGCCGCGCAGCGTCTTGTGGGTGGTCGTCGTGATCACGTCGGCGTAGCCGACCGGTGACGGGTGTGCGCCGCCGGCGACCAGGCCGGCGATGTGCGCGATGTCGGCCACGAGGACCGACCCGACCTCCTTGGCGATCTCGGCGAAGCGCGGGAAGTCGATGGTGCGCGGGATCGCGGTGCCGCCACAGAAAATGATCTTCGGTCGGTGCTCGCGGGCCAGGTCACGGACCTCGTCGAAGTCGATCAGGCCGTCTTCCTTGCGCACCGAGTAGTGGACGGCGTTGAACCACGCACCCGTGGCCGACACCTTCCACCCGTGCGTGAGGTGACCGCCCATCGGCAGGCCGAGGCCGAGGATCGTGTCGCCGGGCCTGGCGAACGCCATGTAGACGGCCAGGTTGGCCGGCGAGCCCGAGTACGGCTGCACGTTGGCGTGCTCGACGCCGAACAGCGACTTCGCCCGGTCGATCGTGAGTTCCTCGATCGGGTCGATGAGCTGCTGGCCCTCGTAGTACCGCTTCCGGGCGTAGCCCTCGGAGTACTTGTTGGTCAGCACGGAGCCGGTGGCCTCGAGCACAGCCGGTGACACGTAGTTCTCGGAGGCGATCATGCGCAGCTTGTCGTGCTGGCGCTCGGCTTCCTGCTGGATGAGCTCGGCGATCTTCGGATCGGCGGCGGTGAGGTTCGTCAACGGAGGAACATGCATGGGGCGTCCCCTTCACGATCGGGCACCCAGGCGCGCGATGCACCGACGATGGTTGCTCCCCGGTGGTCGGTTCCACCTCAAGCTGCGCCAGTCGCGGACGAAGTCCCGATTCTAGCCCGGCGCGCATGGCCTGCCATGACCCCGGGTAGTCGAGGATGCATGACCGATGAGACTGACCGCCTCCACGAGGAGGCCGAGCGGATCGCCGTCCCCCAGCTGGACCTCGTCGGATCGCCGGTAGACAGCCTCGACGAGCGGGTGGCCGCGGCGGAACGGCATCCGGAGGGGCGCGTGGGGGAGGCGGTCGGCGAGCATACTCGAGAGGACACCGCCGACGGAGAGGACCGCACGTGAACATCGGCAGGATCGTGTCCGTGGCCCGCAAGCTCCTCAAGGAGACCCGCACCGACACCGACTTCCGGCGCCCACCGGCCCAGGGCCGCGACGTGGTCTCCGGCTGGCGGGAGACGCCGCGGGTTCCGGGGTCCACCCAGGACCGCACGTTCTGACCACCGCCCGGCTGGCCGGCGCCGCCGGCCAGCCGGACCGTTGCTATTCGGGCACGCGGCGGTACGCGCCGTCCGACGCGCTCGTGGTCATCGAGGCGTAGGCGCGCAGGGCGGCCGAGACGGGGCGCTGCCGGTCGAGCGGCGTGTACGGGCGGTCACGCTTCTCCTGGGCGACCTTGCGGGCGTCGAGCACGTCGGTGCCCACCAGCAGTTCGATGCTGCGGGCCGGGATGTCGATCGCGATCTCGTCGCCGTCTTCGACCAGCGCGATCAGCCCGTGCCCCGCCGCCTCCGGCGAGATGTGGCCGATCGACAGGCCCGACGTGCCGCCGGAGAACCGCCCGTCGGTGATGAGCGCGCAGGCCCGCCCCAGGCCGCGTCCCTTCAGGAACGACGTCGGGTAGAGCATCTCCTGCATGCCGGGCCCGCCCTTGGGACCCTCGTAGCGCACGACCACGACGTCGCCGGCCACCACGTCGCCGCGCAGGATCGCGTCGACGCAGGTGTCCTGCGACTCGAACACCCGGGCCGGGCCGCGGAACGTGAGGTTCTCGGCCGGCACCCCGGCCGTCTTCACGACGCAGCCGTCGGGCGCGAGGTTGCCGAAGAGAATCGCCAGGCCGCCGTCGGCGGAGTAGGCGTGGGCGACGTCGCGGATGCAGCCGTCGGCAGCGTCGCGGTCGAGGGTGGACCAGCGTGCGGTGGACGAGAACGGCTCGGTCGTGCGCACCCCGCCGGGCGCCGCGTGGAACAGTTCCTCCGCCTCCGGCGAGGTCTTCCCGCTGCGGATGTCCCAGGCCTGGAGCCATTCGTCGAGGTTCGGCGCGTGGACGGAGTGCACGTCGCGCTTGAGCAGCCCGCCGCGGTCGAGCTCGCCGAGGATGGCGGGGATGCCGCCGGCCCGGTGCACGTCCTCCATGTGGTACTTCGGCGTGTTCGGCGCGACCTTCGACAGGCACGGTACCCGCCGCGAGATCTCGTCGATGTCGCTGACGTGGAACTCCAGCTCGGCTTCGCGGGCCGCGGCGAGCAGGTGCAGCACCGTGTTGGTCGAGCCGCCCATCGCCACGTCGAGGGCCACGGCGTTCTCGAACGCCGACCGGGTGGCGATGTTGCGGGGGAGCACGCTCTCGTCGTCGCCCTCGTAGTACCGCTTCGCCAGGTCGACCACCAGCGTGCCGGCCCGCTCGAACAGCTGCTCGCGCGCGGCGCTGGTGGCGAGCGTCGACCCGTTGCCCGGCAGGGCCAGCCCGATGGCCTCGGTGAGGCAGTTCATCGAGTTGGCGGTGAACATGCCCGAGCACGAGCCGCAGGTCGGGCAGGCCGAGCGCTCGATCGCGCCGAGCTGGTCGTCGTTCACCGAGTCGTTCGCCGAGGCGATCATCGCGTCGATGAGGTCGATCTTCGAGTGCACGATGCCCTCGATCGCGGTCGTCTTGCCGGCCTCCATCGGGCCGCCGGAGACGAACACGGTGGGGATGTTCAGCCGCAGCGCGGCCATCAGCATGCCCGGCGTGATCTTGTCGCAGTTCGAGATGCACACCAGCGCGTCGGCGCAGTGCGCGTTGACCATGTACTCGACGGCGTCGGCGATCAGTTCCCGGCTGGGCAGCGAGTAGAGCATGCCGCCGTGCCCCATCGCGATGCCGTCGTCGACGGCGATGGTGTTGAACTCCTTCGCGACCCCGCCGGCCTCAGCGACGGAGTCGGCGACGATCATGCCGAGGTTCCGGAGGTGCACGTGCCCGGGTACGAACTGCGTGAAGCTGTTGGCGATGGCGACGATCGGCTTGCCGAAGTCGCTGTCGGTCATGCCGGTGGCGCGCCACAGGGCCCGGGCGCCGGCCATGTTCCGGCCATGGGTGGAGGTCTTCGACCGCAGTTCAGGCATGGTGCCAGTGTGCACCCTCCGATGCGGCGGCATCATACCGGCCGAAAGTCGGTCTCCCATTGCGGGATGCGATCGGGCAGAGTGTGACCCGTGCCTCTCACTGGGGGTCTGGGCCATTCCGGCCTGTACGGCACGGTACTGGCGATCTGTCTGATTCCGACGGTCGTCGCGGCCGCCGCACTCTTCCGCGCGTCCCGGAACCGGCCCGCCGGGGTACGGCCGGCCTTCGCGCTCCTCACGGCGGGTGTCACCACGGTCGCCGCTGTTCTGCTCGGCGCCGCCGTGGTGCTGCTGGCCACCGGGGGACGGGCGTTCGTCGACGAGCCGATCCACTGCGTCACGTTCCTCGTCACGGGCGCCGGCATCGGTGTCGCTGTGACGCTGATGGGTGTCGGCCTGCTGCGGCTGCCCGGGATCGTGGCGCCCGAGAACCGGCTGGCCCGGGCGCTCGACGGCACGTTGCTGATGATCGGCCTCCTCTACTTCGCCTGGACGGGCTTCCTGGCGCACTGGCACGAACGCGTGCTGGGCGGCGAGGTGCCGACGCGGCTGCTCGTCGACTGCGCCGTGGTGGCGGTGCCGGTCGTCCTGGCGGGCGCGGTGGCCTGCATCGCGCTGATCTCGGTGGTGCACCGGCCCCGGCCGCACCGGCGGGCGATCGCGACGAGCGTCGGCGTGGGGCTGATCTGCCTCGGGCTCGTCGGGCTCCTGGCCGCCAGCACGGGCCGCACCGCGACCTGGGTGCTCCTGGGCGGCGCGGCCGCGGTCGTCGCCGGCTCGTTCGCGGTGGCGCCGGGCGCGGTGGCGCCGAACCGTCCGGTCACGCCGGCCCGCGAGACCACCACGAGCTGGCTGTCGCTGGCGGCGGTGGTACTGGCGATGTTCACCACCGCCGCCCGGGCGGTCGTCACCGGCGACTTCGTGCTCGACCCGCTGAGCGTCGTGCTCGCGATCGCGGTCGGCACGCTGCTCACCGTCCAACAACTGTTGGCACGGCGGGCGATCCGCCGGATCGCCGAGCGCCTGGCCGACAGCGAGGCGCACTTCCGGGCGATCGCGCACACCGACGCGCTCACCGAGCTCGCCAACCGGCGCGAGCTGCTGCGGATCCTGCAGGAGGAGGTTCCGGGCGGGCCGGCCTGCGTCCTGCTGTCGATCGACCTCGACGGGTTCAAGAACATCAACGACATCCGCGGGCACGACGTCGGCGACGCGGTGCTGGTCGAGGTGGCCCGCCGGCTGCGGTCGAACGTGCGTCCCGGCGACTGCCCGGCCCGGCTCGGCGGTGACGAGTTCGCGGTGCTGATGTGGGCGAAGCCCACCGAGGCGAAGCGGATGGCCGGCCGGATCCTCGACGTGCTCACCCAGCCGTACGAGCTCGCCTCCGGCACAGTGTTCGTCACCGCGAGCATCGGGCTCGCCGGCTGCCTGGAGGCCGACAGCATCGACTCGCTGCTGCGCAACGCCGACCTGGCGCTGCGGTTCGCCAAGCAGTCGGGCAAGAACCGGGTCGAGGCCTACGACGTCGCCTACGACGACCTGGTGCGCCGCCACACCGAGCTGGAGCACGAGCTGCGCGGCGCGGTCGACCGGGGCGAGCTGATGCTCGTGTACCAGCCGGTGGTCGAGGTCGCTACCGGCGCGGTGGTCGGCGTCGAGGCCCTGCTGCGCTGGCACCACCCCCGGCTGGGCACGGTGCCGCCGGCCGAGTTCATCCCGCTGGCCGAGGAGGTCGGGCTCATCCACGGGGTGGGCCGGTTCGTGGTGCACGAGGCGGCCCGTCAGCTCTCCCGCTGGGTCGCCGACGGCCACGACCTGTGGATGTCGGTCAACGCGTCGGTGCGTGAGCTGCACACGCCCGAGTACGCCGAGCTGATCCGCGAGGTGCTGCGGGTGCACCGGGTGCCGGCCGGCAGGCTGACGATCGAGATCACCGAGCACGCCGCCGCCCACGACGTGGGCCAGCTCGTGCACCGGCTCGCGGAGCTGCGGGCCCTCGGGGTGCGGGTCGCGCTCGACGACTTCGGGTCGGAGTACTCGTCGCTGAAGCTGCTCCGCACGCTCCCGGTCGACGCGCTGAAGATCGACCGGGAGCTGCTGGAGAACGACTGCGCCCCGGAGACCCCGCTCGACGCTCCCGCGGAGGCGGGCGCATCCGGCCCAGCGCCGATCGTCGACGTGGTGGTCACCATCGGGCAGCGGCTCGGGCTCGACGTGGTCGCCGAGGGCGTGTCGACGCCCGGACAGCGTGACCTGCTCGTCGGGTACGGTTGCCGGTACGCGCAGGGCCTGCTGTTCGGGGGTGGGATGCCGGCCGAGCGCGTCGAGGCGTTGTTCCGACATGTGGGAGAGGTTGACTCAGGGCATGAGATCCGGCATGGTTGACACATGCTGTCCATCGGTCTTCGCGCGCCCATGATGAGTCGAGTACTTCTCGTCTAGCGCGTCTGCGACCGTCGCCGACGCGCTAACCCCCGTGCCCTGAGCATGAGGGGTTTTTTAATGCCCGAAGACAGCCATGCACGAGACTTCCGATTGGTGCGAACCGCGATGAGCAAACCGACGCCCGAACTCCTCGCCCACCGCCCGCACTCCGCCCAGGCGCATTCCGGCGGCGCGGCGCACGCGGGGGGTGGCCAGCCGCAAGGTGCCACCGAGCGGGTCACCGATGTACCGATGACCGGCGCGCAGGCGCTCGTCCGTTCGCTCGAGGCCCTCGGGGTCGACACCGTCTTCGGCATCCCGGGCGGAACGATCCTTCCGGCGTACGACCCGCTGTTCGACTCGCGCAAGGTCCGGCACATCCTCGTCCGCCACGAGCAGGGCGCGGGTCACGCCGCCACCGGGTACGCCCAGGCCACCGGCAAGGTGGGCGTGTGCATGGCGACGTCCGGCCCGGGTGCGACCAACCTGGTCACCGCGATCGCCGACGCCTACATGGACTCGGTGCCGATCGTCGCGATCACCGGGCAGGTGTCGGTGCCGTACATCGGTACCGACGCCTTCCAGGAGGCCGACATCCAGGGCATCACGCTGCCGATCACCAAGCACAACTACCTGGTGAAGACCCCGGAGGAGCTGCCGCGCGTCCTGGCCGAGGCGTTCCACCTGGCGGCGACCGGCCGGCCCGGCCCGGTGCTCGTCGACATCCCGAAGGACGTGCAGCAGGCGCAGACGAAGTTCAGCTGGCCGCCGCAGCTGGAGCTCCCCGGCTACCACCCGACGCTGCACCCGCACGGCAAGCAGATCCGCGAGGCGGCGCGACTGATCACCTCGTCGAAGCGGCCGGTGCTGTACGTCGGCGGCGGGGTGCTCAAGGCCGGTGCCTCTTCGCAGTTGCGCACGCTGGCCGAGCTCACCGGTCTCCCGGTGGTCACCACGCTGATGGCCCGCGGCTCGTTCCCCGACTCGCACGAGCAGCACCTCGGCATGCCCGGCATGCACGGCACGGTCTCGGCGGTGTACGCGCTGCAGAAGTCCGATCTGCTGATCGCGCTCGGCGCGCGGTTCGACGACCGGGTGACCGGCAAGCTGTCGACGTTCGCCCCCAACGCCACGGTGGTGCACGCCGACATCGACCCGGCCGAGATCGGCAAGAACCGGCACGCCGACGTGCCGATCGTGGGTGACGCCCGGCACGTGATCGAGGAACTGATCGCGGCCGTCACCGCCGAGCACCAGGCCGGCCGCAAGGCCGACGTGGAGGGCTGGTGGTCCACGCTCAAGGACCTGCGCGAGCGGTACCCGCTCGGGTACGAGGAGCCGCCGGACGGCACGCTGGCGCCGCAGTACGTGATCAAGCGGATCGGCGAGATCGCCGGTCCCGACGCGATCTACTGCGCGGGCGTCGGCCAGCACCAGATGTGGGCGGCCCAGTTCATCTCCTACGAGAAGCCGGGCACGTGGCTCAACTCCGGCGGCGCCGGCACGATGGGCTACGCCGTGCCGGCGGCGATGGGCGCCAAGCACGGCCGACCCGACGCGGTGGTGTGGGCGATCGACGGCGACGGCTGCTTCCAGATGACCAACCAGGAGCTGGCCACCTGCGCGCTGGAGGGCATCCCGGTCAAGATCGCGATCATCAACAACGGCAACCTGGGCATGGTGCGGCAGTGGCAGACGCTGTTCTACGACCAGCGCTACTCGAACACCGACCTGGGCACCCACAAGCACCGCATCCCCGACTTCGTGAAGCTGGCCGAGGCGCTGGGCTGCGTGGGCCTGCGATGCGAGACCGCCGCCGACGTCGACGCCACGATCGAGGCCGCGATGCGGATCAACGACCAGCCGGTCGTGATCGACTTCGTGGTCGGCAAGGACGCGATGGTGTGGCCGATGGTCGCGGCCGGCACCAGCAATGACGAGATCATGTTCGCCCGCGGTGTGCGGCCGATCTTCGACGACGACGACGTTTAAGGGACGGACATGAGTAAGCACACGTTGTCAGTGCTCGTGGAGAACAAGCCGGGCGTGCTCGCGCGCGTCTCCGGGCTGTTCTCGCGGCGCGGGTTCAACATCGACTCGCTCGCCGTCGGTGAGACCGAGCACCCCGAGATCTCCCGCATCACGATCGTGGTCAACGCCGAGGCGAGCCCACTGGAACAGGTCACCAAGCAGCTCAACAAGCTGGTCAACGTCCTGAAGATCGTGGAGCTCGACCAGGCCGCCGCGGTTCAACGCGAACTGCTGCTGGTGAAGGTGCGCGCCGACCGCGCCACCCGGTCGCAGGTCATGGAGACCGTGCAGCTGTTCCGCGCCCGGGTGGTCGACGTGGCCGCCGAGACCCTGACGATCGAGGCGACGGGCACGGCCGAGAAACTGGACGCGCTGCTGCGCGATCTCGAACCGTTCGGCATCAAGGAAATGGTCCAGTCCGGCGTGGTCGCCATCGGTCGGGGATCGCGTTCGATCACCGCCGGCCCGGCGCTCCGAGCCGCCTCGTAAGGAGAGAGATGTCCGTCGAAATTTTCTATGACGACGACGCCGACCTGTCGGTGATCCAGGGTCGCAAGGTGGCCGTCATCGGCTACGGCAGCCAGGGGCACGCGCACGCGTTGTCGCTGCGCGACTCCGGTGTCGACGTCCGGATCGGCCTGCCGGAGGGCTCCAAGAGCCGGCCGAAGGCCGAGGAGCAGGGCCTGCGGGTGGTGACTCCCGCCGAGGCCGCCGCCGAGGCCGACGTCATCATGATTCTCGCGCCGGACACCGCGCAGCGCTCCATCTACACGGAGTCGATCGAGCCCCACCTCACCGACGGCAAGGCGCTGTTCTTCGGGCACGGGCTGAACATCCGGTTCGGGCTCATCACCCCGCCGTCCAACGTGGACGTCGCGATGGTGGCGCCGAAGGGCCCCGGCCACCTGGTGCGCCGCCAGTACGTCGACGGCAAGGGCGTGCCGTGCCTCATCGCGGTCGAGCAGGACGCGTCGGGTGGCGCGCAGGCGCTGGCGCTGTCGTACGCGAAGGGCATCGGTGGCACCCGCGCGGGCGTCATCAAGACGACCTTCAAGGAGGAGACCGAGACCGACCTGTTCGGTGAGCAGGCGGTGCTCTGCGGTGGCGCGTCGGCGCTGGTGCAGACCGGTTTCGAGGTGCTCACGGAGGCCGGCTACGCGCCGGAGGTGGCGTACTTCGAGTGCCTGCACGAGCTGAAGCTGATCGTCGACCTCATGTACGAGGGCGGCATCGCGCGGATGCGGTACTCGGTCTCCGACACCGCCGAGTACGGCGACTACACGCGCGGCCCGCGCGTGATCAACGACCAGGTGAAGGCCGAGATGAAGCGCATCCTCGGCGAGATCCAGTCGGGCGAGTTCGCGCGCGAGCTCGTCGCCGAGGACGACAACGGCCGGCCGAACTTCCAGAAGTTCCGCGAGCAGGGTGCCCAGCACCCGATCGAGGAGACCGGTCGCAAGCTGCGCGGCATGATGAGCTGGGTCGACCGCCCGCTCACCGACACCGCCTGACAGCCAGCGAAAGGCCGTCCCGTGAACACGGGACGGCCTTTCCATGCACGAAGGCCGCCCCGCGAGACGCGGGGCGGCCTTTTGTGTAGCAGGAACTACTGGGCGCTGGTGCCGCTCGTGCCCTGGGTCGGCTGCGCGTACTCGGCGCCGTCGGCCGCGTAGTTGGGCTCGCCCTCGCCGTAGCCTTCGCCCTGGTCGCCGCCGTAGCCGGCGGGCTGGTCGCCGCCGGTGTAGCCCTCGCCCTGGTCGCCACCGGCGTAGGCCGGGTCGTGCTGGCCCTCGGCACCGGCGTAGGCCGGGGCCTCGGCGCCCTCGCCGTAGCCCGCGCCGGCGCCGTCGCCGTACTCGACGGGCTGGTCGCCGCCCTCGTAGTTCACGTTGTCGGGACCGTAGCCGTCGTTGGCGGTGAAGCCGCCGACCGACTGCTCGTGGTGCGGCGCGTCGAACCCGCCGTCGAGGGGCTGGCCGATCAGGCTGTCGTACTGGTCGGCCGGCGGGTAGTCGGCGGTGGGCTCGTCGTGGGTCGGCTGGTCGTAGCCGTCGTACTCGCTCATGTGGTTGATCCTCCGGGTTCACGGTTGTGTCGGGGTTGCGCCGGGAACTACGAGGTGCTTCGAACCGAGGTTCACCGAGGACTGTAATGAGCGCTATCGGCTAACGGACTCCCACTTGATCCCTAACGGCATCAACTGGGGAGACCGGCTGTCCGTGGAACGGGTGACGCTATCAGTCATAAATAGGAACTTTTCGGGCAATCTGTGAGCGCACTCACGTGGCTCGGGTGCGGCCTCCCCGGCACCCTCGGCCTACGATTCGCGGAAGAGTCGCGCACCTTCATCGCGCACAATCTCACCGCCAATCTGAGGATCTGATGACGTTTCCTGCTGACCGTCCGGTCGTGCTGATCGCCGAGGAACTCGCACCGGCCGCCCTCGAAGTGCTCGCCGACGACTTCGATGTCCGTCATGTCGACGGCACCGACCGTCCGGCCCTGCTCTCCGCGTTGGCCGAGGCGAACGCCATCATCGTGCGCAGCGCCACCAAGGTCGACGCCGAGGCGATCGCGGCCGCGCCGCGCCTCAAGGTGGTCGCCCGCGCCGGCGTCGGGCTGGACAACGTCGAGACGGCCGCCGCCACCGCGCGCGGCGTGATGGTGGTCAACGCGCCCACGTCGAACATCGTGTCGGCGGCCGAGCAGGCGGTCGCGCTGCTGCTCGCGGTGGCGCGTCACACGGCCAGCGCCAGCGCCGCGCTGAAGAACGGCGAGTGGAAGCGGTCGAAGTACACCGGCATCGAGATCGCCGGCAAGACGGTGGGCGTCGTCGGACTCGGCCGCATCGGTGTGCTGTTCGCGCAGCGGATGGCCGCGTTCGGCACCCGGCTCATCGCGTACGACCCGTACATCCAGCCGGCCCGCGCGGCGGCGCTCGGGGTCCGCCTGGTCGGGCTCGACGAGCTGCTCGCCGAGAGCGACTTCATCTCGATCCACCTGCCGAAGACCCCGGAGACCGTCGGGCTGATCGGCGCCAAGGAGCTGCACCAGGTCAAGCCGACCGTCCGCATCGTCAACGCGGCCCGCGGCGGGCTCATCGACGAGGCGGCGCTGGCCGAGGCGCTGGCCGAGGGCCGGGTCGCCGGCGCCGGCATCGACGTGTACTCGAAGGAGCCGTGCACCGCGTCGCCGCTGTTCGCGTTCGACAACGTCGTGGTCACCCCGCACCTGGGCGCGTCGACGGCCGAGGCGCAGGACAAGGCGGGCCTCGCGGTGGCTCGCAGTGTCAAGCTTGCGCTGCAGGGTGAGTTCGTGCCCGACGCGGTGAACGTGCAGGCCGGCGGCGTCGTCGCCGAAGACGTGCGTCCGCTGCTGCCGCTGGCGGAGAAGCTCGGGCAGGTGTTCACCGCGGTCGCCGGCGGCGTGGCCGCGTCGGTCACCGTCGAGGTGCGCGGCGAGATCGTCAACAACGACGTCACGGTGCTGAAGCTGGCCGCCACGAAGGGCCTCTTCACGTCGGTGGTCGAAGACCAGGTGACCTACGTCAACGCGCCGCTGCTCGCCAGCGACCGCGGGGTCGAGGTCGCGCTGGCCACCAGTCCCGACTCGATCGACCACCAGAACCTGGTCACCATCCGCGGCGCCCTTCCCGACGGCCGCGTGGTCGCGGTCTCGGGCACGCACCAGACGACCCCGCGCGAGGCCCTGAAGCTCACTGAGCTCGACGGCTTCGCGCTGGAGCTCGACGCCGTCGGTCACCTGCTGTTCTTCCGCTACGCCGACCGTCCCGGCGTCGTCGGCACCGTGGGTTCGATCCTTGGCGACGCGGGCGTCAACATCGCGGCGATGCAGGTCGCGCGGCGCGAGGCCGGTGGCGAGGCGTTGATGACGCTCACCGTCGACGGCTCGGTCGCGCCGGAGCTGCTCGACCGCGCGGCGGCCTCGATCGGCGCCACCGCGGCGTCCACTGTGGACCTGACCGTCGAGTAGCGGTACTAGCGGGCCAGCTTCGCGGTCAGGCCGGCCGCCAGCACCTCGGCGTCGACGTCGGTGACGTCCTCACCCAGCTCTTCGACCAGTTGAATCTTGGTGAGGACGACCTGACCGCCGGCCACGTCGAAGCCGGGCAGCACCCGGAGTTCGTCGCCCACCAGGGCGAGAACGGCCTCGGGGTCGGTCGACTGGGCCAGGACGCGAAGATCGTCTGCGGTCACGACAGCCATGGAATGCGGGTTCCCGGATTTGTTGACGGGTAAACTTCCCATTCAATGGGAGTGACGTACCGACAAGCGGGAACCATCGTAAGCTCTGTGGCCGTAGTCAACCAGCGTTCAGCAGGAGGTGGCGGGTGTCGCGCATCGCGGTGATCGCCGGCGACGGGATCGGCACCGAGGTCATCACCGAGGCCCGCAAGGTCATCGACGCCGTGGCGCCCGGGTTCGAGTACACCGAGTACGACCTCGGTGCCGCCCGGTACCACCGCACCGGCGAGGTGCTGCCCGACAGCGTCCTCGACGAGCTGGCCGGCCACGACGCGATCCTGCTCGGCGCCGTCGGCGACCCGACCGTGCCGCCGGGTGTCCTCGAGCGGGGGCTGCTGCTGAAGCTGCGGTTCGTGTTCGACCAGTACGTGAACCTGCGCCCGTCGCGCCTGTGGCCGGGCACCACGAGCCCGCTCGCCGGTCTCAAGCCGGGCGAGATCGACCTCGTGGTGGTCCGTGAGGGCACCGAGGGTCTGTACGCGGGCGCCGGTGGCGTGCTGCACCGCGACACCCCGGCCGAGATCGCCACCGAGGAGAGCCTCAACACCCGGCACGGCGCCGAGCGCGCGATCCGCGACGCGTTCGCCCGGGCGGCGAACCGGCCGCGCCGCAAGGTGACGCTGGTGCACAAGACCAACGTGCTGACGCACGCCGGCGGTCTCTGGGCCCGGGCGTTCCAGGCCGTCGCCGCCGAGCACCCCGACATCGAGACCGAGTACCAGCACATCGACGCGGCGGCGATGTTCCTCGTCACCAACCCGCAGCGGTACGACGTCGTGGTCACCGACAACCTGTTCGGCGACATCCTCACCGACATCGCCGCGGCGGTCACCGGTGGCATCGGGCTCGCGGCGAGCGGCTGCATCAACCCGACGCGGCAGAAGCCGTCGATGTTCGAGCCGGTGCACGGTTCGGCGCCCGACATCGCGGGCAAGGGCGTGGCCGACCCGGTCGCGGCGGTCCTGAGCGGCGCGATGCTGCTGGAGCACCTCGGCAACGCCGAGGCGGCCGGCCGGGTAACCGAGGCGGTCGCGGCGGAACTCGCGTCCCGTACCCCGGGGGCCACGCTGCGCACCGCCGAGGTTGGCGACCGGTTGGCGTCGAACGCCTGACATGCGCGCGACCGGCTCACGGCTTAACGGCCGTTCGGGGTAAGTTTCAGGCACCCAGCCGAACTACCCGGAGGACCGTTATGAACGGCGGTGACCACCTCGACTTCGAGATTCGTCCGAATCCTGCCCCGGTAGCCGCCGCCGAGCGCGCGGCTCTCATCGCGAACCCGGGCTTCGGGCGCATCTTCACCGACCACATGGTCACGATCCGTTGGGCCGACGGGAAGGGCTGGTACGACGCGCGCGTCGAGGCGCGGGCCCCGATCCAGCTCGACCCGGCGAGCGCGGTGCTGCACTACGCGCAGGAGATTTTCGAGGGTCTGAAGGCCTACTCCTGCGACGACGGCAGCGTCACGATGTTCCGTCCCGACGCCAACGCCCGCCGGTTCCGCGAGTCGGCCACCCGGATGGCGATGCCGCACCTGCCCGAGGAGCTGTTCATCGGGTCGCTGCACCAGATCATCAAGGCCGACCGGGAGTGGATCCCGACCGACGCCGAGGGCAGCCTGTACCTGCGGCCGTTCATGTTCGCCAACGAGGTGTTCCTCGGGGTGCGGCCGGCGCTGGAGTACCTGTACGTGCTCATCGCTTCGCCGGTTGGGCCGTACTTCCCGAGCGGCATCAAGCCCGTCACGGTGTGGGTCTCCGACGTCTACACGCGTGCCGCGCCCGGCGGCACCGGCGCCGCGAAGTGCGGCGGCAACTACGCCGCCAGCCTGTCGGCACACGCCGAAGCCATCGAACACGGCTGCGACCAGGTCATCTACCTAGACGCCGTCGAGCGCAAGTACATCGACGAGCTCGGCGGCATGAACGTCTTCTTCGTGTTCGACGACGGCAGCATCACCACGCCGCCGCTCACCGGCACGATCCTGCCGGGCATCACCCGCGAGTCGCTGCTCATGCTGGCGCGCGACAACGGGCTCGAGGTGCGCGAGGAGCAGTACAGCCTGGCCCAGTGGCGCGACGACGCGGCCAGCGGCCGGCTCCGCGAGGCGTTCGCGTGCGGAACCGCCGCCGTGGTCACCCCGATCGGCCGCGTGCGCTCCGTCGAGGGCGAGATCGTCATGGGTGACGGCGGGAGCGGCGTCACCACGATGAAGCTGCGCCAGCAGCTGGTCGACATCCAGCGCGGCCGGGTAGACGACCCGCACGGCTGGGTCCACCGCGTCTCCTGACCGCGTCTCCTGACCGCGCGTCGGTCCCGGGCCCATCGGCGGCCCGGGACCCCTACGCGGCTACGCGAACAGCTCGTCGGCCTCCGAGACGGTGACGGCACGGCGGATCCACGTGTCGAGCAGGTCGATGCCGCCGCAGGTGGTGATGCGGCCGCGGGCATCGTCGGAAACCACCCGTGGCGCACGCGCTCGAAGTCGGTCGTCACCGGGACCTGTCATGGTCCCAGGACGACCGGGGTGAGCGCCATGCCGGGATCGCCGATCCGGATCGGCTCGGCGCACCACTCCGCGGTGGCGGACGAGGGGCAACACCAGGAGCGAGACCGGGCACCGGTGGCGTGCATGCACGGTCGCGGAGTACACCGGCCACGGCTCCCTGGCACCTTGACATCCAGCGGACCGGCCGGCAGGCCGGCCGAGTGGCAGGTTCGCGCGCAGTCGTGGAATGGGCAAAGCTGACATCTCGGCCCGGACCGGCCCCCGCCGCCACTGTCCGTCATCGCAAATCCGCCCACGAGGTCTGTGCCGATCGCCTTGATCGTTGTTCGAGGAACGAACGTGCAGCCCCA
>NZ_BOPH01000060.1 GCF_016863655.1 Virgisporangium ochraceum
GTGCAAGATCGGCGCACGCTTGGACGACGGGGCGGGCGCGAGCGGCGTGGCCGGTCCGCAACCGGACACAGCGCTACCAGTGGTTGGTGGTCTCAGTTTGTGGAACTGGCTTCCACGTAGTAGGCGTACGTGGCACTATGACCGCGTGACCCGGCTCATTATTGGCCCCTAGCGCGCCCGCGACCGTCGAAGACGGCATTCCGCAGCGCGCAGACCTCTCGCTTCCCGGCGGGAGGTTTTTTGTTGGTCAAAATCAGGAGGATCGAGGAAATGCAGGTCTACGACACCACGTTGCGGGACGGGGCCCAGCGCGAGGGAATCACGTACTCGGTGGTCGACAAGCTCGCCGTGGCGCGGCTGCTCGACGAGTTCGGAGTCGGGTTCATCGAGGGCGGCTGGCCCGGCGCGATGCCCAAGGACACCGAGTTCTTCCGCAGAGCGCGCACCGAGCTCAACCTCAGGCATGCCCTGTTCACCGCGTTCGGCGCCACCCGCAAGGCCGGCACCACCGCCGACAAGGACCGGCAGGTCAGGGCGCTCCTCGACGCCGAGACGCCGGTGGTGACGCTGGTGGCGAAGTCCGACGTGCGGCACGTCGAGCGGGCCCTGCGCACCACGCTGGAGGAGAACCTCGCGATGGTGCGCGACACCGTGGAACTGATGGTCCGCGAGGGGCGTCGCGTCTTCCTCGACTGCGAGCACTTCTACGACGGGTTCCGGTTCAACCCCGAGTACACGACCCTCGTCGCGTACACCGCGTTGGAGGCCGGCGCCGAGGCCGCGGTCATGTGCGACACCAACGGGGGCATGCTGCCGTCGATGGTCACGCGCGTCGTCGGCGACGTGGTCGAGCGGCTGGCCGCGCTGGGAGTCGAAGATCCGGTGACGAGGCTCGGCATGCACGCGCAGAACGACACCTCCTGCGCCGTGGCCAATACCGTTGCCGCCGTCGAGGCCGGGGTGCCGCACTTCCAGGGGACCGCCAACGGCTACGGCGAGCGGCCCGGCAACGCCGACCTCTTCGCCGTCGTGGCGAACCTGCAACTCAAGCTCGGGCTGAAGGTCCTACCGGACGGATGCCTGGAACAGATGGTGCGCGTCTCGCACGCCATCGCCGAGATCGCCAACATCGCCCCGGACACCCACCAGGCATATGCCGGGTCGTCGGCCTTCGCCCACAAGGCGGGCCTGCACGCGAGCGCGATCAAAGTGGACCCGCTGCTGTACAACCACATCGAGCCCGAGCTCGTCGGTAACGACATGCGGATCCTGGTGACGGAGATGGCCGGCCGGGCCAGCGTCGAGCTCAAGAGCCGCGAGCTGGGCGTGGATCTGGCCGGCCATCCCGAAACGCTGTCCCGGGTCACCGACCGGGTCAAGCAGCTGGAGGCGCAGGGCTGGTCGTTCGAGGCGGCCGACGCGTCGTTCGAGCTGATGATCAGGTCGGAGCTGGGGGACGCCGCGGCGCAGCGCCCGTTCTCGCTGGAGTCCTACCGGGTGCTGGTGGAGCACCGGGAGGACGGCGCCGTCGTCTCCGAGGCGACCGTCAAGGTCCGGGTACGCGGCGAGCGGGTCATCGCCACCGCGGAGGGCAACGGACCGGTCAACGCGCTCGACAACTCGCTGCGGGTCGCCCTGACCAAGCACTTCCCGGAGCTGGCCGACTTCGAGCTCGCCGACTACAAGGTCCGCATCCTCGAGGGCAGCCACGGCACCGGCGCGATCACGCGCGTGCTCGTGGAAACCCGCGGACCGGGCAAGGACTGGGTCACCGTCGGCGTGCACGAGAACGTCGTCGAGGCCAGCTGGCACGCCCTGGTCGACGCGCTCACGTACGGGCTGTCGAGGAACTATGCGGTGGGGAGCACCAACTCGGCGTAGAACGCCTTGTGGTCGGTGCCCCGTATCCGGTACGGGCGGGCCGCCCGGACTCCGATCCGGCGGTCCGCCAGTACCCGGTCGAGCGTCACACCGGGCATGAACCACTTCTCGTCGTACGGCCACGACGGGCGCAGCCCCGAACCGACCACCGACGCGGCATCGCGGTACCCGGTGTCGATGAGCCGGCGCAGCGCCGCATGGTCGAGGGTCGCGTTGAAGTCGCCGGCCAGGACCCGGAGCGGGCCGTCCACAGTGGCCGGTGGCTGGTCGCGGAGATCCCGTTCCCAGTAGGCCATCGCCGGCGCGCCCCACGGAGCGGTCGGATGAACCGACTCGACCAGGACCGGCGGCGCGCCTGGTACGTCCACTGTGGCCTGTGCCTGGAGGAAACCGCCGGCGTGGGTGCGCACCGACCGCTCCCGCAACGGATGCCGACTCAGCAGGGCCGACCCGCCGGTGCCGTCACGCGGGTACAGCGCCCGGTACGGCAGCACCTCGTCGGCGCCGGCCTCCGCCAGCCCCGTGAGGTCGCCGGGGGAGAACTCCTGCAACGCCAGCACGTCGACGTTCAGGCGGCGGACCAGGTCGAGCACCTGGCGCTCGTCGCCGTTGCCCGCCAAAAGGTTCGCCGAGAGCACCTTGAGAGAAGGCCCGCCGGCTGCCCGTCTCCCATCATTTATCGCGCGGGGAGCGACCACGACGCACAGCGCGAGGGCCGCGACCACCGCGACCCCGCCCGCCACCCAGCGGCGGGTGCCCAGCGCCACGGCCGCGACCACGACGGCGGCCGCCGCGACGTACGGCGTGAACGCCATGAGCTGCACCCACGGCCAGCCGCGCTCGAGGCCGAACACGCGGGTGACCGACCACACCGCGCAGCCGAGGACGGCCACCCAGAGGGCGGCGAGGAGGAGGCGCCTGACGGTCGGATGCACCCGGCCGACGGTAATTCACGCGGTAAAGGCGCGATCCACTATCGCGATGAGCCGCTCGCGCAGGGGAGCGGCCCGGTCGGCGAACGCCTTCTGCGCGGCTGTGTACTCGGCGCGACCTGCCGGTGTCTCGATGCGGACCGGCTCGTAGCCGAGGTCGCGGAGGTCGTAGGGGCTGGCGCGCATGTCGAGGGTGCGGATGTCGCGGGCCAGCTCGAAGCAGTCGACCACTGTCGGGGAACCGACGAGCGGGGCGAGCTTGAAGGACCACTTGTAGAGGTCCATGTTGGCGTGCAGGCAGCCGGGCTGCTCGAGGTCGTGCTGGGTGTCGCGGGTCGGCTGCAGGAGGTTCAGGCTGCGCGCGGGCGGCGTGAAGAAGCGGAACGCGTCGAAGTGGCTGCAGCGCACCTGCCTCTCCTCCAGGAGCCGCGCGATCTCCGGCTGCGACAGGCGTAGCGGCCAGGCGGTGTGCCGGACCTCCCGCTGGTCGAGGCGGTAGACCATGGCCCACTCGTGCAGGCCGAAGCAGCCCAGGTGCGGCGGCCGCTTCGCGGTGTTCGCGAGAAGGTCGCGGATCCACTGTGCGCGTGCCCGGTGCTCCGGCCTGATCCCGGTGGTGTCGGGGCGCCACTTCCGCAGCTGCGCCGGCCGGTGCGAGTAGTAGGTGAAGAGGAAGTCCTCGACCGGGTGCTTGACGCCTCTCCTGCGCCGTTCGAGGTGACCGTGCAGCAGCGCATCGACCCTGCGCTCATGCTTCTCGGCCTCCGACTGCACCGGTCGAGCGTACGACTATGTTGGTGCCATGCGGTTCGCTCGGTTCGTGCACCCCGGTGGCATGTCGTTCGGCGTGGTCGAGGGTGAGGCCGGCGCGCCGGTCTCCGCCCTGACGGTCGCCGAGATCGACAAGATCCCGTTCGAGGAGATCCGGTACACCGGCAAGCGGTGGGCGCTGCCCGACGTCCGGCTCCTCGCGCCGATCTTCTCCAGCAAGGTGGTGTGCGTGGGGCGCAACTACGCCGACCACGCCGCCGAGCTGGGCAACGAGGTGCCCAAGGAACCGCTGATCTTCCTCAAGCCGTCGACGTCGGTGATCGGCCCCAACGACGCGATCCGGCTGCCCCCGCAGAGCCGGCAGGTCGAGCACGAGGCCGAGCTCGCCGTGGTGATCGGTATCGGACCCGGCCCGGCCCGCCGGCTCGACCGGGCCGCCGCGTCGAAGGTCATCTTCGGGTACACGTGCGCCAACGACGTCACCGCCCGCGATCTGCAGAAGGCCGACGTCCAGTTCACCCGCGCCAAGGGCTTCGACTCGTTCTGCCCGCTCGGCCCGTGGATCGTCACCGGTCTCGACGTCAGCGACCTGGAGGTGCGCTGCGAGGTCAGCGACGAGGTCCGGCAGATCGGCCGCACCAAGGACATGGTCTTCGACGTCGCCACCCTGGTGTCGTACGTGTCACACGTGATGACGCTCCTGCCCGGCGACGTCATCCTCACCGGCACCCCGGCCGGCGTCGGCCCATTGACCGCCGGCGACACCGTCACCGTGCGGGTCGAGGGCATCGGCGACCTGACCAACCCCGTGACGGCGCTGGATTAGCTAACCGATTTGGCCGCGACGCCGGGCGGCCTGTAGAGTTCTCTCTCGGCGCTCCGGTGCCAATGGGGTATGGGGTAATTGGCAGCCCAACTGATTCTGGTTCAGTTAGTCTAGGTTCGAGTCCTGGTACCCCAGCGGCTGATGTGGTTGGTGTAGTCTTCACCGGCAACACAGTTGATGTTCTAGGGCCCCGTCGTCTAGCGGCCTAGGACGCCGCCCTCTCAAGGCGGTAGCGAGGGTTCGAATCCCTTCGGGGCTACACGTGATGCGGCGCTCCCCAATGATGGGGGCGCCGTTTCTGCTTCTCGGGGGAAGTTCAGGGGGCGCTGTGCCGGATCTCGTCGTCGCGGGGTGACAGCGGCTACCCTGGCCGCCGTTTCGGCCGTTCTCGTGCTCAGTGGGGCGTTGCACGCGGCCACCGGGTTCGGCTTCGCACTCCTCAGCGCGCCGATCCTCGCCGCGCTGCTCGGCCCGCCCGACGCGATCAGCGTCATCGTCCTCACCGGCGTCGTCGTCGACGTGCTCATCCTCGGCGCGGAGCGGCGCCGCCCGTCACCCTCCTGGCCGGAGGCGGTCGGGCTCACGGCGTGGGCGGTGCCCGGTCTCGTCGCGGGCGCCTGGCTCCTCAGCTCGCTGCCGCGCACCGGGCTGCAGCTGCTCGTCGCCGGCGCCGTGCTGGGCGGGGTCGCGATGCGCGTCGTGGGCGGCCGCCGCGCGGCCGCCTCGCCCCACCGCGGGTGGACGCGCGCCGCGGCCGGCCTGTCGTCGGGACTGCTCTCGACGTCCACGACACTGGGTGGCCCGCCGGTGGTGCTGTACCTGATGAGCCGTCGGCTGAACCCACAGACCATGCGGGACACGCTGGTGGTGCTGTCACTGCTGCGGACGCCGCCGAGCGTGCTGGCGCTCGTGGTGGCCGGCGCATTGCGGTGGCGGCCGGAGATCCCGCTTCTCTGGCTGGCGGTGCTGGCCGGGTACGCCTGCGGGAAGTGGGTGTTCGTCCGCCTCGACGCGGGTCGGTATGAGCGGGGGGTGTTGGGGTTGTTGGTGGTGGCCGCTCTTACGGCCACGGTGGTTGCCCTCGTGTAGCGGGCTGTTGGTGCCGCAGCCCGTGCCCACGTCCCTTCCGCGATCTTGGACGCTTCTACATCGGATTCGATGCATATGTGTCCAAGATCGCGGGGGGTGGGTGAGCGACGGGGGTCAGAGGCCGGACAGGCGCTGACCCGCGCGGACCACGGCCATCGCGTGGCGGTCGCCGGGGCGGCGGCCGAGCCGTTCGATCGGGCCGCTCACGCTGATCGAGGCGATCACGCGGCCGGTGCGGTCGCGGATCGGGGCGGAGACGCTCGCCACACCGGGCTCGCGTTCGGCGACGCTCTGGGCCCAGCCGCGGCGGCGGACCTCGGCCAGTGTGCGCCCGGTGAACTTGCACCGGGGCAGCAGCGGCATCACCGCCTCCGGCGGTTCCCACGCGAGGAGCACCTGCGCGGCGGAACCGGCGGTCATCGGCAGCACGGCACCGACCGGAACCGTGTCGCGCAGGCCGCTCGCGCGTTCGGCGGCGGCCACACAAATGCGCTCGTCGGCCCTGCGCAGGTACAGCTGGGCGCTCTCGCCGGTGGCGTCGCGCAGGGCGGTGAGGATCGGCTCGGCCGCGGTGAGAAGGATGTCGGGCGCGGCGTTGGCCAGCTCGCCCAGGCGGGGACCCGGGCGCCAGCGGCCCTGCGCGTCGCGCACGAGCATCCGGTGGATCTCCAGCGCCTGCGCCAACCGGTGGGCAGTGGCCCGTGGGAGCTTGGTGCGCTCGACCAGTTCCGCGAGGCTGGCGCCGTCTACGCAGGCGGCGAGGATGGTGACCGCCTTGTCGAGGACGCCGACGCCGCTCATACTGTGTCCCACAAGCCGAAACTTACCTCCCAAATTTTAGGATGTCCAGATGTCGGGAGAACAGTCACCGCGCACGCTCGCGCAGAAGGTATGGGACGCCCACCTCGTCCGTCGGGCCGAGGGGGAACCGGACCTGCTCTACATCGACCTGCACCTGTTGCATGAGGTCACCAGCCCACAGGCGTTCGACGGCCTGCGGATGGCGAACCGCCCGGTCCGCCGGCCGGAGCTCACGATCGCCACCGAGGACCACAACACACCCACCGACAACCTGCTCACGATCGCCGATCCGATCTCGCGTACGCAGATCGAGACGCTGCGCAAGAACTGCGCCGACTTCGGGATCCGGCTGCACCCGCTCGGCCACGCGCAGCAGGGGATCGTGCACGTGATGGGCCCCCAGTTGGGACTCACCCAGCCGGGCATGACGATCGTGTGCGGCGACTCGCACACCGCCACCCACGGCGCCTTCGGCGCCCTCGCCTTCGGCATCGGCACCAGCGAGGTCGAGCACGTGCTCGCCACGCAGACGCTGCCGCAGGCGACGCCGAAGCAGATGGCCGTCACGGTCACCGGCGAGCTGCCGCCCGGCGTCACGGCCAAGGACCTGGTGCTGGCGCTCATCGCGAAGGTCGGCACCGGCGGCGGTCGCGGGCACGTGGTCGAGTACCGCGGTCCCGCCATCGAGAAGCTCTCGATGGAAGGCCGCATGACGATCTCGAACATGAGCATCGAATGGGGCGCCAAGGCCGGGCTCATCGCACCGGACCAGACCACGTTCGACTACCTGAAGGGCCGCGAGCACGCGCCGAAGGACTGGGACGCCGCGGTCGAGCACTGGAAGAGCCTGCGCACCGACGAGGGCGCGGTCTTCGACACCGAGGTGGTGCTCGACGCGTCCACGCTGACGCCGTTCGTCACGTGGGGCACCAACCCCGGACAGGGAGCGCCGTTGAGCGCGACCGTTCCCGACCCCGAGTCGTTCACCGACCCGGTGGACCGCACCGCCGCCACCAAGGCGCTGGAGTACATGGCCCTCGAGGCGGGCACGCCGCTGCGTGACATCGCGGTCGACGTGGTGTTCCTGGGTTCCTGCACCAACGGCCGCATCGAGGATCTGCGCGCGGCCGCCGACGTGCTGCGCGGCCGCAAGGTCGCCGACGGCGTTCGGATGATGGTGGTGCCGGGCTCGGCGGCCGTCCGCGCGGCGGCCGAGGAGGAGGGCCTGCACGAGGTGTTCACGGCGGCGGGCGCCGAGTGGCGGTTCGCCGGCTGCTCCATGTGCCTGGGCATGAACCCCGACACGCTCAAGCCCGGCCAGCGCTCGGCGTCCACCTCGAACCGCAACTTCGAGGGGCGTCAGGGGCGCGGTGGACGCACGCACCTGGTGTCGCCGCCGGTGGCCGCGGCCACGGCCGTCACCGGCCGCCTGTCAGCGCCGGCCGACCTGTAGACCCCTTACGCGAGACGGAGATCACCGATGGACAAGTTCACCGTCCACACAGGAACGGCTGTGCCGCTAAGGCGGTCCAACGTGGACACCGACCAGATCATCCCGGCGGAGTACCTGAAGCGGGTCACCCGCACGGGGTTCGCCGACGGCCTGTTCAACGCCTGGCGCGGCGATCCGGCGTTCGTGCTGAACCAGGAGGCCTACGCCGGGGCCACGATCCTGGTCGCCGGACCGGAGTTCGGCACCGGCTCGTCGCGGGAGCACGCCGTCTGGGCCCTGCAGGACTGGGGCTTCCGGGCAGTCGTGGCTCCCCGATTCGGGGATATTTTTCGGGGGAACTCCCTCAAGGGGGGCCTCCTCCCGGTGGAGTTGCCCGCCGACGCCGTCACGGAGCTGTGGGACACCATCGAGGCCGACCCGAAGGTATCGGTAACCGTCGATCTGGAGAATCGGAAAGTCGTTGTGGGACAACGGTCCTGGGACTTTCCGCTCGACGACTTCAGCCGCTGGCGGCTGCTCGAAGGGCTCGACGACATCGGCCTGACACTGCGTCACGAGGCCTCGATCGACGCCTTCGAGACCACCCGGGCGGGCTGGTTTCCGGTCGTTGCCTAGGCTTTCGGCGGGCCTCGGCGAGAAATTCGTTAGGACACAAGGATTTCTTTTCCGGTTTATGTTTGTATCCTGCTCACAAGGGCCATACGTTGCGCGAAGGGATGACTCGCGCGAGTCCAGCCACTGTGTATCGGAGGAAGAACGTGAACAAGGCCGAGCTCGTTGAAGCGCTCGCCGTCAGCCTCGGAGACAAGAAGGCGGCCACCGCCGCTCTTGACGCCGTGCTGAAGGAGATCCAGAACGCGGTCACCAAGGGCGACCGGGTTGCCATCACCGGCTTCGGTGTCTTCGAGAAGCGGGTCCGCGCGGCCAGAACCGCCCGCAACCCGCGGACCGGCGAAGCGGTGAAGGTGAAGAAGACCTCGGTCCCGGCGTTCCGTCCGGGTGCCGGGTTCCGTGAGCTGGTCGCCAGCGGCAAGGTGCCGAAGGTCGCCGCTGCCAAGAAGACCGCCGCTGCCAAGAAGACCACCGCGACGGCCAGCAAGGCTGCGCCGGCGAAGAAGGCACCGGCCACGAAGGCCGCGGCGACCAAGACCACGGCCGCCAAGAAGACGACGGCGAAGGCCACTCGCGCGGCTGCGACGCCGGCGAAGCGGACGACGACCGCCAAGGCTGCGCCGCGTAAGCGGGCGTAGTCTCACTGTTTGCGCCTCAGGGGGCCACAACTCGCTCCGGGAGTACAGCGTTCAGCTCCTCTCCGCGAGTTGTGGCCCCCTGAGGCGCGTCGTGGTTCCTACGCCTATTGCCCGTTCGTCGGGAGTGAACGTGGGGTAATGCGGGTATGCGGAATCGACTTGGGTTCCGGGCGTGGTCCTCGCCGTTGAAAGGTACCGCCCGCGCGCAGGGTGGTGACCGGAGCGCGGTTTCCCAGGAACCTCGCCATTGCCAGGCCTTCCCTTTCGGGAACGACCATGGCGGGGAAAGGGTCGTTCGGGAATGACACTGTCGCCGGGCCGTGGGAGTTGGCGATATGCGCAATGGCGGCGCGTATCTCGGTGAAGCGGTTCTCGGGCCAGCAGCGGTACGAGATGTGCACCTCGGCACTCGTGGCCTGTGCGCCCATGAACACGAAGCGGCTCAACGGGCCGTCCGGGGTCCGCAGGTCGGCCAGGAACCGCTCCATCTCCCCGGCCGTGGTCGGCGGGGCGACGGTTCCCAGAGCGCGGATCCCAGCGGTGCAGCGCATGGATCTCCGTGGGCCGGACACCGTCGAACCGGCCGTCGAACAGGCCGTCGGCGAGCATCGCCGCCGCGCCGGACAGCGTCTCCTCGGCCCGCACCGGCGACCTCGGGATGGCGGTCGAGGTCCCGCCGGAACGCGATCAGGTCGGGGTCGAGCCGCGCCGCTTCCCGGTCCACCGAACGCTGGAAGCAGCGTGTCGCGCGGGGACGGCGGAGAACCTCGGGAGGCCACCCGTTCCGCCCTGAGGCCAGCGGTACCCCCGACCCCGGCGGCCCCGCACCGACGGGAGGGGTCAGATGGCCGGGGTCCGGACGTCGAGGTGGTCGGCGGAGGCGACCTCGCCGGCCTCCGTGAAGCTCAGCACCCACGCGGTGCCCTTGGGGGTCTGCGGCTCGCCGCCCGGGCGGATGCCGGCGATCAGGGGCCGGATCAGCCCGCCCTGGCTGCACACGACCGACGACGGCGTGGCCTGGGCGAGCTCCTGCAGCGCGTGCAGGGCCTCGTCGGGGTCACCGTCCTCGGCGAAGCGGCCGTCGACCTCCAGACGCTGCCCCAGCAGGTCGGCCACGGGCGTCACGGTGTCGCGGCAGCGCACCGCGGGCGCGCTGATCACGCGGTCGGGGGCGAACAACGCCAGCAACGGCGCCGCGTTCTCCGCGTCGCGGCGGCCGTTGGTGTCCAGGGGACGCTCGTCGTCGTTGCCCTGCCAGCCGGCGCGGCGACCCGCGTGCGCGTGCCGCACCAGCACCACCACGCCCGTCACCGGGGGGAGCGCCGTGAACGCGGCCACCACGCCGCGGTCGTGCGCGTAGGTCAACAGGTCGCGGGCGGTCGGCAGCGGCACCCACCGGCGCACGTCGACCTCGTGGTCGGGCTTGTGACCGTCGTCGGCCAGGCACCGCATCGACCAGTACTCGACCTGCTTCTCCACCCCCGGCTCACCGGTGAGGTAGTTGACGGTGCGCAGCCTGGCCTGCGGCACGCCGCGGACCCCGGACTCCTCGTGCACCTCCCGCACCGCCGCCGCGAGGCGGTGCTCACCCGGGTCGAGCTTGCCCTTGGGCAGGCTCCAGTCGTCGTACCGGGGCCGGTGGACCAGCAGGATCTCGGCGTCACCCTCCGCGCGCCACCGGTACACCACACCCCCGGCGGCGAGGACGATCTGGTTCACGAGCGCAGCCACTCCGTATGTTCGGGCGTGTTTGCGGCTGCCCACGCGGCGGGGAAGCGTTCGCGCGCGCGGCGCACCGCGGTGCGTTCCCGCTCGACCAGCCGGCCGGCGGCCACCGCGAGGGCGTGATCGTCCACATCGGACCGGGCGATCGCCAGCCAGGTGTCGGCCGCGATCGCCGCGTCCTGGTGCTCCCCGAGCAGCTCCTGCACCTCCGTCAGCGACTCGCCCAGCGCGGCGGCGGGCCCACCGACCAGCTTGGCGACGGACTCGACGGCGTACCGGGCCCGCTTCGCCCGGATCCGCACCGAGTGCCAGTCGTCGTCGAGGCCGAGAACGTCGAGGTCGCCGGCGCCGACCCGGCCGCGGCCGGTGGTGCTCAACTGCCGCCACGGCTTCGCCACCATGCGGGTCAGCGCGACGTCGGCCCGTTCCTCCGCCGTCGGGCCCAGCTGCGGCTCCCGGGCGGCCTGCACCAGCACGTCGAGCAGCGTCGCGTACCGCTCGGAGTTGATGACGTTCTCCAGCGTCTGCAACGCGTCCTCGTGCCGGGCCGCGAGGTCGGCGTCGAAGCGGGCGACGGCGGCCGGGTCGAGCGGCGCCACCGGGTCGATGCCGGCGGTGCGCTGCAGGCGCTCGCGCAGCACCTCGGCGTCGCGGGCGGTACCCAGCGCCTCGGCCAGCCAACTGGCACCGGCCCGCAGGTTGTCGACCCACTGCGGGTCCAACAGGGGCTTGAACGTCCGCAGGTCGCTGCGCAGCCGGCGGCAGCCGACGCGCATCTGGTGGACGGGCGTGTCGCCATCGGGCATCGGCGACCGCAGCCGCAGGTACGGATCGGACTGGAAGATCTTCTCGATGTGCTTGCGCAACGCGACGACCACGACGTCGCCGGCGGTCGGGCTGTCCCTGGGCAGGGTTCCCGGCGGGACGAGGTCGGGCGGCGCGGCGGCCCGCTCGCCCATCGCGCGGGCGTGCTTGGGCAGGAACGCGCCGCGCGTCGCGCCGGCACCGACCAGGATCGCCTCGACCTTGTCGAGCAGCTTCGTGCGGCCGGCCTTGCGCTCCACCTCGACCTCGCGGAACGCTCCGGTGACCTCGTCGCCGTCGAGCACGCTCACCGTGTCGTCGGCGACCTCGGCGAGCACCTCGCCGTCCCGGTCCCGCAGCTCGTACGCCCGACGCTGCGTGCGGATCGTGACGGCCGGAACCAACGGCGCGCCCCGGTGGTACGCGGTCAGCAGCGCCACCAGGTCCTCGGGCATCGTGCGCGAGCCGTCACGGGTGATCTCGTCACGCGACTCGGCGGCGCCCGACGTCGGCAGCTTCACCGTCCACGGCGGCTTTCCCTTCTCGCCGCTGCGGTAGCGGATCGAGATCCCGGCGCGGGCCAGCCGGGCGGTGTCGGTGTCGTAGTAGGTCGCGCGGAGGGTCTTCGCCGGTAAGGGGACGACCTTGCCGCCCTTCGGCAGCGCATCCGTCAACGACGGAAGGTGGAACTCCGGGTCGACCTCGTACTTGCGTTCCTCTTCGAGCATCAGTCACCCCTGCCGACGATCCGACGGATCAACGCCTCCTGCGGGTTGCGCAGCGGGCCGCCGTCGGCGTCGGCCACGCGCCGCCGCCACTCACCGTCGGCCCCGAGTTCGAATGCACTCGTATCCTCGCTCATGCACAGCTGGAGGAACGAGTGCAGGTGCTGCCGGGCGTCGCGGTCGGTGACCCGCACCAGCGCCTCGACCCGGCGGTCGAGGTTGCGGTGCATCAGGTCGGCAGAGCCGATCCACCACTCGGTGCCGTCGTCGTCGAGCTCGCCGGCGCCGAACCGGAACACGCGCGAGTGCTCCAGGAACCGGCCGAGGATCGAGCGCACGCGGATGTTCTCCGACAACCCCTCCACCTGCGGCTTCAACGTGCAGATGCCGCGCACCACCAGGTCGATCCGCACCCCGGCCTGGCTGGCGCGGTACAGCGCGTCGATGACGTCCTCGTCGACGAGCGCGTTGGTCTTGACCTGTACGAGCGCCGGTTCACCGTTGCGGGCCTTCTTGACCTCGCGTTCGATGCGTTCGACGATGCCGCTGCGCACCCCGTGCGGCGCGACGAGCAGCCGCCGGAACGCCGTCTGCCGGCTGTACCCGGTGAGCACGTTGAACAGGTCGGTGAGGTCGGCGCCCACCTCGGTGTCGGCGGTCAGCAACCCGAAGTCCTCGTACATGCGGGCGGTCTTCGGGTGGTAGTTGCCGGTGCCGACGTGGCAGTAACGGCGGATCTGGTTGCCCTCCTGCCGCACCACCAGCGCCGTCTTGCAGTGCGTCTTGAGACCCACCAGCCCGTAGACCACGTGGCAGCCGGCCCGCTCCAGCATGCGCGCCCAGCCGATGTTGGCCTGCTCGTCGAAGCGGGCCTTCAGCTCGACCAGCACCACGACCTGCTTGCCCGCGCTCGCGGCGTCGATCAGCGCGTCGACGATCGGTGAGTCGCCGCTCGTGCGGTACAGCGTCTGCTTGATGGCGAGCACGTTCGGGTCGGCCGCGGCCTGCTCGATGAAGCGCTGCACGCTCGTGTTGAACGAGTGGTAGGGGTGGTGCACCAGGATGTCGTTGTCGCGCAGGCGCGCGAAGACGCTGCGCGGGGTCTCGCCCTCGGCGAACGACGGGTGGGTGGCCGGCACGAACGGCTTGTCCTTCAGGTCGGGCCGGTCGACCTCCTCGAACACCTGCCACAACGCGCTCAGCGCGAGCAGGCCCGGTACCCGGATCACGTCGTGCATGTCGACGTCGAGCTCGCCGACGAGCACGTCGAGCACGTGGTCGGAGATCGACGCCGCGACCTCCAGCCGCACCGGCGGGCCGAACCTGCGCCGGGCCAGCTCGCGTTCGAGCGCCTGCAGGAGGTCCTCGTCGCGGTCCTCGTCGAGCTCGACCTCGGCGTTGCGGGTGACCCGGAAGACGTGGTGCTCCACCACCTGCATGCCGGAGAACAGCGACCCGAGGTGCGCGGCGATCAGCTCCTCGACCGGCAGGAAACGGAACACCCGCGCCGGGTCGTCGGCCACCCGCACGAAACGCGGAACGTTGTTGGGCACCTTCACGCGGGCGAACAGCTCCGGCCCGCCGTCGGGGTCACGCACCACCACCGCGAGGTTGAGCGACAGCCCCGAGATGTACGGGAACGGATGTGCCGGGTCGACGGCGAGCGGGGTGAGAACCGGAAAGATCTTGTCCTGGAAGTACCTGCGCAGCGTGGTGCGCTCGGCGGTGTCGAGGTCGCGCCACCGCACGAACTCGACGTTCTCGTCGCTCAGCGCGGGGCCCACGTCGTCGGTGAAGCACTGGGCGTGCTGCGCCATCAGCGTCGACGCCTGCGCCGCGATGCGCTCGAGCTGCTCGCGGGGGAGCAGGCCGTCGGTGCCCCGGACGGGTAGACCCATCTGCATGCGTCGCTTGAGGCCGGCGACGCGCACCATGTAGAACTCGTCGAGGTTGCCGGCGAAGATCGCGAGAAACTTCACCCGTTCGAGCAGCGGCGTGCGCGGGTCCTCGGCGAGCGTCAGCACCCGCGCGTTGAAGTCGAGCCACGACAGCTCCCGGTTCAGGTACCGGCCGGCGGGCAGGTCGGGCAGGTCAGGCAGGTTCGGCGCCGCGTCGGGGTCGCCGCGCGCCGGATCGGGCGCGGTGGTCACGGGCGCCGCCGCCGGTGCCGGTTCGTCGGCGGCCGCCGTGCCGCGGTGGGCGTTGGTCGACGCGTGTGGACGGGAACCGGACGCCGGGACGACCCGCCCGCGGCGCCGCGCGCCGGACTTGGACCGACCGTTCCCCGAACCCCCGGCCTCGTTGCTGTTCCGGTCCTCGGGGTGAAGGGTGTTCGCGTCCACAGGATCATCATGACCGGTCGGGGCCTTGAACGACACGGATCCGATCAGCGGGATCAGTGCATCGTGACGAGAGCAACGCGTGCGACGGTGCCGTCGGGCGCCGGTTCCAGCCGGACCCGCTGGCCGACGCGGAGCAGGCGCAGCCCCGAGGCGGCGAACGCCGTGGCGGGGAAGTCGAGCCGCTTGCCGTCGTCGAGGAGCACCGCGCCCGCACCGGTACCCGGGTCGAACTCGCTCACCGTCCCCTGCATGCGCCAACCCTAGCGGTGCGGGACGGCGACGTCGGCGCGCAGGACCGCCCGGGTGTGCGGGCCGGCGCCCAGTGCGACCGCGACCGCGAGGTCGGCGGCCGTGTCGACATCGTGGCGCAGCGACGGCCAGTCGCCCTCCAGCCGGCGGGCGCCGCCGTGGCCGTGTGCCGCCGCCGAACCCGGGCCGAAGCGGGGGATGAGGCGTTCACCCGCGGCGGCGGCCAGCAGCACCGTGCCGGTGCCGGCCGCGTCGGGCACGTACCCGCCACCCGCGGCGGTCGCCAGGGCGCGCAGGGCCGCGCTCAGGTGGTCACCCCGCAGGGCGGGAAGATCGGCCGGAAGCGCCGCGATGCGACCGACCACGGTGGACGCGGCGTGCGCGAGCGCGGCGTTGAGCCCGCCGAGCGCCGGCTCGGGCACGGCGCGGGCGCCGAGCGCGGTGACCGCGGCCGTGACCGTCGGGTCGGCGGTGACCACGACCACCCCGCCGACGCCGACCGTGGCCAGCGCGGCCGCGACGGTGTCCTGCGCCATCGCCAGAACGAGCGACTCGTGCCGCTCGGCACCCACCGCGCCACGCAGCCGGGTCTTGGCGGCGGCCAACCGCTTCACCGGGACGAGCACGGACCACTCCACCCGCCGATAGTGCCCTACCAGTCACCGTCGCTGTCCCTCGCGGTGACCAGCGCCACGCCGGTAGGGTGTGGCCGGCGGAGTGGCTGGCCGGAGGGCCGAAACCGGGTGGGGCTCCGCGTGGAGGAGGCACACGTGGCCGGGCGTGATCTGAGCCTGTGGCAGCGTCTCGCGGTCGGGTTGATCAAGCCGCCACTGACGGTGCTCACCCGCCGCACGTGGAGCGGGTTCGAGCACGTCCCCCAGACCGGTCCGGTCATCATCGTCGCGAACCACATCTCGCACGCCGACACCGTCGCCGTCGCCCACTTCGTCTACGACTCCGGCCGCTGGCCCCAGTTCATGATCAAGAGCTCCGTGTTCAAGGTGCCGGTGGTCGGTTACCTGATGACCAAGTGGACCCAGATCCCGGTGCAGCGGGGCAGCGCCGACGCGGCCCGCGCGCTGGAGGCGTCGCTGAAGGTGCTCGAGGAGGGCGGTTCGGTGGTGATCTACCCCGAGGGCACCACCACCAAGGAACCCGACCTGTGGCCCATGCGCGGCAAGACCGGCGCGGCAAGGCTCGCGCTCGCCACCGGCGCGCCCGTGATCCCACTGGTCACGTGGGGCGCGCAGGACATCTTCGACCCCCGCACGAAGAAGAAGCGGATCCGGCCGCGCATGCCGGTGACGCTGGTGGCGGGTCCGCCGGTCGACCTGTCGAAGTGGGCCGGTCAGGCACCCACCAGCCAGGTTCTCAACGAGATGACCACCGAGATCATGAACCGCCTGCGCGAGATGATCTCGGAGGTGCGGGGGGAGCCGGCGCCGCCGATCTGGTCACCCCAGGCCGCGCAGCAGGAGCCGAAGGTCGAGGAGTCGTCATGACCCGCGCCGCCGTTCTCGGTGCCGGGTCGTGGGGCACGGCGTTCGCGAAGATCCTCGCCGACGCGGGCTGCGACGTCACCGTGTGGGCCCGCCGGCCGGCCGTCGCCGCGGCGATCCGGGAACAACGCACCAACCCCGACTACCTGCCGGCGCTGAAGCTGCCCCCGGGCGTCACCGCCACCACCGACGCGCGTGCCGCGATCCGCGGCGCCGAGCTGGTGGTGCTCGCCGTGCCGTCGCAGACGCTGCGCGGCAACCTGGCCGACTGGTCGTCGGCGATCGGCCCCGACGCCACGCTGATCAGCCTCATGAAGGGCATCGAGCTCGGCACGACCAAGCGGATGAGCCAGGTGATCGCCGAGGCCGCGCACGTCCCCGACCACCGGGTGGTGGTGGTCAGCGGCCCGAACCTCGCCGCCGAGATCGCCGCCGAGCAGCCCGCCGCCACCGTGGTGGCCTGCCCCGACACCACCCGCGCCGAACAGGTGCAGAAGGCCATCACCACGCGTTACCTGCGCCCGTACACGAACGACGACGTCATCGGCTGCGAGCTCGGCGGCGCGGTGAAGAACGTGATCGCGCTGGCGTACGGCATGGCCACGGCGCTCGGGTTCGGCGACAACACCCGGGCGATGGTGATCACCCGCGGGCTGGCCGAGACCGCCCGGCTGGGCGTCGCGCTGGGCGCCGACCCGCTGACGTTCGCCGGCCTGGCCGGCCTCGGCGACCTGGTGGGCACCTGCTCGTCCCCGCTGAGCCGCAACCGCACGTTCGGCGAGCACCTCGGCCGCGGCGAGACGATCGAGCAGGCGCAGGCCGCCACCCGGCAGACCGCCGAGGGCGTCAAGAGCTGCCTCGCGATCCGCGACCTCGCGCACCGGCACGGCGTCGAGATGCCGATCACCGAGCAGGTCGAGCGGGTCTGCCACGAGGGCCTCGACCCGCGCATCGCGGTCGGTGCGTTGATGGGACGGAGCGTGAAGCCGGAGTGAACGACGGAACCCGTGTGGTGCACGCAGGGCTGCCGGAACCCGTACCGGGGCAGCCGTTCATGCCCGGGCCGGTGTTCGCCGCGCCGTACCACCTCGACCCGGTCGCGGGCCCGCAGCCCGACCGGCCGGGCTACGGCCGGCCCGACAACCCCACCCGCGTCGCGTTGGAAGCCGCGATCGGCGAGCTGGAGGGCGGCGAGTGCGTCACGTTCGCCAGTGGCATGGCGGCGATCGCGGCGGTCTTCCAGGTGTGCGGCAGGGGCGGCGTGGTCGTGCCGTCCGACGGCTACTTCGCCGGCCGGGCGCTGGCCGACCAGCTGCTGCCGAACGTGCGCTACGAACCCACGGCGGGTCCCGTTCCCGCCTATGCCGGCGTGTCGCTGGTCCTGCTGGAGAGCCCGGCGAACCCCGGCCTGGACCTGTGCGACGTGCCCGCGCACAGCGCGGCGGCCCACGCCGCCGGCGCGCTGGTCGCCGTCGACAACACCACGGCGACGCCGCTCGGCCAGCGGCCGCTCGACCTCGGCGCCGACATGTCCGTGGCGTCGGGCACCAAGGCGCTGGCCGGCCACTCCGACGTGCTGATCGGCTACGTCGCCACCCGCGACGCCGAGCTGGCCGACAAGCTCCGGTCGTGGCGGGCCCTCGGCGGCGCGATTCCCGGCCCGTTCGAGGCGTGGCTGGTGCACCGCTCGATGGGCACGCTCGACCTGCGGCTGGCCCGGCAGAGCGCCAACGCCGCCGCCGTGGCCGAGGTGCTCGCGGCGCATCCGGCCGTCTCGCGCGTGCGGTGGCCAGGACGCGCGTCGGACCCGGCGTACGACCTCGCGCGCAGGCAGCTGCGCCGGGTACCCGGTGTGGTGACGTTCACGCTGGCCGACAAGGCGGCCGTCGACCGGTTCCTCACCGCGAGCACGCTCATCGCGGCCGCGACGAGCTTCGGCGGCCTGCACACCACCGCCGACCGGCGGGAGCAGTGGGGCGACGACGTACCGCCGGGCCTGGTGCGGCTGTCGTGCGGCATCGAGGACGAAGCCGACCTGGTCGCCGACATCGAGGCCGCGCTGAAGGCGGTCTAGACCCCGGCGGTCGCGGTCGCGTAGTCCGCGATGTCCGCGGGCTTGAGGGGACGCGCGAAGTGGTACCCCTGCGCGTACCGGTACCCGATCTCGTGCAGCCGTTCGGCCTGCGCCGCGGTCTCCACCCCCTCGGCGACCACGAGCAGCCGCATCGAGGTGCCGATCTGGCTCAGCGACGTGATGATCGCCTCCTGCTCCGGGCTCTGGCCCACCCCGTCGACGAACGACTTGTCGACCTTCAGCACGTCGATCGGGCAGGTGCGGAGCAGGCCCAGCGACGAGTGGCCGGTACCGAAGTCGTCCAGGGCCACCTTGACGCCCAGCTCGCGCATCGCGGTGACGGCCGCGAGCGCCGGCCCGCCGTCGAACACGGCGGTCTCCGTGATCTCGACGGTCAGCCGCTCCGCCGGCAGGCCCGACGCGAGCAGCGCCGCCTCGACCACGGTCGGAAAGTCCGGCTCGATGAGTTGGCGGGCCGACACGTTCACGCTGATCCGGCCGGGCGCGGCCGGCCCCAGCTCCTTCAGCCAGGCCGCGCCCTGCGTGCACGCCTCGTACAGGACCCACGCGCCCAGCTGCACGATCAGCCCGGTGCGCTCGGCGACCGGGATGAACTCGGCCGGCGACACGAACCCGCGCACCGGGTGCGTCCACCGTACGAGCGCCTCCACGCCGGCCAGCTCGCCGTGCGGCAGCGTGACGATCGGCTGGTACACCAGCGCCAGCTCGTTGCGCTCGACCGCGGCCGACAGGTCGGCCGCGAGCCGGGCGTGCTCCTGGGCGCGCACGTCCATGCCCTGGTCGAACTCGACGCACCGGCCACGGCCCCGGTTCTTCGCCACGTACATCGCGAGGTCGGCCCGGCGCAGCAGCTCCGCGGCGCTGGCGTCCGGTGCGCCCGCGGCGACCCCGACGCTCGCCCGGACCAGCAGGTCGTACCCGTCGGCGGTCACCGGGCGCTCCAGCTCGCCGACGATCCGGCGGGCGATCGCCATCCGCTCGTCGGGCTCGACGTCACGCAGCAGCACCGCGAACTCGTCGCCGCCGAGGCGGGCCACCGTGTCCTGCGGCCGCAGACCGTTGCGCAGCCGGGCGCCGACATCGCGCAGCAACGCGTCGCCGACCGCGTGGCCGAGCCGGTCGTTGATGAGCTTGAAGTCGTCGAGGTCCACGAGCACCATCACCGTGCGGTCGGGTGTGTCGGTGGCGAGGGTCTCGTCGGCGAGGCGGGCGAACAGCGTGCGGTTCACCAGGCCGGTGAGGTCGTCGTGGGTGGCCTGGTGCGCGAGCTCCTTCTGGTACTTGCGGGCCTCGGTGACGTCGCGGGTGTTGTTCACCATGCCCTGGATGTCCGGGTCGTTGAAGAAGTTGGTGCTGTGCACCTGCAGCCACCGCCACGAGCCGTCGGCGCGGCGGAACCGTGCCTCGGCCCGCGCGGTGGCGCCGGGAGCGGCGTACGCCGGAGCCATCGCGGACGCGAAGGCCGGCAGGTCGTCAGGGTGCACCAGAAGCCCGCCGCCGCTACCCAGGATCTCGTCGGGCGTGACCCCGAGCAGCGTCTCGATGCCGGGGCTGACGTAGGTGAGCTGGCCCTCGTGGTTGTGGATCGAGATGACGTCGGTCGAGTTGCGTACCAGCGACCGGAACCGGTGTTCGTGGCCGCGCACCTCGCGCAGGCTCTCGTCGAGGCGGCTCACCAGCCGGGCGTTGTCGTGGAACGCGGTGAGCTGGCGTCCGATGATCAACGTGGTCAGCGTGACGGACCCGATCAGCAGTACCCGGTGGTGCGGGATGTCGCGGAGGTCGGCGACCACGGCCAGCAGGTTGAACAGCGCCACGGCCGCGTACGGCACCACGCTGAACGGCCGGCGACGGGTGCGCGCGGCGGCCGCCGCCGGGTCGGCCAGCGCGTGCCGCTGCCGCCGGGCGGCGAGCATCCAGCCGATCGCCGAGAACGGGAGCACCGCGGTCTCCGGGGTGAGCCCGGTCCACGGGGTCAGCGCGGCCAGGCCGCCGGCGGCCATCGCGCTCATCACGAGGCTGCCGCCGATCAGCCGCATCGCGACCTGGTCGATCGGCTCGGCGCCGGTGAGCATGAACTTGCCGACCGCGACCAGGCCGCACGCCGTCACCGCGCCGAGCGTCACGGCGAGCGCCGTGGCACCGTGCCGGCCCGTGCCGGTGAGGAGCTGGGTGGCCAGGTACCACATCATCACCAGCGTCGCGCCGCCGACGATCCCCAGGTCGAGGACCACCGTCACGCGGTTGCCGATCTGGCGCCACGGCACCGGCAGGCTCGCCACCGCCGCCACGAAGAAGAGGAGACCCACGACGTACAGCACCAGCGCGGCCGGGGGTACCGAGTTCAACCGGTCGCCGAGCACCCCGCTCATGACGGCGCCGACGCCGGTGAGCCCCATCGAGACGGCGACCAGCAGCCAGAACCGGTGCACCACGGCGCCGGCCACGGTTCCGTTCCGGCCCGCCGCCCGAGCGGTGTCCACCGCCACGACCGCGCCCAGCATCCAGTTGACCATGCTCAGCACACCGGCGGCGACGTCGCCGCCGCGGCCCGAGTAGTCCATTGCCCGGGCAACGAACAGCAGCGTGGTGACGACCGCCAGCGCTGCGGCCGCCGCGGGCAGCGACCGCACGAGCCGGTCGGGTGACCGCCGTCCGTTCTCCACCGTCAGTCTCTCCAGGAGTTCGTCCGTTACGGTCTTCAGATCGGCTGTGTACCGGCAGTGCTGAGGGTTCGGGTTCCGGTGGGGCGTGCACCCTGCGTATGGCACCACCCCGGTATGGTCGGCGCGTGGCTGACTCGTCGGTTCCAGCGAAACCCCGTGTCGCGGTCGTCTTCGGCGGTCGCAGCACCGAACACGCCATCTCGTGCGTCAGCGCGGGAAATGTCCTGGCCGCGCTCGATCCGGACGAGTTCGAGGTGGTGCCCGTCGGCATCACCCAGGCCGGTGGATGGGTGCTCGCCACGGGCGGTGCCGTCACCGCGATCGAGGGTCGCCGGTTACCGGCTGTGACCAACGAGTCCGGAACCGCTGTCGTGCTGCCCGCCGACCCGACGATGGGTCAGGTCGAGGTCGTCGACGCGCGCCAGGGCGTCCAGGCGCTGACCGGGGTCGACGTGGTGTTCCCGCTGCTGCACGGCGCCTACGGCGAGGACGGCACGATCCAGGGCCTGCTGGAGATGGCCGGGCTGCCGTACGTCGGCGCCGGGGTGTTCGCGTCGGCGGCCGGTATGGACAAGGAGTTCACCAAGCGCCTCGCGGCGGCCGACGGCATCCCGGTCGGTCCGTACACGGTGCTGCGGGCCGGCCAGTCGCTGTCGGCGGACGACCGCGGGCGGCTGGGGCTGCCGGTGTTCGTGAAGCCGTCGCGCGCCGGGTCGAGCATCGGCATCACGCGCGTCACCGACTGGGCCGACCTCGACGCGGCGGTGGCGAAGGCCCGCGAGATCGACCCCAAGGTGATCATCGAGGCGGCGGTCGTGGGCCGCGAGGTGGAGTGCGGCGTGCTCGAAGGCGAGCACGGCGGGCCGCCGGAGGCCAGCGTGGTCGGCGAGATCTCGGTGCCCGGCGGGTTCTACGACTTCGACGCCAAGTACCTCGACGACGTCGCCGAGATCTCGGTGCCGGCCGACCTGCCGCCCGAGGTGTCGGAGCGGGTGCGGGAACTGGCCGTGCGCACGTTCGTGACGCTCGACTGCGCCGGGCTGGCCCGGGTCGACTTCTTCGTGGGCGCCGACAACGAGGTCTACCTCAACGAGATCAACACGATGCCCGGGTTCACGCCGATCTCGCTGTTCCCCGTGATGTGGGCGGCGTCGGGCCTGGAGTACCCGAAGCTCGTGTCGCGCCTCGTCCGCACCGCGCTGCGCCGCGGCACCGGTCTGCACTGACCCGGCCCGCCGCTCGCTGCCGCTCCGGGCGCCGCTCGCTGCCGCTCCCGGCGCGCCGATCTTGCAGTCATGGCCGCACCTATGTGGTGACATGTCGCGTTTTAGCCGGGGCCACAACTGCAAGATCGGCGGGCGGAGGGGCGCTGCACGGCGCAGCACGGCTAGGTCTTGCAGACCTGCCTCACCTCGGGGATCGCCTCCGACACCGGTTTCGACAGGTCGACCAGGTCTTCGCCGTTGTAGGCCGCCGGCACGGTGACCATCAGCGGCACCTCGCGGCCCTGGAGGCTCCACCGACGGTCGCCGGTGACGTCCTCGGTGTACCAGCACACGTTGTTGACCTCGAAGAACTGGGCGCCGTCGGGCGGGGTGGGGCCGGCCACGCCACAGGCCACGGTGACCGCGGGGTCGCCGTAGGCGGCGTTCTGCTCCGGCCCGGCGGTGACCGGCCGGCGGGGGAGGTCGCCGAAGTGGTCGGGCAGCTTCGCGAACAGCGCGCGGCAGACGGTTGCCGCCCGTTCGGACAGCGGCGGCGCGGAGACCTCCACCGGGGTCGACGGCACCGGTCGGGGTGACGCGGCCGCGGTGCCGGGACCGGCCGGATCGTCGGGCGACATCACCTGGAACACGACGATGCCGGTGACCACGGCGACGGGCACCGCGACGAGCGCGGCGATCCGCGCCGCCCGGCGGGCGTCGGGATCGGCCATTACAGGTGGACGACGGAGCAGGTGACCGTGCGCGTGATGCCCGGCACCAGCTGAACCTTGCTGACGATCATCTTGCCGAGCTCGTCGACGGTGCGGGCCTCGGTGAGCACGACGACGTCGTACGGCCCGGTGACCGCGTCGACCCGGACCACGCCGCCAACATCCCGGATCGCCGCGGCCACGTCACGCGCCTTTCCCACCTCGGTTTGGATGAGGATGTACGCCTGGACCACGACACAGCTCCAATCCGCTGGTTCCCTATCCGTTCGTTTCCGACCGCATTTGCCCGGGACCACTGCAAGCCCTGTGAAACTACAGCACAGAGCGGATAGGGCTCACTCCCACGAGCGAGGTAGGTACATGACCGTTGCCAAGGCGGGCGAGTTCGGGCTGATTGCCCGGATCACCCGGCGGCTCCCTCCCGGTCCGTCCACATTGCTCGGTCCCGGTGACGACGCCGCGCTGGTGGCCGTTCCGGACCGACGGGTGGTCGTATCGACCGACGTTCTCGTCGACGGCCGGCACTTCCGCCGGGACTGGTCGACCGCCGAGGACGTCGGACACCGCGCGGCGGCGGCCAACCTCGCCGACATCGCGGCGATGGGCGCCGTGCCGACCGCGTTGGTCGTGGCCCTGTGCACCCCACCGGATCTGCCGATCGCCTGGGCCGAGGAGCTCGCCGACGGCCTGGGCGCGGAGGCGGCGAGCGCCGGCGCGGCCGTCGTCGGTGGCGACATCTCGGCGAGCCCCACCCTGACGATCGCGGTGACGGCGCTCGGCGACCTCGACGGCCGCGCGCCCGTCACGCGGAGCGGCGCGCGCCCGGGTGACCTCGTGGCGGTCGCCGGCCGCCTCGGCCACGCCGCGGCGGGCTACACCGTGCTGTGCCGCGGATTCCGGACGCCGAAGATCCTGGTCGACGCGCACCGGCGGCCGGAGGTGCCCTACCGCGCCGGTCCGGAAGCGGCGCTGCTGGGCGCCACCGCGATGATCGACGTGTCCGACGGGCTGCTCGCCGACCTCGGCCACATCGCCACGGCCAGCGGCGTCGCCATCGACCTGCGCCGGGAGACGTTCCCGCTGCCGGGCCAGATGCGCGACGCGGCCGCGGCGCTCGGCGTCGACCCGTACACCTGGCTGCTGTCGGGCGGCGACGACCACGCGCTCGCCGCGACGTTCCCGGCCGGCACCGAGCTACCGGACCGGTGGCTGGTGGTCGGCCAGGTCCGGGACTCGGCCGCGGTGGAGGTCACCGTCGATGGTCGCGCTTTCGGTGACGGCTCGGGCGGGTGGGACCACTTCAGGTAGCGACACCAATAGGGGACGGGCGTGCGCCCGTCCCCTATTCGCAGTTCTGGAGTGCGCCGCTAGGCGCGGGTGACCTTGCCGGCCTTCAGGCAGGAGGTGCAGACCTGGACGCGCTTGGTGTTGCCACCACCGGCGGGGGTGCGCACGTTCTGGATGTTCGGGTTCCACCGACGCCGAGTACGGCGGTGCGAGTGGGACACGTTGTTGCCGAAGCCGGGCCCCTTGCCACAGACGTCGCACACGCTAGCCACGGGAATCTCCTGGAGTTGCTCGTCGAATACTTACCCGAGTAACCCGGGCAACCGGTCAAGACTACCCGGCCCGCCACGGAGTGCGAAATCGGCCGCTGGCGTGGGCAGGCTGTCACACCGCGCCATTAGGGTTACCGGCGTGCCGGACAGTCTCGATGCGGTCGCCGTGCGCCAATGGTGTGCGCTCGGTCTCGATGCGTTGCGCCGGCACCAGCGCGAGATCGACGACCTCAACGTGTACCCGGTGCCCGACGGCGACACCGGCACCAACCTGGTTCTCACGGTGTCGGCGGCGGTGGAGGCGATCGCGGTCCACCGGGAGGCGATCGCTCCGGAGCTGCTGCGCGCGCTCGCCCGCGGCGCGCTGCTCGGCGCCCGGGGCAACTCCGGTGTGATCCTCTCGCAGCTGCTGCGCGGGCTGGCCGACGGCCTGGCCACCAGTCCCAGCCCCGGCGGGCTGGCCTTCGCCGCGGCACTGGTCGCCGCCGCCGACGCGGCGTACCGGGCGGTGGCCGTCCCGGCCGAGGGCACGGTGCTGTCGGTGGCCCGGGCGGCGGCGACGGCCGCGGCCGAGACGGAGTCCGACGACCTGGCCGTGGTGGTGCGCGCCGCGGCCGCCGCCGCCCGCCAGGCCCTGGCGCGCACGCCCGAGCAGCTGCCGGCGCTGGCCCGGGCCGGCGTGGTCGACGCGGGCGGCCGTGGCCTGTGCGTGCTGCTCGACGCGCTGGCCGAGGTGGTCACCGGCGTCACCGGCACCGACGAGGTGTACCCGCCGCCGAAGAGGAGCGTGGTGGCGCGCGAGCGGCTGCGGGTCAGGGAGGCGGGCTCGACGGAGTTCGCGTACGAGGTGCAGTACCTGCTCGACGCGTCCGACACGGCGGTCGAGAAGCTGCGGGCAACGCTCGGCGGGCTGGGCGACTCGCTCGTGGTGGTCGGCACCGGCGACGGCACCTGGAACGTGCACGTGCACGTCAACGACGTCGGCGGCGCGGTCGAGGCGGGCGTGGTCGCCGGCCGGCCGTACCGCATCGCGGTCACCCGGTTCGACGACCAGGTGGGCACCGACCCCGACGCGCGCGCCGTCGTGGTGCTGTGCGTGGGCGACGGCATCGCGGAGCTGTTCGCGGCCGAGGGCGCGGTCGTGGTCACCGCCTCGGCGGGCGGCACGCCGTCGACGGCCGAGATCCTCGCGGCGATCCGGGCCACCGGCGCGGGCAACGTGGTGGTGCTGCCCAACGACCCCAACGCGGCCTCGGTCGCCGCGGCGGCGGCCACCGAGGCGCGCGCCGAGAAGGTCAACACGGCGGTCATCCGCACCCGGTCACCGGTCCAGGCACTCGCGGCCCTGGCCGTGCGCGACCCGGAGCGGCGGTTCGACGACGACGTCATCGAGATGGCCGAGGCGGCCGGCGCGTGCCGGTACGGCGAGGTCACGGTCGCGAGCCGCGCCGCGCTCACGGTGGCCGGCCCGTGCGAGCCGGGCGACGTCCTCGCGCTCATCGAGGGCGAGGTGAACCTGATCGGGAAGGACCTGGGCACGGTGTGCCGCGACCTGCTCGACCGCATGCTCTCCGGCGGCGGCGAACTGGTCACGCTCGTCACCGGCGAGAACGCGCCCGACGGGCTGGCCGGCGAGTTGGCCGGTCACCTGGAACGGCGCTGGAAGTTCGTCGAGATGCAGGCGCACGAGGGCGGCCAGCCGCACTATCCGCTCCTGGTAGGTGTCGAATGAGCGAGCTTCGCGAGCGAATCATCAGCACAGTGCTTTGCGAACGCATGGCGGAGCGAAGCGGAGCCATCACATGAGCACAGTGGACACCCCGTTGTCCAAAGTGGTCGGTGCCAAGACCGGCAAGGCGTTCGCCGACCACCTCGACCTGCACACCTGCGGCGATCTGCTCTACCACTTCCCGCGCCGCTACGACGAGCGCGGCGAGCACACCGACATCCGCGGCCTGCAGATCGGTGAGCAGGTCACCGTGCTGGCCCAGGTGAAGTCCGTGAACCTGCGCCCGATGCGGGCCCGGAAGGGCACCCTGCTCGAGGTCGTGGTGGGTGACGGCACCGGTGGGTCGCTCACCTGCACGTTCTTCAACCAGGCCTGGCGCCAGCGCGACCTGCAGACCGGGCGCTGGGGGCTGTTCGCGGGGAAGGTCACCGACTTCCGCGGCAAGCGGCAGCTCAACGGTCCCGACTACGTGCTGCTGAGCGCCGATGCCGACGCCGAGGAGGAGGTCGAGGAGTTCGCCGGTGCGCTGATCCCGGTGTACCCGGCCGCCGCCGCGCTGCCCACCTGGACCATCGCCCGCACGGTGCGGGTGGTGCTCGACACGTTCGAGCCCCCCGACGACCCGCTGCCGGCGGGCCTGCGCGCCGAGCACGACCTCGCCGGCATCGGCCCGGCGCTGCGTGACATCCACCGGCCGGCCACCCGTGGCGCGCTGGAGGTGGCGAAGCGGCGGTTGAAGTGGGACGAGGCGTTCGCCGTCCAGCTGACGCTCGCGCAGCGCCGCAAGCGGGCCGAGCAGCTGCCCGCGGTGCCGCGGCCGCGCCGGGAGGACGGTGTGCTGGCGGCGTTCGAGGAGACACTGCCCTACGAGCTCACCGAGGGCCAGCTCAAGGTCGGCGACGAGATCGCCGACGACCTGGCCGGGTCGCACCCGATGCACCGGCTGCTGCAGGGCGAGGTCGGCTCCGGCAAGACCCTGTGCGCGCTGCGCGCGATGCTGCAGGTGGTCGACGCCGGTGGTCAGGCGGCGATGCTGGCGCCGACCGAGGTTCTGGCCGCGCAGCACGCCCGGGGCCTGCGTGAGCTGCTCGGCCCGTACAGCCGGCCGGGCGAGCTCGACGGCAACACCGACGGTACGAAGGTCGCGCTGGTCACCGGGTCTCTCGGCGCGGCGGCCCGGCGCGCGGTGGCCGCCGAGGTGTCCTCCGGCGAGGCGGGCATCGTCGTCGGCACGCACGCGCTGCTCTACGACGGCGTCGACTTCAAGGACCTGGGCCTGATCGTGGTCGACGAGCAGCACCGGTTCGGCGTCGAGCAGCGCGACAAGCTGCGGTCGAAGGCCGACAAGCCGCCGCACGTGCTGGTCATGACGGCCACGCCGATCCCGCGCACGGTGGCGATGACGGTCTTCGGAGACCTGGAGACCTCGACGCTGAGCCAGCTGCCGCGGGGCCGGTCGCCGATCGCCACCCACCTGGTGCCGGTCGCCGAGAAGCCGCAGTTCCTCGAGCGGGCCTGGCGGCGGGTGCGCGAGGAGGTCCAGAAGGGCCATCAGGTGTACGTCGTGTGTCCGCGGATCGGCGACAACGACGAGGAGGAACCGCCTTCGGACAACGAGAAGGCCAGGCCGCCGCTCGCTGTTCTGGAGATCGCCGAGATCCTGCGCGGTGACCTGCTGCCCGACCTGCGCATCGGGGTCCTGCACGGCCGGCTGCCGGCCGACGAGAAAGACGCGGTGATGCGGTCGTTCGCCGCCGCCGACCTCGACGTGCTGGTGGCCACCACGGTGATCGAGGTGGGCGTCGACGTCCCCAACGCCACGATGATGATCATCATGGACGCCGACCGGTTCGGGATCTCGCAGCTGCACCAGCTCCGCGGGCGTGTCGGGCGGGGCACGGCGCCGGGGCTGTGCCTGCTGGTCACCGAGGCGATGGCCGGCACGCCGGCCCGCGAGCGGCTCGACGCGGTGGCCTCCACCCTCGACGGCTTCGCGCTCGCCGAGCACGACCTCGACCAGCGCCGCGAGGGCGACGTGCTGGGCGCGGCGCAGAGCGGACGCCGGTCCCATCTGCGGCTCCTGTCGCTGCGCCGTGACGCCAAGCTGATCACCGAGGCCCGCTTCGCCGCGAAGGACCTCGTCGACGCCGACCCCGAACTCGAGAAGCACCCCGACCTCGCCGCCTCGGTGGCCCGCCTCGTCGACGACGAGCGCGCCGAGTACCTGGAGAAGGGGTGAGTCGGGTGATCGCCGGCACGTACGGGGGTCGCCGGCTGCAGACGCCGCCCGGTCAGGGCACCCGGCCCACGTCCGACCGGGTGCGGGAGGCCCTGTTCAGCACGCTCGACTCGCTGACCGACCTCGACGAGGCGCGGGTCGCCGACCTGTACGCCGGCTCGGGCGCCGTGGGGCTGGAGGCCGTCAGCCGGGGGGCCGGGCACGTCACGCTGGTCGAGTCCGCGCCGGCGGCGGTGCGGGCCGTCCGGGCGAACATCGCGGCGCTCGGCGTGGGCGGGGTCGTCACGCTCGTCACGACGGCGGTCGAGCGGGCGGTCGCGGCCCCGCCCGCACAGCCCTTCGACGTGATCTTCGCCGACCCGCCGTACGACCTGCCCGACGCCGACCTCGCGTCGGTTCTCGCGGCGATCGGGGCCAACGGGTGGCTGGCGGACGACGGGCTCCTCGCGGTCGAGCGGTCCACCCGTTCGCCGGAGCCCACCTGGCCCGATGTCGTCACATCCGGGCGTGGTCGGCGGTACGGGGAGACCACACTTTGGTACGGTCGCCGATCATGAGTGACCAGCCACGGCGGGCGGCCTGTCCCGGATCCTTCGACCCGGTGACCAACGGCCATCTCGACGTGATCGGCCGCGCCTCGGCGCTCTACGACGAGGTCGTCGTGGCGGTGCTCGTGAACGAGTCCAAGGTGGGGCTGTTCACGATCGACGAGCGGATCGAGATGCTCGCCGAGGTCACCGCGTCCTACCCGAACGTCACCGTGCGCAAGTTCCGCGGCCTGCTCGTCGACTTCTGCCGCGCCAACGACATCCCGGTGGTGATCAAGGGCCTGCGGGTCGCCAGCGACTTCGACTACGAGCTGCAGATGGCGCAGATGAACCTGGGTCTGGCCCGGGTCGAGACGCTGTTCATGCCGACGAACCCGCAGTTCTCGTTCGTGTCGTCGAGCCTGATCAAGGATGTCGCGAAGTGGGGCGGAGACGTTACCCCCCATGTGCCGGACGCGGTCGCGGCACGGCTCCGGGAACGTCTCGCCAAACCGCAGGACTAGAAACGCGGAAGTTTCAGGTCGGGCCTAATCGGTCTACAGGCGGCATGATGAGTGGGGCCTTTGCAGGGGGCCGGGTGACATGCCGACAAGGAGAACATCGCGGTGGATCCGCTCGATCGGGTCGATGAGCTGATCGCGCTCATCGAGAACGCGCGCTCGATGCCCATGTCGCGCGCCAACTGTGTGGTTGACCGGGCATACACGATCAACGCGCTGCAGGAGCTGCGCGCGGAGCTGCCCAGCGAGGTCCGCCGCGCGGTGGCGCTGCTGGAGGAGCGCGACAAGATCATGGACGCTGGCCGGCGCGAGGCGGAGCGCATCATCGCCGAGGGCGAGGCCGAGCACAACAGGCTGGTGTCGATCAACGAAATCGTCGTGTCGGCCGAGCACGAGGGCGCCCGCATCCTGGCCGATGCCCGCGCCGAGGCGCAGCGCCTACGCGAGGAGGTCGACGACTACGTCGACACGGCGCTGGCGAACTTCGAGCAGCTGCTCACCCGTTCGCTGGCGTCGATCGAGCGCGGTCGCGACAAGATGCACGCGCTGCGCGAGATCGGCTCCTACGGAGGCGGCGGTCAGGAGGTCGACGACCGCCCGCTGCCGTTCTGAATGCGCCCGCCTCCGCGGGCGCGGGCCTCTGATTTCGGGTCAGCGGGGAGCGTCGGGTAAGGTTGTCCGTCGGCCTCACCATGGGCCGGGAGCCTACGATGCAGCAACAGCCCAAGACACACCTGAACCCCCGGTCGCCGCTCGTTCTCGACACGCGAGAACTGCCGCGCCGCCCGGGAGCGATGCGTACGGTCAACCGGGCGGTTGAGGCACCGGATCGCCTCGGTCTCGACCTCATCGGGGTGCCGGTGGGTGCCACGCTCGACCTCGACCTGCGGCTGGAGTCCGTGTCGGAGGGGGTGCTCGTCTCGGGCACCGTCACCGGGCCGGTCGAGGGTGAGTGCGGGCGGTGCCTGGCACACATCGGCGAGACGCTGGAAGTGCGCATCCAGGAGCTGTACGCGTACGAGAACAGCACCACCGACGAGACGACAGACGAAGACGAGGTACGCCGGCTACAGGGAGACCTGATCGACCTGGAACCGGTGGTGCGGGACGCGGTGGTCACGGCACTGCCGACGAACCCGCTGTGCCGGGACGACTGCCCGGGGCTGTGCGCCGAGTGCGGCGAGCCCTGGGACGAACTCCCGGCCGACCACAAGCACGACCAGATCGACGCGCGCTGGGCCGCGCTGACGCAACTGAGAACCGAGGAGTAGATCCGGTGGCTGTTCCGAAGCGCAGGATGTCGCGCAGCAACACCCGCTCGCGCCGCTCGCAGTGGAAGGCGAAGGCGGTTCAGACCGTGGCGTGCCCGCAGTGCCGTTCGCCGAAGCTGCCGCACGCGGCGTGCTCGGTCTGCGGCACGTACAACGGTCGCCAGGTCCTTGAGGTCTGACACCCGACGCCCGGGTGACGGACTCCTCGCGGCGTGGCGCCGCGCGGATCGCCGTCGACCTCCTCGGCGGGGACGCCGCTCCCGCCGTCGTGGTTGACGGCGCTCTACGCGCCGCCGACGCCGATCCCGACCTTTCGCTGCTGCTCGTCGGCCCCCAGGAGGTGGCCGACGAGATTATTGCTGCGCTCCCACCCGACCGCCGCGCGTCCGTAGAGGTCGACGCGGTGCGTCGGGTCGTCGGCATGGCCGACTCGCCGCTGCGGGCGGTCCGCTCCGACACCACGGTGCGGGCCGGGGTCGCCGCGGTCGCGGCCGGCCGCGCCGGAGCGGTCGTCACGGCCGGAGCCAGCGGCGCGGCCGTCACCGCCGCCGTGCACGGGCTCGGCCGTCAGCCGGGCGTCCGCCGTCCGGCCCTCTGCGTGACCCTGCCCGCGCTGCGCGGGCCCGTCGTGCTGCTCGACGTCGGAGCCGGGCTCGACCTCATGCCCTCGGAGCTGGCGGTGTTCGCCCAGCTCGGGGCCACCTACGCCGCCGTCCTGCACGGCATCACCGCCCCGCGCGTGGGGCTCCTGTCGATCGGCGCCGAGCCCGGCAAGGGCGACAAGCTCCGCAAGGTGGCCGCGGTGGCGTTGGCCGACGCCACGCTGCCGCCCGGCGCCCGCTACACCGGCTACGTCGAGGGCCACGACGTGACGCTCGGCGGGCACGCCGACGTCGTGGTCACCGACGGGTTCACCGGAAACGTGCTGCTCAAGGGCATCGAGGGTGCCTACGCGCTGGCCGCCGGGCACGAGACGGCCAGCGGGCCGCCCGTGTCGGTGCCGCGCGCCGCGGTGCTGCTCGGGGTGCCCGGGAACGTGGTCGTCTGCCACGGTGCGGCCGAGCCCAAGGACGTCGCCGACGGCATCGCCCTCGCCACCACCCTGCACCACCTCGGCCTGTCCGGCCGTATGGCCGCCGCGCTGGACCCGCCGGCCCGCGCACCCGTCGTCGCGGAGGTTCGCCCGTGAAGAGAAGGCCGTCCGTCGTTCACCTGGAAGCCGCGTTCGGGGTCGCGTTCGATCCGGACCTGTTGGAACGGGCCCTGACGCACCGCTCCTACGCGTACGAGAACGGTGGGCTGCCCACCAACGAGCGGCTCGAGTTCCTCGGCGACGCCGTGCTCGGCGTCGTGATCACCACCGCGCTGTACCACAACCACCCCGACCTGCCGGAGGGCCAGCTCGCGAAGCTGCGCGCCAGCGTGGTCAACTCGCGGGCCCTGGCCGGGGTGGCGCGCGGGCTCGGCCAGGGCGGCATCGGCCCGTACCTGCGGCTGGGCAAGGGCGAGGAGGCCACCGGCGGCCGCGACAAGTCGAGCATCCTGGCCGACACGCTCGAGGCCCTGCTCGGTGCGATCTACCTGCAGCACGGGCTCGACCGGGCCAGCGAGGTGATCCACAAGGTCTTCGACCCGCTGATGATCGAGGCGGCCGGCGGCGGGCCGGCCCTCGACTGGAAGACCAGCCTGCAGGAGCTCACCGCCGAGCTCGGCCTGGGCGTGCCGGAGTACCGCATCGAGGACGCCGGCCCCGACCACGCCAAGACGTTCACCGCCTGGGTGCTGGTCGCCGGCGAGCGGTTCGGTGGCGCCGAGGGCGGCAGCAAGAAGGAGGCCGAGCAGCGCGCGGCGGCGTCGGCCTGGCAGGAGCTCAAGGCCCGCGCGGTCGCGGCGGCGGCCGACGTGGCACCGGACGACGCGACGGAGGCGGTGGCGGCGGCCGCGGGGGCCGCGGCGTCCGCACCGGAGGAGAGCGTCGAGGGGACGGACGTGAGCGCGGCCGGCCCCGGCCAGCCGGACGCATGACCACGGCGGAGTCGGTGGAACGCGACGAGCCCGCTGCTCCGGACGGGAAGCGGGCGACCTCCGATCCGCCTCCCGACGAGGACCCGGCCGAGGGCCCAGCCGACGGTCCGGCCGAGGACGACGCCTCGCCGCTGGGGCGGATGGCGTGGATCGCCGCGCCGTTGTCGATCTACCTCGCGACGCGGATCGTGCAGTTCTGGGTGCTCGAGTGGATGCTGCCGCCCGGTTCCCTGATGCGCGACAAGCTCCTGGCCTGGGACGCGTCCTGGTTCGTGCGGGTGGCGCAGGAGGGCTACCCGACGTCGTACCAGTACGGGCCGAACGGCGAGCTGCTCGGGTCGACGTTGGCGTTCTTCCCCGGCTACCCGCTGATGATCAGAGCCGTGGCCGCGGTCACCGGTCTCGAACACGGCACCGCGGCGATCGCGCTGGCCTGGATCTTCGGCGGGGTCGTCGCCGTGCTCCTGTGCGCGCTGGCGACCCGGCTGTGGGACCGGCGGGTGGCGCTCGCGCTCGTGACCCTGGTGTGCGTGCAGCCGATGTCGGTCGTGTTCACGATGGCGTACTCGGAGCCGATGTTCCTCGCCCTCGTGCTGGCCAGCCTCCTCGCGGTGCACAAGGACCGGTGGCTGCTGGGCGGCCTGTTCGGCTTCCTCGCCGGGCTGACCCGGCCGACGGGCGCGGCGCTGGCCCTCGCGTTGATCGTCGCGGCGGTGCTGCACGTGCGCAACGGCTCGCTGGGACGGCGGCGGTGGCTGGCGGTCGTGGGCGCCGGCGTGGCCTGTCTCGGCGCTCCGTCCTACCTGTTCTGGGTGGGCCGGCGGCTCGACGACTGGCCGGCCTGGTTCAAGGTGCAGTCGGCGGGGTGGGGCACCACCACCGACTACGGCGTCATGGTGTTCACGTTCGTGCGGGACTCGTTCCGGGCCGGTGACGGCTGGGTGCAGATGAGCGTGGCGCTCATCCTCGTGGCCGCCGTTGCCCTGGCGCTGCTGTCGGTCGTCATGATGTTCCGGGGTGAGATCTGGCCGCCGCTGGTGGTCTACGGGCTGGTGGCACTCGCGCTCGTCGTGGGGCAGGCGGGCTACTACCATTCCAAGCCGCGCCTGCTGGTGCCCGTCCTGTTGACGCTCGTGCCACCCGCGATCGCGCTCGGCCGGGCGAAACCCCGGACGGCGGCCGCGGCGCTGGTGGCGTTCGGGCTGTTCGGGCTGTGGTACGGGGCGCACATGATCATGGTGTGGCGGTACGCGATCTAGGAGTTTCGTTGCCAGAGTTGCCCGAGGTCGAAACGGTACGGCGGGGCCTGGAGAAGTGGGTCACCGGACGCACGATCGACACGGTCGAGGTCCTCCACCCCCGGTCGATCCGGCGGCACGTCACCGGCCCGCTCGACTTCGTGGCGCAGCTGCGGGGACGCACGATCCTCGGCGTCTCGCGGCGCGGCAAGTACTTCTGGTTCCCGCTCGACGACGGTGCCGCCATGTACGGACACCTCGGCATGTCGGGCCAGCTGCTGGTACAGCCGTCGTCGGCCACCGACGAGATCCACCTGCGGATCCGGTTCACGTTCACCGACGGCGACCCGGAGATGCGGTTCGTCGACCAGCGCACGTTCGGCGGGCTGGCCGTCTCGCCCGGCGGCGCCCTGCTGCCGGCGGAGCTGGCGCACATCGCGCTCGACCCGATCGATCCCGAGTTCGTCGACGAGGACTTCGTCACCGCGATCCGCAACCGGCGCACCGGCGTCAAGCGGGCGCTGCTCGACCAGACGTTGATCTCCGGGGTCGGCAACATCTACGCCGACGAGTCGCTGTGGCGCTCGAAGCTGCACTGGGCCCGGCCGACCGACACGCTGACCCGTCCGGCCGCCCGCCAACTCCTCGGCCACGTGCGCGATGTGCTCACCGCCGCGATCGGCGCCGGTGGCACGAGCTTCGACTCGCTGTACGTCAACGTCAACGGCGAGAGCGGCTACTTCGACCGGGCGCTGGCGGTGTACGGCCGGGAGGGGCTCGAGTGCGAGCGGTGCGGCACGGCGGTGCGCCGCGACCCGTTCATGAACCGGTCGAGCTTCACGTGCCCCAAATGCCAGCCGAGACCCCGCCGAGCACGCCTTTAATCGGTGTCGGGCCCCGCGGAGCCACGGTATCGTCAGTGCCGACCCGGGCTGACAGATGTGATGTTCGCCCAGTACGGATCCCGCGCACCCGTGGTGCTTGACGTGCCGCCACGTTCGGCGGACTATAGAAAAGTCGCCAGTCGCGCCCAATCACGCCCGTGACAAGTCATGTCATGTGCAGGGTCGCGGAACGCTGGGCGCGCGTAGGCCGCACACACCGGTCGCGCAATACGAGGAGACGATATGGCGAAGGCCCTCTACGGCCACGTCGGCAACGCGCCTGACCGGCGCCTGCTCGACGAGGTCACGCTTCTGCGCACCAAGGTACGGGCGCTTGAGATCGAACTGACTCGGCTGCGTGCCGAGAACGACCGGCTCGCCGCGGCGGCCGAGGCGGAGCTGCTCCGCCTGCCAGAGCCGGCAATGGCCTGACACGTTCGTTCGATCGTCATCCGGGGGGCCCGCCCGACGGGCCCCAATTCCCGAGGTGCTGAACCCGTAACCAGTAGCACAACTGAAGATACGCAAACTGCGCGCCGAACGCTCACGCGACGGCGCGCTTGCGTGTTCAGGGGTGTGTAACGGAGCTTCAAGATTCGAAACTGGCTGGTGGGGGCCCTGTCACCGCCTGTGCCGGGCGCGCCCGCGTGTGGGGGAATGCGGGGATGGGTACGCATCGAGCGGTACCCTGCCCGATGTAACCAGGTAAGCGGTGACTTACAGTAGTTGCCCCGGTCGGTCTGCGGAGTTTAGTGCATCTCAAGAGTCTGACGGTCAAGGGCTTCAAGTCCTTCGCCACCGCGACAACGTTGAAGCTCGAGCCCGGCATCACCTGCGTGGTGGGCCCGAACGGCTCGGGCAAGTCCAACGTTGTCGACGCGATCGCCTGGGTGCTCGGCGAGCAGGGCGCCAAGGCGCTGCGCGGCGGCAAGATGGAAGACGTGATCTTCGCCGGCACCACCGGGCGGGCACCGCTCGGCCGCGCCGAGGTCACCCTGACCATCGACAACAACGACGGTGCCCTGCCGATCGACTACACCGAGGTGTCGATCACCCGGCGCATGTACCGCTCCGGCGAGAGCGAGTACGAGATCAACGGCAACCGCTGCCGCCTCATCGACATCCAGGAGCTGCTCTCCGACTCCGGCATCGGCCGGGAGATGCACGTGATCGTCGGGCAGGGACAGCTCGACGCCGTGCTGCACGCCAAGCCGGAGGACCGGCGCGCGTTCATCGAGGAGGCGGCCGGCGTCCTCAAGCACCGCAAGCGCAAGGAGAAGGCGCTGCGGAAGCTCGAGGCCATGCAGACCAACCTGAACCGCCTCACCGACCTCACGGCCGAGCTGCGGCGTCAGCTCAAGCCGCTGGGCCGGCAGGCCGAGGTGGCGCGACGGGCGGCCACGATCCAGGCCGACCTGCGTGACGCCAAGCTGCGGCTGCTCGCCGACGAGCTCGCCACCATGCGCGAGACCCTGAACAAGGAGATCGCCGACGAGACCGCGCTCCGGGCGAAGCGCGAGGAGGTCGAGCAGCAGCTCGCCGCCGTCGACGAACGGCTGAGCCAGCTCGAGACCCGTGCGGCGGCCGAGGCGCCGGTGCTCGCCCGGGCCCAGGACACCTGGTACCAGCTGTCCGGGTTGCAGGAACGCCTGCGCTCCACCCACCAGCTCGCCACCGAGCGGCTCAAGCACCTCAACACGGTCGAGGAGGAGCGGCCCGGCCGCGACCCCGACCAGCTGGCCGCCGAGGCCGACCGCGTGCGGGAGCAGGAGAACGAACTGCGCGCCGCCCTGGAGACCAGCCAGGACCGGCTGGCCCAGGCGGTCAGCGAGCGGCAGGACCTCGAACGCACCCTCGCCGCGGCCGAGAAGGCCCTGACGGCGGCGCACAAGGCGGTGGCCGACCGGCGCGAGGGCCTGGCCAAGCTGGCCGGCCAGGTGCAGTCGGCGCGCACCCGTGCCCACGCCGGCGCCGAGGAGATGGAGCGGCTCGCGTCAGCCTTCGCGGAGGCGAAGGCCCGCGCCGACGTGGCGCAGGAGGAGTACGACCTCGCCGCCGACGGCGCCACCGAGGCCGAGCAGGACACCGCCGACCTCGACGTGCGCCACAAGGAAGCCACCACCGCGCATGAGCAGGCGCAGCAGAAGGCGCGCCAGGTCGAAGCCGCCGAACGGGCCGCCGAGAAGGAAGCGGCCCAGTGGAAGGCCCGCGAGGAGGCCCTCGCGATGGGCCTGCGCCGCAAGGACGGCGCAGGCGCGCTCCTGGCCAGGGCCGACCAGATCGACGGGGTGCTCGGCAGCGTCGCCGCGCTGCTGTCGGTCGAGCCGGGCTACGAGGCCGCGCTCGCCGCCGCGCTGGGCGTGCTCGCCGACGCCGTCGCGGTCGACGGGCTCGACGCGGCCAAGGCCGCCATCGAGCTGCTCAAGAACGACGACGGCGGACGCGCCGCGCTCCTCGTCGGCAGCGCGCCGACCAGCGAGAAGGAGGAGCGGCCCGCGCTGCCGGAGGGCGCCCGCTGGGCCGCCGACCTCGTGCACGCGCCGCCGGAGCTGAAGCCGGCCGTCGACACCGCGCTGCGTGGCGTCGCGTTCGCGCCCGACCTGGAGACCGCGCGGGGCATCGCCGCCTACGCGCCGACCGTGCGGGCGGTGACCCCCGAGGGCGACATCATCGGCGCCTACGCGGCCGCCGGCGGCTCGGGCAAGCAGCCCAGCTACCTCGAGGTGCAGGCCGCCGTCGAGGAGGCCCGCAGCCACAAGAACGAGGCCGACGCGAAGGCCGCCGCGCTGCGCGACGAGCTCGCGGAGGCACGCGAACAGGCCGCCGAGCTCAAGGAGCGGGTGTCAGAGGCCAACACGGCCCGCAGGCAGGCCGAGGGCGCGCGCAACGCGGTTGCCCGCAAGCTCGCCGAGCTCGGCGCCGCCAGCCGCAGCGCGAAGGCCGAGGCCGACCGCCTCGCCACCGCCCGCGCCAAGGCCGAGAACTCCCGCGAGGAGGCGCTGCTCGCCCTGGAGGCGCTCGAGGAGCGGCTCGCCATAGCCGAGGACACGCCGGTCGAAGCCGAACCGTCCACTGTGGAGCGGGACGAGCTCGCTCAGGCGGTCCCGCAGGCCCGTCAGCGCGAGATGGACGTGCGCCTCGCGGTCCGTACGGCCGAGGAACGCGTCGCGGCGCTGGCCGGCCGCGCGGACGCCCTCATGCGACAGGCCCAGGCCGAACGCGCCGCCCGCGAGCGCGCGGCCGCGGCGCGGGCCGCGCGTGCCCGCGGCGCCGCGATCGCGCAGGCCGTCGTGGTCGGTGCCGAACGGGCGCTGGAGGCGATCGCCGTCAGTCTGGCGGCGGCGTCCGAACAACGCGATCACCTCGCCGTCGCGCGCGCTGAGCGGGAGCAGGAGCTGTCGGGCATCCGCGGGACCAGCCGGCAGCTGACCGCCCAGCTGGAGCGCCTCACGAGCGCGGTGCACCGCGACGAGGTGGCGCGGGCCGAGCAGCGGCTGCGCATCGAGCAGCTGGAGGCGCGCTCGGCCGACGAACACGGGCTGGAGCCGGAGCTGCTGATCGCCGAGTACGGCCCGGCGAACCCGGTGCCGCCGACGGCGCCCGAGGTCGCTCTCGCCGAGTCGGAGGGCCGGGAACCGCCGGCTCCGATGCCGTTCGACCGGGCCACGCAGGAGAAGCGGGCCGCCAAGGCCGAACGGGAGCTGAACCTGCTGGGCAAGGTCAACCCGTTGGCGCTGGAGGAGTTCGCGGCGCTGGAGGAGCGGTTCAAGTTCCTGTCCGACCAGCTCGAGGACCTGAAGAAGTCGCGGCGCGACCTGCTCACCGTGGTGAAGGACGTCGACGACCGGATCCTCGAGGTGTTCGCCAGCGCCTACCACGACACCGCCCGCGAGTTCGAGCAGGTGTTCGGGGTGCTGTTCCCGGGCGGCGAGGGCCGGCTGGTGCTCACCGACCCGGAGGACATGCTCACCACCGGCGTCGAGGTCGAGGCCCGCCCGCCGGGCAAGAAGATCAAGCGGCTGTCGCTGCTCTCGGGTGGCGAGCGGTCGCTGACGGCGGTGGCGATGCTGGTGGCGATCTTCCGCGCCCGGCCGTCGCCGTTCTACATCATGGACGAGGTCGAGGCCGCCCTCGACGACGTCAACCTCGGCCGGCTGATCACGCTGTTCGCGCAGCTGCGGGAGAAGTCGCAGCTGATCATCATCACGCACCAGAAGCGCACGATGGAGGTCGCCGACGCGCTGTACGGCGTCACCATGCGCAGCGGCGTCACCGAGGTGATCAGCCAGCGGCTCGCGCGGGACGCCGATGAAGCCGCATGAGGCAAAAGCCTTCCGCACTGCTGATCGACTTTGACGGGGTGCTGCGCCACTTCGACCCCGCGGTGATCGCGGTGGCCGAGGAGCGGTACGGCCTCGAGCCCGGCGCGGTCACCGACGTCGCCAGGGAGTGGCCGCGGCTGGAGGCCGCGATCACGGGACGCGTGTCGCACGCCGACTGGTTCCTGGGCGTCGCCGACGCGCTGGCCGACCGGGTCGGCGGCCCCACGATGGCGCGGAACCTGATGGTCGAGTACGGCGCCTACCGCGGCGCGGTCGACACCGAGGTGCACGCGTTCGTGCGCTCGGCGCGGCAGGCGGGTGTGCGCGTGGTGCTGGCGACCAACGCCACCGACGCGCTGGACCTCGATCTCGACCAGTTCGGGATCGCCGGCGACTTCGACGCGGTGGCGAACTCCTCGGCGATCGGCTCCTACAAGCCGCAGAAGGAGTACTTCCTCGCGGCCTGCGCCCTGGTCGACACGCCACCGGCGCAGTGCCTGCTCATCGACGACACCGACCGCAACGTGCGCGGGGCACGTGCGGCCGGCCTGTCGGCGCTGCGGTTCAGCGGCCCAGCAGATCTTTCGTACGCCCGGTCGGCGCTGTCTCTTCCCTAGGCCTGCTGGTCCTTAGGCCTGCTGGGAAAGACCGTCTCGGCCACCGGCCAGAAGATCAACCAGATCAGCATCGGGACGGCCGGCTTGGCGGCCCAGGCCAGCAGCGGCGCCGCGCGGTCGTGGTCGCCGACGAGCAGGTAGCCGGCGCCGAGCAGCAGCGCGGCCACCGCCCACCCGAGCGCCGCCCTGCCCCACGCCTTCCACTCGTACACGAGCTTGTCGCGGCCGTACTTCGGCGGCTTCCAGGGCGGCGGGCCGCCGGCGAAGCGGTGCGCGAACCGCTGGTCGGCCCAGCGGATCATGTCCTTGCCGAACGCGACCGAGAACCCGATGTAGAGCGCGGCCAGCCCGTGCCCCCACTCGGGCTCGGCGCCGCGTCGCAGGTCGATCACCGTGGCGACGAGGAGCACGACGTCGATCAGCGGCACGCAGACCAGCAGCACCGTGCTGACCCGCCGCCACCGCAGCAGGTACCGCGCGGCCAGTCCGGCGCCGAGGAGAACCCAGAATCCGATCTCGCTGGCGATGATCAGTGCGAGCAGCATGGGTCAAGCGTCACCCGCCCGGAGGGCCGGATCGTCGGCTGGCGCGACGATTCGGCGGCTACATCCTTCGACGGACCCGGCTCCCGCTCTCGACGGACCCCGGCCGCCGCTACGGATGGTCTGATGGACGGGTGAACGTCGAACGGGTGGCCCGGTGGACCGGCGCCGTGCCGGCCGAGTGGGCCGAGCCCACGGGGCTGCGCCGCGACGTGCGGCTCGCCGCGTTCTGCTTCGGCGGCGGCCTGCTGCTGCTCGCGCTCAACGTGAACCAGGTGGGCATCGACGCAGGCTGGTGGCGGGCGCTGCCGCTGGCGTTCGTCTGCCTGGCCCTGCTGCTGCGGCGGACCGCGCCGCTGGTGGGCCTGCTCGTCGGCGTCGTGGCCGGGGTCTGGGACCTCACGTTCGGCCCGTCGCTGGCGACCTGGCTGGTGTTCGGGCAGCTGACGTACGACGTCGCGCTGTACGGGCGGCGCGAGGTGCTGCCGTGGCTGCTGCGGTTCTCCGTGGCCGCCACCGTGGTGTCGACGCTCGCCACGCTGTTCCTGGCCGAGAACTTCGCGCTGGGCGCGGCGGTCGGCGTCACGTTGACGTTGATCCTCGTGGTGCCGGTGGTGACCTCGGTGCCGGTGCGACGGTGGCGCGAGCGGGCCGAGCGGGAACGCGAGCGGGCCGAGCAGATCACCCGCCTCGCCGAGCTGTCGCGCCGCCAGGCGCTCGCCGAGGAGCGGGCCAGGATGGCGCGCGAGCTGCACGACGTCGTCGCGAACCACCTGAGCGCGGTCGCGATCCACGCCACCGCGGCGCAGGCCCTCGTCTCCGCCGACGACCCGAAGCTGGTGGATATTCTCGGCGTGATCCGCGAGAACAGCGTGCAGGGGCTGGCCGAGATGCGCCGCATGGTCGAGGTGCTCCGCGAGCCCGGCGACCTGGTGCTGGCGCAGGGCCTGGCCGAGGCGCTGCCGCGGCTCGCGGCCGCGGCGGCCCACGTCCAGGTGACCGTGGAGCAGGTCGGCGAGCCGCGCCCGTTGCCGCCCGACGTCGATCACGCGGCGTACCGCATCGTGCAGGAGTCGCTGACCAACGCCGGCAAGCACGCGCCGGGCGGAACGGCCGCCGTGCGGCTGGAGTACCTGCCGTCGAGCGTCGTGGTGACGGTCGACTCGTCGGCGCTCGTCGCGTCGCCCCCACCGGTGGACGGGGCGGGCATGGGCCTGGTCGGGATGCGGGAGCGGGTGGCGCTGCTCGGCGGCGAGTTCTCCGCCGGTCCCATGGCCATTGACTCTGTTGGTTCTTGTGGGCGAGCCTGGCGGGTCCGCGCGGAGCTTCCGATGGGCGTGGCCCCGTGACGGTGCGGGTGCTGGTCGCCGACGACCAGGAGGCGGTGCGGTCGGGCCTGGTGCTGATCCTCGACACCGCGGCCGACATCGAGGTGGTCGGCCAGGCCCGCGACGGGCTGCAGGCCGTCGCCGCGGCCCGCGACCTGCGCCCCGACGTGGTGCTCATGGACATCCGGATGCCCGGCCGCGACGGGATCGCCGCCACCCGCGACATTGTGGCCGAGGGCGGGTCGGTGCTGATCCTCACCACGTTCGACATCGACGAGTACGTGTTCGGTGCCCTGCGGGCCGGCGCCGCCGGCTTCCTGCTCAAGGACGTCGACGCGGCCGGCCTCATCGACGCCGTGCGCACCGTCGCCCGCGGCGACGGCGTGATCGCGCCCGCGGTGACCCGCCGTCTGATCGCGGCGTTCGCCGCCACCACACCGGCCCTGGACCTGACCGCGCTCGACACCCTGACCGCGCGCGAACGCGAGGTACTGGCGGCGGTGGGCCGGGGCCGCTCGAACGCGGAGATCGGGGTCGACCTGGGCATGGCGGAGTCGACCGTGAAGACGCACGTGAGCCGGGTGCTGGGGAAGCTCGGCGTGCGGACCCGCGTCCAGGCGGCGATCGCCGCCCGCGAAGCCGGCCTGGCCTGACCGCGCCGGCCGCCTGGCGCCGGCCGCTTGACGACCGAGCGCGTTCGCCTCTGGTGAACGCGACTTCTGCATGCGCTGTAGCGGTGTAATGCTGTAATCAATGCAACGGCTGCAACGTGTGAAGGAGTGACCGATGCGGAAATTTGGTGGCTGGGAAGGTCGCGGTCCGGGCTTCTTCGGTGGGCGGGGCCGGGGCGCCTCGGAACCTCCGTCGGCCGACGACGCACGGGCGTTCATCCAGGGCGCGCTGCCCGACGACTGGTTCACCGGGCCGGCCGACGTGTCCATCGACCGTGACGAGATCATCATCGTCGGCACGCTGCCGGCGCCGAAGCTCGACGAGGGCGCCAGCGACGCCGACCGGGCCTCGGCCGAGCAGGGTCGCATCGCGTCGTACCGCGAGTCGACCCGCGAGCGGCGGATCCAGATCGCCCGCCAGCTCGAGCACCGCTACCAGCGCAAGGTGGCCTGGGGCGCGATCGCCGGCGACACCCACGAGCTGTTCACCACGCACTCGGCCCCGGTGATGACGCGGCTGCGCCAGCCGGAGCGGCAGGTGCTCGACACGCTGGTGGCGGCCGGGGTGGCGCGGTCGCGGTCCGACGCGCTGGCCTGGTGCGTGCGGCTCGTCGGCCAGCACGCCGAGACCTGGCTGGGTGAGCTGCGTAACGCCATGGGCGCCGTCGACGATCTCCGGAAGCGGGGTCCCGAGCTGTAGGCTTCCGGGAGCGAAGGGGAATAGTCCCCAATGTCGTGGTCGACATACTGGCGTGGTCCTCCGGGGCGAAGACGTTCGCGACCCGGTACCGCACGCTGCCGGTACTGGTGGGCATCACGATCGCCACCGCGGCGACGCACGCAGTTTCCGTCGGGGTCTGATACGGCCTCGGCGCCACCCTCCCCAGCGGGTGGATCGCGCTCGTCGCCGCGCTGGCGTTCCTCGGCTTCGCCGCCTGGACCCTGCGCGGCGACACGCTCAGCGAGCACGAGGAACGCAAGGCGCAGACGTCGAAGCGGTCGGCCGTCGTGGCGGTGACGGCTGGCTGCTCGTCGACACGATCCGCGAACTTGGCGGGTGACCGTTGCAACCCATCGCCGGTCGGCCACCATCAGTTCGATGTGAGCCTCAGTGCCGACGACGAGTACGTCGAGTTCGTGTCCAGCCGACTACCCCGGCTGCACCAGACCGCCTACCTCCTGTGCGGTGACCGGCACCGGGCCGAGGACATCGTCCAGGCCACGGCCCTGAACCTGTACCTGAAGTGGTCGCGGGCCAGGGCGGCCGACAACATCGACGGCTACGTGCACCGGATGCTGGTGCGCGAGTTCCTCGGGCAGCGCCGGCTCGGCTGGGCCCGCGTCCTGCTGACCGACCGGATGCCGGAACGCCCCGCACCGCCGTCCGACGACGTCGAGAACCGCGACGAGGTGCTGGCCGGTCTCGCCCAGCTTCCCGCCGGCCAGCGTGCGGCGATCGTCCTCCGCTACTACAGCGACCTGTCGGTCGCCGACGCGGCGACCGCGCTCAACTGCTCGATCGGCAACGTGAAGAGCCAGACCGCCCGCGGCCTGACCACTCTCCGCCGCATCATGACCCAGGCCGCAGACAGGAGCGCCCGATGACCGACGAACGCGACGTCCGCGGCTGGCTGGCTACCGCCGAAGCACCGGACTTCCGGCTCGACCTGCGGCACACCGTGGCGACGGGTCGGGAGAAGGCCCGTCAGCGCCGGATCCGGCGGGTCGCCGGCACGGTCGCCCTCGGGCTGGCGGCCATCGTGGCGGTCCCGGGCGCCATCGCCATCGCGAGCCGCGACCGCACCGACTCCCTACCCGACGACCCCGCCGCCTCGGCGTCGGCATCGGCGTCGGGCGCACCCGCCACGATTCCCGACGCCGGGCCGGACGCGTGCCGGTACCACCTGCTTCCGGTGCCCGACGATCCGGCCGTGAAGGAGCTGAAGGACCCGCAGGTCGTCGTCTCCGCCGTCGACCCGACCGGGCGGTGGGCCGTGGGGTGGATCGCCTCGAACGACCGGCAGACCCAGCTGATGATCCTGTGGGAGAACGGCAAAGCCCGCCTGATGCCGCCCGAGACGAAGAACGGGCACCCGATCGCGGTGAACGAGCAGGGCCAGGTCCTCGGCAAGTCCGGGCTGAACGAGTACGGGGCCGTGGGGAGCTGGGTCTACCGGAACGGCTCCTTCGACCGGCTCGGGATACCGGCCGGCTATCCCGGACATGACCTGAACGGCATCAACGCGGCCGGCGACGTGCTCGGATACGTGGTGTACCACCAGGCCGGCGCCACCGGACTGCAGTCGCGGGTCGCCGTCTGGAAGGCCGGTGACCTGTCCACGCCCCAGCTGCTGCCGAACCCGCGGAACGCGCTGTGGGGTGCCGAGCGGTTCGGGTCCGACGGCACGATCCTCGGCAGCCTCCAGCCGGGTATGCGGCCGTACGTCTGGGCCGGCCCGGGAACCGGCCGGGAACTGTCCGGGCCCTCCGACACCGAGTCGCCACGGCTGCGCGATTCCAACGGCGACTGGGTGGTGGGCGACACGGGAACGGGTCGCCGCGTGTTCCGGTGGCGGCTGAGCACGGGTGAACGTACCGAGGTCCCGATCCCGTCGCTTCCGGGATTCCGGGCCGGGGGGATGACAGGGATCACGGTCAGGTCCGACGGCGAGGTGGCGATCATCGGCCGGCAGGAGGACCCGGCCGCGGGCCCCGACAGCCCGTTGCTCCTGCTGCGGAACGGCCAGAAGAAGGTACTGCCCGCCCCGGACGGGTTCTGGGCCTCCGGTTCGCACATGAGCACCGGCGGGTCGATCGTGTACGGCGAGGTCATCAGGAGCCTGGAGCCGAACGAGCAGAAGAAGGACATGCCGGCCGCGGTGTACTGGACCTGCTGACCGGCAATGGCCGGCCGCCGGCCCGGTGACCGGGCCGGCGGCCGCCGTCACTACCCTGGCTGGCGATGGACACCAGGACCGGGCTGCCCGTGGTCGGCATGATCGGCGGCGGCCAGCTGGCCCGCATGACGCACCAGGCGGCGATCGCCCTCGGACAGTCGTTGCGGGTGCTCGCCGCGAACCCCGACGACGGTGCGGCGCTGGTCGCGGCCGACACCTCGATCGGGACCCACACCGACCTCGACGCGCTGCTCGCGTTCGCCAAGGACTGCGACGTGGTGACGTTCGACCACGAGCACGTGCCCGGCGACCACATCCGGGCGCTGGTGGCGGCCGGTGCGGTGGTGCGGCCCGGCGCCGACGCGCTGCTCCACGCCCAGGACAAGCGGGTCATGCGGCAGCGGCTCGGCGAGCTCGGCGTCCCCGTGCCGCGGTGGGCACCGGTCCGGTCGACGGAGGAGCTGGCCGCGTTCGGCGCGCAGGTCGGGTGGCCGGTGGTCGTCAAGGCCGAGCGGGGCGGGTACGACGGGCGCGGGGTCTGGGTGATCGGCTCGCCCGGAGAGGCGCCCGCTGGTGTCGAGCTGATCGCGGAGGAGAAGGTCCCGCTGGTGCGGGAGCTGGCCGCGGTGGTGGCCCGCTCGCCGTTCGGGCAGGTGGCCGTGTACCCGGTGGTCGAGACGGTGCAGCGGAACGGCATCTGCGTCGAGGTGATCGCGCCGGCACCCGGCCTCACCGACGAGCGCGCTGTCGAGGCGCAGAACCTGGCGATCCGCGTCGCCACCGAGCTCGACGTGGTGGGCCTGCTCGCCATGGAGCTGTTCGACACCGGCAGCGCGCTGCTGGTCAACGAGCTCGCGATGCGCCCGCACAACTCGGCCCACTGGACCATCGAGGGCGCCCGCACCTCGCAGTTCGAGCAGCACCTGCGCGCCGTGCTCGACTACCCGATGGGGGACACGTCGCTCACCGCCCCGGTGGTGGTGATGGCCAACGTCCTCGGTGGTGAGCCCGGCGGCATGTCCATCGACGAGCGGCTGCACCACATGTTCGCGGCCGTTCCGGAAGTGAAGGTGCACCTGTACGGCAAGCAGGTGCGTCCCGGCCGCAAGATCGGTCACGTGACGGCGCTGGGCGACGACCTCGAAGCGGTGAGAGCGAGCGCCGCGCGCGCCGCCCGGTGGTTGGAGGAGGGGTCATGACCGTCGTCGGCGTGATCATGGGCAGCGACTCGGACTGGCCGACCATGCAGGCCGCCGCCGAGGCGCTCCGCGAGTTCGACGTGCCCCACGAGGTGCGCGTGCTCTCCGCACACCGCACCCCGCGGGCGATGCTCGACTACGCCGCGGAGGCGGCCGGCCGCGGCCTGCGGGTGATCATCGCCGGTGCCGGGGGAGCGGCGCACCTGCCCGGCATGGTCGCGTCGGCCACGCCGTTGCCGGTGATCGGCGTCCCGGTGCCGTTGAAGTACCTCGACGGCATGGACTCGCTGCTCTCGATCGTGCAGATGCCGGCCGGCGTGCCGGTCGCCACGGTGTCGATCGGCGGGGCGCGCAACGCCGGCCTGCTCGCCGTCCGGATGCTCGCCGCCGCCGATCCCGACCTCCGCGCGCGGATGGAGGGGTTCCAGCGGTCGCTGCAGGACCTCGTCGCGCAGAAGGACGCCGCCCTGCGGCAGGCCGCCAGCTCTTCCTGAGGCGGCCCGCCCCCCGGCCGTCAGCTCTTCCTGAGGCGGCCCACCTCGGTGCCGGCGGCGTCGACCAGCACCAGCTGGCCGTCGGCGAGGCCGGCCTGCGCCGCGGTGGAGAGCCACGTCGGCACGGCGGCGCCGTCGCACGCCATCAGCGTGCTCGGCCCGCCGGTCGCGAGGAACGTGCCCTGGGGACCGGCGGCCCAGCGTCCCCCGTTGCCGTTGCACCCGTCCGACCCGGTCCACACGCCGTCGGCCTGGAACGCGACGAACGCCGTCGCGCCGCCGCTGACCGGCACCCACCGGCCCACGAGCGCGTTCCGGTCGACCGCGGCGAGCCCGGCCGGCAGGGTGGTGTCGGCCGACAGCGCGGCCCGGTCCTCGTCGGTGACCACCGGAGGCTCGGCCTCCTCCGGTGACACCCCGTCGGTGACCTTCGGCTTGCCGCCGGCCACCAGCCGCGCCACCACCGCGCCGGCCTGGTCGACGAGCGCCAGCGCGGCACCGTCGGGCTTGTAGCCGTTGGCCCTGAGCAGCCAGCCGGGCGTGAGCTGGGCCGGCGGTTCGCCGTTCGCGAAGCAGCCGCCGCTACCGCCGTGCAGGGTGGCGAGGAACAGGTTGTCGGCACCGGCCCAGGCGCCGTTCAGGGTGCCGCAGTCGCGCCACAGCGACAGCTGCTTCTTCGGGGCGATCCGCAGCACCGTGCCGGGCTTCTCGTCGGTGTCCTCCACCGTCCACAGCCCGATCAGGGCCAGCGGGCCGCCCTCGGCGGCGGGCGGTGCCGGCGCACCGGCCTCCGGGTCGGCCTGTGAACCGGACTGGGGGCCGTCTCCGGCGCAGGCGGCGAGCGTCAGGACAAGGGCCGTGGCGAGCGCGATCCGAAACCTCATGTGCCTTGGACGCAGCGCCACCACGTATCGGTTCCCACCTATCTGAACGATCCATAAGCGCCGCGGAACCGGCCCAGCAACCGGCGGCGTTCGTAGGTCGCGCCGAGGCTGACCAGCAGGCCACCGGTGAGCACGAACATCAGGAGCAGGATGTACCAGGGCACGTCGCGACCGATCAGGACCAGCTCGTTGGCCATCGCCAGCACCGTGACCACCGCTCCGATCGTCACCGGAGCCTTGTGCCGGCGCACCGAGCCGATCGCGACCGTCAGCACGGCCGCGACCAGCAGCAATACCCGGCGGACCGTGCTCGCGTCGGTGATCAGCACGATCGTGAGCGTGGGCGCGAACGCGGCCACCAGCGCCGGACCGTACGCCAGCCAGCTGCCCAGCTCGGGCCGCCGGCGCAGCTCGACCAGGCCGATCACCAGCGCGAGCGCGGCGAACGGCAGCGTGTACGCCTCCGGGATGCCGATCTCCCGGTCGCGCAGCAGCATCCAGATCGCCACGACCTCGATCACCGCCGCGGCCACGATCAACGTGCTGCGGTACTGCTCGGTGCGCCCCTGCCGGATCGCCGCGACCCCGAGCAGGGTGCCGGTGGCCATGCACGCGACCGCCGTGTACTCCGGGTAGCCCATGGTCAGCGCGATCGCCACGACGAGCGCGAGGTAGCCGAACGCCTCCAGCAGCGACTGCTCGCTGTCGAGGCTGGCCAGCCGCGCCGGGTCGTTGCGGCGCAGCCGGGGCAGCGCGGCCGAGGCGCCGAGCAGCGCCGCGCCGGCCGCCAGCACGGCGACGGCGCTGGTGCGGGCCGGCAGGTGCGCGGCCAGGCCGCCGGCGATGGCCACCCCGATCAGGGACCCGGCGGCGAACTGCCACGCGAACAACCGGGCGAAGCCGGTGCGACCCCACACCGCGCCGATCACGCCGAAGAACACCGTGCCGGCGAGCGTGCTGACCGTGGTCGACGGGGTGGCGAGGCTGCCGGCGAACCCGGCGCCGGCCGCGGCCAGTCCGATCGCGAAGATGACCCGACGGGCCTGCCGCAACGGGTGGGCGTCGATGGACTCGGGTGGCGGCGGGGTGAGGGCCAGGCCGAGCCCGGCCAGCACGGCGACGACCAGCGTGACCGTGTTGTACACCGGCCAGGGCACGTCGAGGGCGGCCGGGATGATCAGCAGCGTCACCGCGACACCGGGGATCACCACGGCGACGGCCCGGTCGGTGATCGCCCGGCGGCTGCCGCCCAGCCCGACCGCGGCCAGCGCGGCGGCGAGCGTCAACGTGGCGGCGGCGAGCACGTCGCTCGGGCCGCCGGTCCACCGCTCGAACCAGCCGAGGTCGGCCGCGGTCTCGGCGGTGCCGGTCCACGGGTCGTCGACCCACATGTACGGGCCGAGCAGCGCCGCCGCGACGGCCGGCGCGATCACGATGAGCGCGACGCCGGCGGGCACGGCGCTCGCGGCCATGACACCCGCGCCGAAGCCACCCGGCCGGCGCGCCATGCGCCAGCTCGGCAGCGGGATCCGCGTGCGGTCGGGCCGCCAGCCGGTGGTCGGCGCCCACTCCGCCGCGGGCCGCTCGGTGCGCACCCGCAGCAGCTCCGCGATCACACCGAGGAGCGCCGCCGCCGCGGCGTAGATCGCCGCCGGCAGGTCGGTGGCCAGCGACGTCAACGCGGCGACAGTGGCCGAGGCGGCGACGCCGACGGTGACGTACGGCAGGTACATCGGGACGTTGCGGCACAGGAACCCGGACACGGCGAGCCCCACCGACGCGCCCGCGAGCGCCGCGGTGACCGGCACGTCGACCTCGTGGCTCAGCGTGGCCGCGAACGCCGCGCAGGCCCCCGACAGCGCGAGCAGGGAGCTCGCCACCGCCGAACCACCCACGACGGGCAGGTGCGCGCGGCCGAACCCGGCGGTCTCCGCGGCTCCGTCCCGGTCGGCCCGGCTCTCGTCGGTCAGCCAGCCGGCCAGCGCCACGATGATCCCGACGGTGAGCAGGCCCAGCAGGGTGCCCGCGGTGGCGCTCGGCTCGCACAGGCTGGCCACCGCGGTGTGGATGCCGAGGGCCGCGGCGACGCCGACGCGGGTGAAGCCGGTACGCGGGTTCCAGGCGACCACGGCCGCCAGGCCGAACCCGAGCGTGGACAGCAGCCCGATCACCAGCGGTGCCGCCCAGCCGAGCTGGAACGCCACCGGTACCGACACCGCGCCGAGACCGGCCAGCACGGCCGCCACGTCGTCGCCGACCGGCTTCGGCATCGCGATCGCGGCGGCTGCGGCCAGCAGGAACAGCGCGATCGGCACCTGCGTGCCGAAGACGGCGTGCTGGCTGGCCGTCTCGGTCCACCGCGGACCGAGGTCGGCCTCCCAGATCGGGCCGGCGGCCCGGATCACGCCGACGGCCGCGCCCAGTGCGCCCCAGCCCGCGAGCACCGCCACGATCGCGCCGACGGCGGCGGAACCGACCACCGGTCCGCGTCGCCACCGCTCGTCGCGCAGCGTGCGGGTGCCCAGCGACACCGCCAGCACCAGCGCGGCCACCAGCACGAGCTCGCTGCCCTCGACGAACAGCGACGTCGCCCGGGCGAGCGCGGCCGTACCGGCGATGGTGACCGCCGCGGCGGCCAGATCGGCGCCGTCGAGGCGCTGGCCGAAGATCTGCCGGTCGTCCATGCTCGGCGCGAGCCAGAGCAGCACCGCGCTGCCGAGCAGCAGGAACGCCACCACGATGTCGATCGCGGTGGCCGCACCGACCAGCAGTGTCGCGAGTGTCACCACGGCGGCGGCACCGATGGCGCCGGCCACGACCGGCGGCACGGAACGCCGCTGCATCACCTGCACGAGCGCCGCGTAGGCGAGCACCACCGACAGCGCCAGGTACGTGGTGACCAGCACCGCGGTCGCCGCGAACGCCCGGTCGTCGGTGCGTCCGGCGACGAACGTCGCGGTGAGCGCGGCCACGGCGCCGGGGAACGCGAACACCGCGCCACCGGCCGCGGCGTCGGACGCGATGCGGGCGACCATCTCGGCCCGCGGGTCGGTGACCGTCGACCGGCGCCCGAACGCCACCGCGAACCCGGCGACCGTGATCGCGGCGAGCGTCAGCGCGGTCGCGGCGGGCCGGGTGAGGCTGGCCGCGGCCGCCCACGCACCGAGGAGCAGCGCCGCGCCGAGGCAGATCCAGGCGGTGCGGACCAGCGGGTCGGCGGCGTCGGAGGTGGCGCCGTAGCGGTCGCCGGCCAGGTCGGTGGTGGGCCGGGGCTGGCCCCATCCGGCGTTGCGCCGCCCGGGCCGGGTCGGGTCGACCGACACCTCCGGTCGCAGCGGGTCGATCGAGGGCACGGGCGGGTCGAAGGACGGGGCGGCTGCCCGCCGCACCCGGCCGACCCGGGGAGCCGCCACGCCGGCGATGATCGCGGCGGCGACGGCGACGGCCGGCGTCAGCACCCAGTTCAGGCCCAGCGACGCGGGAGCGGTCAGCGCGGCGAACGCGCCACCGACGACGATCGCGTCGATGCGGAACTCGGCCGGCAGCAGCAGCGCGGCGGCCACCGTGAGCAGCATCGCGGCGACCGGCAGCTGCCACGTGGCGCCCTCGGCCAGCGTCGAGACCCGCGCCTCGTACGTGCCGAGGTCGGTGGCCCAGTACGGCGACGCCGCCCGGATCGGCGCGCCGACCGCGGGCATCGCCACCCAGAGCCACACCAGCGTGGTGACCGCGCCGGCCAGGATGCCGGCCAGTGCCGGCCCGCGCCGTGCGCGTTCCGGCAGGACGGGGACCAGCGCGGCGGCCAGGGCGACGGCCGCGGCGGTGACCACCACCGCGTACCCGGGAGCGGCCACGGTGGCGACCCGGGCGGCCGCGACGACCACGGCGATCACCGCGAGGCCGCCGGTCAGGTCGCCGAGCGGCTGCCGCCGCTGCTGGAGCGCACCGGCCACCCCGACGGCGGCCGCGAGCACCAGCACGGCGGCGGCCCGCATCGTCTGCGGCACCCCGTCGGCCTCGACCAGCGCCGACGCCGCGAACGCGAGCGCGGCACCGTAGGCGACCGCGAACAGCACCCACGTGGCGTCGCGGAGGAACGCCGCCCACCGGCCCTCGCCGGGCAGCACCACCAGCCCGAACAGCGGACGGGCGGCCGATACGCCGAGCCCGAAGCCGAGGTTCATCACCGCGACGCCGACCAGCGCCAGCGCCCAGCCGGCCGGCTCGGTGACGAACGGGTACGCCAGCAGCGGGATGACCGGCTGCAGCACGAGCAGCGCCGCGTACCGGGGCGCGAGCAGGTGGGTGGCGTACTGGTACCCCACCGAGATGGCGGCGGTGATCAGGCACACGATCGCGATGTAGGTCTGTGTGGGCAGGCCGGCGCCGCCGAACAGGCCTTCCGTGTACGCGACGTACCCGTCGACGAGCACCATGACCAGCGCGACGGCGGCCAGCGTCTCGGCGGTGGCGATCAGCTGCCGGCCGGCCAGGATCACCGGAACCACCAGCAGGACGAGCGTGATCAGGCCGAGGATGGCCATCCGCGCGACCGGGCTGACGTTGGTGAACGCCAGGGTCAGCACGACCACGGCGCCGGCGAGCAGCAGGCCGCCGAGCGTGAACAGCACGGTCTGGGTGGCGCCGGTGCTCGTCTCGACGCCGACCATCCGGCTGCGTGGCGCCCGGGGCAGGTCGTCGTCGAGCGGCATCACCCGGGCGGGCCCGCGCGGGGTGCCGGGAGGGTCGGGGGACCGGTCTGCGCCGAGCCCGGCGAGGCCGCCGCGCAGCCGGCCGAGCCGGGTGAAGCGGGCGAGCCGGCCGGGCGGCTCGAAGCGTCCGGGACGCGACGGCTGGCCGGCGCCGGCGGGTGGTCCACCGGCCCGGCTGGGTGCGCCACCTGGACCGCCGCCGGGTCCGGTGGCCCGCGTGGGCCGGCGCCGTGCGGCGCTGCCGGGTTGGCCGGCCCCGCCCGGTCGGCGGGGGGAGAACGTGCCCTCCGGCAGCGGGGCGCCGCCGGCGCCACCCGCACGGGCGCGCGAGCCGCGGGCGGCGCTTCCCCGGCTCTCGCGCGGCGGCGCGCTTCCGGGAGCCGGCGGATCGTCACGGGCGGGTACCGCCGGCCCGTCGGCAGCGTCGATGGGGTCGGCGCTGGCGGTGGTGCCGGCGGTGGTGTCAGCGGTGGTGTCGGCTGTGGTGTCAGCGGTGGTGTCAGCCCGGCGGGGCGGGGAGCCGGGGCGGAAACCGGCGGCCGGCAGGTCGGTCTCCGGCCGCTCATGCGCCAGCGGCGCGAGCGTCTCCCCGAGGTGCTCTCCGCAGTGGGGGCAGACGGTCGCGCCGCCGGGAACGTCTTCCGAACAGTACGGACACGGGTACGGCTCCACTCGGCTCCCTCCCGTGCTCGTGCGACTACCGCACGCCCACCCCTCTAAGGAAGAATGCCGTGTTTCGACGCCTGAAGGAAGTCTTGATCGCGTTGTGCCGGCGTGTCGGTGTACGGGTTCGGTGGGACGCTCGCCACACCGCGCGGACGGACCAGCTCACCCGGTCCCGTCGCTTCGGAACGATCGACGGCCGGAACCCGCGCCGCCGAGCCCGAGGCCACGACGACGTCGGCCGGCGCGGGCCGCGGCGGCGGCGTGCGCGGCGGCATGTTCGCCGGCGCGCCCGCCTGGATCGCGACGCTGGCCGGCGCGGTCGCACCGGCGGTACCCGACCGGCGCAGCTTGTGCCAGCGCAGGCGGGCCCCGGTGAGCGCGGTGAGCATCGACTGGATCAGCACCAGGTACATCAGCTGCCGGTAGGCGAACTGCTGCAGCGGCAGTGTCCAGAGTGGAGTGAGCTTCTCCTTGTCCAGGCGGAAGGCCACGGCCGCGGTGAGGAACTGCAGGCCGAGCATCGCCACCCACGCGATCGCGGTGTCGGTGCGGTCGAGGAACACCAGGCCGTACAGGGTCAGCAGGTCGATGATCGGCGCCAGCAGCGGCAACGCGACGCCGAACAGCGCCACCAGCGGCAGCCCCAGCCGGCCGAAGCGGCCCGACGGTCCCCGCTCGACGAGCGACCGGCGGTGCTTCCACATCGCCTGCATGGTGCCGTAGCTCCAGCGGTACCGCTGCGTCCACAGCTGCCTGAGCGTCGACGGAGCCTCGGTCCAGGCCCGGGCCCGCTCCTCGTAGACGACGTGCCAGCCGGCGCGGCACAGCGCCATGGTGACGTCGGTGTCCTCGGCGAGCGTGTCGTGGCTCATCCCGCCGGCCTCGGCGAGCGCCTGCCGGCGGAACGCGCCGATCGCGCCGGGGATCGTCGGCATGCACCTCAGTACGTCGTAGAGGCGGCGGTCGAGGTTGAACCCGATGACGTACTCGATGTGCTGCCAGCGGGCCACCAGGCTGTTCCGGTTGCCGACCTTCACGTTGCCGGCGACCGCGCCCACGCGCGGGTCGGCGAACGGCTGCACGAGCCGGTTGAGCGACTCCTTCTCGAAGACGGTGTCGCCGTCGACCATCACGATCAGGTCGTGGCTGGCCATCGCCACGCCGGTGTTCAGCGCGTTCGGCTTGCCGCCGTTGGGCACCTGCACCACGCGCACGTTCGGCAGGCCCATCGCCCGGACCAGGTCGGCGGTGTTGTCGGTGGAGCCGTCGTCGACGACGACCACCTCGATGCCGCCCGGATGGTCACCGCCGGCCAGTGACCGCACGGCCGCCTCGATGCCCTCCTTCTCGTTGTAGGCGGGCACGATCACCGACACCGGGTCGAGCACGCGCTCGCCCCAGCTCCACGTCGCGCCGCGGCGCTTGCGGGCGTGCCGGCCGGCGAGGATGAACAGGGCGACCGTGCGCACGACCGTCAGCACACCCACGATCAGGAACAGGACCGCGAGGCCGTCGACGGTCCGGTCGGCGATGGCGATCGCCGCCGTCAGCGCGAGGCCGCGCTGACGGTCGGCCTTTGTCGCGAGCGGGTTGCCGGTGACGGACGCGGCCGGGTCCCGTTCGACGAGCGTGCGACGCAGCCCCTCGGAGACGGTGACGAACGAGTAGCCGCGCTCCTTCATCAGCGGGATGAAGCGGTCGAGCGCCGCGACCGTCTGCGACCGGTCACCGCCGGCGTCGTGCCACAGCGAGATGGTGCCCTTGTCGTCCTTCGGCGTGGCGTTGCGGACGATCTGGTCGACACCCGGCCTGTCCCAGTCCTTCGAGTCGGACTCGGTCATGATCGTGAGGTAGCCGAGCCGGCCGGCGTCGCGCATCATCTTCCAGTTCGCGTCGTCGATCGCCGCGACGGTGGACGAGTACGGGAACCGCAGCAGGTTCGACTTGCGTCCGGTGGCGTTCACGATCGCCATCTGGGTGTGCGAGTACTCCAGCTCCTGCCGCCAGGCCGGCAGGGCGGCCATCTGCGGGTGGGTGAAGCTGTGGATGCCGATCTCGTCGCCGTTGTTGACGAGGTCGCGGACCAGGTCCGGGTACCGCGCCACCTGGGTGCCCACGACGAAGAACGTCGCGGGTACCTGGTGGCGGTGCAGCACCTCGTTGACCGCGGGGGTCCACCGGGGGTCGGGGCCGTCGTCGAACGTCAGCGCGATGGTCTTCGGCGGCAGCGAGAACGAGCGCGCGCCGCCGTTCGTGGTGTCGATGATCGGGCCGCCGGAGCGCACCGACTCGGGGATCGAGCCGTTGCCGCCCAGTTGCTGCGCCGAGTCGGGTGCGAACTCCGCGTTCACGTACGCCTCGACGAGCAGGATGCTGGCGAACATCAGCACGAGCACGGTCGCGACGAGCCAGCGGCCGATACCGAAACGCGACCGGCCCGGGGTACCGGGAACGGTCACTCCTGGCCCCCGACGGGCTGGGGCGCGACCTGCGTGACGGTCGGGGCGGGGGCGGACTCGGCGAACTTGTTGGCGGGCTGCACGGGCGTCTGCGCGAGGGGCGCGGTGCCGCTGCCGCTACTGCCGCCGGCGGTGCCGCCGGTGGTGTCGCCGGTGGTGTCGCCGCCGCCCGAGCCGCCGGTGGTCGTGCCGCCGGTTCCGGTACCTGTGCCGGTTCCTGTGCCGGTTCCTCCGCCGGAGCCGCCGGTGCTGGTTGCTCCGCCGGTTCCTGTTGCTCCGCCGGTGCCTCCGGTCCCGGTGCCCGTCCCGGCGCCCGTGCCGCCGGTGGTCGTGCCGCCGGTGGTCGTGCCGCCGGTGGTCTGGCCGCCGGTGGTCTGGCCGGTGTTGGTGTTGGTTCCGGTACCCGTCCCGTTCTCCGGTGCGGGCCCGGTCGGCGTTCCGCCGCCGCCGCCACCGCCGGGTGCCGGGTTCGTCGTGCCGCTCGGTGCCGGGTTCTGCGACGGGGCGGTCGACGGCGGCTGCGAGGGCGCCTGCGACTGCGGCGTCGACGGGGCCGGCGTGGCCTCGGGAACCGCCGGTCCGGGCGGACCGGGAACGGGCGCGGCCGACTGTCCAGGCTGGGCCGGGATCTGCGCCGCTTCACCGTCCTGGCCGGTGCGGCGTCCGTCGCCCGCCCGGTTGGTGCCGGTCGGCGCCGGCTGTGCCGGTTCGGGCGTCGTCTCGACGGCGGCCGGGCGGTTGATCAGCAGGTCGGGGAACGGCAGCAGGGTCTCGGGGTTGAGCGGGCCACCCGCGAGGCTCATCGCGACCATGCCGGCATAGGTGAGACTCAGTCCACCGATGCCGTAGAACGCGAAGCGGATCCGTCGGCCACGGCGGCCGGTGGAATCGACGAATACCGGTGCGGCGTCGTCCGGCACTTCGAGTGGACGGGTTACATCGTTGTCGGTGGGCTTCTCGGCAGTCACGCGGGAAAGATAGAAAAAGGGACCGAAACGAATCTAGGAAACCCGTCTATTAGGTACCCGTAACCTTTTCCTAAAGCTCCGGCAACTGGACTTATTGAGATCAGCCGATAACGCATTCATCCTTTCGGGATAATCCACCGGGCCGAGGTGCGATCGCGAATCGGCCGCGTGTATTCAGGCCGGCCGGCCCATGCCCCGGTACTCCCAGCCGGCGCGGCGCCACAGCACCGGATCGAGGCAGTTGCGTCCGTCGATCACGACCTTGCCGGCGGCGAGCCCGCCGAGCACCACCGGGTCGGCGGTGCGGAACTCCTCCCACTCGGTGAGGACGCACACCAGGTCGGCACCGGTGACCGCCTCGACGACGGAGCGGGCGTACGTGGCGTCGGGCACCTCGCGGCGGGCGTTCTCCATGCCCTCCGGGTCGAACACCGACACCTCGGCGCCGCTGCGGCTGAGCTTGCGCACCACCGACAGGGCCGGCGAGTCGCGCACGTCGTCGGAGTTGGGCTTGAACGTGGCGCCGAGCACCGCGACCTTCACGCCGCTCAGGTCGGGGCCGGCGGGGCCGAACGGCCGGCCGAGCAGCTCCGCCGCGAGCTGCACCACCCACTGGCGCCGCCGCTGGTTGATCAGGTCGACCTCGTGCAGGAACCGCAGCGCCTCGCCGACGCCGAGCTCCTGCGCGCGGGCCTGGAACGCGCGGATGTCCTTCGGCAGGCAGCCGCCGCCGAAGCCGACGCCGGCGCGCAGGAACCGGTTGCCGATGCGGGCGTCGTACCCGAGGGCCCGGGCGAGCTGCGTGACGTCGGCGCCCGCGGGCTCGCAGATCTCGGCCATCGCGTTGATGAAGGAGATCTTCGTCGCGAGGAACGCGTTGGCGGCGACCTTCACCAGCTCGGCGGTCGCGAAGTTGGTGACCACCACGGGCACCTCGCGGTCCTCGGTGGTCGCGAGGTCGAACACGCCCTTGTGCGCGGCGTAGAGCATCGCGCCGGCCCACTCGCTGCGCACGCCGAAGATGACCCGGTTGGGCCGCAGCACGTCTTCGACCGCGTGTCCCTCCTGGAGGAACTCCGGGCTCCAGGCGACCTCGATCTCGGACCCGTCGGGGGCGTGCCGGCGCACCAGCTGCTCCACCCACTCGGCGGTGCCGACCGGAACGGTCGACTTGCCCACGATCAGCGCCTTGCGGTGCAGGTGCGGCGCCAGCCGGACCACGACGTCCTCGACGTGGGACAGGTCGGCGGCCATGCTGTCGGGCCGCTGCGGAGTGCCCACGCAGACGAAGTGGATGTCGCCGAAGGCGGCGGCCTCCTCGATCGACGTGGTGAACCGCAGGCGGCCGGCGGCGACGTTCTTGCGGAGCATCTCGTCGAGACCGGGCTCGTGGAACGGCACGTTGCCGCCCGTGAGTTTCGCGATCTTGGGTGCGTCGACGTCGTAGCCGAGCACCTCGTAGCCGAGCTCGGCGAAGCAGACCGCGTACGTGGCTCCGAGGTAGCCCGTGCCGTGAAAGGCCAGCCGGGGACGGGCCGCTCCGGACGGCACCGCCAACGTGGCGCCCGGAGTCATGTACTGGATCGTCACGCTGCTCACTTTCGTCCGTTTGGGGGGATCGACGAAGCGTTGAGAATAGCCCCACATCCTTGCGTGAGGGGTCTTGGATTTGGTTACCGGTGAGTATCCTTAACGCGTGTTCAACGTGTACGAACTGCCCGAAGACCACCGGGCCCTGCGTGACGCGGTACGGGAGCTCTGCGACGGCAAGGTCGCACCCAACGCCGCCGCCGCCGACGAGCTCGGCGAGTTCCCGCAGGCGTCGTACGACGCCCTGCGCGCCGGAGACTTCCACGCTCCGCACATCCCCGAGGAGTACGGCGGCGTCGGCGCCGACGCGTTGGCCACCGCGATCGTCATCGAGGAGGTGGCGCGGGCGTGCGCGTCGTCGTCGCTGATCCCGGCGGTGAACAAGCTCGGCACGCTACCGGTGCTCCTGTCCGGTTCCGCCGACCTCAAACGTCGCTACCTCACCCCGGTCGCCGCGGGCGAGGCGATGTTCTCGTACTGCCTGTCCGAGCCCGAGGCCGGCAGCGACGCCGTCTCGATGAGCACCCGCGCCGTTCCCGACGGTGACGGCTGGCTGCTCAACGGCGCCAAGCGGTGGATCACCAACGCGGGTGTCTCCGACTACTACACGGTGTTCGCGGTCACCGAGCCGGGCGCCCGCTCGAAGGGCATCTCGGCGTTCGTCGTGGAGAAGGCCGACCCCGGGGTCAGCTTCGGCGCGCCGGAGAAGAAGCTCGGCATCAAGGGCTCGCCGACCCGCGAGGTCTACTTCGACAACGTGCGGCTGCCCGCCGACCGCATGATCGGCGACCCTGGCACCGGGTTTCGCACCGCGATGCGGACGCTCGACCACACCCGGGTCACGATCGCGGCGCAGGCGGTGGGCATCGCGCAGGGCGCCCTCGACGCGGCCGCCGGGTACGTGCAGGAGCGCCGGCAGTTCGGTCGTCCCGTCGCCGACTTCCAGGGCATCCAGTTCATGCTGGCCGACATGGCGATGCAGCTCGACGCCGCCCGTCAGCTCACCTACGTGGCGGCCGCGAAGAGCGAGCGCAACGACGCCGACCTGACCTACTTCGGTGCCGCCGCCAAATGCTTCGCGTCCGATGCGGCGATGAAGATCACCACTGACGCGGTGCAGCTTCTCGGCGGGTACGGATACACCCGCGACTTCCCCGTGGAGCGGATGATGCGCGACGCGAAGATCACTCAGATTTACGAGGGAACGAATCAGGTCCAGCGCATCGTGATGGCGCGCCACATTCTGGGTGGCTGACCGAATTCCCGCTCCTCGTTGATCGACGTATTTCATTTGAACCGGGGTGGTATCGACTTCGTAGAATGGGTCAGGACATCGATCGCCGCGCACGGGAGGAGCGGGATGAAGTTCGACATGGGCGCGCAGACGCTCTCGAGCCTGACCAAGCAGACCCAGGGTTCGTCCGACGACCTGGGCTCACTGATCAAGCAGCTCATCGCGGCGGCCGAGCCGCTGGAGGGCAAGTTCAACGGTGCCGGACGGGCTGCGTTCGACTCGTTCAAGGCCAACGCCGACTCGATCACCGCCGAGCTCAACGGGGCCCTCGGCGCGATCCTCGGTGGTCAGAGCGGTATGGACCAGGCCTTCGGCCAGGGTGTCAACGAGATGGCCGACAACGCCAGCACCGCGCAGGGTTCGGCCAACTTCGACGCGGCCCGCTTCGCGAGCAGCCGCTGACCCGGGGAGGAGTGACACCATGACCATGGATCGCCGTAGTTACGACACGGGCGCCTCCCAGCAGGTCCAGGGCGACCTCGCCGGAATCATCGGGCGGCTGGAGGCTCTCATCTCGCAGCGCCAGGCCGACGTCAACACCGCGATGGCCGACTTCGACGCCGACGGCGTCTCCGAGGAGTACCGGGTCGTCGAGCAGCGGTGGAACCGGGCCGCCACCGAGGTGCGTCAGATCATCCACCTTCTGAAGACCACGATGGACAAGAACGACCAGACGGCCACCACCACGCAGACGCGGGCGAGCAACGCGGTGCAGGCGATCGGCTGAGCCAACCGAACATTTGACGAGGGAGCACGAGCGTGAGCACGTGGGACATCTCCCCCGGTGGAGTGCGCGACGTTCTGATCCGTACACAAAAGGCGGCAGCCCCGTTCGAGGGGCAGATGACGAGCCTGAACTCGGCGCTGGAAGGCGCGGCGACCGAGTCCTGCTCGGAGATCGTGGGCTCGGCGCTGCAGGGTTTTGTGGATTCGATCAAGACGGATCTTCAGTTCGTGTTCACCCGCACGGGGGCGTGCATGAATGCGGCGGTGCAGGCGACGAACGCCTACATCCAGGGTGACCTGGAGATGGCCGCCACCGCGCAGCGCAGCGCGACGGCTGCGCCCGACGCGTCGACGATGCCGGGTCGCGGCGGCGGGGGGCCGAGGGCGGAATGATCAATCCCGGAGAGATCCCGCAGATCCCCGGCAACATGGAGAAGCTCGCCGGGCACGCCACGTCGGCCAAGACCGTCGGAACCGACTTCGCGGCGACCGGCCAGGCGGTCGACACCACGTGGCAGGGGATGGCGGCGCCGTACAAGGCACCGGAGGCGGCGCAGCTGTTCGCCGCCACCGGGCCGGTGCGTACGACGTCGGCGTCGGTCGGCGAGGATCTCCAGACGGTCGGAACGGCGCTGTCCACGTACGCCAGCGAGGTCAAGGCGATCAAGGCCCAGCTGGCGTCGCTGAAGACCCAGGCCGAGCAGTTCGTGGCCTCCGTCAAGGACGACGACGAGTGGCGCGAGGACGAGGGCAAGGTCAACCAGCACAACGGCCTGATCTCGTCGGTCAACACCCAGGTGGCGGCGTTCTTCGAGGCGCAGCGCAAGTGCGCCAACACGATCAACGCTCTCTACGGCGGCAAGCAGTACCGTGCCGACGACCTCGACGGCACGGTCGAAGACGGAGAGTACGGCTTCAACGCCGACGCGCTCAACGCGGCCGCGGGCGAGGAGGGCGCGCTGCCGTGGGGCTCCAACGCCGAGCACGACCGCGGCTTCTGGGGCGACGTGGGCGCGTTCTTCGGTGGCATCGGCGAGGGCTTCGTCATGATGCTCGAAGACCTGGGTTCCCTGATCGGCCGCGATCCGGAGACCGGCGAGTGGAGCTGGGGCACGGCCGGCAACGCGTGGCTCGGTCTGGGCAAGTTCGTCTGGGCCGTGGGCATCTACGCCAACCCGGTGATGATCGTCCTGGACCACACCACCGGCATTCCCGGCTGGGAGAAGCACGGCGCTGGCAACCTGCTGCTGAACGCGGGCAAGAGCATCATCGCCTACGACACGTGGGGCGAGGACAAGTCCAAGGCCGCGGGCATGACCACGTTCAACATCGTGTCGGCCGTGGTCGGTACCAAGGGTGGCGGCAGCGCCCTGCGCGGCACGGGCGCCGCGGTGAACGGCATCCGCAACAGCGCCACGGCGGTGCGGGTGAGCGGTGCGCTCATCCGTGCCGGAAACTGGCTCGACAACCTGCCCACGGTCCCCGAGCTGGCGGCCAACTTCGCGAAGAAGTTCAACATCCAGATCCCGAACTTCAACGGTCTGATCCCGGAGTTCGCGGGCGGCGGCCCCGGCCGTGGCGGGTTCCACTTCGACGTGGAGATGCCCAACGACCGCGGCGGCAACCCGATGAACATGGACGGCGGCAACGGTTCCGGCCACGGTTCCGGCAACGGCGACGGGCACGGCAACGGGTCCGGCGACGGGAACGGGAACGGCAACGACGGCAACGGCAACGACGGCAACGACGGCAACGGCAACGACGGCAACGGCAACGGCAACGACGGCAAC
>NZ_BOPH01000061.1 GCF_016863655.1 Virgisporangium ochraceum
CAACGGCAACGACGGCAACGGGAACGGCGACGGGAACAACCCTCCGGGGTCGTCGGGGCCTGACCCGTTCGATCAGCTGCCTCCGGAGCGTCAGCAGCAGCTCATCGACGACGTGATCGCCGACTCGAACAAGGACTTCCCGATGACCCGCGAGAACGCCGAGGCGGTGCTTCGTGGTGGACCGCCGGGCACCACGCCGCACGTTGCGGGTCCAGGGGTCGCGGGTGGCGACGTCCAGTTCCGCGACCCGGACGGGAACACCGTCCTCGCCCGGGAGAACAAGTCGATCGGCGCCGGTTACAACGCCTGGACCAAGGAGGTCAGGCACGCCGCGCAGGACCAGCTCGACGGCAGCGGCGAGGTCTGGGTGCAGGTTCGCAACGGCTCCGACGTCGACAGCTGGGTCCGCAGGTTCCAGGGGAGCCGCACGCCGGAGCGTCTCGCCGACTACGAGAACGTCGACGTGATCTTCCGCGACGCCGACGGCAACCTGCTGGGTGAGTACAATCTGGGCACGAGGCTGCCTCCCCGGGAGTAGAAGACAGATCACCCTCAGGCACTCATGGGGAGGAGCGAAGTGAGCATTTCGAGTTACGTGGTCTGCCCGTCCCGGAAACTGATACTGGCGCTGGGCAAGCGCCTCAGCGATCCGAATGGAACCGTCATCGGGTTCTCGATCGGTGAGCACTTCACCGCCGATGACCCCGAGCGCACCCGGGCGCTGCTGAAGTTCCTGGCCGACACCGCCGGCGAGACGCTGGTGGTCAAGTTCAGCGACGACCCCGAGTTCGAGCACATTGCCGGCTATCGCGAGATCGGCGGCGACACATACGACGACATTCCGTTCGACGAGTACCTGCGCGGCTCGCCCGGCAGGTAGAACGACAGGTGGCCCACACCGACCGTCGCTCCTCTCCGAGGCGCGGCGGTCGGTGTTCCGTTCCAGGCGTTGCGCGTCGGGCGGACGATCCGGGCGCGGCAGGACCCGTGCCGTCAGCGGGGAGCCGGCGGTCTCATGGAGATGTGATGCCGACCTACGTGCAGATCTACTTCGCGTCCCAGGACAGCGGCGACCGGCTCCTGTCGAGGGTCGGTGCCGCGCTGGGTGTGCGGTTCGAACCGGTCGACCGGCCCTATGCCGACTACCGGGCCAGCACCGGAGACCTGGTGCTCGACCTCGCCTTCAGCCACGAGCTGGAAGACGACGCCGGCGTCCCGTTCGAGAGCATGCCCCACGTGCTGACCGTGCGTGACCTGCAGCGTGGTCAGCACGAGGAGCCCGCCGCACGGGAGATGTTCCGTCGCCTGGAAAGGGTGGGCTACCGGCCCATGTACCTGGTGAAGGGGCTTGTCCCGATCAGCCCGGGCCGGGAGTAGCCGGCTCCGTCAGGCCGTAGCGGCGCAGCACCGCGGTCAGCGTCTCGTACGGCGCACCGGGGCCGCCGTCCAACCGGTACCACCAGGCCCGGCGCGCGCCGCGGCCGAAGGCCCGGCCCATCACCACCGCCGGCTCGGACTCGACCGGGTTCTCCTGGTGACCCACGAGGATTCCCCACGGCAGGGCGGGCATGCTCGGCGTGCTCGACCGAAGGCCGCCCGACCTGCCCGGGTGCACCGACACGATGACGCTGCGGGCGGTGCCGGCCACCTGCTCGGCCAGCGCTTCGATCGTCTCCTCGCGCACCGACGACAGGGGCGGGCCGGCCAACCGGAGCTGTTCGCGCACCCCGTTGTCGACCCGTTCGACGGTCAGGACACCGAGCACCGCCTTCCACGGCTCGCCGCCGACGACCGCCAGGCTGGTGGGGGACGGCGCACGGGTGCGGCAGAACGTCGTCACGTCGCGGCGGGACCACGGCTCGGTCACCGGCTCGGCGACGCCCCAGCCGGCCGGGCCGCTGCCGGTGAACGCGCGCACGGCGGCCTCGGTGCTGGCGCCCAGTTCCAGGGCCTCGGTGGACGGGTGAAGGGTGACGATCTGCAGCTCAAGACCGCCGGTCCAGGCCGCGGCCACCGGAGACTGACCGGAGTGACCGGTGGAGCGGACCGGCGTGAAGCGGTCGCCGTCCCACCGCATGGGGAGACCGGTGAGCCCGTCGCGGAAGCTGTCGCCGGCGCGCACGACCCACTGGCCGCGGGCCTGGGTCAGCATGATCTCCAGGGGATACGTGACGAGCGCGTCGGCCGGGGTCACGATCTGCAGCGTCAGGTTGTCGCGGACCGCGTCGACGGCGGCCTCGGCCAGCCAGGGTGCCAGGCCGACCACGGCCCGGTTCTGGTGCAGCACGATCGCCTTCCCGGTGACCGCGTCGGTCAGCGGCCCGCCCATGTGTGCCCTCCCGTGATCGCCACCAGTTCCGCGGTGAACCGCCGCGCCACGTCGGCGGCCCGCGGGTCGTCGTGGGGTGCCCGGCTCTCCACCCACCAGACCGGACCGTCGACCGGCACCCCGAGCAGCCGCTCCGCCTCACCCGGCACCTGCACCAGCCGGCTGGTCTCGACGGTCAGCACCAGCCGGCCGTCGGCCGGGTCGAACAGCTGGATCAGCCCGGCGTCCTCGACCGTGCCCACCTTCAGGTCCGACGCGGCCGCGACCAGCGCGCCCAGGATCGCGGGCGCGTCGGGCTCATCGCGGCACAGCGCCACCGTGTCGAACGTCATCAGTCCTCCTTCAGCGTCCCGGTGTAGGCCGTCTGCACGATGCGCGGCGGGTCGCCCACCCGGACGAACTGCGCGCGCCCGACCGGAAGGGCCATCGGCCGGACCGGGCCCAGCAACTGGCCCTCCGTACGGTCGCCGGACATGAGCAGGCTCAGGCAACCGGCCTCCCGCGTGGCCAGCGGGAACGGCTCGAACAGCCCGCGCGACGCACCGGCCACCCGCCGCGCCATCACAACGTGCAGCCCGGTGTCGCGGCCGGCCGCCACGTACGGCACGAACGCGCCGAGCGGCTGGGTGGCCGAGGCGGCCAGGATGTCGTAGTCGTCGATGAGCAGGACGATCCGCGGGCGGGCCGCCTCACCCGGTCCCCGCTTGGCGAGCTCCTGACAGACCGCCGCCGACAGCTGCTGGGCGAGCGTGGGGTTCGGGGCATATCCACCAAGGTAGGGCTCCGGTACCAGGCCGGAGAGCGCGCGGCGCGGGTCGAACACCGCGAACACCAGGTCGTCGGAGGGGTACTGCCGCATCAGCTCCTCGGCGACGAGCCGCAGCAGGTTGGTCTTGCCGGTGCGGGGGTCACCGAGGATCAGGAGGTGCTGGTCGCGGCCGAACAGGTCGACGACCGCCGGGGAGAAGTCGTTCTCGAACCGCCCGAACGGAACCACGCCGTGGCCGGCCGGAGCGTCGAGAAGGTCCGTGATCGGCAGGACCGCGGGCAGCACGCGCACGGGTGGCGGAAGCGCGCCCGTCCACGAGGATCTGACGCCCTGTGCGGCCGCGACCAGACCGGCGTTCGCCGGGTCGGCGACACCGTCGAGGCGGGGCAGCGCGATCTGTGCGTAGAGCTTGTCGGTGGTGAGCACCCGGCCCGGTGTCTCCGGCGGGACGCCGCGGGCGAGCTTCCCGTCGATGCTCGACTCGCCGGGGTCGGTGAGGCGCAGCTCGATCCGGTTGGCGAAGGCGACCTGCTGACCGGAGCGCACCTCGTTCCACCGGCGGACGCAGGCGACGACGTGGATCCCGTACCGCCCGCCGCGGGAGAGCAGGTCGTGCACCTTGCCCTCGACGCTCTCGAACTCCGTGTTGAGCTGGCCGTAGCCGTCGATCAGCAGGACGACGTCGACGCAGCCGAGTTCGGCGCGCACCCGTTCGTCGGCGGCCCGGAGCTCGTCGACATTGTCGAGGTGGTGCCGGTTGTAGAGGCGTTGGCGCTGCGCGAGCATCGCGTGCACCTCGTCGATGGTGCGGCGCACGCGTTCGCGGTCGTCGCGGCCGGCGACGCCACCGACGTGCGGCAGGCCCGCGAGCGGGGCCAGGCCGTTGCCGAGCAGGTCGATGCCGTAGATGCCGACGTCCGTCGGGCGGTGGCTGGTGGCGAGGCCGAGCGCGATCGTGCGCAGCGCCGTGGTCTTGCCGGATCCGGGACCGCCGAGCACGAGCAGGTTGCCGCCGGCGGCGGCCAGGTTCACCAGCCACGGACCCTGCCGCTGGCGGGCCGGGTCGTCGAGCCGGCCGAGCGGCACCGGCAGCCCACCGGCCGGCCGGTCGACGCGCAGGCGGATACCGTCCGGGGTCGCGACGACCCCGTCGCAGGCCTGGTCGAGGGTCACCGCCGGGGGCAGCGGGGGCAGCCAGATCGCGGATACCGGCGTTCCGGCGGTCGTCATCTGGCCGACCACGGTCGACAGCAGGGTCGGGCCGGTCGTGCGTCGCGTGGCCTTCGGCGCCGGCGCGCCCGGCTCCTCGACCAGGTCGGCCGAGCCGAACACCGGCATGGTCTTGACCAGCGGACCGACGATCGGCGCGAGCTCGGCTTCCTCGTCGCCGGCGAGCGGACCCGACACGTAGGCGGCCTTGAACTGCTGGTAGATCGACACGTCGACCTTCAGGTAGCCGTTGCCCGGCAACGGCGGCAGGTGGAAGGCGTCGACGGTGTCGAGGACGGTGCGCGACTCCATCTCGCTGAGCGTGCGCAGGCCGAGGCGGTAGGACAGGTAGTTCTCCAACCCGCGCATCTTGCCCTGCTCGACCCGCTGGCTCGACAGCAGCAGGTGGACGCCGATCGACCGGCCGATCCGGCCGATGCGCAGGAACAGCTCGATGAACTCCGACTTCGCCGCGAGCAGCTCGCCGAACTCGTCGATCAGCACCAGGAGGTGCGGCAGCGGCGGCAGGCCCGAGTGGGGACCGGCCGCCTCGCGGCGCAGGTGGTACTCGGTGATGTCGGTGACCCGTCCCGCGTCGGCGAGCACCTGCTGGCGCCGCTGCACCTCGCCGTCGAGGCTGGTGTACATCCGCTCGACGAGCGACGCGTCCGACTCCAGGTTGGTGATCAGACCGGCGACGTGCGGCATCTCGAGGAACGGCGCGAACGTCGCGCCGCCCTTGTAGTCGACCAGCACCATCGCCAGCCGCTCGGGCGGGTGGCTGGCCGCGAGAGCGAGCACGAGCGTGCGCAGCAGTTCGCTCTTGCCCGATCCGGTGGCGCCCACGCACAGCCCGTGCGGACCCATGCCCAGCTGGGCCGACTCCTTCAGGTCCAGCAGCACCGCCCGGCCGGCCGGGTCGACCCCGATCGGCACCCGCAGGAAGTCGCGCTCGCCCCGCGGCCGCCACAGTCGGGCCAGGTCGAGCTCGGTGGGGTCGTTGAGGCCGAGCAGGTCGCGGAAGTCGGCCGGCGGCGTGCCGGTGCCGTCGTCGTAGGAGTCCGCCGAGAGCCGCAGCGGCGCGATCCGCCGCGCCAGACCCTCGATCAGCGGCGCCGGGGCGCGGTCGAGCGTGCCGTCGACCACCACGGGCGGAGACGCCTTGAGGTCCTCCAGCATCAGCGCGTCGCCGTCCAGCGTGATCCGCCGCGAGATCTCTCCCGGTTCGTGCAGGCGGTCGGCGAGCAGGTGCACGACGGTGGCGCCGAGGCTCGGCAGGTCGACCAGCTGGTCGGGGCTGGCCACCGTCTGCGCGATCCGGCCGTGCGCGTCGTCGATGACCAGCAGCCGCGGCCGGGTGCGCGCACCCGCCGCCCCGCCGCCGTGGCGCAGCGACTTGAGCGCGTTGGTGGCGCGCTGGTCGAGGTCGGCGCCGAGCAGGTCGGCGAGCGTCTCCGGAGCGGTGACCAGCAGCGGCGTCGGCCCGGACGGACCGATCGCCGTGCGGTCGAGCAGGTGCGGCAGCCAGCGTGCCCACGCCCAGTCCCCGGCGCGTTCCGGAGTGGTGACGATCGCGAGCGTGACGTCGTCGGGGGCGTGGAACGCGGCCACCTGGACGAGGAGCGCGCTCGCGAGGGCGACCGCCTCGGCCCTGTTCGGGGTGACGACGCTGACGTCGCCGGCACAGTCGAGCTCCACCCGCAGCGGCAGCCCGGGGGTCAGCTCGAAGCGCCGCAGCAGCGACTGGGCCTCGTGGCGCATGAACGGGTCGACGGGGTCGGAGGCGTTGGCCTGGTCACGCAGCTGCATGCGACGCAGGGGCAGCGCGCCGACGCCGATCCGCACCCGGAGGAAGTCGATGTCGGCCCGCCGCCGCTCCCACAGGCGCGCCGGGCTGCGGACGACGTCGAGGAGCCGGTTCACCGGCGGGTCGAGCACGTTCGCGTCGGCCTGCATCCGCTGTTCGCTCTCGCGGAGCGTCTCGCGCAACTCCTCCAGGTAGTTCTGGTACCGCTCACGCTGGACCCGGCGTTGCCGGCCGGCCTTGCCGAGCTGCGAGACGTACATCGCGCCGGCACCGACCAGCGCGGCGACCATCACGACCGCGCCGAGCGCCGCGAAGCCGGAGCCCCGCAGGAACATCATCATGGCCATCGCGACACCGGCACCGGCCATCGGCAGCAGGGCCTGCATCCCCACGCCGCCCTTGCCGTCGGGCAACTGCGGCGGCGGGTCGACGACGAGTGGCTCCACAGTGGACAGTGGGCGCGCGACCCGGGTGGGACGGTGCACGAGGCGCGTCGACATGGTTCCCCCCGGTTGGTCGGATCGGTTGGTCGGCCCGGTTCGTGGGCTCAGTGCTGGCGGGCGCGGTCGAGTGCCAGTGCGGCGGTCCGGGTCGCCGCGACGAGCGTCGCCTCGGCGATCCGCGCCGGCCTGATCCGCGCGCCGCCCGCCAGGTGCCGGTCGAAGGGCAGGGTGACGACGGGCACGCCGAACCCGTCGATCAGGTCGCGGGCGGCGTCGAGCTTGAGCGCCGCCCGGCCGTGCGGGCTGCCGGCGCTGAACACGACCACCACCCGCCGCAGCCACGCGGCGTACCCGGTGGCCATCACCCGGTTGAGGGCGCGGTAGGTCGCGCGGACGCCGTCGGGCGTCGCGGCCGCGACGAGCACCACGGAGTGGGCGTCGGCGACGGCGGCCCCGGTGGTGCGCGACTCCAGCCCCGGCGGGCAGTCGGTGACGGCGACGGCGAACAACCGCGACAGGGCCCGGGTGACGTCGCTGCACAGGTTCGGCTGCCCGGCTCCGCCGCTGGGCAGCACCCACAGCCCCGACTTCGTGCGCGGCAGCAGCGGTTCCAGCGCCCGCAGGTCGCCACCCCGGGCGGCGACCAGGTCGGGTGCGATCCGCTCGAGCGGCTGCGCGGTGACACCCAACCGCCAGGTGAGCGACCCTTCGTAGGGATCGGCGTCGGCGACGAGCACCGGGTCGGCCCGGCGCGCCGCGAACACCGACGCGAGCACCGCCGACACGGTCGACTTGCCCGCGCCCCCGTGCACCGAGGCGACCGCGATCCGGCGTCCGGTGTGCACGGGAGCCTGCACCTCGGCGGCCAGCTCGGCCAGTTCGCGGGTCGCCCGCCCGCTGGTGAACATCCGGCCGGCGGTACGCAGCACCTTCCGCAGCGGCCGTTCACCCGACGCGGTGCGCCGGGAGATCGACAGGTCGTCGAGGTCCGCGGCGGCGGGTTCCGTCGTGGGTTGAGGCGAGGGGACGGGCGTCGGCGCCGGAGGCCGCGGTGCGACGGGTGGGGCCGCGGGGTACCGGGCCGCCGGCGGCGGCGTGGCGTGTGCCGCTGGGTTCGGCTGTGCGGGCTGAACAGCCGGCTGCGCCGGCGGGGCCTGCTGCATGGGCGCGGTCTGCGGCGCCGGCGGAGTCTGCGGCATCGGCGGGGCCGGCTGGGCGGGCTGCGTCCAGGGGTGGGTCGTCTGCGGCGCCGGCGGCGCGGGCTGGGGCACCGGCGGGTGGGTTGGTTGGGGTGCCGGGACGGTTGCCCGTCCGCGGGCTCGGGGCTCTGGCGGGTGCGTTCCGTTACCGCCGGGGAGAGTCGTCATTCGACCGCCTCGCTCAGAAGGTGTCGAGCAGTCGTGAGTACAGGCCGAACACGCCGACGGTCACCGGCACCAGCGCGATCACCGCGAGTGCCTCGAACCGGTCGGCGTTCTGCCGGGCCCGCGCCAGCACGTGCGGCGGCGGCCGGTAGGCCAGCACCACCAGCGCGATCGCGCCGACGCCCAGGGCCGCCGACGGCGGCCCCCACCACAGGTCGGGAGCCTCGCGGATCCACCGCGCCAGCAGGCCCGCCATCACCGCGAGCGAACCGGCCACCAGCGCGACCACCTCGACGGCCAGCGGGAACGCCCGCATCCGTAGCAGCAGCGCGACGCTCACCAGGGACGCCAGCGCGAGCGTCCACGGACCCGGGGTCGCGGCCAGCACGACCCCGGCGAGCGTCGCCGACGCCGCGGCGGCCACGGTGGCCGCGGCCAGCCCGCGGTGGGCCGAGTCGACGGCGGCCAGCACCGCGACCCGGCTGACCGGCTCGTCGCCGCTGCGCAGGTCGTCGAGCCGGGTGAGACCGGACGCCATCATCGCCATCCGGGGCAGCACGCCGAGCACGCCGACGGAGACGATCGTCATGATCGCCGCGACGCGCCCGCCGGGCATGTCGAGCGCGATCATCGTGCTCCAGCACGCGAGCAGGACCAGCAGCGTGCCGCCGCCGAGGACGCCCGCGCGCCGGTTGCCCGTCACCGTGCCGAGCGCCACCACCGTGATGGCGACGCCGACGGCCCACAGGGTGTAGCGCAGCGGCCGGTCGGCGGTCCAGGCCGGGATGGTCGTCATCACCATCGCGGCGCCGCTGACCAGCACCGCGACGCCCACGACGCGTCGTCCGAACGCACCGACGCCGATCCCGGCGAAGGCCACCGCCGCGCCGATCAGGGTGACCGACACCTCGCCGAGCCGCGGACCGGCGAGCACCGCCGCGAGCGTGGCGGTGAGCACGATCACCGCGGTGGCCGTGCCGACGCGGGACCGGTCGCCCCACCGCCAGCGCCGGCGGTCGAGATCGTCGGCCACCTCGTCGGAGACGTCGTGCACGATCGCGGCCGGCGGCGCCTCCAGGATCGGGTCGACCCGCAGCATCGAGCCGTCGGTGATCTCGGCGGTGCGCAGGCTGGTGCCCGGGTCGAGGACGGTGCCGTCGAGCGTGCTGATCTGGTAGCCCCGCGAGTCGTCCATGGGCGGCAGGCCGACCATGCCGACGACCTCGGGCAGCAGCAGGCCGATCGGTTCGTCGGCGGGCAGCACCAGGTCGATGCGCCGGCGTGGGCCGGCCAGCGTCACCCGGCTGAGGTGACCCGTGGCGGTCTGTGGAGCTGTCATCGTGTCCCCGTTTGCACCGGTGCCGGAGTGCGCGCCCGCTGCTGCTGCTCGGCGATCATGTTCGAGAGGAAGGACCAGCCGACGCAGACCGCGCAGGCGACGGCGGCGAGGATGAGCCCCAGCCGCAGCCACCGGACGCCGTCGCCGGTGGACCGGGCGCGGCGCTCGCGCCCCCACAACAGCAGCTCGCGCATGCGGGCACGCCGAACCGCGACCGATTCGATGAGCTGCGTGTCGTACTCCCGTGCCACGCCACGATCCTAGCGACGGGGGGCGATCCCTACCGGCCGATAGGAATCGGCGGGCGTCAACCTACGTGCTCGGCCGGTTCCGTGCGCAGCAGCCAGGCGAGCGGCATCTTCGAGCCGACCTCGTACGTACCGTCCGGACGCAGGCGGTGCAGGGTGACGGTCTGTGCGGCGTCCCGGTCGACCAACCAGTAGCGGGGAATGCCGGCCTCGGCGTACTCGAGTCGCTTCGTGTCTCTGTCCATCGACCTGGAACCGGCCGAGACGATCTCGACCACGAGCAGGAGATCGGCGATCGGCAGCCAGACGCTCGACGGCTGCGGTTTCGTCCAGACGGTGAGGTCCGGGATACGTCCGCCTTCACCGTCGGGTCCTGAGATGCGGATGCCGGCGGCCTGAAGGATCTGCCTGGGCAGCCATCCACCCATGATGAACCAGGCGAACAGATCACTCGCGATTCCGGCGTGGTCGGAGTCGGGCGGCGGCATGACCGACAGCATTCCTTCAGGGCTGGTCTCGTACCGGTGGCCGTGCACGTCGGCGGTGTTCATCGCAGCCAGGTCGGTCAGATCGACCCGGGCCGGCATGGACTGCCCGATGACGTCCGCGCTCATGCGCTCATCGTACCGAGGGTCAGACTGGACCAGTCGGTTTCCACGGGGACGTAGTCGCCGGCCGCCCACAGGGGGAGCTGGTCGGCGAAGTGGGGGTCGCCCGGCACGCCCGACGCGCCGAACGGCACCACCCACCTGCTGCGGCTCCGGTCGGACACGTCCCACACGTAGCGGGCGACCGGCCCGCGCCAGCACGCGTCGGACACACCCGGGACGGTCGAGGTCGCCAGCACGCAGTTGGTGTCGCCGCCGAGGCGGACGGCGAGGGCGGGCACCGGGACGTCGACGTCCAGCCGGATCGGGAACAGGCGGTGCCGTCGGCCCCACGGCTCGTCGTCCAGGGTGGCGACGTCGTCGAGTGCGAGCCCGGCCAGCTCGACCGCGCTGTCCACTATGGACACCAGGGTGTCGAGCGCAAGACCGGTGCGGGCCAACGGATCCGTCCACGGGGTGAACAGTTCGTCGAACCCGCTCGGCGCCCGCAGCGGCGCCAGCGCGGGCGATCTGTGCAGCCGCCGCACCAGCGCCGTACGCCAGGCCGCGTACGCGCCGGCTTCCGCGCTGCCGGCGTCCATCCGCCCGTCCCACGCCAGCAGCCGCGCTCGCAGCCGGCCCGCGGCGCCGTCGGGCGACAGCTTCGCGAGCAGGTCACGCAGCGCGTTCCCACCAAGGGCAAGATCCATGTGGACCGCGTGCGGGTCGGCGCCGTTGGCCACCAGCTTCGCGATCCGCCGGGCGCGGTGGGGCGGGGCGAACCCGTTGCCCAGGTCGGCGACGTCGGGCCGGCGGTCGTTGGCGTTCACGGCCACACCGGTCACCTCGACGCGGGCCGTCGGGGCGTATCCGTCGCGCCAGTGGTACCGGGACTCCCACGCGGGCACCGGCACCTCGCGGCACCGGTCGTCGCGGAGGGGCACGCGGCCGGCGGACAGCTGGAGCACCGCCCCCGTGGAGTCGGCCACCAGCACGCTGTTGACCGGTTCGACCCACCGCTCCAGGGCGTCGGCCACGTCGTCCACGGTCCGCGCGCGCAGCAACGGGAGCAGTGCCCCGAACCCGAGGTCGCCGTCGACCATCGCCGGGTACCGCAGGCTGATCCCGGCGTCGTCGATCACCGGTCCCCGCGGCGTCTCCACGATCTCGACCGGCACCGGGTCGCCGCCGTCGACGAGGATCTCCTCGACGTGTGCCGCCACCGGCTCCCAGCCCCGCGGCCCACGGGCCTCGACCCCGCCGGACGCGGTGCGGCGCAGGTCCTCGCGGTACACGTCCTGGTAGTCCGCCATCGCGTTGGTCACCGCCCACGCCACCGGTCCGGCATGCCCGAAGTGGGGAACGCCGGGAACGCCGGGGAACGCCAGCCCCACCACGTCGAACTCGGGGCAGGCGAGGCGCACCTGCTGGTAGATCCCGGGCAGTTCGAGGATCCGGTGCGGGTCACCGGCGACGAGTCCGGACCTCGCCCACGCGTTGGAACCGGAGGGGCCCTCGAACGCGAACCACGACGCCGCGTCGGGGCCCAGGGTCGACTCGACGTGCGCGCGCCACAGCTTGCCGGGGAACGTGCCGAACAGGATGTGCTGCACCAGGAAGACACCGAGCGGGTGCCACGGCTCCCACGGGTCCACGGCCGAACGGCCGGTCGCGGCGAATTCGGGCGCCGCGGCGGTTCCCGTCGGCAGGCCGGCGTTCACACCGTCCACATAGGACCCGATCCACGCGCGGGTCGGTTCGTCGAGGTTCTCGTAGCAGCGGCGGGCGGTGGCGGCGAGCCGGGCGCGGCGGGCGAACCGGTCCCAGCCGGTCTCGCCGGGTCCGACGTGCTCGGCCAGCCTTCCCTCGCTGCGCCAGCGCTCGACCTGTACCTGCCAGGCCCGGTCGGTGGCCGCGACCAACCCCTGTGCGAAGGCCAGTTCGGAGACGCTGTCGGCGCGGAGGTGCGGGATCCCCCAGGCATCGCGGTAGATGGCGTGTGTCATCCCGTCCCACTATCCTCCTGCCGACCGTTGGGTTAGGTTACCCTCACCTAACTTGAATACCGTACCGGGAGGACACGTCGTGCGAAACTGGGAGGATCTGGTCCTCAGGGCTCTCGGGGCCAGGGACTACCGGTTGACGGTCGTCTCGGCGGAGCGGGTCGCCGACCACTATCACCGCCTGCTGGTCGAGGGTGGCGGGCTGCTGGAGGCCAACGGCGTCCACCCGACCATGTGGATCCGCCTCTGGTTCGACAACAACGGCAGGGCGCACCAGCGCGCCTACACGCTCGTCGACCCCGACCCGACGACCGGGCGGTTCGGCCTCGAGTTCGCCGTGCACGACGGCCCGGCGGTGACGTGGGCGCTGGGCGCCGCGCCCGGCGACACCATCGACGCCACCGTGTACGGCAGTTCGTTCGCGCTGCCCGACCCGCTGCCCGGCCACGTATACCTCGTCGGCGACGCGGCCTCGGTGCCGGCGGTGAACAGCCTGCTCGACGCGCTGGCCGGTGCGGGGCCCGAGGTCCCCGCGACGGTGTGGCTGGAGTACGCCCACGACGACGACCGCGACCTCCCGCTGCGCAACCGCGCCCACCACACCGTGACCTGGGTGCCGCGCAAGGACGGCGGCCAACTGCTGGCCGACACCGTCTGCGCCGAGGTGCCGGCGGGTGGCGACGGCTTCCACTGGATCGCCTCGGAGGCGAAGAGCAACCGGGCGATCGTGCGGCACCTCCGGAAGACGCTCGGCATTCCGAAGAGCCACGTCTACTCGATGGCCTATTGGAGTGCCCGGTCGTCTTAGGTTAGGGTTACCTAATAAACATTGACCAACATCGATGGGATAACCCGTGGTGCTGCCTCGTGACCAGCTGCTGAACAACGAATCCGTCGACCGGTACCGACAATTGCTGGCCGCCGGAATAGACCGGGTGGCGCACCGGATCGGCACCACGGACAAGCCGTTCACCGGAGTTCTCCCGGCCGATCTGGCCCTCGAGATCGACGTCGTCGACCTCGACACCCCCCTCGGTGACGCGGCCGCGGCGCTCGACGAGCTCGACACCGTCTACCTGCGCGACGCGGTGTACTTCCACCACCCGCGGTACCTCGCCCACCTGAACTGTCCGGTGGTGCTGCCGGCCCTGCTGGGCGAGGCGGTGCTCAGCGCCGTCAACCCCTCGCTCGACACCTGGGACCAGAGCGCCGGCGCCACGCTCATCGAGCGCCGCCTGATCGGGTGGACCGCCGACCGGATCGGCCTCGGCCCGCGCGCCGACGGCGTGTTCACCAGCGGCGGCACCCAGTCGAACCTGCAGGCTCTGCTCCTCGCGAGAGAGGAGGCACACCTCCGCTCCGGCGGATCGCCACTGCGGATCCTGGCATCGTCGGCCGGCCATTTCAGCGTCCAGAAAGCCGCGAAGCTGCTCGGACTCGAATCCGACCACGTGCGTCACATATCCACCGACGACGAAGGCCGCATGCGGCCGGCGGCCCTGGCCACCGAACTGCGCCGCGCCGCCGACGAAGGCGTGACGGTGATGGCCGTCGTCGCGACGGCCGGCACCACCGACTTCGGTTCGATCGACCCGTTGCCGGAGATCGCCGACCTGTGCGCCGCCGCCGGAACGTGGCTGCACGTCGACGCGGCCTACGGATGCGGGCTGCTGGTGTCGCCGACGCGGCGGCACCTGCTGGCGGGCATCGACCGGGCCGACTCGGTGACCGTCGACTTCCACAAGTCGTTCTTCCAACCGGTCAGCTCCAGCGCCGTTCTCGTGCGCGAGTCACGCGTGCTGCGGCACGTGACGTACCACGCCGACTACCTGAACCCGGCGCGCATGGCCGAACGGAACATCCCGAACCAGGTCGACAAGAGCATGCAGACCACGCGCCGGTTCGACGCCCTCAAGCTGTGGCTGACGCTGCGGATGATGGGTCCGGACGCGATCGGCGCACTGTTCGACGAGGTGATCGACCGCGCGGGAGCGGCGTGGAGCCTGTTGAGCGACGACCCGCGGTTCGAGGTGTGCGCCCGGTCGGACCTCAGCACCGTCGTGTTCCGGTACCTGCCGGCGGGCCGCGCGCTCGCGTTCGCCGACGAGGCCAACCTGCACGCCCGCGACGCGCTGTCGGCGTCGGGTGCCGCGGTGATCGCGTCGACGACCGTCGACGGCCGGCACTTCCTCAAGTTCACGCTGCTCAACCCGTCGACGACCGTCGAGGACATCGCGGCCGTCGCCGACCTCATCGCCGAGCACGCCGGCCGTCACGCCGACGAGGCCGCCGGCCTGCGCCTCAGCCCGACCGGGAGTTGACATGCCCACCCATGACTTCGTCGCGATCGGCCTCGGCCCGTACAACCTCGGGCTGGCCTGCCTGACCGCGCCGATCCGTGACCTCGACGGGGTGTTCCTCGAAGCGCGGCCGGAGTTCCAGTGGCACCCCGGCATGATGCTCGACTCGACCCGCCTGCAGACCCCGTTCATGAGCGACCTGGTGACGCTCGCCGACCCGACGTCGCCGTTCTCGTTCCTGAACTACCTCAAGGAGACCGGGCGGCTGTACCCGTTCTACATCCGGGAGAGCTTCTACCCGTTGCGCAGCGAGTACAACAGGTACTGCCGGTGGGCCGCGGCGAAGCTGCCGTCGATCCGGTGGAGCCACGAGGTGACGACCGTGCGGCACGCCGGCGGTCTGTACCACGTGGACACTCCACAAGGGACGTTCAGCGCGCCGCGGATCGTGCTCGGCACCGGCACCCCGCCGTACGTGCCGCCGGCCTGCGAAGGGCTCGACGCCGTACACGCCGCCGACTACCTGACGCACGCGCCGGCGCTGCGGTCGCTCGGGAGCATCACGATCGTCGGCAGTGGACAGAGCGCCGCCGAGATCTACCACGACCTGCTCGGCGACATCTCGCGCGGGTACCGGTTGAACTGGGTCACGCGGTCGCCGCGGTTCTTCCCGCTGGAGTACACGAAGCTGACGCTGGAGATGACGTCGCCCGACTACGTCGACTACTTCCACGCGCTGCCCGAACCCGTGCGGTACCGGCTCGAGGCCGGCCAGAAGGGGCTGTTCAAGGGCATCAACGGCGACCTCATCGACGCCATCTACGACCTGCTGTACGAGAAGAGCGTCGACGGTCCCGTGCCCACGCGGCTGCTCACCAACACGTCGCTGGTGTCGGCGTCCCTTGTGGACGGTGTGTACACGCTCGGCCTGCGCAACGACGAGCAGGAGCGGGAGTTCACGCTCGACACCGAGGGGCTCGTGCTCGCCACCGGCTACAGATACGTGCCGCCCGCGTTCCTCGCGGGGATCCGGGACCGCATCCGGTGGGACGGTGCGGGGCGCTTCGACGTCGCCCGCAACTACACGGTCGACGTGAACGGGCGCGAGATCTTCCTGCAGAACGCCGGCACCCACACGCACAGCATCACCTCACCCGACCTGGGCATGGGCGCCTACCGCAACTCCTGGATCATCCGCGACCTGCTCGGCGAGGAGTACTACCCGATCGAGAAGAGCATCACGTTCCAGGAGTTCGGGGTGGCGTCATGACGTTCTCCCGCGGTGAGTTCGCGATCGGTCCCCTCGACGCCGACCGCGACGCCGTGCTGCTGCACGGCTGGGTGACCCACCCGAAGGCGGCGTACTGGATGATGCAGGACGCCTCCGTCGACGACGTGGTCGCCGAGTACCGGCGGATCGCCGAACACCCGCACCACGACGCGTACCTGGGTTCGTACCGCGGCTCGCCGGCGTTCCTGGCCGAGCGGTACGACCCGGCCCGCTGCGAGCTCGTCGGCATCTTCGACGCCTCACCCGGCGACGTGGGCATGCACTTCCTCTGCGCGCCCACGGACACACCGGTGCACGGGTTCACGCTCGGGGTCATCACCACGGTGATGGCGTGGCTGTTCTCCGATCCCGCCGTCCGACGGGTGGTGGTGGAACCCGACGTGCGCAACACCGCCGTGCACGCGTTGAACGGGGCGGTCGGGTTCACGGTGATCGGACCGGTGGCGAAGCCGGAGAAGGAGGCGCTGCTGAGCATCTGCACGCGCGCCTCGTTCGAGGCGGCGGTGCTGGTATGAACCATCTCGACCCCTCGTTCTGGGCCGTCGCCAACCGGCTGCTGGTGCGCAAGGCACTGGCCGAGTTCACCCACGAGCGGCTGCTGACACCGGTGCGCGTCGCCGGTCTCTACACAGTGGACAGTGACGACGGCTCGGTCCGGTACCGGTTCGGGGCCACCCGGCTGGCGCTCGACCACTGGGACGTCGACGCCGACAGCATCACGCGGACCCGCGACGGCGCCGACCTGCCGGTCGACGCGCTCGACTTCTTCCTGGACCTGCGCGGGGCGCTCGGGCTGACCGACGAGATCCTGCCGGTGTACCTGGAGGAGATCGGGTCGACGCTGTCCTCGACGGCGTACAAGCTGTCGCGGCCGAACGTGGCGTCGTCGGCCCTGGTGTCGGCCGACTTCCAGGACATCGAGAGCGGGATGACCGAGGGCCATCCGTGTTTCGTCGCCAACAACGGGCGGCTGGGCTTCGGTCTCGACGACTACCTCCGGTACGCGCCGGAGGCGGCGCGGCCGGTCCGGCTGGTCTGGCTCGCGGCCCACCGCGACCACTCGACGTTCACCTGCACGACGGACCTCGACTACGAGGCGCTGGTGCGCCAGGAGTTCACGCCGTCGACGCTCGCGGCCTTCGGCGACATCGTGGACCTCGCGGATTACCACCTGTTCCCCGTGCACCCGTGGCAGTGGGACAACAGGATCTCGGTGACTTTCGCCGGTGAGGTGGCCGCGCGCCGGCTCGTGTACCTGGGCCCGTCGTCCGACGATTACCGGGCGCAGCAGTCGATCCGGACGTTCTTCAACACCACGACGCCGTCGCGGCACTACGTGAAGACCGCGATCTCCGTGCTGAACATGGGGTTCGTCCGCGGGCTGTCGGCCGCGTACATGGAGGTGACGCCGGCCATCAACGACTGGCTCGCCGACCTCGTCGCCGCCGACGACGTCTTCAAGGCGACCCGGCTGACGCTGCTGCGCGAGCGCGCGGCGATCGGATACCACCACCGGCACTACGAGGCGGCGACCGACCGGTACTCGCCGTACCGCAAGATGCTGGCGGCGCTGTGGCGCGAGAGCCCGGTGCCGTCCCTGGTGGACGGTGAGCGGCTGGCGACGATGGCGTCGCTGCTGCACGTGGACGCCGCCGGCGGCTCCTTCGCCGCGGCGCTGATCTCATCGAGCGGCCTCGCCCCGTCTTCGTGGCTGCGCCGGTACCTCGACGCGTACCTGGTGCCGCTGCTGCACGCGTTCTACGCGTACGACCTCGCGTTCATGCCCCACGGCGAGAACACGATCCTCGTGCTGCGCGACGGCGTGGTGGAGCGGGCGATCTTCAAGGACCTCGCCGAGGAGATCGTGGTGATGTCGGACTCACTGCCGCTGCCGCCCGCGTGCGAACGCGTCCGGGCCGCGGTGCCGGAGCACATGAAGCTCCTGTCGATCTTCACCGACGTGTTCGACTGCTTCTTCCGGTTCCTCAGCGCGATCCTGCACCGGCAGGGCGTGCTCGACCAGGACGCGTTCTGGCGGGTGGTGGCCGCATGCGCCCGCGACTACCGCGACAGCGTGCCGCACCTCGCCGACCGCTTCGAGCGGTACGACCTGTTCGCGCCGACGTTCGCGTTGTCGTGCCTGAACCGGCTGCAGCTACGCGACAACCGGCAGATGGTCGACCTGGCCGACCCGTCGGCGGCGCTGCAACTCGTGGGCGACCTGGAGAACCCGCTGGCCGGACTCGGCTCTCCTGGATCCGGCTCTCCTGGATCCGGCTCTACTGGATCCGGCGGGTGACGTCGGGGCTCAACGGGTCGCGCGGCGCGGCCGGCGGCGGTGTGCCGTACGGGTCGTACCCGGACGGCGCGACCGGGCTACCGGGCGGCGGCCCCACCGGGCTCCCCGGCGCCGGCCCGAACGACGGCGGTCCGCTGTACGGCGCCCCGATCGGCGGGCTGTTCGGGTAGCTGGGCTGGCCGCCGAACGGCGGCGGGTCGAGCGGGCCGGGCTGCCCGCCGAAGGGCGGCGGTTCGGCGGGCTGGCCGAACTGGTGGGGCTGGCCGAAGCCCGGCTGGCCCGGCGGCGGACCGGGTGGTGACCCTGGCGGGACGGCCGCGCGCGGGGTGCGGCTGATCCAGCGGTTCGGGCTCACCAGCGTCGCCAGCAGCGGGATCGACAGCGCCACCAGGATCGTGCCGGCACCGAAGCCGGCGTTGTCGATCTCCAGGATGTCGCTGGGCATCGTGTCGACGAACGAGGAGACGTCGCTGACCAGCCATAACCCGAGCAGCATGTAGGCGACGCCGACCAGGGCGGGCCCGAGTGGCGACAGCCGTGGCACCACGAGCACGGCGTACGCCGCCCCGGCGCCGACGAGGGCGAGGACGCCGAGCGCGTTGTCGCCCGTCCACCCGTCTTCGATGCTCGTGCGACCGACCCCGAACCCGAACAGGACATACGCGACGATGCCGAGCACGGGACCGAGGACGACACTGACGAGGTGGCGCATGCTGCACCTCCGGATCGATGCGCTACTGCCGACGACGCTACAACGAGCGGCGCCGTCATGGTCCCGTCCGGACGGGTATGCCTACTTCCCGACGCCGATCAGCCGTTGTCCTGCGGCGGGCGGGGCGGCGCCGCCCACGGTGAGGTGGCGGGCGGATCGGCGGGACGCTCGTCGCCGGCGTCGGTGGTGGGCGGCTGGCCGGGGAGGCGCTGGGTGGCGTCCGAGGTGGTCTCGGGCTGGCCGGGTTGTGCGGGCTGGCCGGGTTGTGCGGGCTGGCCGGGTTGTGCGGGCTGGCCGGGTTGTGCGGGCTGGCCGGTCAGCGGGGTTGGCGGGGCCGGTGGACGCTGGGCCAGCGGGTTGACGGGCCGCGGCCGCGGCGGGACGCTCGGCGGCGGGCTGACGGGCCGCTGCGGCGCCAGCGGGTTGACCGGCCGCTGCGGAGGCTGACCCTGGCTCGGCACGACGGGCTGGCCGGGCTGGCCGGGCACGACGGGCTGGCCCGGCGCGACCGGTGGATCGGGCTGGCTCGACGGCCAGGACAGGGTGTCGGGCGCGTCCGGCGCGTTGGCCGCCGACGGGTCGGGGCGGTCCTGGGCCGCCCCGCTCGTGGGCCCGGTAGCCGGCCCGGTGGTCGGTTCTGCGGGGTCCGGCTGGCGGGCCGGGGGAGTGGGCCGGGTCTGCTCGGCGGACGGCGGTACCTGCGGCGGCGCCGACGGAGGCACGGGCTGGGTCAGGTCGGTCGACGGGGTCTCCGGCGGCACCTGGAACGTCGGCTGGATCGTCGGGCGGTCGGACGGACCGGCGTTCGGCCAGCTGTCGAGCGGCCAGCCCTCGGTGGGCGCGGCGTGCCGTGGACCGGGGATCACCGGGGTGGGCGGTGGGGTCCGGCCGGCCGCCGGGGTGGAGCCGTTCGGAGGCACGCCCGGGCCCGGGTCCGAGGCAGGCGACGTGAGAGGCGGTGCGGTCGGGAAAACAGGCGGCGACGCGGGCGGCACGATCGGCGGGAGAGGCTGCGCCGCCGGCCCAACCGCAGGCGGCGCGGTCGGCGAGACAGGCGGCGATGCCGGCCCAGCCTCGGGCTCCGATGCCGGCCCCGATGCCGGCCCCGATATTGGCCCGGCCGCCGGGTCGGTGCCGGTGTCCCCCGGGCGCTTCGGTGGGGTGCGGCGGGGGAGGTCCTCGGGGGTTCCCGGGGTCAGCCCGGCGTACATCGCCTCGCGGGTGAGGGTCGAGCCCTCACCCGGCTGGGGGTAGGGGCTCACCGTCGACGGCCAGAGGGGGCCCTCGCCCAGCGCCGGCGGCGGGGAGCCCGCCGCCTCGTTCGGGGTGTAGACGGCGGCGGTGGTGGGCATGCCGGCCGGGCTGTAGGCGCCGGCGCCCGCCGGTGCGGGCGAGTCTGACACCGGCAGCACGCCCGTGGTGCCGGGCCCGGACGCGGGAGAACCCGAAACCGGGGCACCGGCACCGGCACCGGCACCGGCAGCGGGAGCGGCCGCCGGCCAGCGCTGCCACCTCCGCCGGCTCAGGGCGGCGACCACGAGGATCGCACCGGCCAGGGCGATCGTCCCGTTCGTGAACGGGGGGACCGTGTCGATCGGGTAGCCGTTGATCTCGAACTGGGGCAGCGTGTCGACCACCCACATCGGCTCGCGGACCGCGTACCCGTACACGCCCAGGTACAGCACCCCGGCGACCAGCGGGCCGACGGGCGACAGGCGCAGGGCGACGATCAGCCCGATGAGCAGGCCGGCGCCCAGCACCAGGGCCAGCGGCCCCAGCACGTCGCCGGTGTAGATGTCGTCGGCCGTGCTCCAGCGGTCGTAGGTCCGCTGCATGCGGGGTTGTCCCGCGGCGATCAGCACCCAGGCGAGGGGCGCTACCACGAGACCGGCCAACAAGCTGCCGAAATGGCGCATGTCAGCAAAGTACCGTCCCGGGTCACCCGGGGTCCGCCCGGGCAGAATGACATCCATGACCGCTGGTGACGTGCTGTGGACCCCGCCCGCCGACGTACGGGACACCACCCGGATCGGCCATTACCTGCGCTGGCTGCGGTCGGAGCGCGACCGTGACTTCACCCGGTCCGGGTACGAGGAGCTATGGCAGTGGTCGGTGCGCGAGCCGGCCGAGTTCTGGCGGACGATCTGGGACTACTTCGAGATCGCCGCCGCCACCCCGCCGGAGACGACCATCGACCGCGTCGCGATGCCCGGTGCGCGGTGGTTCCCCGGCGCCACGCTGAACTACGCCGAGCACGTGCTGCGCGCACCCGGCCGGGCCGACGACGACGTGATCGTCAGCGCCTACTCGCAGACCCGCGAGCCGGTCCACCTGACGAAGGCCGAGCTCACCGAGCGGGTGCGGCGGGCGCGCGGCGCCCTGCGGCGGCTGGGCGTCAGGAAGGGCGACCGGGTCGCCGCATACGCGCCGAACATTCCCGAGACGTACGTGCTGCTGCTCGCCACCGCCAGCCTCGGCGCGGTGTTCAGCAGCTGCGCGCCGGAGTTCGGGCTGCGCAGCGTGGTCGACCGGTGGCTGCAGATCGAGCCGACCGTGCTGCTCGCCGTCGACGGCTACCGCTACGGCCCCCGGGAGATCGACCGCCGGGAGGAGGTCGCGGCCATCCGCGACGCGCTGCCCAGCCTCGCACACGTCATTACGCTGAAATACGCCGAAAAATCGGATGAGAACGAGCTCACCCAGCCCACCGATGAGCCGCTCACGTTCGAACAGGTCCCGTTCGACCACCCGCTCTACGTCCTCTACTCCTCCGGCACCACCGGCCTGCCGAAGCCGATCGTCCACGGCCACGGCGGCATCCTGCTCGAGCACGTGAAGATGCTGGCCCTGCACCACGACCTCGGCCCCGACGACAGGTTCTTCTGGTTCAGCACCACCGGCTGGATGATGTGGAACTACCTCGCGTCGGCGCCGGCGGTCGGCGCCGGCATCGTGATGTTCGACGGCGACCCCGCGTACCCCGGCCTCGACGCCCTGTGGACGCTGGCCGAGGAAGCGGGGATCACCTACTTCGGCACCTCGGCCCCGTTCCTCCTCGCCTGCCGGAAGAACAACGTGAAACCGGGCAACCTGGAGAAGATCAGAGGCCTCGGCTCCACCGGCGCGCCGCTGCCGCCCGAGGGCTTCGAGTGGGTCTACGAGAACGTGAACCCGGACCTCGTCCTGTCCAGCGCCAGCGGCGGCACCGACGTGTGCACGGCGTTCGTCGGCGGGGTACCGCTGCTGCCGGTCTACTCGGGTGAGATCACCTGCCGCGCGCTGGGCGCGGCCGTCGACTCGTTCCGGCCCGACGGCACCTCGGCGCCGACCGGCGAGCTCGGCGAACTGGTGATCACCGCGCCGATGCCGAGCATGCCGGTCGGCTTCTGGAACGACACCGACGGCAGCCGCTACCGCGAGGCCTACTTCGACACGTTCCCCGGCGTGTGGCGGCACGGCGACTGGCTCACGATCACCGAGCGCGGCACGCTCGTGATCACCGGCCGGTCCGACGCGACGCTCAACCGGGGCGGCGTGCGCCTGGGCACGTCGGAGTTCTACTCGGTGGTCGAGGGCTTCGCGGAGGTCGCCGACTCGCTGGTCGTGCACCTCGAGGACCCGGAGGGCGGCCCCGGCGAGCTGATCCTGTTCGTGGTGCCGGCGCCCGGCGCGGCCGTCGACGACGCGCTCGTCACGCGGATCGCCAAGGAGCTGCGCGGCGGCCTGTCGCCACGCCACGTTCCCGACTCCGTCCACAGCGTCACCGCCGTGCCCCGCACGTTGAGCGGCAAGAAGCTGGAGGTGCCGGTCAAGCGCATCCTCACCGGCACGCCCGCCGACCAGGCCGCCGCGAAGGGCGCCCTGGTCAACCCGGAGTCGCTGTCGGAGTACGAGTCGCTCGTCAGGAGAGCGTGAGGCCGGCCCGCTCGGTCTCCGCGCGCCGCCGCAGCGTCGTCGCGTCGACGTCCTTGCAGAGGACGATCGAAGCGGACGCGGTGAGCGGCGCGAGCAGCCAGTCGACCGGGTCGGGATAGGTGGTGACGTCGACGAGCACCCGCCCGTTCGCGGGGATCCCGAGCTCCTTCGCGCGGGCGGTGGCCCGGTCGAGCACCGCGGCGTGGGTCTCCCCGAAGTACGCGGGGTCCGCCGGCGGCCCGGTGCGGAAGTGGTCGCCGTGCGGCCGGACCTCGCTGATGTAGTCGAGCCAGCCGTCCGGCAGTTCGCCGCGGTACGGCATGCCCATCGCGGCCAGCCCGAGGAAGAACCGGTCGGTGGCCGACGACTCGACGGGTGCGGACGCGAACGCCACGTCACCGTCGGACTCGACCGACAGACCGGCGGCCCAGCAGCCCACCAGGATGGCGGCGGTCTGCCAGTGCGGGGTCACCGCGACCAGCGCGGCGTCGCCCGGGCCGAGGCCGCAGCCGTCGACCAGCAGATTGGCGGTCTTCGACACCCAGTTGGCGAACGTGTTGCCGCTCAGTTCCACCCACTCGCCCGTGCCGTCGTCGTAGAACGTCAGCAGCGGGCGGGCCGGGTCGGCCGCGGCGGTGCGGGCGGCGAGGTCTCCAAGATTCGTCACGGCATCTCCAAATGCGGTGGCATGCGTTAGCCCACCCGGAGGGGTGGTGATCGAGCGTGCCGCAACCGCGACGATATCGGCCGGTCCGGCGAAAGCTGTGGGCGGCCGCCGCGGCGCTCGGTGTGCTCCTGTCGCTGCTGCTCCTTCCCGACCACCGCCGCGACGACGTCGGCGGCGTCGACCCGGCGCCGCTCGGCCCGGCCGTGCCAGCCGGCCGGTCGCCGTCGGCCGAGGCGTCGCCGCCGGGCTCCGCGGCACCCGTGTCGGTGGCGCCCGCGGAGTCGGTGACCCCGACCGGCACGGCCGTCGCCGGCCGGCCCGGTGCCGCCGAGCGGGGCCGGCCCGGTGCCGACCCGCGCTTCCGCCCGGCCGGCCCCGCGACGCCCGGCGCGGTGACGCCCGAGGTGGCCCACCTGCGGCTCGGCGGTCCCGACGCGCCCGCCGACGGGGTGCAGGTGCGGGCCGGGGTTCCGCGCGGCCTGCCGCTCGCCGCCGGGGCCGGCGGCCTGCGGGGTGACCGCGACACCCGCACGCTCGGGGCGCGGCAGACCGACACGCAGGTGTTCAGCGCGGTGGGCGTCACCTGGGTGGGTGACCCGTCGGCCCGGGTCAGCGTGGCCGTGCGGTCGCGGGTCCCGTCGAAGGGGTGGACCGGGTGGCGCGCGGTGGGCGCCGCGAGCGCGGACCGCGACCCCGACGCGCGCCCGGAGGACCGCGGCCCCGCGCAGCCGCCGGCCGGGACCGGCGGTCCGCCGGCCGGGAGCGGCGCCGACCGGGCGGAGACGGCGCCGACCTGGCGCAACGCGGCCGACCTCGTGTGGCTCGGCGCCGCCGACGCGATCGAGGTGCAGGTGAGCGCCGAGGTCCGGGCCGGGATCGCCGACGTCGTCGTGGACCTCATCGACCCGCGCACCGCGCCCGCCGACGCCACGGCCGGCGTGCCCGCGACCGCGCCGACCCCGGGAACGGGCCGGGTGCCGATGCCACCGATCGCCCGCCGCGCCGACTGGGGCGCCGACGAGCGCCTCATGGACTGGACGCCCGCCTACTCCCGCCCGGTGCAGGCCGTCGCCCTGCACCACACCGCGACCGCCACCGACTACCAACCGGTCGACGTGCCGCGGATGCTGCGGGCGCTCTACTACTTCCAGGCGGTGTCGCGCGGCTGGGGCGACCTCGGCTACCCGGTGCTCGTCGACCGGTTCGGGCGGCTCTGGGAGGGGCGGTACGGCGGGCTGGCCCGGCCGGTGGTCGGCGCGCACGCGAGCGGCTTCAACCGGGTTGCGACGGGCGTCGCACTTCTCGGCGACTTCGACCGCACCGCGGTGCCGCCGGCGGCCGTGGAGGCGGCCGGTCGCTACGCCGGCTGGAAGCTGTCGCTCGCGCCGACGGCGGTGCACCCGTGGAGCAGCGTCAAGGTGACCAGCGAGGGCGGCGCGTCGCGGTTCCGTGCCGGCACCGCGGTCACCCTGCCCCGGGTGTTCCCGCACCGGCAGACCGGTGACACCGACAGCCCGGGCGACCGGGGCACGGCCGCCCTCGGCGCGGTGCGTGACGCCGCCCGGCGGTACCTGGGAGACCGGGTCGAGCCGTCGACCCCGCGGCAGCGGCTCGCCACGTGGCGGCCGTCGGACGCGACGTGGCGGGCGCAGGGCTCCGCCGGTCCCCTCCTGTTGGGATCGGTGGGTGACGTTCCGGTGGCGGCCGACTTCGACGGCGACGGCAGCGGCGACCCCGGTACCTGGACGCCCGCGACCGGCCGGTGGCGGATCGCGAACTCCGGCGGCGGCACCGTCGAGGAGTACTCGCTCGGCCATCCCGGTGACCGCCCGGTACCGGCCGACTACAACGGCGACGGACGCGCCGAACCGGCGGTGTGGCGGGAATCCGACGGAACCTGGTGGGTCGGTGTCGGTCCGCCGACGCAGTGGGGCGTGCCCGGTGACGTTCCGGTGCCGGGCGACTACGACGGCGACGGACGCGCCGACATCGCCGTGTACCGGCCGGTCGAGGGGAACTGGCACATCCGCGGCGGACGCACCGTCCGGTTGGGGGAAGCGAACTTCCTTCCGGTGCCGGCCGACTACGACGGCGACGGAAGCGTCGACCCGGCCGCGTGGTCCCCGGTGACCGGACGATGGTTCCTACCCGGACGGTTGCCCGCGAAGTACGGCGAACCGGGCGACACGCCCGTTCCGGCACAGTACGACGGCGATGGTCGGGCCGATCAGGCCGTCTGGCGCACCGGGGAATGGACCATCCGTAGGCACGGATCCGTCCGCTTCGGCCAACCGGGTGACGTTCCCATTGTGCTGTCCTGAATATTGCCTCAATCGACGCGCCACGGTCGGTGTGGTGGTGCGCGGTCGGCGTAGTGTTGGCGTACGGGACAGTGACGTAAGGTGCTGTAACTAACTGTTCCGCCGCCCACCCCGGGCGGACGAGTACCTGGTCCGGAACAACGAGTGCGGAACAACCAGTGCGGAACAACCAGTGCGGAGGAGCCGTCACGTGACCCCCGGTCGCCCACCCCGCGTGCTAGTCGACGCCACGAGTGTCCCCGCCGACAGGGGCGGTGTCGGGCGCTACGTCGACGGGCTGCTGGGCGCCTTGGTGAACACGGACGCCGACATCGCGGTCGTCTGCCAGCGCACCGACTCCGAGCGGTACGCCCGCGAGCTTCCCGCCGCCCGGGTCGTGGCCGCGCCGGCCGCCGCCGCGCACCGCCCGGCCCGCCTCGCCTGGGAGCAGACCGGCCTGCCGCTGCTCGCCCAGCAGATCGGCGCCGACGTGCTGCACTCGCCGTTCTACACGTGCCCGTTGCGCATCAGCTGCCCGGTCACGGTCACCGTGCACGACGCCACGTTCTTCACCGAGCCGGAGCACTACGACAAGTCGCGCCGCACGTTCTTCCGGTCGGCCATCAAGACGTCGCTGCGCCGGGCCGCGCGCGTCATCGTCCCCTCGAAGGCCACCCGCGACGAGCTGATCCGCCTCCTCGAGGCCGACCCGACCCGCATCGACGTCGCCTACCACGGCGTCGACCCGGGCGCGTTCCACGTGCCGGCGGAGGAGGAGAAGGCGCGAGTCCGGGCCCGCCTGGGCCTCGGCGCCACCGGCTACATCGCGTTCCTGGGCGCGAAGGAGCCGCGCAAGAACGTCCCGAGCCTGATCCGCGGCTGGGTCACGGCGGTGCGGAACCGCCCCAACCCGCCGGCGCTGGTCGTGGCCGGCGGCTCCGGCCACGACGACGAGATCGACCAGGCTGTGTCGGAGGTGCCGGCCCACCTGCGGCTGCTGCGCCCCGGCTACCTCCGGTACACCGACCTGCCGGGCTTCCTGGGCGGCGCCATGGTGGCCGCGTACCCGTCCTTCGGCGAGGGCTTCGGCCTGCCGATCCTCGAAGCGATGGCCTGCGGCACCCCGGTGCTCACCACGCCCCGGCTGTCGCTGCCCGAGGTCGGCGGCGAGGCCGTGGCGTACACCGGTCCCGACCCGGAGGAGATCGGCCGCGACCTGGCCGCCCTGCTCGACGACGAGCCCCGCCGCAAGACGCTGGCCGCCGCCGGCCTGGCCCGGGCACAGGAGTTCACCTGGGCCACCAGCGCCGAGGTGCACCTGGCGGCCTGGACGCGCGCCGCACGCGAAGCCGCCGTCCTCGGCGACGCCGCCCGCGGCGCGCTGCGGTAGCCGGAGTCCTCGGCGCCGCCCGCGGCGCGCCGCGGTAGCTAGAGGTACCCGGAGGCGCCGCGCTCGCGGAGGCTGTCGACGACGGCCTTCACCTCCTGGGCCCGCCCGCGGGAGCACACCAGGAGAGCGTCGTCGGTGTCGACGATGATGATGTCGGTCAGGCCCACGGCGGCCACGAGGCGCCCGCTGCCCGGCACCACGACCACGTCGGCCGCGTCGTGCAGGACCACCTCGCCCTTCGCGTCGTCGGCGTCGAGCACCACGTTGCCGCGCGCGTCGGCGGGCAGCACGTCACCGAGGGTGTGGAAGTCGCCGACGTCGTTCCAGCCGAACGTGCCCGGCACCGTGGCCACCAGGCCCTCGGCCGCCGCACCCTCCATCACCGCGTAGTCGACGGAGATCTTCTTCAGTGTCGGCCAGACCTCGCCCAGCCGGTCCTCGCGGCGCGGCCCGTGCCAGGCGGCCGCGATGCGGCGCAGCCCGTCGTGCAGTTCGGGCTGCTGGCGGGCCAGCTCGTCGAGGAACACGTCGACGCGCCAGAGGAACATGCTCGCGTTCCACAGGTACTGGCGGGAGCGCACGTACGCCTCGGCGCGGGCCGCGTCGGGCTTCTCGGCGAACTCCTCGACCGCCCGGATCGGGCCGTCGCCGTCGGTGGCGCCGCACTTCAGGTAGCCGTAGCCGGTCTCGGCGCGGGTCGGCGTGATGCCGATCGTCATCAGCTTGCCGGCGCGGGCACCCTCGGCCGCGGCGCGCACCACGGCCTGGAACGCCGGCACGTCGGCCACCAGGTGGTCGGACGCGAACGAACCCATGAGCGCCGTCGGCTCGCGCTCGGCGATCACCGCCGCGGCGAGGCCGATCGCGGCGCAGGAGTCGCGCGGGGCCGGCTCCACCAGGATGTTGCTCTCTGGCAGGTCGGGAAGTTGGCGGGCCACCGCGGCGGCGTGCGCCACGCCGGTGACCACCATCGTGGTGTCGGCGGTGGCGAGTCCGTCGAGCCGCTCGGCCGTCGCCTGGAGCAGCGTCGACGACGTACCGGTCAGCGGGTGCAGGAACTTGGGGTGGCCGGCCCGTGACAGCGGCCACAGCCGCGTGCCACTTCCTCCGGCGAGAACTACGGCATAAAGCACCCGTCCATCATGCCGGATGAATCTGCGTCACGTTGAGTAAGCCCATCGGAGTGCGGGTCCGATCAACGGGACCACGCCGTCGGCCAGGGGCGACGGCAGCGCGTCGGGCGCGAACCAGGCGAGGTCCTTCGACTCGGCGCTGCACACGGGTTCGGCGCCCTCGGGGGCGAGCACGGCGTACCGCACGTCGTAGTGCACGCTCGGCCCGAACCGGCAGCGCACCGGGTGCACGTCGAGGCCGATCGGCTCCGGCCCGATCAGCAGCCCGTCGATGCCCGACTCCTCGCGTGCCTCGCGCAGCGCCGCCGCCGCGAGCGTCGCGTCGCCGGGCTCGCAGTGGCCGCCCATCTGCATCCACGCGCCGACCCGGCCGTGCAGGCACAGCAGCACGCGTTCGCGGTCGGGCGCGACGACGAGCGCGCTCGCGGTGAGGTGCGGCCCGGCCGTGGTGGGCAGCACCGACTCCGGCCCGGTGGCGAGCAGGTCGCGGAACGTTCTGGCGTCCGGAGTGGACAGTCCACTGAGGACATTTCGGGCGTCGGTGTAGAGCGTCACTGTGTCTCCCAAATCCCGCACAAGAGCGCCGGCATCACTGCCTCCGCTCCGCTCCGGAAGCAATGCCGGCCGGCATCCCCACCGTGATCGTGCCGAACGGCGCGTCGGCGCCCGGCTCGTCGGTCCAGGTCGAGGCGAGGCCGGCGGCCGCCAGGGCGGCGCGCAGCCGGTGGATGTCGGCGCCCGCACGGGCCGGGCGCCGCGGGTCGCCGCCGGGTCGCAGCGTCACCCTTCTACTGGACGCGCTGAGCACGTCGACCGTCGTGTCCACCATGGACAGTGCGTGCTCCACCGCGCCCTGTGGCAGGTCGCCGTCGCCGAGCGGAACGTCGTCCGGGAGCGTGGCGGCCCGGCGGAGACCGTCGGCGCGCGCCTCCGCGGTCCCGAGCGCGAACATGTCCTCCGGGCCGGCGCGCACCAGCGCGCGGGCGCCGCCCTCGGCGGACGCCGTGAAGCGGAACCCCCGGACGACCGCGACCGGCACCTGCTCGGCCTTGCCCTTCACCAGGTCGGCCGCCGCGGCCAGCTCGTCGACGACGGCCACCTGGGTGACGTCGAGGATGTTGCCGTAGGCGTCGGGCCCGCCCCGGTAGTCGCGCACCGGTTCGATGCCCGCCGCGCCGATGGCCACGTCGGTCTGGCCGATCCGCCACGGGCGTCCCATGGTGTCGGAGACGACGACCGCGACGTCCACACCGGACAGTGCGCGGATCCGGGCCCGCAGCGCGGCGGCCGAGGCGTCGGGGTCGGCCGGCAGCAGCACGAGGAGGGAGCGGTCCACATTGGACTCGTCGACGCCGGCGGCGGCCAGCACCAGACCGTGGTGGGTCTGCACGATGCGCATCGGCCCGCGCCGGGCCACCACGCGCGCCGTCTCGCTGTCGATGGCGCGGTCGCGGGCGGCGTCGCGCTCGGGCCCGGGCTCGGGCGGCAGCGGGACGAGTCGGCCCTCCGCCTTGCTGACCACCTTGCTGGTGACCACGACGACGTCGCCGTCGGCCAGCCACGGCGCGGCGTCGGTGATGAGCGCGGCCAGGTCGGCGCCCGGTGTCACGTCGCCGATCCCGGTGACCGGACGGACGGTGAGCTCAGACATCGAGGCCCGCCGCCGTGAGCGCCGCTGTTGCGATCGCGGCGGCGGCGTCCACATCGGACATCCACAGAGGACGGTCGACGACCCGGACGCCGTCGACGGTGGTGCCCGCGTCGGCGGTGTCGACGAGCCACGCGTCGAGGATGCCGCCCGCGGACCTCGCGCCGTAGAGCCCGCCGACCCCGGCGGCGGTGCACTCCACGCCCAGGGTGGCGAGGCACTTGTCGGCCATGCCGCGCACCGGCGCGCCATTGATGATCGGGCTGACGCCCACCACCGGCTTCGTCAGCGCCTCCTTCAGGCCGGGAACGGCCAGGATCGGCGCGATGCTCACGACCGGGTTGCTGGGTGCCAGCAGCACGGCGTCGGCGGTGGCGAGCGCGTCGGGCACTCCCGGCGCCGGCTTGGCCGCCTCCGCGCCGACGAACACGAACCGCTTCGCCGGCAACGCGCCCCGGTGCCGGACCCACCACTCCTGGAAATGCAGCGCCTCGGTCTCCGTGACCACGTGGGTCTCCACCCGGTCGTCGGTGGCCGGCAGCACGCGCACGCCGGGCTGCCAGCGGGCGCACAGCGCCTCGGTGACCGCCGACAGGGGGTAACCGGCGTCGAGCATGCGGGTACGCACCAGGTGGGTGGCGAGGTCGCGGTCGCCGAGGCCGAACCAGGTCGGCTCGGCCCCGTAGGCGACCAGCTCCTCCTTCACGACCCAGGTCTCGTCGCGTCGGCCCCAGCCGCGCTCGGGATCGGCCGCGCCGCCGAGCGTGTACACCACTGTGTCGAGATCGGGACAGATCCTCAGGCCGTGCAGCGTCACGTCGTCACCGACATTGACGACGGCCGTGACCTCGGCCGGCTCGCCCCGCGCCGCGAGCCGCCGGGCCACTTCCCGCACGCCCACCAGGAAGCGGGCGCCACCGATGCCGCCGGCCAGAACCACGATGTGCATGGGTAGCAATACTTCCGTAGGCGCGGGTGCGACCATCCCGGGGGTGTTCGGTATCCCGGCCAGCGGCGTGACGCACTAGGCTCGCATCCGTCCGTATGTGTCAGCCCATTGGGGGATCCGTGACTACCCAGCCCACCGGTCCGCACGGCACGGCCCCGCCGTCGGCCGCTGAGCAGACGAAGCCATTCCGTCAGGTGATCGCATTCGTGCTGCTCGGTGGCACCGCGGTCCTCCTGCTGATCACCTTCGCGCGTCTGCTGCTCCAGTTCGACGACTTCAGCGGGACGTTCTCCGCCCGCGCCAACCAGTTGGCAGACGACTTCGTCTCGCTGCCGGTCATCCTGGCGCTGGCCGTGGCCGTGCTGATCGCCACGCATGTGCGACCGCCGGTGCCGATGGCCCGGATCATCACGATCGTCGCGCTGGCCCTGGCCGGCTTCGCGGCGTTCTTCGCACTGGTCAGCATCTTCACCGGGTTCGCGCACACGGCCGGCGACGGCGGCGTCGAGGGCACCGGAGACGTCCGGCGGGCCTTCGAGGACCTGCTCGTGCGGCTCGTGCTGCTGTCCTTCCTGGCGGTCGTCGGGTTCGTGGCCTTCCGGTCGCTGCGGGGGCTACCGGCGGCGCAGCAGTTCGCCTACGCGGGTGGCTACCAGCAGCCCGGTGTCCAGACCGGCGGCCAGCAGGCGGTCCCCGGGTACGGCTACGGCCAGCCCGGCTACCAGCAGCAGACCGGCTACGTGCCCACCGGCGGGGCCGGCGCGACGCAGGCGTACCAGCCCGGCCAGCCGTACCCGGCCACCGGCGCGACGCAGTACGCGCAGCAGCCCGCCGCCGGCGGGTACCAGGCCACCCCGGCGGGCGGCTACCCGACCGCGGGTCAGCAGCCGGTTCAGCCGGGCCAGCAGCCGGGCGCCGCGCAGGGTGCACAGCAGGGTGCACAGCAGGCGACGCAGTCGGGCGGGTTCGCCGCGGCCGGATGGCCGGGCGGCGCGACCGCGGCGGGTGCGGCCGGTGGTGCCGCCGCCGGCGCGGCGGCAGGTGCCGCATCGGGTGGCGCGACGGGTGCGCAGGGTTACACCGGGCAGCCGGGGTACGGCGGCTACGGCGCCAGCACCGGCACCGACACGTCGGCCACCGCCGGCTCCTCGCCCGAGGCGCCCACCGCGGCCACCGCCTCCACCGCGGCCGCGCCCACGTCGGGTGTGCCGACGTCGGGGTCCGACGACCTCACGTCGCCGTTCGGCCCGGCTCCGACGAGCAGCGCCGGCCCGTCGACGTCGGAGTCCACGTCGCCGTCGTCCGACCCGGTCGCGTCGCCGTTCGGGTCGACGCCGTCGAGTGCTCCGACATCGGGGCCGGCGTCGCCGTACGGGTCCACGCCGTCGAGTGCTCCGACATCGGGGCCAGCGTCGCCGTACGGGTCCACGCCCACCGCGGGGGCTTCGCCGTACTCCACGCCACCGTCGACCTCGTCGGGCGCGGCCACCTCCGGGTGGCCGTCGATCGGGCAGTCGTCGGGCACGGAGGCGGCCGCGTCGCCGTTCGCCTCGCCGTACTCGGCGCCGCCCGCCGCGGGTGGCTCGTCGGCTCCGTCGACGGGCGCGCCCGTGGCGCCGTCGACCGGAACCCCGGCCACGCCGCCCACCTCGGGACCGCCCGCGGCCCCGTCACCGGGTTCGGCGTTCACGCCGTACTCCCCCCCGCCGGGCGGCTCCCCGTCCGAGCAGGCGACCTCGCCGTTCGGCACCGCCCCGTCGTCGTCCGCGTCCCCGTTCGGGGAGGCGCCGGCGTCCAGTTCGCCGTTCGGCACCCCGCCGGCGCAGCCGGTGTCGCCGGCCAGCGGTGGCCAGCCCGGCACCGTGTCCGGTCCGGCGAACTCCGGCGACCCGGGCCTGGAGGGCGAGAGCACCACGGTCCTGCGCCCGGGCGCGTCGTCACGCGGCAGTGACGAGCCCACGCAGACCGTGAGCGGCGAGGAGCCGACCGCGCAGGTCGACCAGCCCGACGAGGAGGGCCAGCGCACGCAGGTCATCCGGCCGGGCCAGAACAACCAGAACGACCAGCCCACCGAGCGCTGGCACTGACCGAACGCGACTGGGGTGCCGCGGACCTCCGGGTCCGCGGCAACCTTCCCGTCCGGGGCGTGATGCGCGTCGCATAGTGGGGCGCGCCCTCCGTCGTAGGCTGCAAGGCGTGCCAGATGATCGCGCCACCTTCGGCCAGCCCAGCTCCGCGGTCCGCCGGGCGCTGCGCCGGGCCCGCGACGGGAGCCAGCTCGACGTCACCGAGGCGGCCGTTCTGCTCGCCGCCCGCGGGGAGGCGCTCGACGACCTGCTCGCCGCCGCCGGTGCCGTCCGCGACGCGGGCCTGGCCGACGCCGGGCGGCCGGGCGTGGTCACGTACTCGAAGAAGGTCTTCATCCCGCTCACGCGGCTGTGCCGCGACCGCTGCCACTACTGCACGTTCGCCACCGTGCCGCACAAGCTGCCGGCCGCGTTCCTCGACCGCGACGAGGTGCTCGCGATCGCCAAGGAAGGCGCCGCGCAGGGCTGCAAGGAGGCCCTGTTCACGCTCGGCGACCGCCCCGAGGACCGCTGGGAGCAGGCCCGCGAGTGGCTCGACGCCCGCGGCTACGACTCCACGCTCGACTACGTGCGGGCGATGGCCATCGCCGTGCTGGAGGAGACCGGTCTCCTCCCGCACCTCAACCCCGGCGTCATGAGCTGGGCCGACCTGCAGCGGCTCAAGCCGGTCGCGCCGAGCATGGGCATGATGCTCGAGACCACCGCCACCCGGCTCTGGTCGGAGAAGGGCGGCCCGCACTACGGCTCGCCCGACAAGGACCCCGCCGTGCGCCTGCGCGTCCTGGAGGACGCCGGCCGGGTCAACGTCCCGTTCACGACGGGCATCCTCATCGGCATCGGCGAGAACCTCACCGAGCGGGCCGAGTCGCTGTTCGCGCTCCGGAAGGTGTCCCGCGAGTACGGGCACATCCAGGAGGTCATCGTCCAGAACTTCCGGGCCAAGCCCGACACGGCGATGCGCGGGATGCCCGACGCCGAACTCGACGACCTCGCCGCCACCGTGGCGGTCGCCCGGCTGGTCCTCGGACCGGGAGCACGGATCCAGGCGCCGCCGAACCTCATTGGTGACGAGTACGCGCTCCTGCTCAGGGCCGGCATCGACGACTGGGGCGGCGTCTCGCCGGTGACCCCCGACCACGTCAACCCCGAGCGCCCGTGGCCGCAGATCGACGAGCTCGCGGCCCGCTCCAGGGCCGCCGGATTCCAACTGCGGGAACGGCTCACCATCTACCCGCGCTACGCGAAGCAGGGCGACCCCTGGCTCGACCCGCGCCTGAGCGCACACGTGGCCGCGCTGATCGACGTCACCACCGGGCTGGCGAACGAGAAGGCCTACCCGAAGGGCCTGCCGTGGCAGGAGCCCGACGGCGGCTTCGAGTCGACCGGCCGCACCGACCTGCACGCCGACATCGACGTCGCCGGCCGTACGAGCGACCGCCGCGGCGACTTCGACTCCGTCTACGGCGACTGGGCCGAGGTGAAGAACGCCGCGGAGCTGGCGTCGCCTGGACTGAGGAGTGCAGGGAGCGAAGCGACCCGAGCGACGAGGGAAGGCGGCGCCTCCGGAAGCTCCACGGCCCGCGCGAGCGGAGCGAGCGCCAACAGCTCAGTCCGGCCGGTCGAGCGGATCGACGGAGACGCCATGGCCGCGCTCAAGGTCGCCGAGTCGGACCCCGGCGCGCTGCTCACCCGGTCCAACGAAGATCTTGCCCTGGCTCTGTTCACCGCGACCGGCGCGGCGCTCGACGCGCTGACGAACCTCGCCGACCGACTGCGCCGCGACACCGTCGGCGACGACGTCACGTACGTTGTGAACCGCAACATCAACTTCTCGAACGTCTGCTACGTGGGCTGCCGGTTCTGCGCGTTCGCGCAGCGTGAGCGCGACGCCGACGCCTACCGCCTGTCGGTCGACGAGGTGGCCGACCGGGCCGAGGAGGCCTGGCGGGCCGGCGCCACCGAGGTGTGCCTGCAGGGCGGCATCGACCCGAAGCTGCCGGTGACCGCCTACGCCGACATCGTGCGGGCGATCAAGGAGCGCGTGCCGGGCATGCACGTGCACGCGTTCAGCCCGATGGAGATCGCGACCGGGTCGGCGAAGGCCGGCGTATCGGTGCGCGAGTGGCTCCTGTCGCTTCGTGAGGCGGGGCTGGACACGATCCCGGGTACGGCGGCCGAGATCCTCGACGACGAGGTGCGCTGGATCCTCACCAAGGGCAAGCTGCCGGCCGCCACCTGGGTGGAGGTCGTCGGCACCGCGCACGAGGTGGGCCTGCGGTCGAGCGCCACCATGATGTACGGCCACGTCGACCAGCCGCGGCACTGGCTCACGCATTTCCGGGTGCTCGCCGACCTCCAGGACCGCACGGGCGGCTTCACCGAGTTCGTGGCGCTCCCGTTCGTCCACACGAACGCACCGATCTACCTGGCCGGCATCGCGCGGCCCGGACCGACGATGCGCGACAACCGAGCGGTGCACGCCATGGCCCGGGTGCTGCTGCACGGGCGCATCCCCAACATCCAGTGCTCCTGGGTGAAGCTGGGCGACGAAGGCACCGCCATGATGCTGAACGGCGGCTGCAACGACCTCGGCGGAACCCTGATGGAGGAGACGATCTCGCGGATGGCGGGGTCGGGCCACGGGTCTCTCCGGACGGTGGAGCAGCTCCACGCGATGGCCGCGCTGGCCGGTCGGCCGGCTCGCGAACGCACCACCACATATGCCCGCGCGTAGGTGGGTGACTACACACCGTTGAGCGTTACCTAGCACCGTACTGGGTCGATAACAGTGCGGCGTGGCAGTTTCGCACCCGCTGTGAATTCCTTGCTCAACCGGGCCCAATTATCAGGTTCGGCTTGACGATGCACGCATTACACGCGTGTAATTTCACGGGGGAGGTTCGAGCGGTGTGGTCAAACCCGTACCGAACGGACCTTGAAAGACACACGTCACCGCGAGAGAAAGACCAGAACAAGCGCCTTCCGCGTGGGGGGTTGCGCCGGTGATCCAACCGGCGCGCAGTAAGGAGGCACGCTGATGGACGGCCAGGTCGTAGTGGCCGATCTGCTTGGTAACGCTCCGGAGTGGCAGGAGCGCGCTCTGTGCGCGCAGACGGACCCGGAGGCGTTCTTCCCGGAGAAGGGCGGCTCCACCCGCGAGGCCAAGCGGATCTGCACCCGGTGCGAGGTGCGCGCCGAGTGCCTCGAGTACGCACTCGGCTCCGACGAACGGTTCGGAATCTGGGGTGGGCTCTCGGAACGTGAGCGCCGCAAGCTGAAGCGCCGCGCCGCTTAGAAAAGCAGGGCGGCGCCCGCGCCGGCTCGGCTGGCTCGAGGCGCCGCTTAGTGTCAGGAACGCCCGCCCTCGAGGCGGGCGTTCCTCTATGTGCGGGATCAGGTGTCGAGGTCGTCGGGGCTCACGCCGAGAAGGTTCGCCACCTGCTCGACGATCACGTCGTGGATGAGATCGGCGAGATCGTCACGGTCGCTGGCGCGCAGTTCGAGGGGACGCCGGTAGAGCACGATCCTCGGCGGCAGACCCTGCCGGCCCGGCCGCCCCGGCAGCAGGCGGGCCAGCGGCACCTCGCCGTCCTCCAGCACGTCGGAGTCGTAGACGTTCAGCTCGGGCGGCACGTCCTCCACCGCGAACTCGACGCCGGCCAGCTCACCGGCGAACCGGCCCTCCAGCGCCTCGACGGCGTCGAGCACCAGGTCGTCGAAGATCTCGGCGCGGGTGCGCGCCAACGGCACCGAAGCGGGCACGAGCCGGCCACGCAGGCCACGGCCGTGCCGATCGCGCCCGCGGCGCCCGGGCCCGCGGCTGCGTCGATCAGGGGAACTCACGCAGCCAGCGTACCGACGCCACGACCGGCGCAGATACCGCAGTCCACCCAGCGGCGTGTCGCGGCTCACGGACCCCGGGTGGCTCGACGGCGTGTCGCGGGCCATTCGGCCTTTCGTGGGACCCGGGAGCGATAACGTTCCGCCGTGAGGTCACCACGGCGCTGCTCCCGCAACGGCTGCCCCCGGCTGCCGGTCGCGACGCTGACGTACGTGTATGCGGAGTCGACCGCGGTCGTGGGGCCACTGGCTTCGTACGCCGAGCCCCATTCCTACGACCTGTGCGAGCCGCACGCCCGCAGCCTCACCGCCCCCCGCGGCTGGGAACTGGTCCGCCACGACGGCGAGTTCGAGCCGCCGCCCCCCACCTCGGACGACCTGGTGGCCCTGGCCGACGCCGTACGTGAAGCCGCTCGTCCGGTTCAGCGGCAGGGCGACTTCCCGGAAACTGCTGGTCTTGGTCGGCGGGCGCATTTGCGGGTCATTCCGCCTGCCTAGGTTTTTCCGTCGTCGTGGGGTTCGGGGGTCACCCCAGTCCCGCCACCCGCTCTTCGAGGCTTGGAGGGGGTTGGGCCAGCTACGGGTGGCCCGCCTGTCGACAGGGACCAGCTAGAGAGCCTGTTTCCGAACCTGGCGTGTGGGACGTGGTAGGTCCGGTCCGGCGTGGTGGGGATCGATGAGGGCGGGCTCTTGGCAGACCTGACCGATGCCCGAGTAGGCGGTCCTGGCGGCGATGCTGGCGGTGCCGGCCTGTCACCGGCCCAGCTGAGGCCGGCCTGAACGCCACCACCGTCGGGCGTCCTGCACGCGGTCTCCTACCTGGTCGACCACGGCATCAAATGGAGGGAGCCGCCGACCGATTCCCCGCCCTGGCAGACCGTCTACGGCCTGTTCGCCCGCTGGTGCGCCGAAACAAGATCAGAAACAGGCTCCACAGCTGGTCCCGCCACCTTCACGCTTTCAAGGGGGACAGGCGCGTGATGCTGGACCAAACCGCCCTACAGACGTGACCAGGCCTCAGAGAGAACGGAACGGAGAATCGACTCGATCTCCGCGAAGTGGGACTCGTCGCAGATCAGGGGCGGGGCCAGCTGCACCACGGGGTCGCCGCGGTCGTCGGCACGGCAGTACAGGCCGGCCTCGAAGAGGGCCTTGGACAGGAAGCCGCGCAGGAGGCGTTCGGACTCCTCCGCCGAGAACGTCTCCTTCGTGGTTTTGTCCTTCACCAGCTCGATGCCGTAGAAGTAGCCGTCGCCGCGTACGTCGCCGACGATCGGCAGGTCGTAGAGCTTCTCGAGGTGGGAGCGGAAGGCGTCGCGGTTGCGGCGCACGTGGCCGTTGAGGTCCTCGCGTTCGAAGAGGTCGAGGTTGGCCATCGCGACAGCGGCGCCCACCGGGTGGCCGCCGAACGTGATGCCGTGCGCGAAGGTGCTGGTGCCGTGCAGGAAGGGCTCGGCGATGCGGTCGCTCACGATCATGGCGCCGAGGGGGATGTAGCCGCTGGTCAGGCCCTTGGCGCAGGTGATGATGTCGGGCTGGTAGCCGAACCGCGTGGCGCCGAAGTACTCGCCGAGGCGGCCGAACGCGCAGATGACCTCGTCGGAAACCAGCAGCACGTCGTGGCGGTCGCAGATCTCGCGGACCCGCTCGAAGTAGCCGGGCGGGGGCGGGAAGCAGCCGCCCGCGTTCTGCACCGGCTCCAGGTAGACGGCCGCGACCGTGTCAGGGCCCTCCAGCTCGATGGCCTCCTCGATGCGGTCGGCGGCCCAGCGGCCGAACTCCTCCGGCGTGTCGCCGGCCCCCTCCGGCCGCCGGTAGAAATTGGTGTTGGGCACCCGGAACGTCGACGGCACCAGCGGCTCGAAGTCCTGCTTCAGGGCCGGGATACCGGTGATCGACAGGGCGCCCATCGTGGTGCCGTGGTAGGCGATCTGCCGGGAGATGACCTTGTGCTTGCCGGGCTTGCCGACCTTGCGGAAGTAGGAGCGGGCGAGCTTCCACGCGCTCTCCACGGCCTCGGAGCCGCCCGCGGTGAAGAAGACCCGGTTCAGGTCACCCGGCGCCAGGCCCGCGAGCCGTTCGGCGAGGGCGATGGCGGACGGGTGTGCGTACGACCAGATGGGAAAGTAGGCGAGCTCGCTGGCCTGCTTGGCCATGGCGTCCGCCAGCTCCTGCCGTCCGTGGCCGACCTGCACCACGAACAGGCCGGCGAGGCCGTCGAGGTAGCGCTTGCCGTGAGCGTCCCAGATGTAGGCGCCCTCGCCGCGCACGATCGTCGGCGGTGCGGTGTCCGCGTACGCCGCCATCCGGCTGAAGTGCATCCACAGGTGGTCGTGAGCGCTCATCGGGTCCCCCAGGAGTAGGTCTGTTTCGCGAGTTTCAGGTACACGAAAGTCTCGGTCGTGGTGACGCCGGGAATCATCCGCACGGTGTCGTTGAGCAGCTTGAGGAGGTGGTCGTCGTCGGTGCAGACCATCTCGGCCAGCAGGTCGTAGCCGCCGGCGCACATGACCACGTAGTCGATCTCCGGCACGGCGGCCAGCGCCTCGGCGACGCTGCGCAGGTCACCGGTCACCTTGATGCCGATCATCACCTGGCGGGTGAAACCGAGCGTCAAGGGATCGGTGACCGCGACGATCTGCATCACGTTGTTGTCGAGTAACCGCTGCACCCGTTGCCGTACCGCCGCCTCGGACAGCCCGACCACCTTGGCCAGCGCGGCGTAGGACATCCGCCCGTCACGCTGAAGCTGTTCGATGATGAGCTTGTTCGTGTCGTCGAGTACGGACTCGGTAGTCATGGTTTCAGGATGCCGCTTCGTCGGTGCCGACGAATTCCCCGGTCTCGGTGACGACAGTGTCGGAGCGCAGGGTCTCGCCCCGGAAGAACGCCGGCGCCATCACGTTCCAGACGATCATGAAGACGACACCGAGCACCATCGATCCGACCCCGAGCACGAACGCGCCGCCCACGCCGAGGATCGTCGTCTCGGTGTTCTCCGGGTCGAGCAGGTCGATACCGGTGCGCACCATCGCGACGAACAGGATCACCCCGCCGAGGAACGGCAGGATCACCTTCTGCAGGGCGGGCTTCAGGCCCCTACCGATCTCGCGGCGGAACGCCCAGGCCGACGTGAACCCGGTGAGCCCGTAGTAGAACGCGATCAGCAGGCCGATCGAGAGGATCAGGTCGTACATGGCCGCGGTGCTGATGAAGTACAGCCCGCCGTAGAACACCGCCGACACGATGCCCATCGCCCAGGTCGACACGCTCGGCGTCTGGAAGCGGGGGTTCACCGTGGCGAACGTCTTCGGCAGCGCCTTGTAGGCCGCCATCGCCAGCGTGCCGCGGGCGGTGGGCAGGATCGTCGTCTGCGTCGACGCGGCCGCCGACGTGAGCACCGCGATGATCAGCAGCTTGACGCCCCACGACCCCATCGCCGCCTCGCCGGTGACGCCGAGCACGTCATCGGTGTGCTCGGGGTTCGCCAGCCCGATGCCCTCGGTGCCGACGCCGGCGTAGGCCTGCGCCGCCACGGTGACCACCACGTACGTGAGCACCAGCACGATCGTCGACAGGACGGCCGCCCGGCCCGGGTTCACGTGCGGGTCGGTCGTCTCCTCGTTGGCGGCGACCGCCGAGTCCCAGCCCCAGTAGATGAACACGGCCAGGAGGAAACCCGCGGACAGCGCGCTGAACGACAGCCCGACCGGGTTGAACCACGACAGTGACGGGGTGATCGCCTGGTCGCCGGCGGTGCCCGCGTAGACCTGCCACAGCGCGACGACCGAGAAGAGCGCCAGCACCGCCAGCTCGGCCGCGAGCAGGAAGTACTGCGTACGCGCGGACAGCTCGATGCCCCGCCAGGCGATGAACGTCATGACGAGGATCCACACGATGCCGAGCGCCACGACCGCGCCCTCGCTGGCCTCGATGCCGAACAGCGAGTACGTGTACAGCGCCGCGATCTCGGCCAGCGACGCCATCACGATGACGTCGGCCATGATCAGTGCCCAGCCGCTGAGCCAGCCGGCGCGCGGCCCGAACACCTTCGCGGTCCAGGTGAAGTTGGTGCCGCAGTCGGGCGTCGCGGCGTTGAGCGACTTGTAGGCGTAGGAGATGAACAGGATCGGAACGAACGCGATGAGCATGATGACCGGCGCCTTCTCGCCGACCTCCGCGGAGATTCCGCCGAGGACGGCCGCCAGGCTGTAACCGGGCGCGGTGGACGCGACCCCGATCACGATGCTGGAAAGCAGTCCGATCGCGCCGAGTTTGAGGCCTTTGCCGGCAACTTCGGGAGCGGGCGAGGTGGTGGTCATGGGTACCGTCCTCAAGGCCGAGGGGAGCCTGCTGCGTTTATCGCAGGTTATGAGCTTCTTGACAAGGGTTTCCGTGGCAGGAAACCTGAGGTGATGCGGATCCTGTTGATCGGCGCCGGTGGCGTGGGCTCCGCCGCCGTGGCGATCGCTGCCCGGCGCCCCTTCTTCGACGCGATGGTCGTGGCCGACTACGACCTCGCGCGTGCGCAGCGGGCGGTCGCGTCCGCCGACCACCGGTTCACCGCGGCCCGCCTCGACGCGTCAAGCGCGGCCGACGTCACCGAGCTGTGCCGGGCCGAGCGGATCACCCACGTGTTCAACGCCGTCGATCCGCGGTTCGTCATGCCGATCTTCACCGGCGCGTTCGACGCCGGCGCCGACTACCTCGACATGGCCATGTCGTTGTCGCGTCCGCACCCGTCGAAGCCCTACGAGGAGACCGGCGTCAAGCTCGGCGACGAGCAGTTCGCCCTCTCCGGGGCCTGGGCCGACCGGGGCCGGCTCGCGCTCGTCGGCATCGGCGTCGAGCCCGGCCTGAGCGACGTGTTCGCCCGCTACGCCGCCGACGAGCTGTTCGACTCCATCGACGAGATCGGGGTGCGCGACGGCGCCAACCTCGTGGTCGACGGGTACGACTTCGCGCCGTCCTTCTCGATCTGGACCACGATCGAGGAGTGCCTCAACCCGCCGGTGATCTACGAGAGCGGCCGCGGCTGGTACACCACCGAGCCGTTCTCCGAGCCCGAGGTGTTCGACTTCCCGCACGGCATCGGCCCGGTCGAGTGCGTCAACGTGGAGCACGAGGAGGTGCTGCTCATCCCGCGCTGGGTGAAGGCCGGCCGGGTCACGTTCAAGTACGGCCTCGGCGAGGAGTTCATCGGCGTGCTGCGCACGCTGCACAAGCTCGGCCTCGATTCGACGCGGCCCGTTCGCGTCGGGTCCGTCGAGGTCGCGCCGCGCGATGTGGTCGCGGCGTGCCTGCCCGATCCCGCGGGTCTCGGTGATCGCATGCACGGAAAGACCTGCGCCGGGACGTGGGTGCGCGGCTCCTCCCGCGGCGAGCCGCGCGAGGTGTACCTGTACCACGTGGTCGACAACGACTGGTCGATGAGCCGCGACGGCGCGCAGGCCGTGGTGTGGCAGACCGCCGTCAACCCGGTGGTCGCGCTCGAACTGCTGGCGCACGGCGGGTGGAGCGGCGTCGGCGTGCTGGGACCGGAGGCGCTCACGCCGTCACCTTTCCTTGAGCTCTTGAACGACCACGGCGCGCCGTGGGAGATTCGCGAGTCGTGACCGAACGTTATGGAGCGATGTACGGCCCGGACATCACGTTCCTGGGTGTCGACCGGTGTTCCTGGGACGCGGTGCCCGACGACGCCGACGTGGTGATCCTCGGCGCGCCGTTCGACGGTGGCACCTCGCACCGGCCGGGCACCCGGTTCGGGCCGCAGGCGATGCGGCAGGCCTGCTACCTGGCGCACGACGGGTCGCGGCCGTCGCTGGCGCTGCGGGTCGACGCGCTGCGCGACCTGCGCGTGTACGACGCCGGCGACGTCGAGATGTTCGGTGGCGACATCGAACGCTCGCTGCGCGACCTGGAGACGGCCGTGACGACGGTCGCCGCCGCCGGCGCGATCCCGGTGGTGCTCGGCGGCGACCACTCGATCGCCTGGCCCGACGCCACCGGCGTGGCCCGGCACGTCGGGTGGGGCCGGGTGTCGATGGTGCACTTCGACGCGCACGCCGACACGGGCGAGATCGAGTTCGGGTCGCTGTACGGGCACGGCCAGCCGATGCGGCGGCTGATCGAGTCGGGCGCCGTACGGGGAGACCGGTTCCTGCAGATCGGCCTGCGCGGCTACTGGCCGGGGCCGGACGTGCTGTCGTGGATGGCGTCGCACCGCATGCGCTCCTACGAGATGACGGAGGTCGTCGCGCGCGGCCTCGACGAGTGCCTCTCGGAGGCCTTCACCATCGCCGTCGACTCCTGTGACGGCGTCTTCCTGTCGGTGGACGTCGACGTGGTCGACCCGGGGATGGCGCCCGGCACCGGCACCCCCGAGCCCGGTGGTCTCACCACCCGCCAGCTGCTCGACGCGGTGCGCAGGTGCTGCTACGAGCTGCCTGTGGCCGGTGTTGATGTGGTGGAGGTCGCACCCCCGTACGACGTGTCCGACGTGACCGCATATCTCGGAAATCGGGTGGTGCTGGAGGCACTCTCGGCGATCGCCCGGCGACGCCGTGACGCCGTTTCCGGAGAGACGTGGGATCCACGCCAGCCGCTGCTCGACGGCCGGTAACAATTTGCAGTGAGGTGGAAAACTCGGGGAATCGAGCGCGGCATCATGGGAAGGTAGCGGCGCTGCCGCGGCGGGGGTACGTAATGGTCGAGGGGGGAACAGACCGTGGGGTACATCAAACCCGACAGCGCGCTGGTGCGCGCTGCCACTGATCTACTGAGTCGCCACGCGGGGCAGGCCGGGGGAACCTGCTCGAGCTGTGGCGAGTCCAGCCCGTGCGCGTCGGCGCGCCACGCGGTGGAGGTGCGGCGGGCGGCGGGCCTGCCCGACACGATCTCCGCGTCCGACCCGCTCGTCAACGACGGCTCCGACGCGCTGAGCGCCCCGATCGCGCCCAGCTCCTTCGGGTCCGGCTTCAGCGGCAACTCCAGCTACGGCGACTCGCCCGCACCCGCGCTCGCGGTGGCCGGCCAGTCGGGCGTCAACTCCGGCTCGTTCGGCTCCCGCCCAGCGGTCGGCCTGTCCAAGGCCGGAGCCGAGTAACGCCCGCCCGCGCCGCGTGCGCCCCGTGCGCCCCGCGCGTCGCGTCCGGCGGTTCGTGCGCCGATCTTGCGGTTGTGGCCGCACCTTTCTGGTCATATAGGCCGACTTGTCGGGGGCCACGACTGCAAGATCGGCGCGCGGAGGTTGTCCACAGGGGCGGCGGTTGTCCACAGCGGACCGGTTCGGGGGTGCGGGCCGTGGGGGTGGTCGGGCAGTCTGCCGGGCGTGGGCGAGCAGATCTACCGGTACCGGCAGCTGCGGGAAGCGGGCGTCAGCCGGCGACAACTCCGAACGGTCGTCGACAACGGCGGGGCCGTTCGTCTCGGGTCGGGTGTCTACGGCAGCGGGCCGGCGGAGTGGATGCGCGACGTCCGTGCCCTCGTCGCCCGCCTGCCCACCGGAACCGCCCTCGGGTACCAGAGCGCCGCGGCTCTCTACGGGTTCGGGCCGGCTGTCGACACCCTGCACGTGATCGTTCCGGTGGGTACCGTCCGACCCCGGATCGCGGGCGTCACCTGCCATGAAGCGGTGCTGCCGGTAGCGGCGCCGGTGACGGTCGCGGGGGTTCCGTGCTCGCCGCCGGCCAGGTGCGCCATCGACCTTGCCCGTTCGATGCCCCGGATGCACGGCCTCGCCACCCTCGACGCGGCGCTACGCAGCGCGACGTGCACCGCCGACGATCTCCCCGAGGAGGTCGGGCATCACGCCGCCCTGCGCGGGGTCCGGCGAGCGCGCGAACTGGTGGGGATCGCCGACGGCCGGGCCGAATGTCCGCAGGAGAGCCACCTCCGGCTGGTCGTCATCGACGGTGGACTGCCGGTGCCGGAGCCGCAGCTGTGGGTGTGCGACCCGAGGGGCCGGCACATGTACCGGCTCGACCTCGGATACCGCGAGCAGAAGGTGGGCCTCGAGTACGAAGGCCGGTCGCATCTGACGACGGCGAGGCTCGACGCCGACCGCTCGCGCATGAACTGGCTGAGCGCGCAGGGCTGGGCCATGCGCTACTTCACCGCCCGCGACGTGTACTCCTCGCCCGGCCTGGTGGTAGCCACCGTCCGCGCCGCCCTGGCGGCGTGACCCCCGCGCCCCTCGTCCTTCCGCCGGGCACCTCCGCCCGCCGCTCGTCCTTCCGCCCGCTCCTCCGCGCGCCGCTCGTCCTTCCGCCCGCTCCTCCGCGCGCCGATCTTGCAGTTGTGGCCCCCGACAAGTCGGCCTATATGGCCAGAAGGGTGCGGCCACAACTGCAAGATCGGCGGGAGTCTTGCGGGGCGCGGCCGAGCGCGGCGGGGCCGGGCGCGAGGGCGCGGTTCGGGGACGGAGGCGCGGTGGGGACACGAGGGCGTGGCGCCGGGCGCGGTGCGGGGCGGACCTCGGGACTGGGGGCGCGGGATCCGTCAGAGGGCGTGCATGACGTGCTTGATTCGGGTGTAGTCGTCCAGGGCGTAGGTGCTCAGGTCCTTGCCGTGGCCGCTCTGGCGGAAGCCGCCGTGGGGCATTTCGGCCACCAGGGGGATGTGGCAGTTGACCCACACGCAACCGAAGTCGAGGCGCTGCGTCATGCGCATCGCGCGGCCGTGGTCCTTCGTGAAGACGGAGCTCGCCAGGCCGTACTTCACGCCGTTGGCCCACCGGACGGCCTCGTCCTCGTCGGAGAAGCGCTGGACGGTGATCACCGGTCCGAAGATCTCCTCCTGCACCGCCTCGTCGTCCTGGCGGAGGCCGGAGACCACCGTCGGCGCGTAGAAGAAGCCCTTCGACCCGATCCGTGACCCGCCCACGGCGACCGAGGCGTGGTCGGGCAGCCGGTCGACGAAGCCGGTGACCCGCTCGAGCTGGGCCGCGTTGTTCAGGGGACCGTAGGCGACATCGGCGTCGGAGGGCGGACCCACCTTCGTCCCGTTGGCCTGTTCCACCAGGGCGGCGACCACGTCGTCGTAGATTCCCGGCGCGGCCAGCACCCGGGTGGCGGCGGTGCAGTCCTGGCCGGCGTTGAAGTAGCCACCGACCGCGATGGCCTCGGCCGCCGCGGAGAGGTCGGCGTCGTCGAAGACCACCACCGGGGCCTTGCCGCCGAGCTCCAGGTGGGTGCGCTTGAGGTCGAGCGCGGCGGTCGCGGCGACCTCCAGGCCCGCGCGGGTGGAGCCGGTGATCGAGACCAGTTCCGGGGTCGGGTGCGACACCAGGGCGCGGCCCGTGTCGCGGTCACCGCACACCACGTTGAGGACGCCCGGAGGCAGGAACTCGGCCGCCAGCTCGGCGAGGAACAGGGTGGACGCCGGGGTGGTGTCGCTGGGCTTGAGCACCACCGTGTTGCCGGCGGCCAGCGCGGGTCCGAACTTCCAGACGGCCATCATGAACGGGTAGTTCCACGGGGTCACCTGGCCGACCACGCCGATCGGCTCGCGCCGCACGTAGCTCTCGAAGCCGGTCATGTACTGCCCGGCCGCGCGGCCCTCCAGCAGCCGGGCCGCGCCGGCGAAGAACCGCACCTGGTCGACGGCCGGCGGCACCTCCTCGCTCATCGTCAGCTCGATGGGCTTGCCGGTGTTCTGCGACTCGATCGCGACCAGTTCGGAGGCGCGGGCCTCCATCGCGTCGGCGAGCTTGAGCAGCGCCTTCTGCCGGTCGGACGGGGTGGCGTCGCGCCAGCCCGGGAAGGCGTCGGCGGCCGCGCGCATCGCGCGGTCGACGTCGGCCGCCCCGGAGACCGGCGCCGAGGCGAACACCTCGCCGGTGCTCGGGTCGACGAGGTCGGCGTACCCGCCATCGGACGGCTCGACGTACTCGCCGCCGATGAAGTTGCGCAGCACCCGCTTGTCTGCCATGACCTCGTCCTCCCTCACGCCCTCAGGCTCGCCCCATGGCGCCAACCCCGTTCTACGTGTCCGGAGGTCCTGAGTCCAGCGGCGATGTGGAGATCGACCGGCCGGTTACTTCTTCTTCTTTTTCTTCTTCTTGCTCGAGGAGCCGTCGGAGTCGCCGCAGGCGGCCAGCAGGGTCAGGGCACCACCGCCGAGGAGGGCGGCGATGGCGGTACGCCGAGTCACATTCGTGTCATCCACGCAACCGTTGTAACAGACGGGCACCACGGAAGAGAGTGCCGCCGCCGTCCCCGGGCCCGGCCGCACTAGGCTGCTCAGGGTCAGTCAAACCGAGCACGGGAGCGCAAACCGGTGTCCGACCTCAGCCTGATCGTGAAGGCCTACGACGTGCGGGGCACCGTCCCCGACCAGCTCGACGAGACGGTCGCCGAGGCGCTGGGAACGGCGTTCGCCGAGACCGTCGGCGGTGACCGCGTCGTGGTGGCCCGCGACATGCGCGAGTCGGGCGTCGGGCTGGTCGCCGCGTTCGTCCGGGGCGTCACGGCCACCGGCACGAGCGTCGTCGACGCCGGGCTCGGTTCGACCGACCTGCTCTACTTCGCGTCGGGTTCGCTCGACCTCCCGGGCGTCATGTTCACCGCGAGCCACAACCCGGCCCGCTACAACGGCCTCAAGATGTGCCGCGCCGGCGCCCGGCCGATCGGTCAGGACAGCGGCCTGCTCGAGATCAGGAACCGGGCGCAGGCGATTCTCGACGGCGCGGCGCCGTCTCCCGCTCAGAAGCGGGGTGACGTGCAGCAGCGTGACCTGTTGAGCGACTACGCCGCGCACCTGCGGACCCTGGTCGACCTGTCGGGGATCCGCCCCTTGAAGGTGGTGGTCGACGCCGGCAACGGCATGGCCGGGTACACGGTGCCGGAGGTGCTGGGCTCTGCTGGTTCTATCGGGGGGCTGCCGCTCACGGTGGTCCCCTTGTATTTCGAGCTCGACGGCAGCTTCCCGAACCACGAGGCCAACCCGCTGGAACCGGCGAACCTCGTCGATCTGCAGGCCGCGGTGCGTGAGCACGGCGCCGACCTCGGCCTGGCCTTCGACGGCGACGCCGACCGCTGCTTCGTGGTCGACGAGCGCGGCGTGGCGGTCTCGCCGAGCGCGATCACGGCGCTGGTCGCGGCGCGCGAGCTCGCTAAGCACCCGGGCTCGACGATCATCCACAACGTGATCACGTCGCGGGCGGTGCCGGAGATCATCACCGAGCACGGCGGTGCGCCCGTGCGCACGCGGGTGGGGCACTCCTTCATCAAGGAGGAGATGGCCCGCACCGGCGCCGTCTTCGGTGGCGAGCACTCGGCCCACTACTACTTCCGCGACTTCTGGTTCGCCGACACCGGCATGCTGGCCGCGATGCACACGCTGGCCGCGCTGGGTGAGCAGGCGGCGCCGCTGTCGGAGCTCGCGGCGGAGTACGAGCGGTACGTGGCCTCCGGCGAGATCAACTCGACCGTCGACGACCAGGCCGCCCGCATCGCCGACGTGGAGAAGGCCTTCGCCAGCCGCGACGGCGTGACGCTCGACCACCTCGACGGGCTCACCCTCGGATTCGCCGACGGGAGCTGGGCCAACCTGCGCCCGTCGAACACCGAGCCGCTGCTGCGGCTGAACGTGGAGGCGCCCACGCCCGCGGGCATGGCCGAACTGCGTGACGAGATCCTCGAGATCGTGCGGGCCTGAACGATGAAGGAGAACACCCCCATGGACTTCACCGAGCTGTTCCAGCAGCTGCGCTGCCCCGACGAGCACCACGCCGAGCTGGCCTACGACGCCGCCGCGCAGACCCTGACCTGCACGGTCTGCCGGCGCGTCTTCCGCATCGAGGACAACGTGCCCGTGCTCCTGCTCGACGAGGCGCAGACCGCATGAACCCGCTCGACGGTGCCGCCGGTGTGCGCGGCCTGCGCGTGGCCGACCACGCCCTGCTCGACGACCAGGCCGCCCTCACCGCCGCCGACCCCGGCCAGATGCTGCGCGCCACCGCGTCGGCCGGCGCGCAGGTGCGCGAGTCGGCGTCGCTGGCGGCGGAGGCCGACTACCGGCCGTTGATCGACGAGGGCCGGCCGCGCGCGGTCGTGGTCGCCGGCGTCGGCACCGCCGCGCGCACCGGTGACGTGCTGGAGACCGTCGCCGGCCCGCGCTGCCCGGTGCCCGTGCTCTCGCACCGCAGCGCCGGCATCCCCGGCTGGGTCGGTGCGGCCGACGTGGTCATCGCGGTGTCGGCGTCGGGCCGGTCGCCCGAGGCGCTGGCCGCGGCGGAGGCGGCGGCCCGGCGCGGTGCCCGGCTGGTGGCGATCGGCGCTCCTGACACGGAGCTGCAGGCCATGGCCGAGCGGGCGCGGGCGACGTTCGTCCCGGTGCCGCGGCGCGCGCCGGCGCGGGCCAGCTTCTGGGCGCTCACCGTGCCGGTGCTGATGGCCGCCCGGCACCTGGGGCTGGTGAAGATCACCGAGGCCGACCTCGCGGAGACGGCGATGCGGCTCGACGCCGAGGCCGAGCGCTGCCGGCCGGGGCTGGAGTCGTTCGTGAACCCGGGCAAGACGCTGGCGCTCGACCTGGCCGGCTCGATCCCGGTGCTGTGGGGGTCGTCGCCGCTGGCGACGGTCGCCGCGCGGCGGTTCGCCGACACGCTGGCCGCCAATGCCCGGTACCCCGCGATCGCGGGTGGGCTGGGCGAGGCCAACCGGGGCCGGGTCGGCCTGCTCGACGGCCCGTACGGCGCACTCAACGAGGCAGACCGCGACATCTTCGCCGATCCCGGCGACGACGACGGACCCGACGTGCGGCTGCGGCTCGTCCTGCTGCGCGACGGTGGGCTGCGTGAGGAGCACCCCACCGCCGACGGGGTGGCCGCCAACGACGAGGCCGAGCCGGCGAGCGTCGAGGAGCGCCGGGCAGACGCGGTCCAGCGGATCGCGGAGCAGCGGGGGGTGCGGGTCAGCGTCGTGGAGGCCGAGGGCGGTTCGGCCTTGGAGCGGCTCGCGTCGCTGTTGGCGGTTCCGGATTTCGCGTCCATCTACCTGGGTATGGCGCACGGGCTGGACCCGATGGCGGTGCCGGCGATCTCCGAGCTCAAGGAGCTGACCAACTCATGAGGAGGCGGTCCCATGGCAGGTAGCGAGGGTGGAACCAAGGCTGTCGTAGCGGCGCTGCTGGCGAACCTCGGCATCGCGGTCACGAAGTTCATCGCGTTCTTCCTCACCCAGTCCTCGGCGATGCTGGCCGAAGCCATCCACTCGGTGGCCGACTCCGGCAACCAGGGGCTGCTCCTGCTGGGGGGCAAGCGGGCCAAGCGGCGGGCGACGCCGCAGCACCCGTTCGGCTACGGCCGCGAGCGGTACATCTACGCGTTCGTGGTGGCGGTGGTGCTGTTCTTCGTGGGCGGCATCTTCGCCCTGTACGAGGCCTGGCACAAGTTCGCCGACCCGCACCCGATCGAGAGCTGGCACTGGGTGCCGGTCCTCGTGCTGAGCGTCGCGATCGTCCTGGAGAGCTTCTCGTTCCGCACCGCGATCAGGGAGACGAACAAGATCCGCGGCGAGTCGTCGTGGGTGGCGTTCGTGCGGCACGCCCGGGTGCCGGAGCTGCCGGTGATCCTCCTGGAGGACCTGGCGGCGTTGCTGGGGCTCGTCTTCGCGTTCGCCGGCGTCGTGCTCACGCTGGTCACCCACAACGGCATCTGGGACGCGACGGGCAGCGCCGCGATCGGCATCCTGCTGATCGTGGTGTCGGCGATCCTGGCCATCGAGATGAAGAGCCTGCTCGTGGGCGAGGGCGCGACCCCGGAGCAGACCAGCGCGATCGAGGCGGCCATCAGGAACAGCGACGAGGTGGCCGACCTGATCCACATGCGCACCATGTACCTCGGCCCGGAGGAGCTGCTGGTCGCGGCGAAGTTCGCGGTCAAGACGTCCGACTCGGCGGCCGACGTGGCGGCCGGTATCAACGCGGTGGAGGCGCGCATCCGTGAAGCCGTGCCCATCGCGCGTGTGATCTACCTCGAGCCCGACATCCGTAGAGCCGTCGCTCCCGAGCAGGCTAAGCCTCCAGCGCAGGCGGCGCACTGATGCGGCGGCTCGACGCCCCGGTCCGCGGGTACGCGTGGGGGTCCCGGACGGCGATCGCGGCGCTGCAGGGGCGCCCGGTGCCGTCCGACGGCCCCGAGGCGGAGCTGTGGATGGGCGCGCACCCGGGTGCGCCGGCCGTCCTGGCCGACGCGCGCACCGGGCTCGACGCCGCGATCACCGCCGACCCCGCCGGGCTGGTCGGCGCGGAGGTGGTGGAGGAGTTCGGGCCGCGGCTGCCGTTCCTGCTCAAGGTGCTCGCCGCGGCGGCGCCGCTCTCGCTGCAGGCCCACCCGACCACGGCGCAGGCCGAGGCCGGCTTCGACGCCGAGGACGCCGCGGGCGTCCCCCGTGACGCGCCGCACCGCACCTACGTCGACCGGCACCACAAGCCGGAGCTGCTGGTGGCGGTCGAGGAGTTCGACGCGTTGTGCGGGTTCCGCCCGCCGCGCGAGTCGGCCGACCTGCTGGCCGCGCTCGATGTGCGGCAGCTGCACCCGGTGATCGCCGAGCTGCACAACCCCGACCAGGCCGCCGCGCTGCGTGGCGCGGTCACCGCGCTGCTGACGATGCCGGTGCCCGGTCCGCTGGTCGCCGCGACGGTGAAGGCCGCGGCCGGCCGGCCCGGCTACGAGCTGGTCGGCGAGCTGGCGGCCACGTACGCGGGCGACGCCGGGGTGGTGCTGGCCCTGCTGCTCAACCGGGTGCGGCTGGCACCCGGTGAGGCGGTGTGGATGCCCGCCGGCAACCTGCACGCCTACCTGCGCGGGCTGGGCGTGGAGATCATGGCCGCGTCCGACAACGTGCTGCGCGGCGGCCTGACCCCGAAGCACATCAACGTGCCCGAGTTGCTCCGGGTGCTGCGGTTCGAGGTCCTGACCGATCCCGTCGTGCGTCCCGTCGAGCTCGCGCCCGGTGTGTGCACCTGGCCCGTCCAGGTGCCCGACTTCGCCCTGTTCCGGGCGCAGGTCGACGGCACGTCGGCGGAGCTGCCCGGCACCGGTCCGCGGATCGCGATCTGCATGCGCGGCGAGGTGACCGTCGACGACGGCACCCAGCCCTTGGGCCTGCGCGGCGGCGAGGTCGCCTTCGCCGCGGCCGGCACGAAGCCGCTGACGGTGGCCGGCTCCGGCGACGTCTACATGGCGACCGTCGGTCGCTGACCCGCCCGTCGCTGGCACCCAAAACGGTCACATAGGTTTTTCGCGGCATTTCGCTTGACAACGTCAGTGCGAAGAGTAAGTTCTTAACCACGCAGTGTCATCGCGACGCGAGTCCGAAGCCACGCGCGGGGGAACCAAACCGGGGGGAGCACGGGGCGGCGGGAGGCGGAAACGCCACCCGGCGCCCCGTGCGTAATTGTGCGTACGGTCCACAACTTCCGGAGCAAGTTGCTCTGCCCCGAAACCCAGCCCAAGACCAGTCGCGTAGGGTGGAAAGCCGTCCACTGCAGCCGCAGATCCTGGAGTTTTGATGACCAGTACCCTTCCGCGTACCGACGCGCCCGGCTCCCTCGCCGAGGGCGACTACAAGGTCGCCGACCTCTCGCTGGCCGCGTTCGGTCGTAAGGAGATCCAGCTCGCCGAGCACGAGATGCCCGGCCTGATGGCGGTCCGGCGCGAGTACGCCGAGGCGCAGCCGCTGCGTGGGGCGCGCATCACCGGCTCGCTGCACATGACCATCCAGACTGCGGTGCTCATCGAGACGCTCGTGGCACTCGGCGCCGAGGTGCGCTGGGCCAGCTGCAACATCTTCTCCACCCAGGACCACGCCGCGGCCGCCATCGTGGTGGGCCCGACGGGCACGGTCGAGGACCCCAAGGGTGTTCCGGTGTACGCCTGGAAGGGCGAGACGCTGGAGGAGTACTGGTGGTGCACCGAGCAGGTGCTGCTGTGGCCCGACGGCCACGGTCCCAACATGATCCTCGACGACGGCGGTGACGCCACGCTGCTGGTGCACAAGGGCGCGGAGTTCGAGGCCGCCGGCGCGGTGCCCTCGCCGGACACGGCCGACAACGAGGAGTACGCCATCATCCTCGGCGTGCTGCAGCGGTCGCTGAAGGAGGACTCCCAGCGCTGGACCCGCGTGGCGGCCGGCATCAAGGGCGTCACCGAGGAGACCACCACCGGCGTGCACCGGCTGTACGAGATGAAGGACCGCGGCGCGCTGCTCTTCCCGGCGATCAACGTCAACGACTCCGTCACCAAGAGCAAGTTCGACAACAAGTACGGCTGCCGCCACTCGCTCATCGACGGCATCAACCGCGCCACCGACGTGCTCATCGGCGGCAAGGTCGCCGTGGTGGTCGGGTACGGCGACGTGGGCAAGGGCTGCGCCGAGTCGCTGCGTGGCCAGGGCGCGCGGGTCATCGTCGCGGAGATCGACCCGATCTGCGCCCTGCAGGCGGCGATGGACGGCTACCAGGTCACCACGATCGACGACGTCGTCGACACCGCCGACATCTTCATCACGGCCACCGGCTGCTTCAACGTGATCACGGCGGAGCACATGAGCCGCATGAAGCACCAGGCGATCGTGGGCAACATCGGCCACTTCGACAACGAGATCGACATGGCCGGCCTGCAGAAGCTGCCGGGTGTGGAGCGGGTCGTCGTGAAGCCGCAGGTCGACGAGTGGCGGTTCGCCGACGGGCACTCGATCATCGTGCTGTCGGAGGGCCGGCTGCTGAACCTGGGCAACGCCACGGGCCACCCGAGCTTCGTGATGTCGAACTCGTTCACCAACCAGGTGATCGCCCAGATCGAGCTGTTCACGAAGACTGAGCAGTACCCGCTGGGCGTCTACACGCTGGCCAAGCACCTCGACGAGAAGGTGGCGCGGCTGCACCTGGCGTCGCTGGGCGTCAAGCTCACCGAGCTCAGCAAGGAGCAGGCCGAGTACCTCGGTGTCCCGGTCGAGGGTCCGTACAAGCCCGAGCACTACCGGTACTGAGCCCATGCGGATCTGAGATCTGAGATAGGCGGAGCGTGGCGATCCTGGCCCGCTCCGCCTATTTGCTGCCCGCGTTCACGAGTTCGTCATTTCCGTGAGCGCCCGGTGTGCCATCGCAGGCGTTATGAATGAATCGATTCCGCCCGTCTCGCACAGATTGTTCGGGGCGTACGGGGCGTAACCGTGGGCGCTGCCCATTCGGGTAGGTCACTTTTCGCTTGACCGAGCGTGATGCGTCGTGAGCCGCCGTTTTGTCCGGAAAAGTCCGCACAAAGCCCCCGTCCAGTCGTATTCGTCGATCCCATTCTTCCCCCATTCGACGGCATCGACTCCACCATTCGTACGAGGCTCATAACCGGCTTGACGCGTCCGCATAACGGGACAGTCACGAATCTCCGTCGGCACTTGGCGACTGGCGTCAACCGTCGTTTCCTTTAGGCACTACAGCGCAACCGGTCGGCCGCGGTCCATCTGTCGTGGGCGCGGACCGTTTCCATGACCGGCTTGTGGTAGCTGACTGGAGGGGAAATGCGTACTCGAACCACCCGGCTTCGCGGGCTCGTGGCCTTTGCCGCGGTCTCCGTGCTGGCCCTTAGCGCCTGCGGCACCAGTGGCGGCAGCGACAACGAGGGCCCGGAGAGCTCACCGGGCTTCGCGGAATGTGAGCAGAAGCCGAACGACTGCAACACCGGGGCCGTGAAGGATGGTGGCTCGCTCACGATCATGTCGGAGAAGTCCATCCAGGACTGGAACGTCATCAGTGCTGACGGCAACACCGCCGACACGACCTTGATCACCAACGCCCTCATCCCGCAGCCGTTCTTCTCGAAGCCGAACGGCGACATCGGCTGGAACGAGAACCTGCTGGTCGAGGAGCCCAAGCTCCTCAAGAACGACCCGCAGACCTGGCAGTACAAGATCAAGCCTGAGGCTGTCTGGAGCGACGGCACGCAGATCACCGCCAAGGACTTCCAGTACCACTGGAAGGTCGCCAACGGCACCGACTGCCCCGACTGCGACCCGGCCAGCGACACCGGCTACAAGTCGATCGAGAAGATCGAGGGCACCGACAACGACAAGACGGTCACCGTCACGCTCAAGGCCGGCGAGCTGTACTCGGACTGGCAGAGCCTCTTCCAGCTGTTCCCGTCGCACATCGCGGCGCAGCAGGGTGACCTGAACACCCCGGCCGGCCTGAAGAAGGCCTTCGACTTCTTCCGCGGCACGCCGACCTGGTCGGGTGGCCCGTTCAAGATCGAGAAGTACGAGACCGACGTGTCGGTCGTGCTGGTCCGCAACGAGAAGTGGTACGGCAAGAAGGCGCCGCTCGAGAAGGTGACCTTCCGGATCATCACCGACCAGGCTCAGCACATCCCCGCGCTGCGGAACCAGGAAGTGCAGATGCTCACCTCGCAGCCCAGCCCCGACCTCGTGCAGCAGGTCAGCTCGCTGCCGGGCGTGAACTTCAACCTGGCGGCCGGTCAGACGTGGGAGCACTTCGACCTCAACACCACGAACAAGTACCTGGCCGATAAGGAGCTGCGTCGCGCGATCTTCACCGCGGTCAACCGCCAGGAGATCATCGACAAGACCGTGGGTTCCTTCTACAAGAAGGCCGCGCCGCTCAACAACCACAACCTGATGCCGGGTAACCAGGGCTACAAGGACTACATCACGCCCACCAACCAGGGTGCCGGCAAGACCGAGGACGCCAAGAAGATCCTCACCGACGCTGGCTACAAGATCGAGGGTGGCAAGCTGATCGGTAAGGACGGCGCGCCCGTCCCGCCGTTCCGGTTCAAGTACACGACCGGTAACACCCTGCGTCAGCAGTCGGGTGAGCTGCTGCAGGCCCAGCTGAAGCAGATCGGTATCGACATCTCGATCGAGCCGATCACCAGCCTCGGCGGCACGCTGAACAACGGTGACTTCGACATCATCATCTACGCGTGGGTCGGCTCGCAGTTCATCGGTGACAACGTCGCCCTGTGGCGCACCGGCGGTGGCAGCAACTACGGCAAGTACTCGAACCCCGAGGTCGACAAGCTGCTCGACGCCGCGGCGCGGGAACTCGACAAGACCAAGCAGCGCGACCTGTTCAACCAGGCCGGTGAGCTGATGGCCAAGGACGCGTACGTGCTGCCGCTCTTCCAGAAGCCGGCCATGATCGCCGTCTACTCGCAGTTCCTGAACGTCCGCAACAACCCGAACAACTCGGGCACGACGTACAACATCCAGGAGTGGGGCGAGAAGGCCTGACGCTGGCCTGTAACACGCCACACCTAACCTCGCTGTAACGATGTCGAAGGGCCCCGGACGCTGCCGGCGTCCGGGGTCCTTCGGCCAAGCGGCGAGTCTTCGCGGAGGAACCTATGCTCGCCTACGCCATCCGGCGCCTGCTCGTCGCGATTCCGGTGCTGCTCGTCGCGTCTGTGATCGTCTTTACGCTGACGCTGTTCACCGGTGACCCGGTGCAGGAGAAGTACGCGGCCCGAAACCCTCCGGTCCCGCAGCAGACCATCGACAACGAGCGCGAGCGGCTGCACCTCGACGACCCCATCCCGGTCCAGTACGGCAACTGGCTCAAGAACCTCGTGACCAAGGGCGACTTCGGCCCCTCGATCAACACCGCGAGCAACATCGGTGACGAGCTGGGTCGGCGGATCGTCGTGACCATGCGCCTCGTCCTCTTCGCGATGTTCCTGGCGCTGATCCTGGCGATCATCTCCGGCGTCCTCAGCGCGACCCGACAATATTCGTGGATCGACTACGTCTTCACGTTCTTCGGCTTCCTGTTCCTCGCGATGCCCGCGTTCTGGGTCGCGGTGCTGCTCAAGCAGGGAGCGGTCACGTACAACGAAGCCACCGGCACCCGCACGTTCTTCACGATCGGCGCGCGTTCCGTCGAGACCGAACCCGGAATCTGGCCCGCCATCGCCGACATCTTCGGGCACTCCGTGCTTCCGACCATCGCGCTGGCCCTGATCACCTACGCCGCGTGGAGCCGGTTCCAGCGGGCCTCGATGCTCGAGGTGCTCAACAGCGACTACGTGCGGCTGGCCCGGGCCAAGGGACTCACCCCCCGCAAGGTGCTCACCCGCCACGCGCTGCGCACCGCGCTGATCCCGATGACCACCGTGAGCGCGCTCGGCATCGCCACGATCATCGGCGGCGCGGTCATCACCGAGACCGTGTTCGAGTGGCAGGGCATGGGCCGCTACCTGATCGACTCGATCGCCACGCGCGACCGGTACGCGATCATGGGCTGGCTGCTGGTCGCGGGCATCTTCGTGGTTCTCGGCAACCTCATCGCCGACATCCTCTACGGCATCCTCGACCCGCGGATCCGCTATGAGTGACCGCCTGTGGGGGTCCACAATGAACTTCGATCTCAGCGGCGGCGGCGAGGTAACGACATGACTGTTCCCGGGGCGATCCCCACGTCGACGGTGGCACCACCGCCGTCCGGCGGTGAGCGGGTGGAACGCGAGTTCACCGTCAAGGAACGCAAGCAGTGGCAGATCATCGCCAGCCGTTTCTTCCGGCACCGGGCGGCGGTGGCCAGCCTGATCGTGTTCATCCTGCTGGTGCTGCTCGCGTACGTGGGCCCGCTGGTGTGGAAGTACGACTACGCCGACCTGAGCTCGCCGTCGAACATCCGGTTCTCGCCGGACAACCCGATGGGCACCGACAGCCTCGGGCACGACCTGTTCGCCCAGGTACAGCGCGGCATGCAGCAGTCGCTGCTCGTCGCGTTCATCACCACGCTGCTCGCCACGGGTCTCGGCGCGCCGTACGGCGCGATCGCGGGCTACTTCGGCGGCCGCGTCGACACGATCATGATGCGGATCTGCGACGTCCTGCTGACGCTGCCGCTGCTGCTCGTCGCCGGCGCGCTGGTCACCGGCCGCGGCGGTAGCGTGCTGATGGTGGGCCTGGTGCTCGGTCTGCTCGGCTGGGTCGTCGACGCACGGGTGGTACGCGGCGTCGTGCTGTCGCTGCGCGAGCAGGAGTTCATCGAGGCGGCCAAGGCGCTGGGCGCCGGCCCGGTGCGCATCGTGTTCAAGCACCTGCTGCCCAACGCCACGGGCGCCATCATCGTGCAGGCGACGCTCAACATCGCCGCGGCGATCCTGGCCGAGTCGGCCCTGTCGTTCCTGGGCCTCGGGGTACAGGCCCCGGACACCTCGCTGGGAGTGCTGGTCAACGCCGCGCGTGCCGCCGTGGAGACCCGCCCGTGGCTGTTCTACTGGCCAGGCGTCATGATCATTCTGATCGCGCTCTCGATCAGCTTCATCGGTGACGGCCTGCGCGACGCATTCGACCCCCGACAGACGAGGCAACGCCGATGACCCAATCGACCCCCATCTCGCTGGACAACGGCGGGAAGAGCTCCGACGTGGTGCTCGACGTCGACAACCTGACGGTCGAGTTCCCCACCGACGACGGCGTGGTCCAGGCGGTGCGCGGTGTGAGCTATCAGCTGCGCCCGGGCGAGTCCATGGGCATCGTCGGCGAGTCGGGATCCGGCAAGTCGGTGACGTCGATGGCCATCATGGGTCTGCTGCCGAGGACGGCGCGGATCAAGGGCTCGGTCAAGCTGCACGGCCAGGAACTGGTGGGCCGCAGCGAGCGGGCGTACACCGAACTGCGCGGCAACAAGATCGCGATGATCTTCCAGGACCCGCTGACCTCGCTGAACCCGGTGTACACCGTGGGTGTCCAGATCGGCGAGGCGATCCAGGCGCACAACGACATCTCCAAGAAGGCGGCCCGCGACCGCTCGATCGAGCTGCTCAAGATGGTCGGCATCCCGTACCCGGAGCAGCGGGTCGACAACTACCCGCACGAGATGTCGGGTGGTATGCGGCAGCGCGTCGTGATCGCGATCGCGATGGCCAACAAGCCAGACGTGATCATCGCCGACGAGCCGACCACCGCGCTCGACGTCACCGTGCAGGCGCAGGTGCTCGAGGCGCTGGAGGCCGCGCGGGAGGAGACCGGTGCCGCGATGGTGCTGATCACCCACGACCTGGGGATCATCGCCGGGCACGCCGACCGGGTCTGCGTGATGTACGCCGGCAAGCTGGTCGAGAAGGGCACCATCGACGACGTCTTCTACCAGCCGCGCATGCCGTACTCGCTCGGCCTGCTCGGCAGCCTGCCCCGGCTCGACGAGACCGGGCGGGAGCGGCTCACCCCGATCGTGGGCTCGCCGCCGTCGCTGCTGAACCTGCCGCCGGGGTGTCCGTTCACCCCGCGGTGCCCGCTCGCGCAGGACATCTGCGAGCGCGAGGAGCCCGACCTCTTCGTCACCGACAGCGCCGCGCACGTGGCCGCGTGCCACTTCCACGAGCGGCTGGTCGGCATCACCTCCGCCGACCTGTTCGGCACGACGTCGATCGACACCGAGGACCTCACGGTCGCGGACATCGATCCCGACCTCATCGGTCCGGCCGCGGTCGTCCACGAGCAGGACCACGCGGGCGACGACACCACCGGCACGCCGGACCTGGCGAAGAAGGAATCCTCATGACGAGCGCTGTGACCCCGGTGGAGGACGTCGACGCCACGAACGGGCGGCAGCCCGTGCTGTCGGTGCGCAACCTGGTCAAGCACTTCCCGGTGCGGTCGCGGGGCCTGGTCCGGCGCCGCATCGGCGACGTGCACGCCGTCTGCGACATCTCCTTCGACCTCAACACCCACGAGACGCTGGGCCTCGTGGGCGAGTCGGGTTGCGGCAAGACGACCACCGGCCGGCTGCTGCTCAGCCTGATCCGGGCCACGTCGGGCCAGGTCTGGTACGACGGCAAGGACCTCACGAAGCTGTCGGCGGCCGAGATGCGCCCGCTGCGGCGCGATCTGCAGATCGTGTTCCAGGACCCGTTCGCGTCGCTCGACCCGCGCATGACGGTCAACGAGATCATCGCCGAGCCGCTGCGCATCCACGGCCGCTACCGGGGCGACCAGGACGGCCGGAAGGTCGTGCGTGACCTGCTGCGCACCGTGGGTCTCAACCCCGAGCACGGCAACCGGTACGCGCACGAGTTCTCCGGCGGCCAACGGCAGCGCATCGGTGTCGCCCGGGCCCTGGCGCTGAAGCCGAAGGTGCTCATCCTCGACGAGCCGGTGTCGGCGCTCGACGTGTCGATCCAGGCCGGCGTCATCAACCTCCTGGAGGACCTGCAGGAGGAGTTCGGCCTGTCGTACCTGTTCATCTCGCACGACCTGTCGGTGGTGCGGCACATCGCCGACCGGGTCGCCGTGATGTACCTGGGCCGCATCGTCGAGATCGCGGCCGTCGAGCAGCTGTTCCGGACTGCGGCGCACCCGTACACGCAGGCGCTGATCTCGGCGATCCCGCTGCCCGACCCGCGCAAGGAGCGCACCCGCAAGCGGATCCTGCTGCAGGGCGACGTGCCGAGCCCGGTCAACCCGCCGAGCGGCTGCCGGTTCCGGTCGAGGTGTCCGAAGTTCGCCACGGAACTGAGCGAGCCGGAGAAGCAGCGCTGCGTCAACGAGGTCCCCGCGCTGATCGACCGGGGCGAGGGCCACCGGAGCGCCTGCCACTACGCCGAGGCCATGAAGCTGATCTAGCCCGCTGAGCCGTCCCCCGCTGAGCCGTTCCCCGCGCCGATCTTGCACTCGTGGCCGCACCTATGTCGGCCTTTGTCGCCCTTTGTCGGGGGCCACAAGTGCAAGATCGGCGCGCTGGGTCGGCGCGGAGGCCTCGGGGGCGGGGTCAGGAGCGGCGGTGGCGGCGTTTGACTCGGGGGGCCGGCGTCGGGGGGCCTACGGCCGTCCATACGGTGGAGCTGAGTTGGCGGGCGGCGGCCAGGCGTAGGGCGGCGCGGCGGTGGCGTTCGGCCAGCACGGCGGCCAGGTAGGCCCAGCCCGGGACGCCCGGCGGCGGCGGGGGTGTGGTGCAGGCGGCCACCTCGGCGGCCAGCTGCTGGCCGAGGCGGCTGCGGGCCGGCTCCTTGATGTCGCGGTTGCGGGACAGGAAGTGGCGCACCGCCAGGGCCAGGTCGTCGCTCAGGCCGGTCAGGTCGAGGAGTGGCGCCCAGCGCATCAGGGGCGGTGGCATCGCGGGGATCCAGCCCCACGCGGCCGGTGTCCGGTCGTGGATCACGAGGGTGCCGGCCGCGAGGTCTCCGAGGCGACGGCCCTGCGGCTGGGCGAGCATGACGCCGAGGCTGACGACCCAGGTCAGCGGCGCGAGGATCAGGCCGGGCCACTCCAGTGTCACGCTGACCAGCGCCCGCGTGAGCGCGTGCCGGAACTGGATCGGCCCGCCGTCGGTGCGCACCACACGCAGCCCGATCGCCAGCTTGCCGAGCGTGCGACCGCGGAACAGGGTCTCCTGCAAAGTGGGGTAGCCGACCAGCACGAGCACGACGATCGAGATCATCACCGCGAACACGAGCGCCTCGTCGACGTACCCGCTGATCAGCAGCAGCCCGATGCTGGCCGCGAACAGCAGCATGTACAGCAGGACCACCTGCACGATGATGTCGATCAGCAGCGCCAACGCCCGCGACCCCAGCCGCGCGACCCGCACGTCGAGCTCGACGGCCTCACCGCTGACCAGCCGCTCGTCGCCGGAGGTGGCCGGCGCCGACGCCTCGACCGGCACCGGCGCGGTGAAGGGGTGAGTGACCGCCACGAAGAACAGTCAACACCATGGGACCGGGCCGCCGCCGTCCCGCCGCCGGGCGCCCCCGCGCAAGCGCGGGACCGCTGAGCTACTGGGCGCCCCCGCGCAAGCGCGGGACCGCTAGGCTCTGACGCCGTGGACCTCGACGCGTACGTCGCCGAGCACGCGGGGGAGTGGCGCCGCCTCGACCAGCTCTCCCGCCGCCGCCGGCTGTCGGCGCCCGAGGCCGACGAGCTGGTCATCCTCTACCAGCGCACGGCCACCCACCTGTCGGCCGTGCGCAGCCGGTCGCCCGATCCGGCGCTCGTGGCACGGCTGTCACGCCTGGTGCTGCAGGCGCGGTCGGCGCTCACCGGTGGCCCGGGGTTCTCGTTGCGGTCGGTCGGCCGGTTCTTCTCGGTCACCTTTCCGCTGGCCGTGTACCGGGCGGCGCCGTGGTGGCTCGGGGTCACGGCGGCGTTCGCGACGCTGTCCGGCGTGCTGATGTGGTACGTCGCGAGCCATCCCGAGGTGCCGGCGATGCTGCTCTCCGAGGACCAGATCGACGAGCTGGTCAACTCGAGCTTCGCCGGCTACTACACCGAGTACCAGCCGCAGAACTTCGCCCTCCAGGTCTGGACCAACAACGCGTTCCTCGCCGCCCAGTGCCTCGCCGGCGGGGTGCTGGTGCTGCCGGTGGTGTACGTGCTGGCGGTCAACGCGCTGAGCCTCGGCCTGGTCGGCGGCATCATGATCGGCAACGGCCGCGCCGACGTGTTCTTCGGCCTGGTCACCCCGCACGGCCTGCTCGAACTCACGGCCGTCTTCATCGCGGCCGGGTTCGGGTTGCGGATCGGCTGGGCGTGGATCGCGCCCGGTCCGCTGCGCACCCGCGGCCGGGCGCTGGGGGAGACCGCCCGGGAGGGCATGGTGGTCGCGTTGGGGCTGGTGCTGGTGCTGTTCATCAGCGGTCTGATCGAGGCGTTCGTGACGCCCGCCCCGGTGCCGACGATGGTGCGGATCGCGATCGGTGTCACCGCGTTCGTCGGCTTCCTCGGCTACGTGTTCGGCTTCGGCGTCCGCGCCGCACAGAGCGGCGAGTCCGCCGACGTCGAGGAGCGCGACGCGCTGGTCCCGATGGCCTAGAGACGCCCGATGCGCTTCAGGGCCAGGTACATGTCGGCGACCTCCGACGCGAACCGCGACACCGGCGCGTCGACCACGTCGACGCCGTAACGGGTCAGCGCCGACCGCACCCGGTCGCGCTCGACCAACGCGCGGTGGGCGGCCGCCGCCCGGTAGACCGCGGTGGCGGTGGTGCGGGGCGCAGCGGCTACCGCGTCGAGCGCCGGGTCGTGCACCGCGGCCACGACGACCCGGTGCCGGGCCGCCAACCGCGGCAGCACCGGCAGCAGGCCCTCGGCGAGGGCGCCGGGCTCGAGCGCGGTGAACAGCACCACGAGGGCGCGCTTGCGTTCGCGGCGCAGCACCTCGCTCGCCACCAGCCCGAAGTCCGTCTCGACCAGGGCCGGCTGCAGCGGCGCCATCGCGGTGACGAGCTGCCACAGCAGCGTCCGCTTGCCGGGGTTGGCCACCGCCGCCCGCACCGCGGTGTCGACCGCGAGCAGGTCCACCCGGTCGCCGGCGCGGGCCGCCAGCATCGCCAGCAGCAGGGCGGCGTCGATCGAGGTGTCGAGGCGCGGCTCGTCGCCGATGCGGGCGGCCGAGGTGCGGCCGGTGTCGAGCACGCACACCACGCGCCGGTCGCGCTCGGGCCGCCAGCTGCGCACCACCACGTCGGACCGGCGCGCGCTGGCCCGCCAGTCGATCGAGCGCACGTCGTCGCCGATCACGTACTCGCGCAGCGCGTCGAACTCGGTCCCCTGGCCGCGGCCGCGCGTGACGACGGCGCCGTCGAGGATCCGCAGCCGCGACATCTTCTCCGGCAGCAGCCGGCGGGCCTCGAACCGGGGATAGACCCGCAGCGTCCACGCCGGCGTGCGTGCCAACGCCGTCCGGGCTCGGCTCTGCCGGTACGCGAAGCCGAGCGGCCCGTACGAACGCACGGTGACGCACACCGCGGCCCGGTCGCCCCGCCGGGTCGGCGTGAGCCGGGTCTCGACCGCGACGAAGGCATCCGGTTCGAGGTCGACCTCGTGCTCGTACGGGGTGGCGCCGGCCGACGGCACCCACGCGTCGCGCACCCGGGCCCGCAGCGGCCGCGGCCCGCCGTTGTGGACCGTGAGCTCCACCGACGTGCTCTCGCCCAGCCAGCACGAGCGCTCCCCGGAGCGCGTCAACCGCACGTCCCCCAACGGCGCGGCCACCGCGACATCCAGGACGCACGCAGCGGCCAGCACCACGACGAACACCGCCGCGGCCACCCAGGGCCACCAGCCCGTCGGGTCACCCACCAACCCGGCGATGGCCAGGCCGAACGCGCCGAGGACGAGCAGCGCGGCCGGCCGCCCGGTGATCATCGTGGCGTCGGGACGGTCGCCAGCACCGCGTCGAGCACGGCGTCGGTGCTCACGCCCTCCAGCTCCGCCTCCGGCCGCAGCCGTACCCGGTGGCGCAGCGTGGGCCGGGCGAGCGCCTTCACGTCGTCGGGCGTCACGTAGTCGCGTCCCGTGAGCCAGGCCCAGGCCTTCGCGGCCGCGAGCAGCGCGGTGGCGCCGCGCGGCGACGCGCCCAGCTCAAGCGACGGCGACACGCGGGTGGCCCGGCACAGGTCGACGACGTAGGCGAGCACCGGGTCGGTCACCGAGACCCGGCCGGCGGCGGCCCGCCCCGCCGCGAGGTCGGCCGCGGTGGCGACCGGCTTCACTCCGGCGGCCCGCAGATCGCGCGGGTCGAAGCCGTTGTGGTGCGCGCGCAGCACGCCGAGCTCCTCGTCGCGGGTCGGCAGCGGCACGTTGACCTTCAGCAGGAACCGGTCGAGCTGCGCCTCGGGCAGCGGGTAGGTGCCCTCGTACTCCACGGGGTTCTGGGTGGCGATCACGATGAACGGCTCCGGCAGCCGACGCGGCGTCCCCTCGACCGAGACCTGCCGCTCCTCCATGACCTCCAGCAGCGACGCCTGGGTCTTCGGCGGCGTGCGGTTGATCTCGTCGGCGAGCAGCAGGTTCGTGAAGACCGGCCCCTCACGGAACTCGAACGCGGCGGTGCGGGCGTCGAAGATCAGCGAGCCGGTGACGTCGCCGGGCATGAGGTCGGGGGTGAACTGCAGGCGCTTGGCGTCGAGGTCGAGCGCGGCGGCCAGCGTGCGGACCAGGAGCGTCTTGGCCACGCCGGGCACGCCCTCCAGCAGCACGTGCCCGCGGCACAGCAGGGCGATCACGAGCCCGGTGACCACCGCCTCCTGTCCGATGACGGCCTTGCCGACCTCGGCCCGCAGCCGTCCCAACGCGGCTCTGCTGTCGGCGTCGGCGGGCGCCGGCTTGAGGTCAGTCACGGGATTCTCCTTCGGGAATGCGGGTCACCGCGTCGACGATGATCTCGAGCGCGGCGGCCAGGTGCACCAGGTCGTCGTCGTTCTCCGGATCGGGCCCGAACAGGGCCGTGTCGACCTGGTCGGAATCGAAGCCGGTCTGCGCGACGATGGCCGGTACCAGCGTGTCGCGCTCGGCGTCGGGCGGCAGGTCGAGGGCGTGGGTGATGCGGTCGCGGGTGGCCCGGCGCAGCACCGCGAGCGCGGCTCCCCGGTCGCGTGAACGCTGGTAGAGCCGGCCCCGCCCGGTGACCGTCTCGGTGGTCGGCACCAGCACCGGCAGCGGCTCCGGCACCGGTGCGCCGAGCCGGCGGGCCCGGGCGGCGGCGGCGAGCACCGCGGCCACGGCGATGAGCGCGAGCACCGTCCAGGCGGTGGCGGGGAACAGGTCGAACGTCGACGGGCCCGAGTCCTCGCCGGAGGCCTCGTCGGGCGGGTCACCCAGCTCCGGTGGCGAGCCCTCGTCGGTGCCCTCCGGGTCGGGGACCGGGAAGTCCGGGTCGGGCGTGCCGTCGCGGCCGAGGTCGGCCGGCGCGGGGCTCGGGTCGAAGCCGGTCCCTTCGAGCACCCGCGGCCCGGGTTCCTCGCCGTGCAGGTCGAGCCACACCACCCGGGGCGCGCCCGACAGCAGCCCGACGGCGAGCCGCGCGTTGCCGTGCTCGCCGATGCGGTCGTTGCGGAACGGGTCGGCCGACCCGACGAGCGTCACCGCCGTGCCGGAGTGCGACATCCGGAGCACGGAGTCCTGGTAGCACCGGTCGAGCGGTGCCGCGGCCTCGTAGGCGGTGCGCCGCACCCCGGCCCGGCCGGCGTCGACCGCCGGCCGGTACCCGCAGCCGGGCAGCGCGGTCGTGCTCGCCCACCGGTTGCCGGTGACGCGGGCGTCCAGCAGGCCGCGGCCGAGCGTGCCGTCGTCGGGGCGGACCAGCACGACGGGCGTGCTCTCCGGCATCAGCTTGAGCATCCGCAGGTACAGGGTGTGCAGCAGGTCGGGGGTCGGTACGAACAGGGTGGCGTCGCCGCGGTGGGCCGAGCGCAGCGCGTCTGCCGTCCGCTTGTGCCGCTCGACCTGGATGCCCCGCTGCCGCAACTGCCGCGCGAGCTCGCTGGAACCGATGTCGGCCGAGCTCGCGGGTGACAGGTACTCGGGGTCCTCGTCGTCGGGCTCCTCGATGACGTACGCGAGCACGGTGACCAGGAGGACGAGTGCCACCACCGCGTACGGGACGACCAGCCGCAGCCAGCGCCTCGACCGCCGTCGCGGCGGCAGGACGGTGGCCGCGGTCATCGCCCGACCCCCGCCGGGGCGAGCGCGGCCGACTGCGCCGCGGCGTACCCGCGCATGTGCTGGTACTGGTCGGCGCCGGCCGGGCGGCCGCCGTACCAGATGTCGGAGAACAGCTGGCCGGCCGCGTCGAGCGGGTCGGCGACCTGCGGCCGCCGGCTCGCGGCGACCGCCGCCAGCTCGGTGACCGTCCAGCCGGGACGGTGCTCCAGCACGCCACGTTCGATCAGCTCGCGCACCATGCCGCGCAGCCGTTCCCGGACCGCCTCGGCGAACCTGCCCTCGGCGGCCAGCCGGTCGGCCAGGTCGGCGAACGTGGTCGCCGGGAGCTCGGGCACCTCGTCACCCTCCACCGGCTCCACGGAGCCGGGTTCGTCGGCCTTCTTCGCGCGTCGGCGCCGCCACGACGGCCGGCGCCACTTCGGGAGCCGCCACTTCGGCAGGGAGAGGCGCGGCATCCGCAGGCGCGGCCAGCGGCGCGGGATCCAGGCCGGGAAGAAGTACCAGAGCAGCGCGACGATCGTGGCGAGCGTCAGCATGGCGAGGACCACCGTCGGCAGCGGCAGCACCGTGCCGACGACCGCGACGACCTCGTTCCACCACCGCATCAGAGAACCAGACTCGCCGCCGGTGGGCGGCCGGTGGCGCGGGCGCGCGACAGCGTGATGTCGAGGCCCTCGGTGCGCATGCGCGTCTCCAGGTGGAGCACCGCGTCCAGGCAGGCCAGCGCCGGGTAGGCCACGGTGTTCACGAGGGCCCACGCGGTGCCCGCGATCAACCACGCGATGTCGTCGTCGAGGCTGTCGACCGCGAGGTCGATGAGCGCGAGCGTGCCGATGCCCAGCGCGACGCGCACCGCGCCCCAGGCGACGTAGCCGGCGAGCCGGACGAACGCGCCGCGCAGACCGCCCCGGCACGACAGCACCATCGACCGGCCGATCGCTCGCAGGGGGCCCACCCGGTCGATGACCAGTGCCGGCACGACCAGGCCGATCAGCGCGTAGAGCGCGAACCACGGCACGCCGCAGGCGATCGCGGCCAGGAACCCGGCCGCGCCGGCCGCGCCGGCGAGCACCGCCACCGCGCCGAACTGGCCGCCCCGGAACCGGATCCGCGACCGTTCGCCGAGCAGCGCCGGACCGGCGGCCTGCGCCGTCAGCCCGCCCAACGCGGTGATGATCGCGATCTCGGTGGCGAACCCGACCGACAGCGCCAGCCAGTACAGCTCGAGCCGGTCGTCGTAGGGGAACATGTACGGCGGACGGGCGGTGCCGACCCGCAGCGGGTACAGCACCACCTGCTCGACGACCGCCAGCACGAAGCCGGTCGCGAGCAGAACCTTCGCGTGGCCGCGCAGCAGTGCGACAGCCGCGTCGAGGAGCTCACCGAGGGTGAGGGGACGTAGCGGAAGCACGCCGGTCTGCACGCCGCCCCCCAGTTTTGTCGCCCGGACGAACGCCATCCTGGCATGTTCCCGCTACGCGGATGACCCCGGTGGTTTTGTCCGTATTGAACCAACGCGGGCGGGCGGTCCGCGGAAATGGGCCGGGAGGTGCAAGTATTGGGTCGCATGAGGGCCCGAATACTGGTGGTCGACGACGATCCCGCGCTCGCCGAGATGCTCGGCATCGTCCTACGGAGCGAGGGGTTCCTGCCGTCCTTCGTGGCCGACGGTGAACGGGCGCTGAACGCGTTCCGCGAGGCGCGGCCCGACATCGTCCTGCTCGACCTGATGCTTCCCGGCATGAGCGGGATCGACGTGTGCCGGGCGATCCGCGGCGAGTCCGGCGTGCCGATCGTCATGCTCACGGCGAAGAGCGACACGGTCGACGTGGTGCTGGGGCTGGAGTCCGGCGCCGACGACTACGTCGTCAAGCCGTTCAAGCCGAAGGAGCTCGTGGCGCGCATGCGTGCCCGGCTGCGCCGGGGGGAGGACGTGGCACCCGAGGTGCTCACGATCGGGCCGGCCGGCAACCAGATCACCATCGACGTGCCGGCGCACACGGTCAACCGCAACGGCGACGAGGTCAAGCTGACGCCGCTGGAGTTCGACCTGCTGGTGGCCCTGGCCCGCAAGCCGCGCCAGGTGTTCACCCGCGAGGTGCTGCTCGAGCAGGTCTGGGGCTACCGGCACGCCGCCGACACCAGACTGGTGAACGTGCACGTCCAGCGCCTGCGGGCGAAGATCGAGCCCGACCCCGAGCGGCCGGAGATCATCCTCACCGTGCGTGGCGTCGGGTACAAGGCGGGCACGGCCTAGTGCTCCGCATCGACCCGCTGTCCGCACCGGAGCGGCCCCGGTCGCTCCGGTCGCGGATGCGCGGGTCGCCGGTGCTCACCGCCCGCTGGTGGCGCATCCAGTGGCGGCGGGTGCGCCGGGCCGGGCCGGGCCGTTGGCTGTACCGGGTCTGGCTCACCGCGCACCAGGCCTGGCGCCGGTCGCTGCAGCTGCGCGTCGTGTCGATCACGCTCGTGCTCTCCAGCGTGCTGATCGCGGCGTTCGGTGTGCTGGTCACCAACTGGATCACCAACGGGCAGCTGGCGCAGACGCGCGACGAGACCCGCAACACGGTGAACCAGGGCAGCCAGTACGCGATCAGCCAGCTGCGGGTCGACGGTCCCAACGATCCCGCGCTCGCCAGCACGGTGCCGGAGCTGCTGGCGCAGCTGCTCAACGACGCGGGCGGGTCGGCCGGTAGCAGCTCGGGTTCCGACTCCGGGGTCCAGGTGGCGATCGTGCCCGTGAACGGCCGGCCGATGGTGGAGGCGCTGGCGGTTCCCGGCGAGGACAGGGCCCTGCAGGCGCTGTCCGAGCCCGGCCCGCTCGACGGGCTGCACCGGCTGGTGGCGGAGGGCAAGACCGCCCGCCAGTACGTCACCGCCGATCCCGACGGCCGGGGGAGCCGCCCGTTCCTGGCCTACGGCACGCTCATCCGGACGCAGGCCGGCGAGCTGGGCCTGTACTACATGTTCCCGCTCGACCGGGAGGTCGACCTCGCCGAGCTGGTCGGCACCAGCGTGTCGTTGACCGGCATCTCGCTGGTGGTCCTGCTGGCGCTGCTCGCCGCGGTGGTCACCCGCATGGTGGTGAGCCCGGTGCGGCTGGCCGCGCGCACCGCGCAGCGGCTGTCGGCCGGTCTGCTCGACCAGCGGATGGAAGTCCGCGGGGAGGACGACCTGGCGAGCCTCGCGGCGGCCTTCAACCAGATGGCCGCGAACCTGCAGCGGCAGATCCTGCGGCTGGAGGAGATGTCGCGCCTGCAGCGGCGGTTCACCTCCGACGTGTCGCACGAGCTGCGCACGCCGCTCACCACGGTCCGGATGGCCGCCGACCTGATCTACAACGAGCGCGACGAGTTCGACCCGGCGGTCGCCCGCAGCGCGGAGCTGCTGCACGCCGAGCTCGACCGGTTCGAGGAGCTGCTCACCGACCTGCTGGAGATCTCCCGGTTCGACGCCGGCTTCGCGATCCTCGACGCCGAGCCGGTCGACCTCACCCCGGTGGTGCGGCGGGTCGCCGAGCGGCTGGAGTCGCTGGCCGAGCGGGTCGGTTCGCCGATCGTGCTCGAGGTGCCCGACCAGCCGGTCATCGCCGAGGTCGACCAGCGCCGCGTCGAGCGGGTGCTGCGCAACCTCATGGGCAACGCGGTCGAGCACGGCGAGCACCGTCCCGTGCGGGTCGCGCTGGCCGCCGACGACCACTCGGTCGCGATCACCGTGCGCGACGAGGGCATCGGCCTCAAGCCCGGCGAGGAGAAGCTGGTGTTCAACCGCTTCTGGCGCGCCGACCCTTCGCGCGCCCGGCAGACCGGCGGCACCGGCCTCGGCCTGTCGATCAGCCTGGAGGACGCCCGCCTGCACGGCGGTTGGCTCGAGGCCTGGGGCGCGCCCGGCCAGGGCGCCCAGTTCCGGCTCGTCGTCCCGCTGCACGCCGGCGACCGCCTGACGTCGTCGCCACTCCCGCTGGTCCCGGAGGGCGCGGTCCCCACCGTGGGCCTGCTGAAGGAGGACCACGCCGTCGAGCCCGAGGTGATCGAGATCGGTGGCGGCCGTGCGGAGTAGAAGGCGGGGATACGGGCACAGTCGCCTCTCTCGGCGACAAATAAGCGTTTTCAGCCGGCTCCGGATGGCGGTGGCGCTCGGGTGCGTGGCGCTGGCGGTGGCCGGATGCGGTGTTCCCGGCTCCGGCGAGCCCGAGTCGTTGGCCGACGCCCCGGGCGTGGGCGGGCCGGCCGCACCGGTCGGCGACCTCAAGCTGCCGGCGCCGTCGCGGCAGTCGTCGCCCGCCGAGCTCGTGAACAACTTCCTGCGGGTCGGCGCCGCGGCCGACTTCACCAACCCGGGGCTGCGCAAGGAACAACGCATCCCGGCGGCCGTCGAGTACGCGAAGCAGTTCCTCACCCCGGCCGGCAAGGAGGCCTGGGAACCCGGAGACGTCATCACCGTCATCCAGGTCGGCGAGCCGATCCAGACCGTCGACAAGTTCACCGTCCCGTACCGCAGGGTCGGTGAGCTCGACGGTGACGGAACGCTGACGCCCCTGGTCGGCGCACCCCAGAACGAGGAACTGGAGTTCAAGGTCGCCCCGGAGGGTGACTCGGGTCCGCGGCTGCTCGCGTCAGCTCCCGGCAAGCTGCTGCCGCTGTCGCTGGAAGGGCTGCAGGAGTACTTCGAGGTGCGGCCGGTCTACTTCTGGGATCTGCGCGGCCGGTTCCTGGTCCCCGACCGCCGGTACCTGAGCAAGGGCATCACCGCCGAGAAGCGGGTGAACACGATCGTGGCGCGGGTGCTCGCCGGCCCGTCGGAGTTCCTGGAGAAGGCGGTGGTCGACCCGCCGGTGGAGGCGTCGATCGGCAACGCGACGCTCAACGGCAACAACGTCGTGGTGAACCTGCCGGTCTCCGAACAGACCGACCGCGAGGATCCGCTGACCATGCTCGCGTCGCAGCTGAGATGGTCGCTGCATCCGCAGCGGTACTCGGTCGACCTGAAGGTCGGTGGGCGGAAGGTGCGCACCTACTCGGGAACCGGGTACGAGAGCGCCAACCCGTCACAGCCGCAGACCCGCGGCGGCCGCAACGAGGAGCGGCTGTACGCGGCGGTGAACGGAACGGTGAAGCCGCTCGAGCCCGGCGTGACGCCGCCGTCGATCCTGAGCCGCCCGGAGAACGCCAACGTGGTCGCCGCGGCGGTCAACGTCCGGCAGAACTCGGCCGCGCTGGTGCGGAGGACCTCCGCCACCGCGCCGCCGCAGCTGTGGGTCGGCCGCACGCCGGCCGACCAGAGTGCGGCGCAGTTCCGGCTGGCCCAGTTCGGCGGGTCCATCAGCACGTTCAGCCGGCCGTCGTACCTTCCCGGCGCCGGCGACCGGGTGCTGATCGTGGCCGACAACCGGCTGTACGACGTCGACCTGGGCTCGGGCCTGGCGTCGCCGGTGGAGCTTCCCGCGGTCATCGGCGCACCGGTGGCCGTCTCGGTGGCGCCGGACGGCGCGCGGGTCGCGATCGTCACAGCCACCCGGGCGTACGTCGCGACGCTCGACCCTTCCAAGGTCCCGGCGTTGATCAACTCCGGGACGGGCGGCTCGGTCCGCGAGATCTTCCTGGGCGGCCTCACCAACCTCAAGGGCGTGGGCTGGTACTACGAGCACCAGCTCGCCGTCGGTGGCGAGAACGGCCTGGTGATCGCCGCGATCGACGGTGGCGCGCTGGAGGCGGTCGGCCCGGTCAACCTGCAGGGCTTCCGGCTCACGCAGCTGTCGGCGGTGCCGTGGAGCCCCGCCACGGGCGACGGCGGCAACCTGGTGATCGAGGCGGCCGGCACCAACAACGCCATTCAGGCGTACCAGCCGTACCGGCTGAACCTCGACCCGCTGCAACCACCGCCATCACCGGCCGGTGCGTCGCCGGCCCCGTCGGCGTCGGGCGCGAGCGCGCCACTCGCGCCCAAGGTCACGGCACCCTTCTACGCCGACGTCATATGACCCTCGCGGCGCTCGTCGACCTGGTGCTGCCGGCCACCTGCGGTGGCTGCGGCGCGCCGAGCGGCTCGGTGGACCCGCGCCGTTCCGGCTCCCTGGACCCGCGCGGGTGGTGCCGGCGGTGTGCGGAGCGGGTGGCCGCTGCCGGTCCGGTGCGGGTCCCGCCGTCGCCGTTCCTGCCCGACCTGCCGCCCATCGTGGCAGGCGGCCCGTACGAGGGGCCGCTGCGGGAGGCCGTCAACGCCTACAAGGAGCACGGCCGGCACGGGCTCGCGGCCGTGCTGGGCGACCGGCTGGCCGTCGCGGTCCGGGAGTGGGTGCCGGCCGAGCCGGGGTCAGCGGGGTGCGCGGGAGTGCTGCTGGTGCCGGTCCCGGCTACGGCCGCCGCGGCCCGGCGGCGCTTCGGCGACCACATGGCCCGGCTGGCGCGGCGCGCGGCGGACGGCCTGTCGCGGGCCGGGATCCCGACCGCGGTCGCGTTCCCGTTGCGCGCCCTTCCGCGTCCCGACTCGGTGGGACTGACCGCGGCGCAGCGCGTCGCGGTGGCGCGGGCCGGCCTGCGCCTGCGGGCGGGCCGGGTCGCGGCGGTGCGCGACGCGGTGGCGGCCGGGGTGCGCCCCGTGCTCGTCGACGACGTCGTGACCTCGGGCGCCACCCTCGACGCGGCGGCCGCTCTGCTGCGGGCGGGCGGTGTTCCGGTGGCCGTGGCAGCGGCTGTCGCCTACACCCCGCGCCGGCCAGGTGGGGCCGACACGCCGCGGTCGGGGTCCTGACAAAACTCCCAGCATCGACCCGTTTGGGGCTGTTCGAACGTTCCGAACTGTCCCATTGGCCGGGTGAGTTTTCAAACGAGGGATGACTGGAGAGTGTCCTCGGGTTAGCGTCGAATCACCACCCTCTCACCGCGAAGGGAGGCGAGGCCTCGCATTTCTGGCCCCGGTCCACCGCCGCGGAGAAGCCCGCGTGCGTTGGCCGGTTGGTCCAGCCGGATCGGTCCCGGTCACATCTTCGAGTTTGATCGTCGAGTTTGATCGGCACCCATCGATCACTTCATCGAGCTTCTCATCCTGACGAAACAGCCAGGGGAGGTCACAGCGTGGACATCGTTGTCAAGGGCCGCAACGTGGAGGTGCCCGACCACTACCGGCAGCATGTCGCAGACAAGCTGTCGAAGGTCGAGCGGTACGACCAGAAGATCATCAGCGTCGACGTGGAGCTCTTCCACGAGAAGAACCGCCGGCAGTCAGACAACTGCCAGCGCATCGAGATCACCTGCTTCTCACGCGGCCCCGTCGTTCGGGCCGAGGCGTGCGCAGCCGACTTCTACAGCGCCCTGGACTCCGCGATCACCAAACTCGAGAGCCGGCTCCGCCGCGCCGCCGACCGGCGCCGCATCCACCGCGGACGGCGTGCACCGGTGTCGGTCGCCGCCGCGACCGCGCCCCTCGCGGCGCCGCAGATGGCCGGTGTCGTCGCCGCCACCGGGGCATCCCAGCAGTCCGGGCGCACCGACTGGCCCACCAACGAGTCCCACGATCTGGACACCTGGGAAGACACCCAGGATGAGAACCAGCCATGGCGCATCGTCCGCGAGAAGGAGCATCCGGGCGAGCCGATGACGGTCGAGGACGCGCTCTTCCACATGGAGCTGCTTGGCCACGACTTCTACCTGTTCAACGACAAGGAGTCGGGGCGGCCGAGCGTGGTGTACAGGCGCCGCGCGTACGACTACGGAGTGCTCAGTCTGAACGTGCACCCGTGAGGTCCGTAGCCAGGAGGGCGTAGGACACCACGTCGGCGCGGCCGCCACCGGGGGCGGGAAGGTGGCCGCGCTGATACCCCTCCCGGGTGAATCCGACCCGCTCCAGAACCCGCTGCGACGCGGAGTTCGCCGGATCGGTGCCCGCGACGAGCCGGGCCAGGCCGGCACCGTCGCCCCGCTCGTTCCCGTCCCTCTCCCCAGCCGAGAGGGCCCAGCCACTCAGCAGCCGCACCGCCCGGGTCGCCAGGCCGCGGCCGCGCCACCGTGGGCTGAGTGAGTAGCCGATCATGGCGACCCCGGTCGCCGTCACGTCGAACAGGCCGAGGTCGCCGGCGAACGCGCCCGACTCCGTATCGACGATCGCGAGGTGCGCCCGCGTTCCGGCCAGCCAGTGCCCGCCCGCCCGAGCGCAGGTCAGCGCCACCTCGGCGGGCTGCGGCGGGCCGGTCCGGTAGCTGGTGGCCACCACGTCGGGGTCGCTGTGCAGGGCGTACATGGCCTCGCCGTCGGCCGGTCCGAGCGGGCGCAGCGTCACGACGCCGTCGGTGAGCCGGCCGCCCGGCAGGTCGGGGAGCACCCGGCGCACCGGCCCGGGCGGGTCACCCGGCAGGCGTACCCACACCACGAGGTCGTGCCGGCCGCCGGTGCGGGCGAGCGCCGTCGCCCGCTGCACGCCCTCCCGCGCGTAGCCGGACGCGATCGCGACCCGCTGCGAGGAGGTGTTCTCCCACTCGGTACGCAGCTGGAGGCGCTCGTAGCCGCTCGCGAACGCGTAGTCGGTCAGGGTGCGGGTGGCGGCGGAGGCGACGCCGCGCCCCCGCGCCCACGGCGCCACCCAGTAGCCGATCTCGCCGCTGGCGTTCTGCTCGTGGGTGATGCCGATGCCGCCGATCAGCCGGTCGGTGGCCGGATCGGCGATCGCGAAGTTGCCGCCGCCACGCTCGAACGCCGTGAGCGACCCCTCGCGGACCCACCAGACCGCGTCGTCGTAGGTGTACGGGCTGGGCAGCATCGGCAGGAACCGCTGGCTCAGCGGGTCGTCGCAGGCGGCCTGGACCGCCGGCACGTCGTCGTCGCGGTACCGGCGCACCCGGATTCCGCCGCCGTCGATCGACTCGGCAACCAGACCGAACCGTTGCGACGTAGATTCCATGGGTCGCGAGTCTGCCAGTTGCCTGTCAGGCGTCCACTACGGCTCGACGAAAGCCAGGGTAAATGTCCAGCTTGTCGGGCGCTGTGGGCAAGCTGCCCACCGGTGCGCCTACGATGGGTGCCGCAGGACGTTGAGGGAGCGCTGACCCGTGTCGATTTTCGAGAGAATCCTTCGTGCCGGCGAAGGCCGAATGGTGAAACGGCTCAAGGCCGTCGCCAGGGCCATCAACGACATCGAGGACAACTACACCGACCTCACCGATGAGGAGCTGGCGGCGCTGACCGACCAGTTTCGGGAACGGTTAGAGGACGGTGAGACGCTCGACGACCTGCTGCCGGAGGCGTTCGCGACGGTCCGCGAGGCGGCGCACCGGGTGCTCGGGCAGCGCCCGTACGACGTCCAGCTCATGGGCGCGGCGTCGCTGCACTGGGGCAACATCTCGGAGATGAAGACCGGTGAGGGAAAGACGCTCACCATCGTGCTCGCCACGTACCTGAACGCGCTGTCCGGCAAGGGCGTCCACGTGGTCACCACCAACGACTACCTGGCACAGCGCGACGCCGAGTGGATGGGCCGGGTGCACCGGTTCCTCGGCCTCACCGTCGGCGTGATCCTCCCCAACGTGCCGGCCGCCGAGCACCGCGCCGCCTACCTCTGCGACGTCACCTACGGCACCAACAACGAGTTCGGCTTCGACTACCTGCGCGACAACATGGCGTGGTCGAACGAGGAGCTGGTGCAGCGCGGCCACAACTTCGCGATCGTCGACGAGGTCGACTCGATCCTCATCGACGAGGCCCGTACGCCGCTGATCATCTCGGGTCCGGCCGAGCAGTCGGCCCGCTGGTACGGCGAGTTCGCGCGGGTCGTGAAGCGGCTGGAGAAGGGCAAGGCCGAGAAGGACGACCCGAGCAGCGAGCGCGACTTCGACTACGAGGTCGACGAGTCCAAGCGCACGATCTCGATCACCGAGCGCGGCGTCGCCAAGGTCGAGGACCAGCTGGGCATCGACAACCTGTACGAGTCGGTGAACACGCCGCTGGTCGGCTACCTGAACAACGCGCTGAAGGCCAAGGAGCTGTACCGCAAGGACAAGGACTACGTCGTCAGCGACGGCGAGGTGCTGATCGTCGACGAGTTCACCGGCCGCATCCTGCACGGCCGGCGCTACAACGAGGGCATGCACCAGGCCATCGAGGCCAAAGAGGGCGTGGAGATCAAGCAGGAGAACCAGACGCTCGCGACGATCACGCTGCAGAACTACTTCCGGCTCTACGAGAAGCTCGGCGGCATGACCGGTACCGCGCAGACCGAGGCGGCCGAGTTCAACAAGGTCTACAAGGTGGGTGTCATCAGCATCCCCACCCACAAGCCGATGATCCGGGTCGACCAGCCCGACGTCATCTACAAGACCGAGAAGGCCAAGTACAACGCCGTCGTCGACGACATCGTCGAGCGCCACGAGGCCGGCCAGCCGGTGCTCGTCGGCACGGTCAGCGTCGAGAAGAGCGAACTGCTCAGCCAGATGCTGCGGCGGCGCGGCGTGCCGCACGCGGTGCTGAACGCGAAGTTCCACGCCAAGGAAGCCGAGATCATCGCGCAGGCCGGGCGCCGCGGGTCGGTCACGGTCGCCACCAACATGGCCGGACGTGGTACCGACATCCTGCTCGGCGGCAACCCCGAGTACCTGGCCGCGTCCGAGCTGCGTAACCGCGGGGTCGAGCCGGAGACCGAGGAGTACGACGTCGCCTGGGACGAGGCCGTCGAGCGCTGGAAGAAGCTGTGCAAGGAGGAGGGCGAGGACGTCATCGACGCCGGTGGCCTCTACGTCCTCGGCACCGAGCGCCACGAGTCCCGTCGTATCGACAACCAGCTCCGTGGCCGCTCCGGCCGGCAGGGCGACCCGGGCGAGTCCCGGTTCTACCTGTCCCTGCAGGACGAGCTGATGCGCCGCTTCCGGGCCGGTGCGGTGGAGGCGGTCATGGACCGGCTCAACATCCCGGAGGACCTGCCCATCGAGTCCAAGATGGTCTCGCGCCAGATCAAGAGCGCGCAGACCCAGATCGAGGGCCAGAACGCCGAGATCCGGAAGAACGTTCTGAAGTACGACGAGGTGCTCAACCAGCAGCGCAAGGTCATCTACGCCGAGCGCAAGAAGGTGCTCGACGGCGAGGACCTGCACGACCAGGTGCGCAGCATGCTCGACGACGTGGTCACCGCCTACGTCGTGGGCGCCACCGCCGAGGGCGTCGGCGCCGAGGACTGGGACCTCGACAAGCTCTGGACCAGCCTGAAGCAGCTCTACCCGGTCACGCTGACCATCGACGACCTGGTCGGCGAGGCCGGTGGCGAGGAGGGCCTGAGCCCCGAGCTGCTGGAGGAGCGCCTCAAGGACGACGCCCACGGTGCGTACGACGCCCGTGAGGAGGAGCTCGGTCCGGAGGCGGTCCGCGAGCTGGAGCGTCAGGTGCTGCTCGCCGTGATCGACCGCAAGTGGCGCGAGCACCTGTACGAGATGGACTACCTGCAGGAGGGTGTGGGCCTGCGCGCCTACGCCCAGCGCGACCCGCTGGTCGAGTACCAGCGCGAGGGCTTCGACATGTTCCAGCAGATGCTCGACGGCATCAAGGAGGAGTCGGTCGCCTTCCTGTTCAACCTGGAGGTCCAGGTCGAGGCGGCCGAGGCCGCGGCCGAGGAGCCGCAGGTCGAGATCCACGCCAAGGGTCTCGGCGCGCAGCGGCTGCCGCGCAACCTCCAGTACACGGCACCGACCATCGACGGGGCCGCCGGCTCCGGTAGCGTGGCCGTCGAGAACCAGCAGTCCGCGCCCGCTCTGGGCGTAGGCTCCGACAACGGCCGTTCCCAGGCCCGCGGACGCGGCGGAGCCCGCCCGGCCCGCACCACGCGCCCGGGCACGAAGCAGCTGAGCGGCACCGCCTCCACCGCCGGTGGTGGCGGCGCCCGCAGCGCCCTGGGCATCGACGGCGAGGACGCTCCTCCGGCCCGCGCCGGTGCCACGGCCGGTGGTGCGACGGCCGGTGGAGCGACGGCCGGCGGTGCCCGCCGTTCCGGTCCCGCCTCGCCCACGGCTGCCGGTGCCCGCAAGCCGTCGCCCGGCCAGGCCACGGCCGCCGGTGGACCGTCGCGCAACGCGCCGTGCTACTGCGGCTCGGGCAAGAAGTACAAGCGCTGCCACGGCGCCCCCGGCGCCGCCTGACCCGTGTCACCCGGCGACCCTGGACACCCTCGGTGGTGCTCCAGGGTCGCTGTTGTGCCTGTCGCCTTGATCGTCG
>NZ_BOPH01000062.1 GCF_016863655.1 Virgisporangium ochraceum
AACGATCAACAGACCCCCGAACGACTCGGGTTCCTAGTGTCCTGAGTCGTTAAATCGTTGTCAGTGGGTAGGGTGGGGTTATGCCTTCCCCGGTGGCGGTTCCGATCGTGCTCACTGACGACGAGCGTGAGCAGTTGCAGGCGTGGTCGCGGCGGCCGTCGTCGGCGCAGGCGTTGGCGCTGCGGGCACGGATCGTGCTGGCGTGCGCCGACGCCGCCGGTGAGTCCAACGGCGTGATCGCGGCATCGTTGGGCGTGTCACGCAACTCGGTGACCAAGTGGCGCAACCGGTTCGCCACGGACCGGCTCGACGGGCTGCTCGACGAGCCACGGCCAGGCCGGCCTCGCACGATCGCCGACGCCGACGTCGAGCGGGTCATCACCACGACGTTGGAGACCACGCCGCGTAACGCCACGCACTGGTCGACCCGTTCCCTGGCCGGCGAGGTCGGCCTGTCACAGACGGCGGTGTCGCGGATCTGGCGCGCGTTCGGCCTTCAACCGCACCGCCAGGACACGTGGAAGCTGTCGAAGGATCCGCAGTTCATCGACAAGGTCCGCGACGTCGTCGGCCTCTACCTCGATCCGCCCGAACGGGCGGTGGTGCTGTGCGTGGACGAGAAGTCCCAGATCCAGGCCCTCGACCGCACCGCGCCGGTCCTGCCGATGATGCCCGGCACCCCGGCCCGGGCCAGCCACGACTACCTCCGGGCCGGCACCTCCAGCCTCTACGCCGCCCTGGACATGGCCACCGGCAAGGTCGTCGGCAGCCTCCACACCCGGCACCGGGCCATCGAGTTCAAGAAGTTCCTGACCAAACTCGATCAAGAGGTCCCCGCCGATCTGGACGTGCATGTCGTGCTGGACAACGCCTCCACGCACAAGACCCCGGCGATCAAACGTTGGCTGCTGGCACACCCCCGTTTCGTCCTGCACTTCACCCCGACCAGCAGCTCGTGGCTCAACCTCGTCGAACGCTGGTTCGGCGAACTCACCACCAAGAAACTCCAACGCGGCACTCACCGCAGCGTCCGCGCGCTCAACGCCGACATCCGAGCCTGGATCGAGGATTGGAACGACAATCCACGACCCTACGTGTGGACCAAGACCGCCGACCAGATCCTCGAATCCATCGCCCGCTACTGAACCCGAATTAACGACTCACGACACTAGACCACCTGGATCAGCTTGCACAGCCAGGTGTCGGCGGGCCGCTCCATCCGGACGGCCATCGCCCAGGTCCGCGTTCCGTATCCGAGCACGGCGGCGACCTCCACCACGCCGTCGCGCGGTTGGCACATGCGCATTCCCAGCAGCCGCACCCGCGGTGGCCTCGTGGCCGTGGCCCCGGGGCGACCCAGGTAGGTGCGGTTGGTGCGGCCGATGAGCTGGTCGGTGACGGGCTTGAAGTCGGCCGGTGCGGTCACCGCCCGGAGGTGGCTGGCCGCCCGGTGCCCGTTCAGCACCTCGACGCACACGTGGACGAACCGCTGCGCCGCGAGCATCCCGGGCGACGGCCGGGGCCGGGGGTGCGGTGCCGCCCGGTCGCCGTGGGCGGTCGCAGCGGCGGGGCCGCCCGGGCCGGCGTGGCCGGCGGGGCCGCCTTGGCCGGCATGTCCGGCTTGGCTGGCGTCGAGCGGCCTGTGCGGTGGACGCGGGGTCACCGGTCGCTGGGTGCGCGGTCCGCGCCCGGGCTGGGCGAGCGGCGTGGGCGGGGGCCAGTACGGATCGACCTCGTCCTCGAACGGTGGCTCGAGCGGCGGTGCCCGGAGGACCCGCACGGGAGGGGGCTTCGCGAGGCAGGTGGCACCGGGATCGGCGCTCACGGTGGGACCCGCCCGGGTACCGACCTCGACCGACGGGACCGGCCCGGCGTCGGCGTTGGACACCGGCGTCGGTTCAGCAGCGGGTCTTGCAGCGGGCCCCGCCCCGGGGGCGACGGTGGGCGCAGACATCCCGAACGCTCCGATCTTGCGTTTGCTTTCGATTGCCTTGAGTGGCCTCCCGAAAGTTGTACCGGCGCAAGCGAGATCGCCTCAAGACCCTTGTGTTTGCTTTCGTTTGCCTCCGACGGGCATTACGACAATGGCGACGATTCGCCCGTGCCGCAGCGGCTACGGGCCCTCGTCGTCGGGTTCGTCGCGGAGGATGAGGGGGTTCGCCTGCACCCAGGCGGCGGTTTCCGCATACTTGCGCTCGATGTACTCCTCGAGCTTGCTGACCTCGATGCGCCACTGGCCCCGCCCACCGACCTTGATGGCGGGCAGTTCACCACTGCGCACCATGTGGTAGACCTGCGACGGCGAGACGTTGAGAAGTTCGGCAACGTCCGACATCTGCAGGAACCGGGGCTCCATGGCCTCAGTTTGCCATCGTTAGCCTTCGACAACGATCCCGGAGGACATTCGTGACCACAGGCCTGGTGCGGGTCTACCTTCCCGCGACGATCGCCCAGCTGGGCCCGTTGCGTGACAGGGGACCGCTGAGTCCCCCGCCGATGGCCCATGCCGTCACCCCCGATCTGCGCGAGTGGTACGCCGAGGGGGACGAGGAGGAGCTCGAGTACGTGGCGTTCACCCGGGCGGCTCAGGAGGCGCTACGGCTGCTCCGGCACAGTCCCGAGGCGAAGCGGCGGCGCGTGGTCATCTCCGCCGACGTGCCGCCGCAGACGGTGAAGCGGCTCGACCGTGACCTCGGGTCGAGCCTCGTCGAGGTCGCCGGTCCGGTGCCGTTCGAGGCGATCGCGGCGATCCACGTCGACAGCGCCGACGCCGAGGAGGCGGTCGCGGCGGCCGCCGCCGTGGTCGAGGAAGCGGTGGCGGGGGACCCCGACGCGCAGTTCACCGTCGACGGCGCTGAGGACCACGAGCTGGAGTGGTACGACCCTTCCGAGCTCGACCAGGTGTCGCCCTAACCTCGCCCCTAGCCTCGGCCCCAGCCTCGCCCGCGGGCACGTCACCGGCGGTGTTGTCGGCCGCTGCCGCCTTCCCGGTCGCCTTGGCCGCCGCAGCCCTGCTGGCGGTCTCGGCGGCCGCGGTCTCGGCGGTGGCGGTCTTGGTGGCCGCGGCCTTCCCGGTCGCCTTGGCGGCCGCCACCTTGCTGGCCGTCTTGCTGGCCGTCTTGCTGGCCGCCGTCTTGCCCGCTGCGGTCCTGGCCGTGGTCCTGGCCGGTGGCGGCGGAGCCGACGACAGCGTCCGCCCGTGCACGATGATCGCCACCACGGCGCCGGTGAACAGCACCACCAGGGCCGTGCTCAGGCGGGTGTCGGCGACCAGCTGCGTGGCGCGCTCGTCGAACGTGTCGTTGCCGCTCATCGCGCTCAGCAGCGGGGTCCCCCCGAGCCGCGTCGCGACCTCGGCGATCAGCAGGAGCAGGCCCGGCGCCGCGCCGGCGGCCAGGTGCGCGGGCCACTTCAGGCCGCTCCTCCGCAGATAGAGGGACGCGGTGAGCCCGGCGACCGCACCACCCAGCAGCGCCATGGCGAACCCGATCTGACCCACCGCGGCCAGCTGCGCGGCGACGGAGTCGTCACGCACGATCGCCTCGCGTAGGCGTCCACCGAAAAGCCCTTCGAGGAACCCGAGGGCGAACCGCACCAGGCTGCCGATCACCCCGGCCACGACGACGGCCGGCCACGGAACCCCGCCGATCGCGCCACCGACCGCCGCGGCCAGGGCCATCGCGATCGACAACGAGACGAGCGCCGCGACCGTGCCGTACCCCAACAGCACCAGCGCACCGGCGACGGCGCCGAGCGCGAGCCCGGCCCCCGCGCCGGCGAGCACCTGCCAGCGGGGCCGCACGAGCGTGCCCCGGAGGGTCAGCCACCCGACGACGACCACGGCGAGCGCCGCGCCGGCGACGATGCCCGACGCGATCAGCAGCGGCATCGCGAGGGACGCGTTGACGAGTCCGAGCTGCGGTTCGCGCTCGCCGACCACCGAGGCGTGCGTCAGCCAGAGGGCGGCGACGAACCACGCCACGCTGACGGCCGCCACCACCAGCGGACCTTTACCGATCTTCGCGGTTGTGCCGACCCGGCTGGCTGGCTCGTCCGTCATGCGGGCCAGCCTAACCGTGGGACGATGAAGGCCTCCCGTCACCCTGTAGAGCCACCCATACCTACGGAGTCGTCAATGGATGCCGTCTTCTCGGTCCCGGAACCCCGGAACGAGCCGGTTCTCACGTACGCGCCCGGAACCCCCGAGCGCAGCCGGTTGCAGTCGCGCCTGGCCGACCTGGCCGCCGAGCGCCTCGACCTCACGATGACGATCGGCGGCCGGGAGCACGCCGGCACCGGTGACCCGATCGACGTGGTGCAGCCGCACCGGCACGCGCACGTGCTCGGGGTCACGCGCAACGCGTCCACAAAGGACGCTGAGGCGGCCGTGACCGCCGCGATGACGGCGGCACCGATGTGGCGCGACCTTCCCTACAGCGAGCGGGCCGCGGTGTTCCTGCGGGCGGCCGACCTCCTCGCCGGCCCGTGGCGCGACACGCTCAACGCCGCCACCATGCTCGGCCAGTCGAAGACCGTGCAGCAGGCCGAGATCGACGCGGCGTGCGAGCTGATCGACTTCCTGCGCTTCAACGTCCACTTCGGACAGTGGTTGCTCACCGACCAGCCGCGCTCCTCGGCGGGCGTGTGGAACCGGTTCGACCACCGTCCGCTGGAAGGGTTCGTCTACGCGATCACGCCGTTCAACTTCACCGCGATCGCGGGGAACCTGCCGTCGGCGCCGGCCCTGATGGGCAACACGGTGGTGTGGAAGCCGTCGCCCACCCAGCAGTTCGCCGCGCACTTCACGATGCGGCTGTTCGAGGCCGCCGGTCTTCCTCCGGGCGTCATCAACATGGTGACCGGCGACGGGCTGGCCGTGTCGGAGGTGGCGCTCACGCACCCCGACCTCGCGGGCATCCACTTCACCGGGTCGACCGGCACGTTCCAGCACCTGGTGAAGACCGTCGGCGCGAACATCGCCGACTACCGCACCTACCCGCGGCTGGTCGGCGAGACCGGCGGCAAGGACTTCGTGATCGCCCACCCCTCCGCCGACGCCGACGCGCTGGTGACCGCGCTGGTGCGTGGAGCGTTCGAGTACCAGGGCCAGAAGTGCTCCGCCGCGTCGCGGGCGTACGTGCCGGCGTCGCTGTGGAACGCGGGGGTGCGCGACCGGCTGGCGTCGGTCACCGAGTCCCTGACCTACGGCGACGTCACCGACTTCGGCAACTTCGGCGGCGCGGTGATCGACCGCCGCGCGTTCGACAAGCACAGCGCCGCGCTCGACCGCGTGAAGAACTCAGCGGCCTGCACGGTGCTGGCCGGCGGCACCACCGACGCGTCCGAGGGCTTCTTCGTACGGCCCACGGTGATCGAGTGCACCGACCCCGGTCACGAGGTGTTCACCACCGAGTACTTCGGCCCGATCCTCGGCGTGTACGTCTACCCCGACGACAGGTACGACGAGGTGGTCGCCCAGGCCGAGAGCATCGCCCGCTACGCACTGACCGGCGCCGTCTTCGCCACCGACCGCGCCGCCATCGACCGGGCCCTGCACACGCTGCGCTTCGCCGCGGGGAACATCTACGTCAACGACAAGCCGACCGGTGCGGTGGTGGGCCAGCAACCGTTCGGCGGCGCCCGCGCCAGCGGAACGAACGACAAGGCCGGATCGTGGCAGAACCTGGTGCGGTGGGTGAGCCCGCGGACGGTCAAGGAGACGTTCGTGCCCCCGACCGACCACACCTACCCGCACATGGGGTGAGCGGGTAGGCAACCAGCGTCAACGGTCGAACGTGCGGCCCGGCCGTCGGCGTCAGGGGCGGGACACGCTCAGGATGCGGCTCAGCGCGAACGCCCGTTCCTCGTTGCGCAGGTGGCACCAGGCCAGCAGGATCTTTCCGCCGGTGATCTCGACGGGGTTGATCATGCGGCTGGAACGGCGGCCGTCTTTGCTCACGTAGTCGATGTGGACGGGTAGTTCCTTGGCGATGGCGTCGTCGAGGAGGTCGAGGTCGGTCGTGACGGGCGAGCCGGCCAGCCAGGTGCGGTCGGCCTCGTCGGTGCGATCAGGGGTGGAGTCCGCGGTGGACTCGCTGGCCGCGATCAGCTTCTTGGCCAGGGCGGCCGCGTCGGCCGGGCGGACCGACGGGGTGCGGCGGCGGACGCGGCGTACCGTCACCGGGCGTTCGGCCCGGCGCTGGGCCGGCACGTCGACGAGGACCTCGCCGGTGGCGTCTTCGGCGACCGGGGCGTAGCCCGCGCCGCGCAGCGCCGCCAGGGTCTCGGCGGGCGGGCGGGTGCTCGCCAGGACGGTCGGGGTGAGCGCGGCCAGGCCGAGGGGAGCCAGCCGGCGGTCGGCGGTGACCTCGGCCAGCAAAGCCGGGTCGAGCCCGTGCAGGACGCAGCCGACCGCGCGGACGCGCAGCGAGCCGTGGCGCCGGGCGACGTCGTTGACCAGGTACTCCACGGCCTGCGGCAGGGTGCCGGCGGCACGCAGCGACTCGACGAGCCCCTCCGGCGTGGCTCCGCCGTCGAGCGCCCGCCGCACCGAGGCCGGCGTGAAGCGCCACATCGACGCGGCGCCCCGCACCTCGCGTTCGGCGCACGAGTCGAGCAGCCGGCCCAGGGAGACCGACGGCGTACCCGACACCATCGCGGTGAGGTCGGCCTGGAAGGTCGCCCGCTCGGCGGGCTCGATGACCAGGGACTGTGCCGCCGCCACGAGGTCGGTGCCGTCGACCACGGCACGTCCCAGCGGGCTGAGCACGCCGCGGGCGACCAGGCCGAGCGCGACGGCCTCGCGCCACAGCCGCAGGACGACCGTTGCGGGCTCCTCGCCGGGCAGGTCGAGCGCCAGCGGGGCGTGCCACGACAGCAACGGGATCAACAGTGACCCGTTGGCCGGCAGGGCGCCGCCGACCTCGGCCAGCACGGCGAGCATCGTGTGCCGCAGGCCCTCGGTGCCGGCCAGGCCGTACTCGGGCTTGAGCGGGACGCTGGACGACCGCTCGCGGTGCTGCTCGTACCAGGCGTCGACGAGCGCGGCCAGCCGGACGGCCGGCGGCTCGGCGGCCCAGCCGTCGTACTCGGTGCTCGGCAGCACCTCGTCGGGCGTACCGGCCAGCAGACCCGCGGCCGACGCGAGATCGACGACGAAGCCCACCTCGAAGTCGGACGCGCCGGTGGCCCGGCTGACCCGCTTGATCTCGCGGGCGCCCAGGCCGCCGGCCCTGAGGAGGACGAACGGAGCCTCGTCGAGCACCGCGCCCACGGCGCTGAGCAGGGCCGCTGTCGCGGCGGCGGCCTCGCGCTCGACGGCGGCCGCGTCGGCGACGGCGAGCGGGGGCAGCGGCGGACGCGGCGTGAACGGCGCATGCCAGCCCGGCCCGCGCAGGGCGATGGACACCTCGCGCGGCATCTCGGCGCGCTCCCAGCCGTCGCTGACCAGGAGACCGCGCTCAACCGCCCATCGAAGATCGTCGGGCAGGTAGCCGAACTCGCCCTCGACCTGCGGACCGGTGGCGGCCACCTCGCCGAGGAACGTCGCCAGCCCCTCGGGCGCCCCGTCGACCAGTGCCCGCACCCTTTCGGGGTCGCCCAACCGGGTGGCGACCGCCTCGATCGCGGACTGCTTGTTGCGACCGGCGAGCCGCAGGCCGAGCCGCTCGCCGATCCGACGCACCTCGTCGGCCGGACGGGCCTCGAACAGCTTCGCGGCCGGACGCCCGAGCCCGAGCGGGAACGTGAACCCGCTTCGCAGCGGACCGACGAGCACCACCCGCTCGTCGGCCGGCCAGGCCAGCGCCCGCTGGTACAGCACCTCCAGTGCGGCGGTGAGCTCCGGGTCGTCGGCGGACCGGCCGAGCAGCTCGGCGAGCCCGGCCCGCGAGACGGCCTCGTCACCCGGCGCGACCAGCGCCTGCGCGGCCTCGGCGACCTGCACCGCCGGCGCGCACAGCCCCCGGAGCGTGGCGTGCACGTGGTGGTGCTGACTCAGCCGCGCGGCAAGGTCGCCCAGGTCGCGCAGGGTCGGCACGGCCGCCGACTCGGGACGCCGCACCAGGATGCCGGCCAGCTCCGCCGGCGCGAGGCCGCGGAGCCAACGAGACATCGAATGGGGTCGCACGAACCAGAGGTTACGCCCCGCATACGACAATTCGCGGATCGAGAAGCGGACCGGGAAGGGGTGTCCCCGATTCGTGCCACCGTTCGGCCGCCCTCGATTCCCCGGGGGCTTGCGCACGTAGCGTCTCCTTTCGATAGGTGTGAACGCAGCCCGGGGGAGGGCAAGGTCATGGATGGTCAGGTGCTCGACGGTCGTTACCGTCTCGACGCCGAGATCGCCCGCGGAGCCATCGGCGTGGTGTGGCGGGCGGTGGACCTCACGAACGGTGAACCCGTGGCGGTGAAGCTGCTCCGCCCCGAGGCCGCCGCCGCGCCCGACCTGGTGAGCGGCTTTCTCGCCGAGGCGGAGATCCTCGCCGAGCTCGACCACCCGAGCATTGTCCGGGTCCGCAACCTGATCACGGGTGACGGCGTGACGGCGCTCGTCATGGACCTGGTGGTCGGTTCCGACCTGCGTCGCCGGCTGCGCACGGGTGGGCCGCTGCCCGCCCAGCGGGCGGCCGAGGTGGTGGCACAGGTCGCCGACGCGCTGGGCCACATCCACGCCCTCGGCATCACCCACGGCGACGTCAAGCCCGGCAACATCCTGCTTCCCGACGACGGCGGACCCGTGCGGCTCGCCGACTTCGGGGTCGCCCGCCGGGCCGGCCAGCCGGCCGGGCCGACGCTCGCCACCCCCGAGTACGTGTCTCCGGAGGTCGTCGCCGGTGACCCGCCGTCGCCGGCCGCCGACGTCTACGCGCTCGGCATCGTGGTCTACGAACTGCTCTGCGGTCGCAGCCCGTACCGGGGCGGCCCGCCCAGCGACGTGCTGCGCCGCCACGCCGCGTGCGTGCCGGTGCCGCCCGCCGGCATGCCGACCCCGCTGTGGGACCTCGCCGACGCCTGCATCCAGCTCGACCCACGGCTGCGGCCGAGCCCCGACTCGCTCGCGTCGCGCCTGCGGGCCGCGCAGGCCGGGCTGGCCGACCACCCCGCGCTCGCGCCGCTGCCCGCCGGTGCCGTGACGTACTGGCCCCGCTCGGCCGAGGTGACCGCGCCGATGACGTCCGCCCTGCCGAAGGTCGCCTGGGTGCCGCTGGCCGCCGCGCCGGTGTCGCCGGCGGGTACCGACGCCGCCCGCTTCGTGGCGGTGCCGGTCGGTTCACCGGAGGCCGCCGCGGCCGCGACCGGACCCGTTCCGGAGGCCGCGACCGAGGCGGTGCCGGCTTCGGCCGCGGGGCTCGTCCCGCCGGTCGGCGCGCGGTCGAGCGTGCCGGTGCCGCCGTCGTCGGTCGCTCCGGTTCCGGTCCCGGTCCCGCCGGTGGCCGCAGAGCCGGGGACCGCGGAGGCGGCAGCCGTGGAGCCGGTGGCCGTGGAGTCGGTTGCCGCGTCGGTGCCCGCGGAGGAGCGGACCGTCGATACCCGCAAGCCGGAACCGCCCACCCTGGAGCAGCCGGTCTCCGGCGCTCCCATGCCGGGTGGACCGGTCTCCGGCGGCCCGATCTCGGGTGGCCCCGTCTCCGGTGGCCCCGTCTCCGGTGGCCCCGTCTCCAGTAACCCGGTGTCCAGCAACCCGGTCTCGCCCGGCCCGGGCGTCGCCGCGCCGTTCCCGCCGTTCCCCATGCCGGTGGGCGCGCCGGACATCCCGCCGGCGGGTGCGCCGGACATCCTGCCGCCGGTCAGCCCGGCGCCGTTCCCGCCGGCGGATCCGGTGGACCCGGCGCGGCCCGACGACCGGTCGCGGCGCCGCACGCCGGTGCTCGCCGGCCTCGCGGCGGCGGTGCTGATCCTGCTGATGGTCGGCGCGGGCGTGTTCCTCGCCACCAATGTCTTCGACGCGGAGAAGCGGCCGACCGGGTCGGTAGGTGAGGCGCCCGGACAGAACGGTCAGAACGGATCGCCGTCCACGGCGCCGTCGCCGAGCGGTGAGCCGTCGCAGCCGACGCCGTCGGCCTCCACGCCGAGCGCCGGACCCGGAACCGGAAACGACGGTTCCGGCAACGGTAACGGTGACGGCGGCAACGGAAACGGCAACGGAAACGGCAATGGTGGCAACGGAAACGGCGGAAGCAACGGCGGGAACGACGGCGGTGGCGGTAACGGCAACGACGGCGACCCCGAATTCCCCGGCGGTATCGGCGATCCGTTCCCTCCGATGCCCACTCCGCCGCGCCGCTGAACGCATGTAGACCGTCCACGATCGACTGTCCCGACCGGCCGTCCACACTCGACTGTCCGGTCGGGACAGTGCACAGTGGAGTCTGGTGGCGGTGAAATCCAGGAAAATCCTGGACTGTCGGCCGTCGAAGTGGCAACTTGGTGGCATGGCCGATTCCGGACTCAACCCCACCGCGGCTGCGCTGCTCGGTCTTCTGCACGACGGACCGATGACCGGTGGGCAACTGATGGGCGCCGCGCAGAAGCGTCTCGGTCCTTACTGGTCGATGACGCGCAGCCAGGTCTACCGCGAGCTTCCCGCGCTCGCCGAGGCCGGTTTCGTCAAGCTCGGCAAACCCGGTGCCCGGTCGAGCCAGCCGTACTCGATCACGCCGGCGGGCAAGCGGGCGTTCGTGCGCTGGCTCGGTGAGCCGGCGTCGCGCGAGGTGATGCGTAGCCCGCTCGCGTTGCGGGTGGCGTTCGGCGCGCACCAGTCCGCGGCCCAGTTGCAGCAGGCCTACGCGCAGGCGACCGAGTACCACACCGGTGCCCTGAACGAGGCGCGCGAGCAGGCCAAGGAGGCCAAGAAGGAAGGCGACGAGTTCGGCTCCGCCTCCCTCGAGCTCGCGGCCGCCTACCACCGCGCGGCGCTCGCCTGGCTGAAGAACGCTCCGGCCAAGTAAGCGCCTACAGTGAGAGTGTGACCGTCGCCGACCACTCCGAAGCTCTCGACTCCCTCGACTCGACCCTGCGCAACATCGAGGCGGTGCTCGACCTCGACCGGATGCGTAAGGAGAAGGGCGCCCTCGAGGAGCAGGCGTCGGCGCCCGACCTCTGGGACGACCCGGCCAAGGCCCAGCAGGTGACCTCCCGGCTGTCCTACGTCCAGGGTGAGATCAACCGCGTCGAGAAGCTGCGGTCGCGGCTCGACGACGCGCGCATCCTCCTCGAGCTGGCCGAGGCGGAGGGTGACGCCGCGTCGGTCGACGAGGTGGGCACCGAGATCGGTTCGCTGCGCAAGCAGATCGACGAGCTCGAGGTCCGCACCCTCCTCAGCGGTGAGTACGACTCACGTGAGGCCCTGGTGTCGGTCCGGTCCGGTGCGGGCGGCGTCGACGCCGCCGACTTCGCCGAGATGCTGCTGCGCATGTACCTGCGCTGGGCCGAGCGCCACGGCTACGCCACCGAGGTATACGACACGAGCTACGCCGAGGAGGCCGGCATCAAGTCGGCCACGTTCGCCGTCAAGGCGCCGTACGCGTTCGGCACGCTGTCGGTGGAGGCGGGCACCCATCGGCTGGTGCGGATCAGCCCGTTCGACAACCAGGGCCGCCGCCAGACGAGCTTCGCCGCGATCGAGGTCGTGCCGGTCGTCGAGCAGACCGACGACATCGAGATCAACGACGACGATCTCCGTGTCGACGTCTACCGCTCGTCGGGCCCGGGGGGTCAGGGCGTCAACACCACCGACTCGGCGGTGCGCCTCACCCACCTGCCCACCGGCATCGTGGTGTCCTGCCAGAACGAGCGCTCGCAGCTGCAGAACAAGGCGACCGCGATGGGCGTGCTCAAGGCGAAGCTGCTGGCGCTGAAGCAGGCCGAGGAGCAGGCGAAGATCGACCAGATCCGCGGCGACGTGGCGGGGTCGTGGGGCGACCAGATGCGCTCGTACGTGCTGCACCCGTACCAGATGGTCAAGGATCTGCGCACCGAGCACGAGACGGGCAACCCGTCGGGCGTCTTCGACGGCGATATCGACCCGTTCATCGAGGCGGGCATCCGGTGGCGCCGACAGCGGGCGGCGGAGTAACTTACACGCTCCGTAGTCGTCTGTGATGGGACGCACATCACAGTTGGGTGACTTGGCCTTGCGTGGCCTCGACGTTCGTGCTGCGTCTTTGCGGTGCATTAAGTATGAATCGGGCATCGTCGCACACGCCGGCCTTGGCGAATCCGTACCTACGCGTAGACTGACGCCCCGTGATTCAGCTCGAACGCGTGACGAAGACCTACCCCAAAGCGTCCAGGCCGTCGTTGGATGACGTCTCGGTCTCCATCGACAAGGGCGAGTTCGTCTTCTTCATCGGCCCGTCCGGGTCCGGGAAGTCCACCATCATCAAGCTGCTTCTGCATGAAGTCACCCCCACCAAGGGCAAGGTCATCGTCAACACCCGTGACGTGACCGCCATGAGGTCGTGGCGCATCCCGGCGTTCCGCCGGTCGATCGGCTGCGTCTTCCAGGACTTCCGGCTGCTGCCCAACCGCACCGCGTACGAGAACGTGGCGTTCGCGCTGGAGGTGATCGGCAAGTCGACGGCGGTCGCCCGACGGGTCGTGCCCGAGGTGCTGGAGCTGGTCGGCCTCGGCGGCAAGGAGCACCGCTACCCCCAGGAGCTGTCCGGTGGTGAGCAGCAGCGCGTGGCCGTCGCCCGCGCGTTCGTCAACCGGCCACTGATTCTGCTCGCCGACGAGCCCACCGGTAACCTCGACCCGGACACTTCGATCGAGATCATGCGCCTGCTCGACCGCATCAACCGCACGGGTACGACGGTCGTCATGGTCACCCACGACTCGAACATCGTGAACCAGATGCGGCGTCGGGTCATCGAGATCGAGAACGGTCGGATCGTGCGCGACCAGCCGCGCGGCGTGTACGGCTGAGCCCCGGAGAGGATTGTTCCTTCAATGCGCGTGAAATACGTCCTGTCCGAGGTTTTCACCGGCCTCTGGCGTAACGTCACGATGACCATCGCGATGATCATCACGATGGCGGTGTCGCTCACCATGCTCGGTGGCGGCCTGATGCTGTTCTGGCAGATCGACCGGATGGAGACCTTCTTCTTCGCCCGCGTCGAGGTCTCGATCTTCCTGAAGGCCGACATCACCGGCGAGCAACGCACGGCCCTCGATGAGGAGCTGCGGGCCGATCCGCTCGTCGACTCGGTCGAGTACGAGAGCAAGCAGCAGGCCTACGACAACTTCACCCAGTTGTACGAGGACTCGCCCGACCTGGTGGAGTCGGTCAAGCCCGACACCCTCCCCGAGTCGTTCCGGGTCAAGCTGAAGAACCCGGAGAAGTTCAAGGAGATCTCCGAGCGCTATCAGGACAAGGCCGGCGTCGACGACATCGTCGACCAGAAGGAGCTGCTCGGACGGGTGTTCAGCATCCTCGGGTCGATCCAGTCCGGAGCGCTGATCGTCTCGATCTTCCAGGGCGTGGCGGCCCTGCTCCTGGTGGCGAACACGATCCAGGTGGCGGCGTACTCCAAGCGGAGGGAGGTCGCCGTCATGAAACTCGTCGGCGCCTCCAACTGGTTCATCCAGGCGCCGTTCGTGCTGGAGGCCGTGTTCGCCGGTCTGATCGGCGCGATCCTCGCGTTCGCGTTCCTGTTCACGGGCTGGTGGGTGATGTTCTCCGAAGGCGGCAGACTCGAGTCGCTGGAGACCGTCCTGACCCCGGTCCGATGGCAGGACGTGCTGCTGATGCTGCCGATCCTCGCCGGGATCAGCGCGCTGGTCAGCGCGGTGACGGGGTGGATCACGCTGAGGTTCTACGTCCGCGTCTAGCCCGAATTGGTCGTAAATCGGCCAATATCCGCAAGACCGCCTATATTGTCGGAGTGTGCTACGCACTCTACTGATCGTCGTGGCCGGTGCCGTGCTCCTTGCGGCACCGGCCGTCGCGAGTCCAGAGGACGACAAGGCACGGGTCGACCGGGAACTGGCCGCCGCGTCGGAGGATCTGACGACGGCCACCGCGAAGGCCCAGAAGGCGGCGGCGGACTACGCCACCGCCGTGGAGGCGCTGCCGGCCGCCGAGACCGCCGCGGCGGAGGCCGCCGGACAGGTGGTCGCCGCCGAGGCCGCGGCGCGCCGGGCGCAGCGTGAGGTCGACGCCGCCCGGTCCGAACAGGCGAAGGCAGACGCGGTGCTGGCGTCGGCCTCCGTCGAGGTCGACCGGGCGCGCAACGGCGTGGCCCAGTTCGTCACCGCGACCTACAAGGGCGGCGGGGTGGCCCTGCTCGACTCCATCGTGACCGCCGGCTCGCCGAACGAGCTCGCGGTGCGCATGGGCTACCTCGACAAGGTCGCCGAGAGCCGCAACTCCGCGGTCGACGCGCTCGTCGACGCCCGCGGCGTCGCGCGGGAGCAGCGGGGGATCGCCGGGCTCGCGTCCCACAAGGCGCAGGAGGCGGCCGACGCCGCCGCGCGGGCGCTGGACCGCAGCCGGGCCGCCGCCGCTGCCGCGGCCGCCGCCACCGAGCGGGTCAAGACGCTGATCACCCAGCGGGAGGCGGCCGTGGCCGCCGCGACCGAGGAGCGCGGCGCGGTGCTGGCGAAGTACAACGAGCTGCAGGAGGAGAGTGCCCGCGTCGCGGCCGACCTGCGTGCGGCGGCGGCGCGCAAGCCGTCGCCCGGTGGTCCGACGGCCGGCGGCGGTGGCAACCTGCCGGCGGTCTCGAACGGGGCCTTCCTCACGATGCCCGTACGCGGACGCAAGACGAGCAACTTCGGCCGCCGCTTCCATCCGCTGTTCCACTACTGGCGGCTGCACAGCGGGATCGACGTCGGTGCCGGCATGGGCGCACCGATCGTGGCGTCTGCCGACGGCGAGGTCGTGCGGGCGGGGTACAGCGGCGGCTCCGGGAACTACACGTGCATCTACCACGGTCGACGGGGCGGCGACGCGGTGTCGACCTGCTACGCGCACCAGTCCCAGATTCTCGTGAGACCGGGACAGCAGGTGCGCCGCGGCCAGCTGATCGGTCGGGTGGGCAGCACGGGCACCTCCACCGGGCCGCACCTGCACTTCGAGGTCCGTCTCGACGGCAACCCGGTCGACCCCGTGAAATGGCTTCCGTCGTGCCTGTGTTGAACCGATAGCATTAGCCGCTCATCGGGACAGGGAGGCCAGAACCATGCCGCGCGAGAAGGGCCGCAAGGTCGTCGCCTCCAACCGCAAGGCGTACCACGACTACACGATCCTCGACACGTTCGAGGCCGGCATGCAGCTCACCGGTACCGAGGTCAAGTCGCTGCGGGCCGGCCGGGCCAACCTCGTCGACGCGTTCGCCGAGGTGCGGCAGGGCGAGGTCTTCCTGTTGAACATGCACATCCCCGAGTACGCCCAGGGCACGTGGACCAACCACGAGCCGCGGCGCACCCGCAAGCTGCTGCTCAAGCGGCCCGAGATCGACCGGCTGCAGGGCAAGGTCCGCGAGACCGGCAACACGCTGGTGCCGCTGGCCGTGTACTTCTCCGACGGCTGGGCCAAGGTCGAGATCGGGCTCGCCAAGGGCAAGCGCACCTACGACAAGCGGCAGGACCTCGCCAAGCGCGACGCCGACCGCGAGATCGCCCGCGCGGCAGGCCGGCGAGGCAAGGGCTACAGCGAGTGACGTTCACCTGAGGTGATCATGGGGTTGTTGTGGCGGGAGGGCCCCGGGTAAGTTGATCACAGTGTCACTTACCTATAGTCAATGAGTGACCGAAATTCGGCTCGACGTCGAGTTGGAGCACCCGCCGGAGCGGATCTGGCGGGCCATCGTCGAACCGGACAATCTGGCCGAGTGGTTCTTCCCGAACGGGTTACAGCCTGTCGTGGGTCACCGGTTCCGCATCGAGCCGGAGGGTGAGGCCGGGTTCGTCGACCCGATCGACGCCGAGATCCTCGAGGTCGACGCCCCGAAGCGGCTGGCGATGCGCTGGCTCGCCCCCGAACTCGACGCCCGGGTCACGTTCAGCCTCATGAAGGTGGCCGGTGGCAGCCGCCTCACCCTGCGGCAGAGCGGGTTCTTCGGCATGCAGGGCCTGCTGCGCCGCCGGGTGCTGCACCGGGTCTACACCGAGATGCTCGGCCGGCGGCTGCCGGAGGTGCTGGCGCGGCTCGCCGTCGACGACGGCCGGCGCGGTCCGAGCGGCGCGGTCGGCTCGGCCCTCGCCCGCCGACGCGCCCAGCGCGCCCGCTCCAACGACGCGGCCGGCCGGCGCAACGTCGCCCGCCCGTTCCGCCGGCGCAACTCGCTGGGCCGCCGGTTGCGCGCCGTCGGGCGCGTGCACGTCACCCGGCCGCTGAGCCTGGAGTCGACGCTGGCGATGGCCGCCGCGGCGCTGCCGGGCCGTCGTCGGGCGTCGCGGTCGGGTGGACGCCGGAAACCGCCGTCGGAGCGCCGGCGGGTCTACCGCGCGAAGCTCTACCGGACCCGGGAGCGCGTGGTCGACGTGCTCGCGTCCATCGGCACCGCGGTGGCGCGGCCGGCACCACAGACCGAGGACGCGCGGGCCCGCTCGGTGGCGATCGGGGCGGCCCTGATGCTCGTGCTCGTCGTGGTGCTGGCGATCGTGGCGGCTGCCACGATCATGATTCCGGCCAGCGATCCGCAGGTCGGGGAGGGCTTCGAGGGCAGGTCGGGCTACGCCGAGCTCCCCGGCCGTCCCGTCGCTTCGGTGTCCGCCGGCACCAGCCGCAACGCCTCGACGGCGCCCGCGCCCGGCGGGGGCCTCTCGGCCGCCGCCTCGGGCCGCGCCGCGCTTGCGGCGGCCTACGCCGAGGAAGGGCTGAGGATCGGCGGGTACCGCGGCAGGATCACGCTGACCAACCCCGGCCCGGCGCCGGTCTCCGGCTGGACGGTCGTGGTGACGCTGCGCGAGACCGTGACGCTTCCGCTGATCGGCACCGTGGTGCGCTCCCCGGTGGGTGCCGAGGCCCGGCAGGAGGGTGCCACGGTGACGTTCACCCCGGCCGCCGCCACCCGGGAGGTCACCCCGGGCACCCCGGTGACGTTCACCTTCGAGGTCGACGGCGTGGGCCGGCCCGCCACCTGCACCGTCGACGGCCAGCGCTGTAACGGGGTCGGGGAATAGGGCGGTGGGCTGGTAGTGTTGGTAGCTGTGGTAGATCCACTCCAGGGGGTGACTGGTTTCGACTTTGTGCGTTGCGGCAGGTGAAGCGAGCCGAGGAAGCCAACGTTGTCTCGCTAATCATTCGTTGGAAAGTAATAAGCGCCAAGATGAAGCGCTCCGAGCTCGCGCTCGCCGCCTGAGGCGGGTAGCGACTCTGTCGGCCTAGGAATGCCTTCGTCCTAGATCCCGGCATCAGCTAGAAGGCTGGCCAAGCGGACGCGGCTACGGCGTCCGGGCGGCGAGATCTAATGTGGCTGGGCCCGTCACTCCGACTCGCTCGTGTGATCGGAGGGGCCGAGTAGAGGCATAGCGAGCTGCGCTCGGAGAAGCCCTGTCAAGACGGCGAAGGACCCGGGTTCGATTCCCGGCACCTCCACAGGACGGAAGTGGCCTGTGTACGCGGACAACGCGGACACGGGCCATTTCGTTGTCCGGGCTGTCGGCCGTTCGGGTCGATGTCGCGGGTTTGGCTTCACCGCCGCCGGGGTCGAGCCGATCCCGGGCTCGTGACATGTGGCCATGTGGCGGAGCCGACGGCGCACCCCGACCCGCTCGAGTCGCTTCTCGAACGGGCCGAGGAGGCGCGCTCGAGCGGCGACTACCGCGCGGGAGCGGCCCTCGCCCGCCAGGGTGTCGCCGTCGCGGGCAGTCCGGCCGGCCGGGCACGGGCCCTGCGGTCGCTCGCCAACCAGCAGCTGCGGCTGGGTGAACTCGAGGACTGCGTGCGCGCCTGTCGCGACTCCATCGCCATCCTGGAGGAACTCGACGACGACGCCGGGATCTGCTGGGACCGAACGGCCCTGGCGTTCGCGTACTCGGAACTCGGACTCTTCGAAGAGGCCCTCGAGGAGCTGAACCTGGCCCGCGACCTGGCCCTCAAGTGCGGCGACCGGGGGCTGCTGTACTGGGTCCACAACCGCGCGGGCGTCGTCCACAGCACCATGGGCAACCACCAGCAGGGCAACGCCCTCCTGCTGCAGGCCCTGGAACTGTCGACCGACATGGACGCCGAGGCGCGCTTCTGCATCCTGAACAACCTGGCCGACAACGCCGTCGGGCTGCTGCGCGCGCAGGGCGGCACCGCACCGACCCACGCGATCCTGGTGGCCGCGCTCGACCACGCCGAACAGGCGCTGGAGCTGGCGCGAGCCGCGTCGCACCCGTTCCGCACCGCGATGAGCCTCGACAACCTCGCCATGCTGCTCGGCCTGGCCGGTCGAATTCCCGCGGCCTTCGCCGCCGTCGAGGAGTCGCGGCTGCTCGCGGCCGAGCGCGGGTACCGCTCGTTGGAGCTGTCGACCCTGTTGAGCGTCGCGCGGGTGCACCGGCTGGCCGGCGACACGGGCAGGGCTATCGACGGGCTCGTCGAGGCGCTCGGCCGGGCCGGCGGGGCCGGCGAGAAGCCGCTGATGATGACGGCGCACAAGGAGCTGTGCGACGCCTACGAGCAGAACGGCGACTTCCGCCGCGCCCTGGAGCACTACCGGAGCTACCACGAACTGGAGCGGGAGACGCGCAGCGATGTGGCGGCGGCCCGGGCGCGTCTGATGACACACCACTTCGAGCTGGACCACGCCCGCCTGGAAGCCGAGAACGCCCGGTTGGAGGCCGAGCTCCACCGGGTCCGCAGCCGCGAGCTCGAACTGCGCGCCGTGGAGCTCGACCGGTACGCGCACGAGGACTCCCTGACCGGCCTCGCCAACCGGCGCTGGGCCGATCTCACCGTGCCGCAGTTGCTGGACGCGGCCGAGCGGTCGGACGCGCCGTTCACCGTGGCGATCGCCGACATCGACCGGTTCAAGGGGGTCAACGACGACTTCGGGCACCTGGTCGGTGACGAGGTGCTGCGTCAGGCCGCCGCGGTGCTGCGCGCCGGCCTCGCGGAGCCCGCGTTCGTCGCCCGCCTCGGCGGTGAGGAGTTCGTCATCGTGCTGCCGGGCGCCGGACCGGACGCCGCGCTCGCCGTGTGCGACACCCTGCGGACCCTCGTGAGCGCGTACGACTGGGCCTCGGTGTGCGCGGGGCTGGCGGTCACGATCAGCATGGGCGTCGCCGACCGGCGGCCCGGCGACGACTACCGGAGCCTGCTCGACGCGGCCGATGCGGGCCTCTACGAGGCGAAGCGGACCGGACGCGACCGGGTCGTTCCCGCCCCGTCGCGGACGCGGGTGTTGTCCGGGTCGTAAAGGGGCTCCGCCGTGACCGTGGCCCGCTCCCACGCTCCGAAGACGCCGACCTCCACCTCCGCGCCGACCGTGACCTCCGCCGGCAGGTACGCGTACGCGATGGACGCCCCCACGCGGTAGCCGATGCCGCCCGAGGTGACCCGCCCGACCGGCACGCCGTCGACCCGGACGGGTTCGGTGCCCAGGCACGCGGTCGACGGGTCGGCGAGGACCAGGCAGCGCAGCCGCCGGCGCGGGGTCGCCGCCAGGAGGGCCTCGCGGCCGAGGAAGTCGCCGTCCGTGCGGACAGCGAACGTCAGGCCGGCCTCCGCGGGCGTGGTCTCGGGCGTGATGTCGGAGCCCCAGACCCGGTAGCCCTTCTCCAGGCGCATGGAGTCGATGGCACGGTAGCCGGCCGGCCTTGCCACGCCCGACCGCAGCAGCAGGTCCCACAGGGTCAGGGTGTACTCGGCACCGGCGTAGAGCTCCCACCCGAACTCGCCGACGAACGTCACCCGCTGGGCCAGCACCGGAACGGAGCCGACGAACAGGTCGCGGGCCTTCATGAAGCCGAAGTCCAACGGGTCGTCGGTCAGGGGTGCCAGGACGTCGCGGGCGTGCGGGCCCCACAGGCACAGGCAGCCGTAGGCGCCGGTCACGTCCACAATGGACACGTCGTGACCGGTGGCGTGCCGGCGCAGCCACTGGGCGTCGCGGGTGCCGCTGGCCGTGCTGGTCACCAGGCGGAAGTGGTCCGGGGCCAACCGGGTCACCGTCAGGTCGGCCTCGATCCCGGCGCGGGCGTTCAACAGCTGGGTGTACGTGACCGTTCCCGGCGCGCGGTCGACCCGGCCGGCGCACATCCAGGACAGGAACGTCGCGGCGTCGGGGCCGCGCACGTCGAGCTTGGCGAACGAGGACTGGTCGAACAGACCCGCGGCCGCCGTCGTGTGCGCGCATTCGGCGGCGATGGAAGGGGACCAGTTGCGGCCGGCCCAGCCGCGCGGGCGCGCCGCCGAAACGTCTGCGCCCCACCCGAACCAGTTGGCCCGCTCCCAGCCCGCCTTCTCGCCGAGCGCGGCACCGGCGTCGGACAGGCGCGGCCACACCGGCGAGCGGCGCAGCGGACGCGCGGCGGTCCACTCCTGGTGGGGGAGCACGATGTCGTAGTAGCGGGAGTAGGCGTCCAGCGCCTTGGCGGTGGCCCAGGAGCGGCTGCCGGAGAACGCGCCGAACCGGCGAATGTCCATCGTGGACATGTCCCACTCGGGCAGGCCGTCGACGATCCACTCGGCCATCACCTTGCCGACTCCGCCGGCGGCGGCGAGACCGTGCACGCAGAAGCCGGCGGCCACCCAGAACCCGCGCACCGCCGTCTCGCCGAGGAGGAACTCGCCGTCGGGCGTGAACGCCTCCGGCCCGTGCACCACCTTCGCGATCGACGCCGGCCGCAGTGACGGAACCCGCTTCCGGGCGTTGGACCACGACTCGTCGAACTTACCGAGGTCGGGCTCGAACAGCGTCCGCGGGGAGGCCAGGGTCGAGGACTCCCAACAGGTCTCGGTGTCGCGGATGTAGCCGCCGACGAGCAGCCCATCGCCCTCGGGCCGGAAGTACACGATGTGATCGGGGTCGCGCACCGTCGGCAGGTCCGCGAACGACGGCGACGGCGACGACACCACGTACTGGTGCCTGATCGGGACCACCGGAACCGCCGCACCGGCGAGCCGGCCGACGCTTCCGGCCGCCGCACCGGCGGCGTTCACGACGGTGGAGGTCTCGATGCGTCCGTGCGTGGTGACGACCGCCCGCACCTCACCGTCCGTGGTCTCGATCGCATCCACCCGGACGCCCGTGAGCAGCGTCGCCCCGAGCTGACGCGCACCGGCGGCCAGGGCCTCCGCGAGGCGGGCCGGTTCGAGGTAGCCGTCGCCGGCGAGCCACCCGGCCGCCAGGACGTCGGCGACGTCGAGGGCCGGTGCGAGGGCTGCGGTCTCGGCCCGGTCGAGCAGGTGCAGGTCGAGCCCGTACGTGGTGGCGGAGCTGACCTGCCGGCGCAGCTCGTCCACCCGGTCCGGGGTGGTGGCCAGCCGCAGCCCGCCGACGCCGCGCCACCCCGGGTCGAGGCCGGTGCGCTCCCGGAGTTCGGCGTAGAGCGACGACGAATACATGATCATCTTGGTCTGGGTGATGGTGGACCGGAGCTGGCCCACGAAGCCGGCCGAGTGCCAGGTGGTGCCCTCCGTCAGCTCGTGCTGCTCGACGAGCACGATGTCGGTCCAGCCGAGCCGGGCCAGGTGGTAGGCGATGCTGCAGCCGGCGACGCCACCGCCGATGACGACGGCGCGGGCCCGCTCGGGAACCGTGATCTCCACGGGGGCTTCATAGCACCGCGGGACCGGAGAGATAAAGGTCTGACGCCGTTCCAATATTTCCCCGGCCGCCTATTGACGGCTGGCATCGCCCAGGCCCAAACTGCGCTGATCAACCCCGTCCAGGTCAGGCGGAGGGCTCACGCATGAGCGATGTACCGGTCGAGGTCCTGCTGGGCCGGATCGCGACCGTCGCTGGGCGTGCGGTGACGTGGGAGCCGCTCCCGGGCGGGCTCAGCCACCACATCTACCTGGTCGACGCCGACGGTGACCGGTACGTGCTGCGCGTGCTGCAGCCCGCGGTCTCGGCGGCCGGTCTGGGCGTAGCACCGGCCGACGAGGTCGAGAACACCCTCGCCGCCGCGCGGAGCGGGATCGGCGCGCGGGTGGTCGAGGTGCTGCCCGACGTCCCGGCGCTCCTGCTCGAGTTCCTGCCCGGCCGCACGCTCGGCGCCGCCGACGTGCGCGACCCGGGTCTGGCGCACCCGATCGCCACCGCCTGCCGCGCGCTGCACGCCGGCGAGCGGTTCGGTACCGACTTCGACATCTTCGCCAAGCGCGAGGAACTCCTGGCCCTGTGCGCGCGGCACGATCTGCCGGTGCCCGAGGGTTACCACGACCACGACGACGCGGTCGGCCGGCTCCGGCGGGCGCTGGCGACGGACCCGTTGCCGACCGTGCCGTGCCACAACGACCTCCTGCCCGAGAACTTCGTCCAGGAACCCGACGGGCGGGTCCGCATCATCGACTACCAACTGGCTGGCAACAACGACCCGGCTTTCGAGCTGGGTGACATCGCCGCCGAAGCCGACTTCGACCCCGATCAGGCGGGTCGGCTCGCCGCGGCGTATTTCGGGCCGGAGCACAGCGCCGCGCTCCTGGCCCGGGTGCGGCTGAACCTCATCGCGTCCAACGTGACGTGGACGCTGTGGTTCGCTGTCCACTGTGGATTGATCACCGGCGGGGACAGTGGATTCGACTATGCCGGGGAAGCGGCCGACAAGTGGGGGCAGGCCGTACGCGACCTGACCGCACCCGGGTTCGGCCGGTTGCTCGACACCGCGGCGGGTCGACGGCCCGCGGCCAACCCCATGTAGCGGGCTTCCTTAGCGGGAAAGAGGTGCCATGGCAACGGCATCGCAGCGGGTCAACGAACCCGACGACGACGAGAGACTCCTCGCGGAGCTCGGTTACAAGCAGGAGCTCAAGCGGAAGTGGAGCGCGTTCTCCAACTTCGCCATATCCTTCAGCATCATCTCGATCCTGGCCGGCTGTTTCACGACGTTCGGCCAGGCCTGGAACAACGGCGGCCCGGTCGCGATCTCCTGGGGCTGGCCGCTCATCTCCATCTTCATCCTGCTCATCGGTTTCGCGATGTCGGAGCTGGTGTCGGCGTACCCGACGGCCGGTGGCATCTACTGGTGGGCCTCGAAGATGGGTGGGCCGGCGTACGGCTGGTTCACCGGCTGGCTCAACCTCATCGGTCTGATCGCGGTGACCGCGTCGGTCGACTACGGGTGCGCCACGTTCCTGAACCTGGTGCTGGCCAACACGGTCGACGGCTGGGACGGCACCCTCAACCAGGCGTTCGTGCTGTTCGTCGTCATCCTGGTGGCGCACGGGCTCATCAACATCTTCGGCCAGCCCATCATCCACACGCTGCAGAACGTCTCCGTGTGGTGGCACGTCTTCGGCGCGGTGGTGATCGTCGCGATCCTGATGTTCGTGCCCGACAAGCACCAGAGCGCCGGCTGGGTGTTCGGTGAGCGGTTCAACAACTCCGGCTTCGCCGACGGGGCCAACAGCGGCGGAATGTACTGGCTCTACGTGCTGCCGCTCGGCTTCCTGCTGACCCAGTACACGATCACCGGGTTCGACGCGTGCGCGCACGTGTCGGAGGAGACCAAGGGCGCGGCGCGGTCAGCGGCCAACGGCCTGTGGCAGTCGATCGCGTACTCGGCCATCGGCGGCTGGATCCTGCTGCTGGCACTGCTGTTCGCGGCCACCGAGGTCGACGCGATCAACGAGTCGGCCGGGTTCTCCGGCACCGTGCTGGAGACGGCGTTGTCGTCGGGCTTCTTCAAGGCCGTCATCATCATCTCGACGATCGGCCAGTTCTTCTGCGGCATGAGCTGCGTGACGAGCATGTCGCGCATGACGTTCGCGTTCGCCCGTGACCGCGGCATGCCGGCGTCGAAGACACTGTCCAAGGTGGACCGCAACGGAACCCCGGTGGCGGCCATCGTCTTCGGCACCGCGGCCGGCCTGATCCTGACCCTGCCGGCGCTGTACGAGGCGCCCAACGGTGTTCCGGTGGCGTTCTACGCGGTCGTCTCGGTGGCCGTCATCGGTCTGTACGTCGCGTTCCTCATCCCGATCCTGCTGCGGCTGCGGATGGGTGACCGGTTCGTGCCCGGCCCGTGGACGCTCGGCCGCAAGTACAAGGTGATCGGCTGGATCGCCGCGATCGAGATCATCGTGGTGTCGATCTACTTCATCCTGCCGTTCAGCCCGGCCGGTATCCCGGGCAACGCCGACTTCGACTGGAAGGCCGTCAACTACGCGCCGATCGCGCTCCTGATCGTCGTCGTGTTCGTCGCGGCGCTGTGGTTCGCCAACGGGCGCAAGCACTTCACCGGTATGCGGCGCAACGTCGACGAGCCCGCGCAACAGTAGATCCGTACGAGACCGGCCGTCGGTGTACCGCACCGGCGGCCGGTACGGGGAAGGCGGCTCGTGGCGGCGGATCTGACGGAAGTGCCGGTGTGGCGGCCGGTCCGGGGCGGCAACGCCTTCGAGATCACCGTCGCCCGGTTGGCCCAGGCCATCCGGCTCGGGCTGGTCGCGGTCGGTGAGCGGCTCCCGCCGGAGCGCGAGCTGGCCGAGCAGTTGCGGGTCTCGCGGGTGACGCTGCGGGAGGCGATCGCCGCCCTGCGGGAGGCCGGGTACCTGGAATCGCGCCGGGGCCGGGCGGGCGGCACGTTCGTCGTCCACTCCGGTCCCACCACCGGGCCGGCGCCCGACGCCGGGACCCTCGCCCGCGCGATGGGCGACCAGTTGCACGACGCGCTCGACTTCCGGCGGGTGCTCGAACCGGGTGCCGCCGCGCTGGCGGCCGGCCGGCCGCTGTCGGCCGCGCAGCGCTCGCGCCTGGTGGCCTGCCTCACCGCGAGCCGCGAGCGCGACCCGACGACCAGGCGGGTCAACGACTCGCGGCTGCACCTCGCGATCGCGGCGGCCAGCGGCAGCGAGTCGGTGGCTGCGGCGGTCGCCGACGTGCAGCTGCGCCTCGACCAGCTGCTCGCCGCCATCCCCGTGATCCGCCGTAACCTCGACCACTCCGACGCCCAGCACACCGCCGTGGTCGACGCGATCCTCGCCGGTGATCCGGAGGTGGCCCGGGTGGGTATGGAGGAACACTGCGACGGCACGGCCGAGCTGCTCCGCGGTTTGCTGGGTTGAGCTTGTCGTCAAAGGTTTGCTGGTAGACCATTTACGGTGGAGGTCCAATGTTGACGCTGGAAGAGCTGGCCACCCGGGTCGAGCGCGGGGACATCGACACCGTGGTCGTCGCGATCACCGACATGCAGGGGCGCCTGCAGGGCAAACGGTTCCACGCCCGGCACTTCCTCGACGAGGTGGCGGAACACGGCACCGAGGGCTGCAACTACCTGCTGGCCGTCGACGTCGAGATGAACACCGTCGAGGGCTACGAGATGTCCTCGTGGTCACGCGGCTACGGCGACTTCGCGATGACGCCCGACTTCTCCACGCTGCGCACCATGCCCTGGCACCCGGGCTCGGCCCTCGTGCTGGCCGACCTGAACTGGCTCGACCACACCCCGGTGCCCGCGTCACCGCGGCAGATCCTGCAGAAGCAGCTCGCCCGCCTCGCCGACGCCGGGTACCGCGCGTACGCCGGAACCGAGCTCGAGTTCGTCCTCTACAAGGACTCCTACGAGGACGCGTACGCCAAGGGCTACCGCAACCTCGTGCCCGGCAACATCTTCAACGCCGACTACTCGCTGCTCCAGACCGCCCGCGTCGAGCCGTTCCTGCGCCGGATCCGCAACGACATGTACGGCGCCGGGCTCACCCCGGAGAGCGCGAAGGGCGAGTGCAACCTCGGACAGCACGAGGTGGCGTTCAGGTACGCCGAGGCCCAGGAGGCCTGCGACAACCACGTCATCTACAAGAACGGCGCCAAGGAGATCGCCGCGCAGGAGGGCATGTCGGTCACGTTCATGGCCAAGCCCAACGCGCGCGAGGGCAACTCCTGCCACATCCACTTCTCCATGCGCGGCATCGGGAACGACGAGCCGGTGTCGTACGGCGACGGGCCCGGGCACACGTCACCCGTGATGGGCCACGTGATGGCCGGGATGCTCGCCACGATGCGTGAGTTCACGCTCCTGTTCGCGCCGAACATCAACTCGTACAAGCGGTACGTGGAGGGCTCGTTCGCGCCGACGGCCGTGCGGTGGGGCACCGACAACCGCACCTGCTCGCTGCGCCTGGTGGGCCACGGCCCGTCGTCGTTGCGGGTGGAGAACCGGGTGCCGGGCGCCGACGTCAACCCGTACCTGGCCGTGGCCGGCCTCGTGGCCGGGGCACTGCACGGCATCGAGAACGAGCTGGCACTCGAGGACGAGTACGTGGGCAACGCCTACGCCGACGCCGACGCGCCGCACGTTCCGGCCCACCTGCGCGACGCGTTGGCGCTGTGGGAGTCGAGCGAGATCGCGAAGAGCGCCTTCGGCGACGACGTCGTCGCGCACTACGCCAACAACGCGAAGGTCGAGCTGGCCGCGTTCGACGCGGCCGTCACCGACTGGGAACTGGTTCGAGGGTTCGAAAGGCTGTAATGACCGATGTCATAAGCCCCGTCACCGAAGAGGTGGTCGCGACCGTACCGGCGGCGTCCACTGAGGACACCGACGCGGCGATCGCACGGGCGCACAAGGCCTTCCCGGCGTGGAAGGCAGTCTCGCCGGGTGACCGGGCGCGGCTGCTCCGGAGCTTCGCGTCGATCGTGGACGACCACATCGAGGAGCTGGCGCAGCTGGAGGTGCGCAACTCCGGCCACACCATCGGCAACGCCCGCTGGGAGGCCGGCAACGTCCGCGACGTCCTCGCGTACTACTCGGCCGCGCCGGAACGCCTGCTGGGGCACCAGATCCCGGTGCCGGGCGGAATGGACGTCACGTTCCACGAGCCGCTCGGCGTCGTCGGGATCATCGTGCCGTGGAACTTCCCGATGCCGATCGCCGGCTGGGGCTTCGCGCCCGCGCTCGCGGCCGGCAACACCGTGGTGCTCAAGCCCGCCGAGCTCACGCCGCTGACCGCCATCAGGCTCGGCGAGCTGGCGCTGGAGGCCGGCATCCCCGAGGGCGTGTTCACCGTCGTGCCGGGCAAGGGCTCGGTGGTGGGGGAGCGGTTCGTCACGCACTCGTTGGTGCGCAAGGTGTGCTTCACCGGGTCCACCGACGTGGGCAAGCGCATCATGGCCGGCTGTGCCGACCAGGTGAAGCGGCTCACGCTCGAGCTGGGTGGCAAGAGCGCCAACATCGTGTTCGCCGACGCCGACCTGGAGAAGGCGGCCGCCGCCGCGCCGGGCGCCGCGTTCGACAACGCCGGGCAGGACTGCTGTGCCCGGTCGCGGATCCTCGTGCAGCGTCCCGTGTACGACCGGTTCCTCGGTCTGCTGGAAGCCTCCGTGACCGCGTTCAGGTGCGCCGATCCGGCCCGGCCCGACGCGGAGATGGGCCCGCTCATCTCGGCCGGGCAACGCGCGAGCGTCGCGTCCTATGTGGACGGTGCGGACGTCGCATTCCGCGGCGGCGCCCCCGCCGGCAGGGGCTTCTGGTTCCCGCCCACGGTGCTGCTGGCGAAGAGCGCCGACGACCGGCACTGGCGCGAGGAGATCTTCGGACCGGTCGTGTCCGTGCTGCCGTTCGACGACGAGGACGAGGCTGTCAGACTGGCCAACGACACCGAGTACGGGCTGTCCGGCTCGATCTGGACCAGCGACCTCGGGCGGGCCATCCGCGTTTCCCGTGGTGTGGAGACCGGCAACCTGAGCGTCAACTCGAACTCCAGCGTCCGGTACTGGACGCCGTTCGGCGGCGTGAAGCAGAGCGGCCTCGGCCGCGAGCTGGGCCCCGACGCGGTCGCGGCCTTCACCGAGGTCAAGAACGTCTTCTTCAGCAGCGAGTAGGAGAACCATGAACCGGTTGGAAGGGCGCGTCGCCGTCATCACCGGTGCCGGCAGCGGCATCGGGCTGGCGACCGCGCGGCGGTTCGCGTCGGAGGGCGCCGTCGTGGTGGCGGCCGACCTGAACCCCGACGCCGCGAAGGCGGCCGCCGACGAGGTCGGCGGCGATCCGGTGACCGTCGACGTGGCCAGCGAGGAGCAGGTGCGTGACCTGTTCGACGGCGTCGTCGAACGGCACGGCCGGGTCGACGTCGCGTTCAACAACGCGGGTATCTCGCCGCCCGAGGACGACTCGATCCTCGACACCGGCATCGAGGCGTGGGAGCGCGTCATGTCGGTGAACGCGACGAGCGTCTACTACTGCTGCAAGTACGTGCTGCCGCACATGCGCCGGCAGGGCAAGGGATCCATCATCAACACGGCCAGCTTCGTGGCGCTGCTCGGCGCGGCCACGTCGCAGATCGCCTACACCGCCAGCAAGGGCGCCGTGCTGTCGATGACGCGCGAACTCGGCGTGCAGTTCGCCCGCGAGGGCATCCGGGTGAACGCGTTGTGCCCGGGCCCGATCGCCACCCCGATGCTGATGGAGCTGTTCGCGAAGGACCCGGAGCGCGCCGCCCGCCGGCTCGTGCACGTGCCGATGGGACGCTTCGGCGACCCGGCCGAGATCGCGGCCGCGGTGGCGTTCCTCGCGAGCGACGACTCCAGCTTCATGACCGCCAACACGTTCGTGGTCGACGGTGGCATCACCGGCGCCTACGTGACCCCGCTGTGACCGCGCGTCCGCTGATCGGGATCACCGCGTACGTCGAGCAGGCGCGGTGGGGCGTGTGGGATCTGCCCGCTGTGCTGGTCCCGGAGAGCTATGTGCGCATGGTGACCGAAGCCGGCGGCCGCGCGATCGTGCTGCCGCCCGACGACGCTGGCGCCGCCGACCTGGTGAGCCGGCTCGACGGGCTGGTGCTCGCCGGCGGCGCCGACATCGAGCCGGCCCGGTACGCGGCGGAGCCCCACGAACTCACCGTGACCCGGCCCGACCGCGACGCCGGCGAGTTCGCCGTGCTCGACGCGGCGCTGGCGGCCGACCTGCCGGTGCTCGGCGTGTGCCGGGGCATGGAACTGCTGGCCGTGGCCTACGGCGGCACCCTCCACCAGCACCTGCCCGACGTGCTCGGAGGTGCCAGCAAGCACGCCCCGGCGCCGGGCGTGTACGGCAGCCACCTGGCGAGCTTCGTGCCCGGCAGCCGGGCGGCGGAGATCTTCGGCGAGCGGGCCGAGGTGAACTCGTACCACCACCAGGCGACGAACGACCCGGGCAAGCTCACGATCACCGGCCGGGCCGACGACGGGGTGATCGAGGCGCTGGAGGACCCGGGCCGGCGGTTCGTGTTCGGCGTGCAGTGGCACCCCGAGATGGCCGGCGACGTCCGTCCGTTCCGCGCGCTGGTCGAGGCCGCGTAGCGTCGTCCGCATGGGGAAGATCTACGAGACGATCGACGGGCGGCTCCGCGAGTTCATCGAGGCGCAGCCGATGTTCTTCGTGGCCACCGCGCCCGCCGGGCCGGAGGGCCACATCAACGTGTCACCGAAGGGCGGGCGCGGGACGTTCGCCGTGCTCGACGGGAACCGGTTCGCCTACCTCGACTACCTGGGCAGCGGCGTGGAGACCCTCGCCCACCTCCGGGAGAACGGGCGCATCGTGATCATGTTCTGCGCGTTCGAGGGCGCGCCGAACATCGTCCGCCTGCACGGCACGGGACGGGCCGCGCCGCCCGACGACCCCGACCTTCTCCCGGCGTTCCCGGAGCCGCGCACCCACGGCCTGCGGTCGGTCATCGAGGTCTCGGTGAGTCGGATCAGCGACTCGTGCGGCTACGGGGTGCCGTTCATGGACTACGTCGGCGACCGCGACCTCATGGAACGGTGGGCCGAGCGCAAGACCGACGACGACATCGCCGACTACGTGCGGAAGAAGAATCTGACCAGCATCGACGGCCTCCCGGGGATGGACGGTCGGCTACCGGTCACAGGTTAGGCTCGACCCCATGCAGACCCGCGCCCCACTCCGGCCCGGCACGCTGTCCCCGTGGCGGGAGGTGCCGGCGTCCATCGCCCGCCCCGAGTACGTCGGCAGGCCCGGGCCCAGGAAGTACCGTGGCTCCGACGTCCAGACGCCCGAGACGATCGAGAAGATGCGCATCGCCGGGCGGCTCGCCGCGCAGGCCACGCAGCTCGCCGGGGAGCACTGCCAGCCGGGCGTCACCACCGACGAGATCGACGCCGTCGTACACGAGTTCCTCTGCGACCACGGCGCGTACCCGTCGACGTTGGGGTACCGGGGGTTCCCGAAGTCGTGCTGCACCTCGCTCAACGAGGTCATCTGCCACGGCATCCCCGACACCACCGTGATCGAGGACGGCGACATCATCAACGTCGACGTCACGGCGTTCATCCACGGGGTGCACGGCGACACCGACGCGACGTTCTGCGTCGGCAACGTCACCGAGGAGAACCGGCTGCTCGTCGAGCGCACCCACGAGGCGATGATGCGCGGCATCCGCGCGGTCGCCCCGGGCCGGCAGCTCAACGCCGTCGGCCGGGTGATCGAGGCGTACGCGCGCCGCTTCGGCTACGGGGTCGTGCGCGACTTCACCGGTCACGGCATCGGCGAGACGTTCCACTCCGGGCTCTACGTGCCGCACTACGACAAGCCCGACCTCACCACGATGATGGAACCGGGCATGACGTTCACGATCGAACCGATGATCACTCTCGGCACGCACCGGTACGAGATGTGGAAGGACGGCTGGACGGTCGTCACCAAGGACCGGAAGTGGACCGCGCAGTTCGAGCACACGGTGCTGGTCACCGACGACGGGGTCGAAATTCTGACCCTTCCGTAAGCGGGCCCGGACGCTACGAGAGCGTCCGGGCCTACTTCTTGTCACGGGCATACGGGGTATGCATACTCGGTATCCATGTCGATCAGGTACGGGTTGCTGGCGTTGCTGCGGCGGGGACCGATGTACGGGTACCAGCTGCGCGTCGCGTTCGAGGAGACGACCGGCGGGACGTGGCCGCTCAACATCGGGCAGGTCTACACGACCCTCTCGCGGCTCGAACGCGACGGCCTCGCGGTCGCCCTGCCCGAGAGCGAGACCGGTCAGCGGCCGTACTCGATCACCGACGCGGGGCGGGCCGACCTGGACGCCTGGTTCACCACCCCGGTGCAGCGCGGTGAGCGTCCCCGCGACGAACTCGCCATCAAGCTCGCGCTCGCGCTGACCACCGCGGGTGTCGACGTGCCCCGCGTGATCCAGGCGCAGCGCAGCGCGACCATGCGCGCGCTGCAGGAGTACACGCGGCTCAAGAACCGCACCGCCACGCCGACGGACCTGTCGTGGCTCCTGGTGCTCGACGCGATGATCTTCCAGGCGGAGGCCGAGGTGCGGTGGCTCGACCACTGCGAGACCACGGTCGTCCGCCACGCGCGCACCACCCCACCCACCGAAACCGGGGCGGAAGAGCCCGCGAAGGAGCGTGCGCGATGACCATCCTCGAACTGCGTGACGTGCACCGGGTCCACGGGAGCGGCGACACGGCAGTGCACGCGCTGCGCGGCGTCTCGCTGTCGGTCGGGTCGGGCGAGCTGGTGGCCGTGATGGGACCGTCCGGGTCGGGCAAGTCGACGCTGCTCAACCTGTGCGGCGGCCTCGACGCGCCGTCCCGCGGCGAGGTGACCGTGGAGGGGCAGGTGCTCGGCACGCTGTCCAAGCGCAAGCTCGCCGCGGTGCGCCGGCGCCGGGTCGGCTACGTGTTCCAGGAGCTGAACCTCCTGCCCAGCCTCACCGCCGTGGAGAACGTGGCGTTGCCACTGGAACTCGACGGGAGGTCGATCCGGGCCGCCCGCCGGCTCGCGCTGGCCGCGCTCGCCGACCTCAACCTCGGTGACCTGGCCAAGCGCTTCCCCGAGCAGCTGTCCGGCGGCCAGCAGCAGCGGGTGGCGATCGCCCGCGCGCTGGTCGGCGAGCGGCGGCTGGTGCTGGCCGACGAACCGACCGGTGCACTGGACTCGGAGACCGGCGAGGCGGTGCTGCGGGTGCTGCGCGCCCGTGTCGACGCCGGTGCCGCCGCGATCCTGGTGACCCACGAGGCGCGGCACGCCGCCTGGGCCGACCGCGTGGTGTTCCTCAAGGACGGCGTGATCGTCGACACCACCGGCCCGATCGGCGAGGCCGACCAGCTCCTCACCGGGGCGCCGCGGTGAGGGCCTGGCTGGTCGCGCTGCGGATCGCCCGCCGGGAGGCGCTGCGTTCGAAGGGACGCAGTGCGCTCGTGCTCGCGCTGATCGGGCTGCCCGTGCTGGCGTTCGCGTTCTTCGCGGTCACCTACGACACGTTCACCCTGACGCCGACGGAGCAGGCCGACCGGGACCTCGGCACCGCCGACATCAGGCTCACCGGCCTGTACGACAAGCCGGTCAAGCAGGAGCCGACCGACTTCGGCCTGACGACCGAGGGGGACCAGGTCGAGCTGACCGCCGCGGCCGCGACCGGTCTGCTGCCGGCCGGCAGCCGGATCATCCCGTGGACCGAGGGCTCGGCCACGTTCACCACGAAGACCGGCCGCGGCGGGCTGAACGTCTGGGAGCTCGACTACACCGACGCACTGGCCAGGGGGATCCTGCGTCCGGTGGCAGGGCGGGCACCGGCCAACGCCGGCGAGGTGGCGATCACCACGGCCGCGCGTGACCGGGTGGGCGCCGGCGTCGGCGGCACGCTCTCGGCACCCGACGGCCGGACGTGGAAGATCGTCGGGCTGGTCGACAACCCGCAGAGCCTGAACAGCGACCTGGTCGTCTTCCGACCGGGCGCGGCGCCGTTCTCCTCGCGGAACACGTCGTGGCTCGCCGACACGCCGGCGCCCCTGGCGTGGTCGGACGTCGTGGCGCTGAACAAGCGCGGCGGGGTCGGCTACTCGCGGGCGGTGATGATCGACCCGCCGCCGTACGACCCGGCCACGATGCCGCAGCGGTCGCAGAACAGCGGCGAGGCGTTCCAGTTCGCCACGGTGTTCGCCGGCGCGCTGATCCTCGAGGTGGTGCTGCTCGCCGCACCGGCGTTCGCGGTCGGCGCCCGCCGCCGGCGGCGTGAGCTCGCGCTCGTCGCCGCCGCCGGTGGCAACCCGGCCCACCTGCGCCGGATCGTGCTCGCCGACGGCATCGTGCTCGGCGCGGTCGCCGCCGCGCTCGGCCTCGTGCTGGGGACGTTCGTGGCCTGGGCCACCCGCCCGCTGATCGACGACACCGTGATGGGCGCCTCGCCCGGCGCGTTCCGGATCTTCCCGTCCGCGCTGGCCGGGCTGGCGCTGCTGGCGGTCGTCTCGGGGCTGCTCGCCGCGCTCGTCCCGGCGTGGACGGCGGCCCGCCAGCCGGTGGTCGCCGCGCTGCGCGGCCTGTACGCCGTCACCCGGCTGCGCCGCCGCTGGGCGGTGATCGGCCTGGTGACCCTCGTGGCCGGGATCGCGCTCACCGGGTTCGGCGCCTCACGGGCCGACGACACGATGTCGATGGCCGGCATGGTGATCGGCGAGATCGGGCTGGTGCTGTGCACCCCCGCGCTCGTCGGGCTGATCGCCCGGCTCGGCGGCCGGTTCCCGCTGTCGGCCCGGATCGCGCTGCGTGACGTCGGCCGTAACCGGGCCGCGGCCGCTCCCGCGATCAGCGCCGTACTCGCGGCCGTCGCGGTCAGCACGCTCGCCGGTGTGACGCTCGCCAGCGGCACCAACAAGTACGTCGACTCCGGCGAGCCGCTGGCGGTGCCGGCCGGCTGGGTCACCGCCCAGCTGAACCTCTACCCGCCGGGCCCCGACCAGCCCCCGCTGCCGGCGCCGCCGGCCAGTGCGTTCCCCGCCCTCGCCGCGGCGATGTCGAGCACCATGCCGGTGACCGCCACCGTCGCCGTCGGCCGGGTGCTCTGCGCCGACGCCACCGACCCGATCTGCTGGGTCGGCACCGAGCGGCCGACCGCACAGAAGTGCCCGTTCGAGAACCGGGGCGACCTCAGCCGCGACGACCAGAAGGCCGCCCGCGGAGACCCCCGCTGCGAGACGACGCTGCGCCAGTCCTACGGTCCCGCGTTCGACCAGGTCGTGATCGACGCGAAGGACCTGGGCACGCTCGTCGACCTCGACGCGCCGACCCTCGACGCGGCCACCGCGATGCTGCGCTCGGGTGGCGTTCTCGTGGCCGACCGGTTCGCGGTCGTCGACGGCCACACCACGCTGACGCTCAGCGGCGCCACGAGCGAGGCCCGGGAGCTGCGGGCGGCCGCGCTCGCGCTGCCGGAGGTCGACTCGCCCGTCGTCGTCATCTCGCCCGAGGGCGTGGCGACGCTGGGACTGGCGAGCGCGCCGGCCGGCTTCATCGGCGTCACCGACCACATGCCGACCCTGGCCGAGCGGGACGCGTTCCTGGCCGCGGCGGCGAAGGTCGCGGGCAGCTGGCAGATCGACGTGCAGACGCCGCCCAAGCCCCGAGACGAACCGTTCCTCGTGGTGCTCGCGATCGTCGCGGGCGCGGTGACGATCGGCGCCGCCGGCATCGCGACCGGCCTGGCCGCGGCGGAGGGCAGGGCCGACCTGACCACGCTGGCGGCGGTCGGCGCGTCGCCGGGGGTGCGCCGGATGCTGTCGCTCAGCCGCACCGGCATCGTGGCGGGTCTTGGCTCGCTGCTGGGTCTGCTGGCCGGACTCGGCGCGGCGGCGGCGGTGATCGCGGGCTCGAACCGGGCACTGGCGTACACGTGGCCGGCGTTCGAGCAGCCGATGCCGTACGTGGTCCCGTGGCTGAACGTGTTCGTGTCCCTGGTGGTGGTCCCGGTGGCGGCAATGGTCGGCGCCGCCCTGTTCACGAGATCCCACCTCCCAGTGGAACGCGCCGCCTGACACCCCACCCCCGGGTGGCCCTCGCCCGCGCCGATCTTGCACTTGTGGCCCCGGATAAGTCAGGACATAGCGCTAGAAAGGTGCGGCCACAACTGCAAGATCGGCGCGTGGATGGCCGGCGGGCGGGCCCGGCGGGGCACGGCCCGCGGGGGGGTCAGAGGCGGCCGGGGAAGGGGACGGTGGCCGGGGTCTGGTTGGCGGCCTTGCGGAGGCGGGTGGCCCGGACGGCGCAGTCGGTGAGGGCGTCGACGGCGGTGCGGCGGTCGGCGGCCTCGGTGGAGAGCAGGGCGGCACGCCACACCGCGGCCGTGCGTTCCTCGATGCCGATGGCCAGCTTGAGGGCGCTGGCCTGGTCGGTGACCGGCTCGGGCAGGCTGTACGCCGGCTCGGCCGGTGGGACCTTGGCGCCGCGTTCGGTCAGGCGTAGGACGAGCACGTCGCGGCGGGCGCGGTGGGCCAGCTCGGCCTGGGTGGCCAGGGGCAGCGTGGCGCTCTCGAGCCTGGCGCCGACCAGGCCGTAACCGAAGACCGCGGCGTGCTCGGCAACCAGGGCCGATGCCAGGGCCTCCTCCGGCGTCGTCACGAAGTTCTCCTGTAGCCGGCTCTGGGAACGTGCGTCACCTTCACTGCAGCACCTCGGCGTGGCTGGCGCGGGCCGCCGCGACCGTGCCCAACAACGGTGCGTGATAGGAGGTGGCCGCGACGCACGCGGCCACCGCGCGCTCGGCGGCGGCCTTCTCGGCGGCGGCGAGTGCCTTGAGGCCGCTGCCCGACGCCTGGCTGCCCGACGCGGCGGGAGCGGCCGCCGGCGCGACCGACGTGTCGAGCGAGCGACCGATGGCGGCGGCGTGCTCGCGGTGGGCATCGCGGATCGCGGTGAGGCGGGCCGACTGGTCGGGGTTCTGCGAGATCGCCGCGTCGTACCGGTTGGCCAGGTCGAGGGACTCGCCGGCGACCTGGCGCAACGCGGCGGCGGCAGCCTCGGGAACAGCCGACGGCTCCGCGCCGTTGAGATCACAGCCCGCTGCGACGACCACCCCGGCGGAGCCGGCGGCGGCGAGAACGGTACGGCGCGTCCACCCCCACGGCATCGCCACAGTCAACACCATCGGCGCAACGCGCCCGCAGTCGGAGCGCCGTGCGGGCGTGCATCATTACGGCGCGTTAGGCTCTCAGGCGAGCCGCTCGCGAAACCTGCGAGCGGCGTATCGGCGTGAACAGCGCCAGCCGGATCGACTGAGCGACAGGGAAGAGGCCGAGATGGCGCAGCGGCACGGGCGCGGTGGCAGCGGCGGCGGCCGCGGCGCTGGCGGGCCGCGCTCCGGCTCCCAACGTTCAGGCCCGCAGCGGCACGCCGCCGCGCCGGCCCAGCGGGAGCACCAGGCCGGGCCGGCGCCGAACCGGGCGCGGGTCCGGGAGGTCATCGAGCCGGTCGTCACCGGGGCCGGGTACGACCTCGACGGGCTGTCGTTGTCGCGGGCCGGCCGCCGGCACCTCGTGCGGCTGACCGTCGACCGGGACGGCGGGGTGAACCTCGACGCGGTGGCCGACGTGTCGCGGCTGGTGTCGGCGGCGCTCGACGCGGCGGAGGCCGGCGGTGAGGTGCTGTTCGCGGGCGAGTACGAACTCCAGGTCAGCTCGCCCGGCGTCGACCGGCCGCTCACGCTGCCCCGGCACTGGCGGCGCAACGTCGGCCGGCTGGTGCAGGTGCGGGCCGGCGACCGGCAGCTCACCGGCCGGGTCATGAAGGCCGACGACGACGGCGTCGTGCTGTCGGTCGACGGCACCGACCACGAGCTCGCCTACGGAGACCTCGGGTCCGGGAAGATCCAGCTCGAGTTCAGCCGGGTCGAAGAGGTCTCCGACGATGACCTGGCGCCGATCGACGGCGCCGAAGACTATGACGATGTCGATTCCGACGATGACTTCGAGGAGGACGAGGAGTGAACATCGACCTCGCGGCCCTCCGGGCGCTGGAGCGCGAGCGGGAGATCCCGTTCGAGACCATCCTGTCGGCCATCGAGACCGCCCTGCTGACCGCGTACCGGCACACCGAGGGCGCCCACCCGCACGCCCGCGTGGAGATCGACCGCAAGACCGGCTTCGCCGCCGTGTTCGCCCAGGAGACGGGCGAGGACGGCCAGGTGGTCCGCGAGTTCGACGACACCCCCCACGACTTCGGGCGCATCGCCGCGATGACCGCCAAGCAGGTGATCCTGCAGCGGCTGCGCGAGGCCACCGACGAGGCGCACTTCGGCGAGTACGCCGGCCGCGACGGCGACCTGGTCACCGGCGTGGTTCAGGCGCACGAGTCGCGGGCCGAGAAGGGCATCGTCACCGTCGACCTGGGCAAGGTCGAGGCCATGCTGCCGCCGGCCGAGCAGGTGCCCGGCGAGGAGTACGTGCACGGGCACCGGCTGCGGTGCATCGTCGTGCACGTGGTGAAGGGGTTCCGCGGGCCGCAGATCACGCTGTCGCGGTCGCATCCCGGCCTGGTGAAGAAGCTGTTCGCGCTCGAGGTACCGGAGATCGCCGACGGCACCGTGGAGATCGCGGCGATCGCCCGCGAGGCGGGGCACCGCACCAAGATCGCGGTCCGGTCGACGGCGCCGGGTGTCAACGCCAAGGGCGCCTGCATCGGCCCGATGGGTCAGCGGGTCCGCGCGGTCATGAGCGAGCTCCATGGTGAGAAGATCGACATTATCGACTGGTCTGAGGATCCCGCGGCGTTCGTCGGCAACGCTCTGTCGCCCGCGAAGGCACTGCGCGTCGACGTCGTCGACGCCACGAACCGCACCGCGCGGGTGATCGTGCCCGACTTCCAGCTTTCGTTGGCTATTGGACGCGAAGGTCAGAATGCCCGGCTTGCGGCTCGTTTGACCGGTTGGCGCATCGACATTCGTCCGGACAACGAGCCCGCGGGTGGATCTCCTGCCACACCGGGAGGCGCACGCGCGGAGAGCGCGGGGTAGACTTTCCGTGGTACGTCGCGCACGACCGGCCGCCCCTCCGGTGCTTACGGATCAACCCGTCCGCACCTGCATCGGCTGCCGGAAGCGCGTACCGGCATCCGAGTTGTTGCGTTTCGTCGCTGTCGAATCTCAGGCGGGCACCTTCCGCCTGGTTGCCGACGCGGCACGTAAACTGCCCGGTCGCGGGGCGCATCTGCATCCCGGTCCGGGTTGTTTCGCACTAGCGCAGCGGCGGCGCGCCTTCGGGCGTTCGTTGCGCGTCACCGGAGTCGTCGACACCGGTGAGCTGGCCGAGGCTCTTCTTTCGAGTGGGTCAGGGCTGGCACCGTCGGCGGTGGGTCAATCGGCCCACCCGCACCCGCAAGGTAGGACGACCAACATGAGCACACCGTGAAGTCCCTGAAATGACAAGGCTTCAAGTGCACGAGTGAGGTCGGCGTGGGCTCCCACCAGGAGCTGCTGCCGACCTCGAGATGAGGAGTGCAGTGGCAGGGAAGGCCCGCGTACACGAGCTCGCCAAGGAGCTCGGGGTCGAAAGCAAGACCGTACTGGCGAAGCTCCAGGAGCTCGGCGAGTACGTCAAATCAGCTTCCAGCACGGTAGAGGCGCCCGTGGCGCGTCGTCTGCGTGCGTCGATGCAGGCCGGATCGGCACCGTCGGTGTCCGTGACGCCCGCTCCGCCGCCCACCAGGGCGGCCCATCCCGGTCCGCCGCGAGGTGAGGGCAAGCCGGCCGCGCCGGCTCCGCCCCGTACCTCGGCGCGTCCCGGTCCGCCGCCGCCGAAGCGTCCGGCCCCGGCCGCCGGTGGCGACCGTCCGGGTGGCGACCGGCGCAGTCCCGTTCCGGGTCCGCCGCGTCCGGTCACGCCGGCCGCGCCGGTGGTCAAGCCGGCCAGCGCCCACGACATCGAGGTGGCGGCCGCCGAGGCGCGCGCCGCTGCCCTGAAGGCCGAGCAGGAAGCGGCGATCCGTGCCGCGCAGGCTGCCCGGCAGCAGGAGACGACCCGTCGCCCGTCGGGTGGCCAGCCGGGTACCGGCGCGCCGCGTCCCGGCCCGCGTCCGGGTCCTGCCGGTGGCGCACCCGCTCCCGGCGGTGGCGCACCGCGTCCCGGTGGCGGCGCCACGCCGCGTCCGCCGGCCCGTGGCGGTAACAACCCGTTCGGCATCAACCCGGCGGCCGGCGGTGCCCGCCCGACGCCGAACTCGATCCCGCGGCCCAACCCGGCGTCGATGCCGCCGCGGCCCAGCCCGGCCTCGATGGGCGGCCCCCGGCCCAACCCGTCGCAGATGCCGAGCCAGCGTCCGGCCCGTCCGGGCGGTGGTCCCGGTGGTGGTGGCGCCGGTCGTCCCGGTGGCGGCGGCGGTTTCCGCGGCGGTCCCGGTGGCGGCGGCGGTGCCGGTCGTCCCGGTGGCGGCGGCGGTGGCTTCCGTGGCGGTCCCGGTGGGGGCGGCGGCGGTGGCGGTGGCGGTTTCCGCGGCGGTCCCGGTGGGGGCGGCGGCGGTGGCGGTGGCTACCGTCCCGGTGGTGGCGGCGGCGCGCCCGGTGCGGGTGCTCCGGGTCGTCCCGGTGGAGGCGGCCGCGGTCGCGGTGGCGGTGCGGCGGGTGCCTTCGGGCGTCCCGGTGGCCGGCCCACCCGTGGCCGCAAGTCGAAGAAGCAGAGGCGTCAAGAGTTCGACAACCTCTCCGCGCCCACGATGGGTTCGGGTGCGCCCCGGGGCCAGGGCCAGGAGGTCCGGTTGCCGCGAGGCGCGTCGCTGAGCGACTTCGCCGACCGCATCGGTGCCAACCCGGGCTCGCTCGTCCAGGAGATGTTCAACCTGGGCGAGATGGTCACGGCCACCCAGTCGTGCACCGACGAGACGCTGCAGCTGCTCGGTGAGCACCTCGGCTTCGACGTCAAGATCGTCAGTCCGGAGGACGAGGACCGCGAGATCCTCGCCCGCTTCGACATCGACCTCGACGCCGAGATCAACGAGGAGCGCCTGGTCAGCCGGCCGCCGGTCGTGACCGTCATGGGTCACGTCGACCACGGTAAGACCAAGCTGCTCGACGCGATCCGGTCGAGCAACGTGGTCGAGGGCGAGGCCGGCGGCATCACCCAGCACATCGGCGCGTACCAGGTGCACGTCGAGCACGAGGGTGAAGACCGCGCGATCACGTTCATCGACACCCCGGGTCACGAGGCGTTCACCGCCATGCGTGCCCGTGGTGCCCAGGCCACCGACATCGTGGTCCTGGTGGTCGCGGCCGACGACGGCGTCATGCCCCAGACGATCGAGGCACTGAACCACGCACAGGCGGCCGAGGTGCCGATCGTGGTCGCGGTGAACAAGATCGACAAGGAGGGCGCGAACCCCGACAAGGTGCGCCAGCAGCTCACCGAGTACGGGCTGGTCGCCGAGGAGTACGGCGGCGACACGATGTTCGTGAACATCTCGGCGAAGAGCCGGATCAACATCGAGGGTCTGCTCGAAGCCGTGATCCTCACCGCCGACGCGTCGCTCGACCTGCGGGCGCCGCTCGACGGTCCGGCACAGGGCATCGCGATCGAGGCCCACCTCGACCGCGGCCGCGGTCCGGTGGCCACGGTGCTCGTGCAGAAGGGCACGCTCAACATCGGTGACTCGATCGTCGCCGGCCGGGCCTACGGGCGCGTCCGGGCGATGCTCGACGACAACATGCGGCCGATGGAGACGGCGGTTCCGTCGCAGCCGGTGCTGGTGCTCGGCCTCACGGCCGTCCCCGGCGCGGGCGACACGTTCCTCGCCGCCGACGACGACCGCACCGCCCGCCAGATCGCCGAGCAGCGGCAGGCCCGCCGTCGCGCGGCCGAGATGGCGATGAGCGGCCGCCGTCGTTCGCTGGAAGATCTGTTCAGCGAGCTCAAGGAAGGCGAGAAGACCAGCCTCAACCTCATCCTCAAGGGCGACGGTTCGGGTTCGGTCGAGGCCCTGGAGGACGCGCTCGTCAAGCTCGAGGTGTCCGACGAGGTCACGCTGCGGATCATCCACCGCGGCGTCGGCTCCGTCACCCAGGACGACGTCAACCTGGCCAGCGCGTCCGACGCGATCATCATCGGGTTCAACGTGCGGGCGGAAGGCCGCACGAAGGACCTCGCCCAGCGCGAAGGCGTGGAGATCCGGTACTACACGGTCATCTACCAGGCCATCGAGGAGATCGAGTCGGCCCTCAAGGGCATGCTCAAGCCCGAGTTCGAAGAGGTCGAGCTGGGCAGTGCCGAGGTGCGCGAGGTGTTCCGTTCGTCGCGGTTCGGCAGCATCGCCGGTTGTATGGTGCGCAGCGGCCTCATCCGCCGCAACGGCAAGGCGCGTCTCATCCGCGACGGCGTCGTGGTCGCCGACAACCTCACGGTCGTGGGGCTGCGGCGGTTCACGGAGGACGCCACCGAGGTCCGCGAGGGCTTCGAGTGCGGTATCAACCTGGGTAACTACAACGACATCCAGGTCGGCGACGTGATCGACACGTTCGAGATGCGCGAGAAGCCGCGCGCGTAGTAATTGGATCGATGTGGCAAGGCCCGGCCGGTACGTTCGGCCGGGAGACCGGGAGGCCTCTGTCCGCGGAAAGCGCGGACCGGGGCCTCCCGGCATGTTGACTCCGGGGGCCGGGCCCCCGGACACCCCACGAGGTGATGACCCCTGTTCACAGGTACTGCCGAGTTCGACCTGCTGCTCCCGGGTGACAGCCGGTCGTTGAAGGACAAGCGCGGCTACGTCCGGCCGATCATCGCCGCGCTGCGGAAGTTCGACGTGTCCGTCGCCGAGGTCGACTCGCTCGACCTGCACGCCCGGGCCGGCATCGGGGTCGCTGTGGTCGCGGCGGAGTCGGCGCACGTGCGTGACGTGTTGGACCGGTGTGAGCGGCTGGTCGCCGCGCGACCCGAGGTGGAACTGCTGTCCGTGCGGCGCCGCCTGCACGGTGACGACGAGTAGATCTGAGTACGCTCGGAGGGGTACGGATGTCGTCGCGCGGGCCCTCGTGAAGAAGTCACTGTGGGATCGCGGTTGATCAGGAGGTGAGGGAGATGTCTGACCCGGCCCGGGTTCGTCGCCACGCCGAGCGGGTGCGCGAACTGGTTGCTTCGGTCGTGCGTACCCAGATCAAGGATCCCCGCCTCGGAATGCTCACGATCACCGATGCCAGGATCACTGCCGACCTGCGGGAAGCCACCGTCTTCTACACCGTTCTGGGCGACGCCGCGGCGCAGGCCGGCACCGCCGCCGCGCTGGAGAGCGCGAAGGGGCTGCTGCGCAGCACGGTGGGCAAGGCGCTGGGGCTGCGGCACTCGCCGTCGCTGGCGTTCGTGCACGACGACGTGCAGGACCACGTCAAGGAGATCGACGAGCTGCTCGCGGCCGCCCGTACCGCCGACGCCGAGGTGCAGCGCCTCGCCGCCGGCAAGCAGTACGCGGGTGGGGCGAACCCGTACAAGACCGAGGAAGAGGCGTCCGAGGACGATGAGGTCTCGGTGAGCCGCGAAAGCTGAGAACCGCGCGCGTAGCGCGGGATCGAGGGGGCGTCGGGTTTCCGACGCCCCTTCGGCGTCTCACTTCACGGGAACAGCGCGCACATGCTGGAACTAAACGATAGTTTAGATCCCATGCGCATCGTCGTACTTGTCCTTCGCAGCCGCGACGGGATCTGCCCTTAAAGCAGCCAGCTCCCCGCCGCGGAGACGAACTGCTGGCCGCGAAGGGGAGAACGACAGATGCGTCACAAGCCGCTATCCGGTCTCCATGGCTGGCCCACCAGGCCGGCCCGCTCCCGCCGTGTGTGCACCGGCGATCCCGGTCACCGCGCACCGTTCAGCGGCCGTTCGACGGCCGCCTAAAGGTTCAACCGGAGACGTCCGAGGAGACTTCGCCATGGCTGAGAAGCCCAAGCCGCAGCCCAAGCCCGAGCCCACCGACCGCGAGAGCGCCCGGGCCGCGCTGCAGGCATCGATGGACCGCCGTTACTAGACAGCTTTCTGCCCTGTGGACGCCCGCCGGCAGGTGGGCGTCCACAGGTGTGTTCGGAGTGCCCCTGTTACCCCTGGGCCGGCGCTGTAAGTGCTGTAAGGGTTGTTACGCCTTACGGCACGGGTGCAGGATCTACGTATGACCGGCCCGCCCACGATGCGCCGGGTGGCTGAGCTCGCGCTACCGGCGCTGGTGGTGCTCGCTATCGAACCGACGTACGTGCTGGTCGACACCGCGGTCGTCGGGCACCTGGGTCGGGTGCCGCTCGCCGGGCTGGCGATCGGTGGCAGCGTCCTCACGGTCGCGGCGTGGCTGGGCACCGTCGTGTCGTACGGCACCACCGCCCGGGTCGCCCGCCGGTTCGGGGCCGGCCAGCGCGCCGAGGCCATCGCCGAGGGCGTGCAGGGCTCCTGGCTCGCGCTCGGGTTCGGGCTCATGGTCGCGCTGCTGGCGCAGGTCGGCGCGGGTCCGCTCACCACGGCCATGGCCGGCGGCGACGCCGAGGTGGCCGCCGCGGCGGCCACCTGGCTGCGGGTCGCCTCGCTCGGTGCGCCGGGCCTGCTGCTCGCCACCGCCGGCAACGGCTGGATGCGCGGCGTGCAGGACATGCGCCGTCCCCTCTACTACGTGCTGTCGGCGAGCCTGCTGTCGGCCGTGCTCTGCCCGCTGCTGGTCTACCCGGCCGGATTCGGGCTGGTGGGTTCCGCGATCGCGAACGCGGTCGCGCAGACGCTCTGCGGCCTGCTGTTCGTGCGGGCACTGGTGCGGGAGCGGGCGCCGATGCGCCCCGATCTCACCGTGCTGCGCGGCCAGCTCGTGATGGGCCGCGACCTGTTGCTGCGCGGAGCCGCGATGCAGGGGTCGTTCCTCAGCGCCACGGTGGTCGCGGCGAGCTTCGGGTCGGCCGCGGTCGCCGGTCACCAGATCGCGCTCCAGCTCTGGATGTTCTGCACGCTGGCCCAGGACGCGGTGGCGATCGCCGCGCAGTCGCTGATCGGCGCCGAACTCGGCGGCGGCCGCGCCGACGGCGCGCGCTGGCTGGCCCGGCGGGTCGCGCTGGTCGGCGTCGTCACCGGGGTGGGCTTCGCGATCGTGATCGGCATCGGGGCCACGTTCATGCCCGGACTGTTCACCGGCGACGGCGCGGTGATCGACCAGGCGCTGCTGGCGTGGCCCTGGTTCGTGGCGATGCAACCGTTCGCCGGGCTGCTGTTCGCGCTCGACGGCGTGCTGCTGGGCGCCGGCGACACCCGGTTCCTGCGCAACCTCACGATCGTCGCCGGGTTCGGCGTGTTCATGCCCGGCGCGCTGCTGGCGGGTTGGCTCGACCTCGGACTCGGCGGGGTGTGGGCGGCGTTGGCGCTGTTCATCGTCGCGCGGCTCGTGGGGATGCTGGTGCGCGTGCGGTCGGGCCGGTGGGCGAGGGTCGGCGCCACGGTCTGAACGCATAAGGTGTGCATCCGTGAACAGGGGTGGCATCGTCGTCGTCGACAAGCCGGCCGGCATGACGTCGCACGACGTCGTGGCCCGGGTGCGGCGGCTGGCCGGTACCCGGCGGGTGGGGCACGGCGGAACGCTCGACCCGATGGCGACCGGTGTGCTGGTGCTCGGCGTCGAGCGGGCGACCCGGCTGCTCACCTACGTGGTCGGCGGCACCAAGCGGTACCTGGGAACGATCCGGCTCGGTCAGTCGACCGTCACCGACGACGCCGAGGGCGAGGTCACCTCGACGGCGAGCGCCCACGCGGTCCCGGACGATCTGATCGCGCAGGGGATCGCGGCCCTGACCGGCGCGATCCAGCAGGTGCCCAGCTCGGTGAGCGCCATCAAGATCAAGGGCCAGCGGGCGTACGCGAAGGTCCGCAAGGGCGAGGACGTGGAGCTGGCCGCCCGGCCGGTCACGGTGTCGCGGTTCGACCTGCTGGCGACGCGCCGCCACGGCGACCTCATCGACCTCGACGTCGACGTCGAGTGCTCGTCCGGCACCTACATCCGGGCGCTGGCCCGGGACCTGGGCGCCGCCCTGAACGTCGGCGGACACCTGACGGCGCTGCGGCGCACCGCGGTCGGCGGGTTCACGCTCGCCGAGGCCGCCACGCTCGAGGAGCTCGCCGAAAACCCGATCAACCTCGACATCTCGGCGGCCGCCGCCCGGCTCATGCCGCGGCGCGAGGCCACCGAGGCCGAGACGCGGACGCTGCGCCACGGCGGTCCGCTCTCGACGGTCGGCATCGCCGGCCCGTACGCGGTGTTCGACCCGGCCGGCGAGGTGCTGGCCGTGGTGTCCGAGCGGGACGGGCGGGCCCGCCCCGAGATCGTGCTCGTGGGAGGAGACTGATGCTCAGGTGGCGGGGTCTGGACTCGGTGCCGGGCGGGTGGGGCCGGTCGGTGGTGACGATCGGCGTGTTCGACGGCGTCCATCGGGGCCACCAGCAGATCATCGGGCACACCGTGAAGCGGGCCCGGGAGACCGGCGTGCCGGCGGTCGTCATGACGTTCGACCCGCACCCGGCCGAGGTCGTGCGACCCGGGTCGCACCCGGCGGTGCTCACCGAGCCCGGACGGAAGGCCGACCTGATCGCGGGCCTCGGGGTCGACGCGCTGTGCGTCATCCCGTTCACGCTCGACTTCTCGAAGCTGTCGGCCGAGGGCTTCGTGCACGACGTGCTGGTCGACACGCTGCACGCCAGCCTCGTCGTGGTGGGGGAGAACTTCCGGTTCGGGCACAAGGCGGCCGGTGACGTCGACCTGCTGCGCCGGCTCGGCCGAACGTTCGGCTTCGGGGTGGAGGCGGCGCCACTGGTGTCGGGCGGCGACACCGTCTTCTCGTCCACCTACATCCGCTCGTTGATCGCGGCGGGTGACGTGGGAGCGGCGGCCGCCGCGCTCGGACGCCCCCACCGCCTCGAAGGTGTGGTGGTGCGCGGTGACCAGCGCGGACGGCAGCTCGGCTTCCCGACGGCGAACCTGATGAGCGGCCAGTACGCCGCGGTGCCGGCCGACGGCGTGTACGCCGCACGGGTGGCGATCGGCCACCCCACACCCACCCGGCCCGGGGCCGGCTTCGCCTGGACCGAGGAGCGTAGGGAGCGCAGCGACTGGAGCGACGAGGGAAGGCGAAGCCGGGAAGGCCCCGGGCCCGCGCCCGCGGACGCGGGCGCATCGGGTAGCGCGGATCGGATGGGTGCCGTCTCGGTGGGGACGAACCCCACCTTTTCCGGCCGGGAGCGGCGGGTCGAGGCGTTCATCCTCGACTTCGACGCCGACATCTACGGCGAGCGGATCGCGATCGACTTCGTCGAGCGGCTGCGTGAGCAGCGCACCTACACGTCGCTGCCGCCACTCGTGGAGCAGATCAACGACGACGTCGCCCGCACCAGGGGCCTCCTGAGCGAACCTGGTACGGTTGGGGAGTCCGCCGGCTGATCCGGCGGTTCATCGTGCCCCGTTTCGGGGCGCACCCCGGTCGCCTGCCCGACGCCGCGGGCCCGGGACACCCGGTGACAATCATTGAGGGAGAACATGGCGCTCGACACCGACCAGAAGAACGAGATCATCGCTGAGTACAAGACCGCCGAGGGCGACACCGGTTCTCCGGAGGTCCAGGTCGCGATGCTCAGCAAGCGGATCCGCGACCTCACCGAGCACCTGCGGATGCACAAGCACGACCATCACAGCCGCCGCGGCCTGCTCCTGCTGGTCGGTCGCCGCCGCCGGCTCCTGAACTACCTCCAGAAGACCGACATCGCGCGGTACCGGACGCTGATCGAGCGTCTCGGCCTGCGTCGATAGGCTTCCGAGGGAGCGGCGTAACTCGCCGCTCCCTCTCGTTTTCTGTAACACTGGTGCGCACGCCCCGTGAGCGACGGTGCACCGGTCCTCGGTAGTGGCTTTCGGATCTGCTGCAAAACCGCAAACCGCGAGCTTCGATCGAAGACCGGCGGCCGGTCGCTCTGGGTGGGGCACCTCGACGAACACGCGTCGTAATCAAAAGGAGTACACACCCACATGACCCAGCCGACGTCTCTCGGCACCCACCAATCCCGCGCAGTGATCGACAATGGTGCGCGCGGCACCCGTGAAGTGATCTTCTCGACCGGGCGGCTGGCCCGGCAGGCCGCCGGTTCGGTCATCGCCCAGCTGGGCGAGACCGTGGTCCTCTCGGCCACCACCGCCAGCAAGAACCCCCGCGACAACTTCGACTTCTTCCCGCTGACGGTCGACGTCGAGGAGCGGATGTACGCCGCCGGGCGGATCCCCGGCTCGTTCTTCCGCCGCGAGGGCCGCCCCAGCGAAGACGCGATCCTCACCTGCCGGCTCATCGACCGCCCGCTGCGGCCCACGTTCCAGAAGGGCCTGCGCAACGAGGTCCAGGTCGTCGAGACCGTGCTGGCGCTCGACCCGCAGATCCCGTACGACGTCGTGGCGATCAACGCCGCGTCGGCGTCGACGAAGCTCTCCGGCCTGCCGTTCAGCGGCCCGGTCGGCGCCACCCGCATGGCGCACGTCGAGGGCCAGTGGGTCGCGTTCCCCACCAACGACGAGATCGCCAAGGCCACGTTCGACATGGTCGTCGCCGGGCGGGCGCTGCCCGACGGTGAAGTGGCGATCATGATGGTCGAGGCCGAGGCCACCGAGCACACCGCTGCCCTCGTCGCCGCCGGCGCGTCCGCTCCCACCGAAGACGTGGTGGCGGCGGGCCTGGAGGCCGCGAAGCCGGCCATCCGCGAGCTGTGCCGGGCGCAGTCCGAGCTGGCCGAGGTCGCCGCGAAGCCGGTCCAGGAGTTCCCGGTCTTCCTGGAGTACCAGGACGACGCCTACGAGGCCGTCGCCGAGATCGCCCGGGCCGACGTCGCCGAGGCGCTGAAGATCGCTCCGAAGGCCGAGCGCGAAGAGGCGCTCGACCGGGTCAAGGACTCCGTGGTCGAGCGGCTCGCCGCCCGCTTCGAGGGTCGCGAGAAGGAGCTCGGCGCCGCGGTCCGGTCGCTCACCAAGAACGAGGTGCGTGCCCGGGTCCTGCGTGAGCAGATCCGCATCGACGGCCGCGGCCTGCGCGACATCCGTCCGCTCACCGCGGAGATCGGCGTGCTGCCGCGGGTGCACGGTTCGGCGCTGTTCGAGCGCGGCGAGACCCAGATCATGGGTGTCACCACGCTGAACATGCTGCGCATGGAGCAGACGCTCGACACGCTCGGCCTCGCGAAGTCCAAGCGGTACATGCACAACTACAACTTCCCGCCCTACTCGGTCGGCGAGACCGGCCGGGTCGGCGCGCCGAAGCGGCGCGAAATCGGGCACGGCGCGCTCGCCGAGCGGGCCCTGATCCCGGTGCTGCCGACGCGTGAGGAGTTCCCGTACGCGATCCGGCAGGTGTCGGAGGCGTTCGGCTCCAACGGGTCCACCTCGATGGGCTCGGTCTGCGCGTCGACGATGGCGCTCCTGTCGGCCGGTGTGCCGCTGAAGGCGCCGGTCGCGGGCATCGCGATGGGCCTGATCTCCGACGAGGTCGAGGGCAAGACCGAGTACGTCACGCTCACCGACATCCTCGGTGCCGAGGACGCGTTCGGCGACATGGACTTCAAGGTCGCCGGCACGCGGGAGTACGTCACCGCGCTGCAGCTCGACACCAAGCTCGACGGCATCCCGTCCGACGTGCTGGCGGCGGCTCTGCAGCAGGCGCACGAGGCCCGCCAGACGATCCTCGATGTGATGGAGGAGGCGATCGCGGGGCCGGCGGAGATGTCCGACCATGCGCCGCGCGTCACCACCATCAAGATCCCGGTCGACAAGATCGGCGCGGTCATCGGCCCGAAGGGCCAGATGATCAACGCGATCCAGGACGAGACCGGCGCCGACATCACCATCGAGGACGACGGCACCATCTACGTCGGCGCCACCGACGGTCCCTCGGCGCAGGCGGCGGTCGAGCGCATCAACGCGATCGCCAACCCGACGCTGCCGAAGGTCGGCGACCGCTTCCTCGGCACCGTGGTGAAGACGGCCGCGTTCGGCGCGTTCGTCTCGCTGCTGCCGGGCCGCGACGGCCTGCTGCACATCTCGAAGGTGGGCGACGGCAAGCGGGTCGAGCGCGTGGAGGACTTCCTCAACGTGGGCGACAAGGTCGAGGTCCAGATCGCCGACATCGACGCGCGGGGCAAGGTGTACCTCGACAAGGTGCGCCCCGACGGCGAGGTCGCGCCGGCCGCCGAGGGTGGCGGGGGCGACCGCGGTGGCGACCGCGGCCCGCGCCGTGACCGCGGCGACCGCGGCCCGCGCGGTGACCGTGGCGGTGACCGCGGCGGTGACCGTGGCGGTGACCGTGGCCCGCGCCGCGAGCCGCGGGGCGACCGCGACGGCGCTCCCCGCGCCGCGTCCGCCGACGGCGGCGGCTCGCCGTCAGGCGAGGGCGGCGGCGGAGAGTCCGCTGACGGCGGCGAGGGCGGCGAGTTCCGTCGCCGGCGCCAGCGCCGCGACTGACCACCTCCGGCGCGGGCGCGTCAGCGCCGCGCCGGACTGATCGACAGGCATGACCGGGGCGCCTCGACTGGATTCGGGGCGCCCCGCCCCTTACCCACACCCCCGAGCAGGAACATGAACGCTGACACTATGCGCCGCACCGTCCTCCCGAACGGCGTGCGGGTTCTCACCGAGGCGATCCCGACGATGCGCAGCGCGGCGGTGGGCGTCTGGGTCGGCGTCGGCGCCCGCGACGAGACCCCCGCCCAGTCCGGCGTCTCGCACTTCCTCGAGCACCTGCTGTTCAAGGGCACCGAGAAGCGCTCGGCGATGGACATCTCCAGCGAGATCGAGGCGGTGGGCGGCGAGACCAACGCGTTCACCACCAAGGAGTACACCTGCTACTACGCGCGCATCCTCGACGCCGACCTGCCGATGGCCGTCGATGTCATGTGTGACGTGGTGGCCAACTCGCTGCTCGCGGCCGGCGACGTCGAGACCGAGCGCGGCGTGATCCTCGAAGAGATCGCGATGCAGGACGACGAGCCCGGCGACGAGGTGCACGACCTGTTCACCGAGGCCGTGTTCGGCGACCACCCGCTCGGTCAGCGCATCAGCGGGTCCACCGAGACCATCGGCGCGCTCACCCGCGACGAGATCAACGACTTCTACCGCTCGCGCTACACGGCGCCGGCGATCGTCATCGCCGCCGCCGGCAACCTCGACCATGACGCCGTCGTGGCCGGGGTGGTCGCGGGGCTGTCCGGCCGTCGCGGTTTTGAGGAGACGGGCCGCGCCCTGTCGCCGCGGGCGGCGTCGCCCCTGGTGGTGCCGCGTACGGGACAGGTCGTGCTGCTCGACAAGGACACCGAGCAGGCCCACGTGGTGCTCGGTGGCGGCGGGCTGGCCCGCGGCGACGAGCGGCGCTTCGCGCTGGGCGTCCTCAACAACGTTCTCGGCGGCGGCATGTCGAGCCGGCTGTTCCAGGAGATCCGGGAGAAGCGCGGGCTGGCGTACTCGGTCTACTCGTTCACGTCGCTCTACGCCGACTCGGGGCTCTTCGGCGTCTACGCCGGCTGCGCGCCGGGCAAGGTCGACGAGGTGCTCGCGATCACCCGCGACGAGCTCGCGAAGGCCGCGGCGAGCGGTCTCACCGACTCGGAGGTGGCCCGCGGCAAGGGGATGCTGAAGGGCGCGCTGGTGCTCGGCCTGGAGGACACCGGGTCGCGGATGAGCAGGCTGGGCAAGGGCGAGTTGCTGCACCCCGACCTGCTGTCGGTCGACGAGATCCTGGCCCGGGTCGACCGGGTGACCACCGACGAGGTCGCGGCGGTGGCCGCGGAGCTGCTCGACTGCCGGCCGTCGTTGGCGGTGATCGGGCCGTTCGACGACCGCGACTTCAGTCCGGCGGTGGCCTGACAGTAAGTTGTCCCGCGTGACAACAGAACCACTGCGCGTCGGGGTGCTGGGAGCACGCGGCCGAATGGGTACCGAGGTGTGCCGTGCCGTCGAGGGTGCCGCCGACATGGACCTGGTGGCCACGGTCGACGAGGGCGACGCCCTGTCGCTCGTCACCGACGCCGGCGCCGAGGTGGTGGTCGACTTCACCACCCCCGACACCGTGATGGACAACCTGCACTGGTGCGTCGAGCAGGGCATCCACGCGGTGGTGGGTACGAGCGGCTTCTCGCAGGCCCGGCTCGACCGGGTCGCGGCGTGGCTGGTCCACAAGCCCGACCTGGGCGTGGTGGTCGCGCCGAACTTCGCGGTCGGCGCGGTGCTGATGATGGAGTTCGCGTCGCGGGCCGCGAAGTACTTCGAGTCGGTCGAGATCGTCGAGCTGCACCACCCGAAGAAGCTCGACGCGCCGAGCGGCACCGCGGTGCGCACGGCCGAGCTCATCGCGGAGGCGCGCGAGGCTGCCGGCTGCGCGCCGATCCCCGACGCCACCAAAGACGAACTCGACGGCGCGCGTGGCGCGTCGGTGGGCGGGGTGCGGGTGCACTCGATCCGCTCGGCGGGTCTGGTGGCGCACCAGGAGGTGCTGTTCGGCGGCACGGGCGAGACCCTGACCCTGCGGCACGACTCGTACGAGCGCGTGTCGTTCATGCCGGGGGTGCTCCTGGCCGTCCGGGCGGTGCGGAACCGGCCCGGACTGACCGTCGGCCTCGGAAATCTCCTGTGAATCTTCCGAGCCATTAGAGACGCGTTCGATACCTGACCTGCGGCACGAGTAGGTCGTCGACATCCAGCGCGCGGGCGGCGCCGTCGGGTGCCCAACCGGCCGACGTGAGAAAGCTCACGGTGGCGGCGTCGTCCCTGAACACCCAGAACACGGCGGTGTCGAAGCCATCCTGCCGCCAGTGATCGACAGATGCGCTGAGTAACCGGCTGCCGTGGCCCCGGCGGCCCCATCGCGGCTCGACCATCAACTCGGTGACCGCAACCGTTCCGTCACTCAGCGCGTTGTGATTCTCGTCGGGAGCGAGCGCCGACGGGTCTGCCGGGCCTGACGCCGCAAACCCCGCACGGTAGGCTTGCCCCGGTTTCGTGCCAGGCTTTTCTGCCTGCTCAACCGCTACCAGCACACGATGCTGTGATGTTGGAGGAGACGTCACCGCGTCTTCCCACTGCCGAGTGAGCCAGTTTTGATCAAGCTGATCGATCACTGTCCGTGGAATGAAACGGTCGTAGGCGACCTGCCAGGTCGTCATTTGGATTCGGGCAATTTCGCCCGGATCATCGGGTGTCGCAACCCGGACGTAACACAGCACCACAAAGCAAAGGGTACGTACCGGTTTCGTAACGAGACGTGCAGGGTGGGCGTGCCGCACCCCACCCTTGACGCGGGCGGCGGCAAAGGTGTTCGAGCCAACTGTCGGGGCAAGTGTTCGGGCCCTGCTTTCTGGGCAGAGTCAACCGAGGTCTGATCGAGGAGGGCACAGGCGTGTCTACGCGGGAACGGGTCGCACAGCGGTCGGCTGAGATGCCGGCGCGGCTGCGGCAGCTGCCTGCCTGGCTGCCTGCGTGGGCCAGGCGGAAGGGTGCGCAGCAGGCGGCCATCGTCTTCGGGCTGTTCCTGGCCGCGTGGGCGTTCGACGCCGCGTTCGCGGTCCGCCACGGGTTCTTCGACCTGCGGGTCTACTACGGGGCCCTGAACCACTGGGTCGACGGCAACGGCGCGCTCTACGACTATCTGCTGCCGCGCACCAAGTACGGCTTCACCTACCCGCCGTTCGCCGCGCTCACGATGCTGCCGATGGCCTACCTCGGCTGGCACGTCGCGATCGGCATCAGCATGCTGCTCACGGTCGGCGCCGCGCTCGCGGTCATCTACTGGCTGGTCGAGCCGATGGCGCGCCGCAACGGCTGGTCGCCGTGGTTCGTGCTGGGTGTCGCGGCGGCGCTCGTCGTGGCGTTCGAGCCGATGCGCGAGACGTTCCTGTTCGGCCAGGTGAACGCGATCCTGCTGGTGCTGGTGGCGGCCGACGTGCTGTTCCTGGTGCGCTACAACCGCAGCGTCGCCGGTGTGGGCATCGGCCTCGCCACCGCGATCAAGCTGACGCCGGGCATCTTCATCATCTACCTGATCATCACCGGGCGGATCCGCGCCGCGGTGGTGGCCAGCGGCACCGTCATGGCGGCCACGGTCTTCACCGGCGCGGTCGCCCCCGACGAGTCCCGGGTCTTCTGGACCGACGCGCTGTGGAACACCAGCCGCGTCGGCGAGAACTCGTTCGTCTCGAACCAGTCGCTCAACGGTGTCGTCCACCGGTGGGACCCCGACCAGCCGTCGAACCTCGCGTGGATGGCGCTGGTGCTGATCACGCTCGCCGTCTGGGCCTGGCGTTCGCGGGCCGCCGCGAAGCGGGGCGACGAGGCGATGGGCCTGGCGCTCACCGGCATCGTCGGCGTGCTGATCAGCCCGATCACCTGGGTGCACCACCTCGTGTGGGTGCTGCCGGCGATCATCCTGCTGGTCGACCGCGGCACCGTGAAGGGCCTGTCGAAGCGGCGCCGCAACTGGCTGCTGGGCCTCGCCGCGTTCACCTACGCGGTGATGTGCAGCCGCCTGGTGTGGGCGTTCAACGGCGGTTTCGACACGTTCCCCGGCTGGGTGGGCAGCAACGCCTACGTGTGGCTGAGCCTCGTGCTCCTGGTGGCAGTGCCGCTGGCGCCGAAGCCGGAGCCGGTCGGGCCGCCGCGTCCGCGGGCCGTCGACGCGGGTGTCGACGACCTCGACCGGGAGCTGGCCGACGTGACGGCCACCGTTCGGGTGCCGTCCCAGGACGATCGGCGTCTCGTTCAGGCGTAGCCGTAGTCATGCGGTTCGGGGTCACCACCCGCTCCGGGAGCTTCTCCCGGCGGGTGGTGGCCCCGAGTCGTGCTTCCCGGGCCCTCGGCGGGACGGGGGGAACTGTCGTACCCGGGCCATAGGCTGGCCGCGATGGACACGCTCTCCCTCAGGCACGCCCGACGGATCGCCCTCGCGGCGCAGGGGTTCACCGATCCGCAGCCGGGCGGGCCGCCCGACGTGCGGCACCTGCGCCGGGTGCTGCGTCGGGTCGGGCTGCTGCAGATGGACTCGGTCAACGTGCTCATGCGGGCGCACTACATGCCGCTGTACAGCCGGCTCGGGCCGTACCCGGTCTCGTTGATCGACCGGGCGGCCTACCGGGGTCCCCGGGAGCTGTTCGAGTACTGGGGGCACGAGGCCTCGCTGCTGCCGGTCGGGTTGCACCCGGTGATGCGGTGGCGGATGGCGCGCGGGCACTCGTGGGGGCCGCCGTCGCGGTTGGCGAAGGAGAAGCCCGAGCTCATCAAGCGGGTGCTCGAGGAGGTGCGCGAGCGGGGGCCGGTGGCGGCCGCCGAGATCGACGACCCGAGCGAGCGGGTGAAGCATTTCAACTGGGGCTGGAACTGGAACGAGGTCAAGACCGCGCTCGAGTACCTGTTCTTCGCCGGCGAGGTCACGGCCGCGGCGCGGAACTCGGCGTGGGCGCGGTTGTACGACGTCCCCGAGCGGGTGCTGCCGGCGGCGGTGCTGAACGCCCCGACGCCACCCGACGACGAGGCGTTCCGCGACCTCGTGCGCATCTCGGCGGCCGGCCTGGGGGTGGCGGCCGAGCCCGAGCTGCGCGACTACTTCCGGCTGCCGCTGGCCGCGGCCCGCACGGCGATCGCCGAGCTGGTCAGCGCCGGCGAGCTGCGGCCGGTACGGGTGGAGGGCTGGAAGGCGCCCGCGTACCTGTACGAGGCGGCGCGGATCCCGCGGCGGGTCACCGCGGCCACGTTGATCAGCCCGTTCGACCCACTGATCTGGGAGCGCGGCCGGGTCGAGCGGTTGTTCGGGTTCAGCTACCGCATCGAGATCTACGTGCCGGCGCCGCTGCGGGTGCACGGGTACTACGTGCTGCCGTTCCTGCTGAACGACCGGTTCGCCGCCCGCGTCGACCTGAAGGCCGACCGGAAGGCCGGCGTGCTGCGGGTCCCGGCCGCCTGGCTCGAACCGGCGACGGCCCGCACCGACCCGTCGCCGGCGGAGGTCGCGTCGGCGCTCGCCGCCGAGCTGCGGCGCCTGGCCGGCTGGCTGGGCCTGTCGGGCGTCGAACCGCCCGTGCTCGGTGACCTCGCCCGCGAACTGACTGCGGAGTTGGCGGCCCAGAGCCGGCCTGGTCTGGCCTGAGCCCGGCGCCGGGAGCCCCGGGCCCGCGCGAGCGGAGCGGGCGTATCAGCGGAGCCCGTGTACCGTGAACGGCGTGACCTCCGCAGTTCCGCCCGCAGTGCAGCCCGCAGCACCGGCCACCGTGCCGCACGCTGCGGCCGGGTCGGGCAACGCCAGCGAAACGCCCGCGCCGCACGCGTCGGCCACGTCCTGGAACGCCGGCGGGACATCGGCGCCGCACGCGGCGGGCGAGACGCCCGGGGTGTTTCCGCCGCCGCTGCCGCCCGACAGCCCCTACGGGCCGTACGCGGTGTACTACGCCGAGCCCGACAAGGTCACCCAGTTCTTCGGCAAGGTCAACCGCCGCACGCCGAGATGGATCGCGCCGGTGGCGCTGGCCGGCACCTGCGTGGCCGCCTCGGCGTACGTGCTGTGGAGCAACCCCACCGACGGCGGAGCCGCCGACACCCCGGGCTGCCTGGTGCGGCTCACCACCGGCTTCGACTGCCCCGGCTGCGGCGGCACCCGCGCCGCCTGGTACCTGCTGCACGGCGACCTCGCGGCCGCCGCACAGCATCACCTGGTGTTCGTGTTCGCGCTGCCGTTCCTGCTCTACGCCTACGCGGTGTGGGCGGCCGGCGCGCTGTTCAACAAGCAACTGCCGAAGCTGCGCGTGTCGTACCGGACCCTCGCCGTCGCGCTCGGCGTGTGGGCCGTGTTCTCGGTGCTGCGCAACCTGCCGTTCGAGCCGTTCAGCTGGTTCTACGTGTAGGTGGTCAGGCCGCGTCCTGCGCCACCTGGGCCCGCATGATCGCCACGTCGCCGCTCGCCGTGTGCACCCGCAGCGACAGCGTGCTCTTCGACGTGTTCCCGGCCGGCGGGGCGTCACCGAGACTCAGATCGCTCTGCGTATACCCCGACAGCGAATGCACGTCCAGGTAGACGCCGGTGCCCGGAAGCACCGAGATCTGCACATCGCCCGAGGCGGTCTGTGCCCGGACCTCGCCCTGGCGGGCCCGGAACAGCTCGATGTCGCCCGAGGCGGTGCGCGCCATCGCCGAGCCGCCGGTGTCGTGAACGGCCAGGTCGCCGCTGGCACTGGTCAGAGACGCGTCGCCGCCGACCGAGCCGATCTCGGCGTTGCCCGACGCGCTGCGCAGGTTCAGGCCACGCCCGACCGCGTGGACACGCACGTCGCCGCTCGCGGTGTTGATCTTCAGGTTGCCGGCGACCGCGCCGATCTGCAGGTTGCCCGACGCGCTGTTGGCGGTGCCCTCGCTCCACCGGCCGGCCAGGACCGTCTCGGCCGACGCGACGTTGCACTCGAAACCGCTGTCGAGCGGCACCTGCGCGGTGACCCGCACACTGCCGCGCCGCCAGATGAAGCTGCTCTCCGGCGCGTGGATGATCAGCCGGCCGCCGTCGACGGCGACCCGGGTGCTCTCCGCGAGCGAGCGCGACGCGTCGGAGTTGTCGTAGGGCTCCACCGTGACCACGGTGGTGTCGCGCTCCTCGGCCGTGATCGTGGCGGCGCCACCACCCAGCCGGACGGAGACCAGGATCGGGTCGGGGGTCTGGAACTCGTACATCGGTGTTCCTCCTCGAAAGAACTCAGGCCTGTGCGAAGCCGGTCATCCGGCGGGGACGGCGGCCACGGCCACCCGGCGGCGGACCGCCGGGGCCGGGGAACCATCCGGGCGGCCCGGGCGGACCGGGCGGCATGGGCGGCGTCGGGGGAACCGGCGGCCACCCGCCGTAGCCCTGCAGCGCCGCCGCGACCGCACGCACCAGCCACGCGTTGACGGAGATGCCCTCTTCGGTGGCGGCCCGCTCGGCCTGCTCCTTGAGCGCCTCCGGGAGCCGGAGGGTGATGCGGGCCACGTCGCCGCCGCCGTCGGCCACGAGAGGTGGTGGCGGCGCGCTCGCCATCGGCGCGCCGTCGGTGACCACGAGCTCGGCGTCGCGGCCGCGAAGCCGCACCTCGACACTCGACCCGTCGAGCTTCGTGGTGATCTCGGCCGCGGCGTCGGACAGCGCCTCCAGGAGGCTCAGCCGCGCGGCCGACTCCAGCGCGGACGACAGCAGCTCGGCGCTGCGAGCGGCGGTCTCCCCGCCGGGCGCGGCCGCGGCGGCGAGATCGCGACGAAGCGATTCCAGGTACGGCGTCAGGTCCATGACACCATGATGGCGTCACGATGACGTCGCGTCAAGTCGAAATGATGTCAGAGACGTCGCGCGAACCACGCGCGGAGGAATTCGCCCTGCTCGGCGATGATGTCGTCGGGCACCGCGGTGAAACAGGCGACCTCGGCGCCCATGTCGCTGCCGGACAGGTCCCCGCTGACCCGCGTCGCGGTGAACGCCATCCCGACCGGCCACCCCGGGTAGCCGTCGGCGTGCATCCGGGGGTACTCGATGTAGCCGACGAGCGCTCCGGGCGTCACCTCGACCCCCAACTCGACGAGCGCGACCCTCCGCACGGCCGCGGGCAGCGACTCGCCGAAGTGGACCGTTCCGCCGGGGATGTGCCACTGTCCGACACACGGCTCGATGTCGCGACGCGCGAGCACGAGCCCGCCCTCCAGCTCCAGCAGCACCTCGACGGTGAGCCGCGGCACCCGCGCGTAGATGGCGTCGAAGTCAGCCTTCGGAAGTGGATGAACCTGGACCTTGTGCCGCACGCGCCTGAAGTTAATAGAGTGTCGGCATGCCCGAGATCGTGCCCCCCAAGGTTCAGCTGATCGCGTCGACCCAGTTCACGCCGCCCGACGACGTGCCGTGGTCGACCGACGCCGAGGGAGGCGAGGCCCTCGCCGAGTTCGCCGGCCGGGCCTGCTACCAGTCGTGGAGCAAGCCGAACCCGGCCACGGCCACCAACGCCGGGTACCTCCGGCACATCCTCGAGGTCGGCCACCTCTCCGTGCTCGAGCACGGCACGGTCAGCTTCTACATCTCCGGCATCTCCCGCTCGCTCACCCACGAGCTGATCCGGCACCGGCACTTCTCGTACTCGCAGCTGTCGCAGCGCTACGTGCCCGAGCGCGACGCCGCGATGGTCGAGCCCGACGTCATCGCCGCCGACCCGGAGCTGCACGAGCTGTTCCTCAAGGCGACCGCCGCCAGCGTCGACGCCTACAGCGAGCTGCTCGCGAAGCTGGAGGAGAAGTTCGCCGGCGCCGGCAGCGCGACGCTCCGCCGCAAGCAGGCCCGCCAGGCCGCCCGCGCGGTGCTGCCGAACGCGACCGAGACGCGCATCGTCGTCACCGGGAACTACCGCGCGTGGCGGCACTTCATCGCGATGCGGGCCACCGAGCACGCCGACGTGGAGATCCGGGCGCTGGCCGTGGAATGCCTGCGGCAGCTGCAGAAGGTCGCCGGAAACGTGTTCGCCGACTTCACGATATCCACCCTCGCCGACGGCACCGAGATCGCCGCCAGCGCCTTCGCCTGGGAGTCGTGACCGAAACCGCTATCGGCGGGCGATAGGTTGTCCTCATGACGCGCACGAGTTCCGACCCGCGGCGGCCCTTCGGCCGGCTGATCACCGCGATGGTCACGCCGTTCCGCGCCGACGGCTCCCTCGACGCCGACGGTGCCGCCGCGCTCGCCACCTGGCTGGTCGACAAGCAGGGCCACGACGGACTGGTCATCAACGGCACCACCGGCGAGTCGGCGACCACCACCGACACCGAGAAGGACGCCGTGCTCCGGGCTGTGCTCGAAGCCGTCGGCGACCGGGCGTTCGTGATCGCCGGCGTCGGCACCAACGACACCCGGCACTCGGTGGAGCTGGCGAGGGCGGCCGAGAAGGCCGGTGCCCACGGCGCGCTCGTGGTGACCCCGTACTACAACAAGCCACCGCAGGCCGGGCTGGTGCACCACTTCACCGAGATCGCCGACGCCACCGGGCTGCCGGTGATGCTCTACGACATCCCGGGGCGGTCGGTGGTCGAGATCGCCACCGAGACGCTGGTGCGGGTCGCCGAGCACCCGCGCATCGTCGCCCTCAAGGACGCCAAGGCCGACTTCGAGGGCACCGCGTGGGTCACCCAGCGCACCGACCTCGCGATCTACTCGGGCGACGACAAGATCACCCTGCCGCTGCTGGCGATCGGCGCGGTCGGGGTGGTCGGGGTGCCCACGCACCTGTTCGGCCCGCAGACCAAGCAGATGATCGAGGCCTACGAGGCCGGCGACGTGGCCGGCGCCCTGGCGCTGCACCACAAGCTGCTGCCCGCCTACTGCGGGTTCTTCCGCACCCAGGGCGTCATCATGACCAAGGCGGCGCTGCGGCTCGCCGGGAAACCCGCCGGTCCGGTGCGTCCGCCGCTCTGCTCGGCGACCCCGGCGGAGATCGCGCGGATCCGGGAGGACTGCGCGGCGTCGGGGCTCACGCTCGGCGACGCCGACCAGATGGCCCACCTGCACCCGGGTGCCGATCGGTGACGGCGGCACACGTCGAGCTCGACGCGCCACCGCCGCTTCCCGCCACCGGGCTGCGGATCACCCCCATGGGCGGGCTGGGCGCGATCGGCCGCAACATGACGTTGTTCGAGTTCGGTGGCCGGCTGCTCGTCGTCGACTGCGGGGTGCTGTTCCCCGACGTCGACCAGCCCGGCGTCGACCTGATCCTGCCCGACTTCGAGTCGATCCTCGACCGGCTCGACGCCGTGGACGCGATCGTGCTCACCCACGGGCACGAGGACCACATCGGCGCGGTGCCGTACCTGCTCGCGCACAAGCCCGACATCCCGCTGGTGGGGTCGCAGTTCACGCTCGCGCTGGTCGAGGCGAAGCTGGCCGAGCGGCGGATCACCCCGTACTCGCTCACCGTCCGCGAGGGGCAGACCGAGCGGCTCGGCCCGTTCGAGTGCGAGTTCTTCGCGGTCAACCACTCGATTCCCGACGCGCTCGCGGTCGCGATCAAGACGCCGGCCGGCACGGTGCTGCACACCGGCGACTTCAAGATGGACCAGCTTCCCCTCGACGGGCGGCTTACCGACCTGGCCGGGTTCGCCCGGCTCGGCGCCGAGGGCGTCGACCTGCTGCTCAGCGACTCCACGAACGCCGAGATCCCCGGCTTCGTCACCCCGGAACGGGAGATCGGTCCGGTGCTCGACCGGATCTTCGCCGGCGCCACCGGGCGGGTGATCGTCGCGTCGTTCGCGTCGCACGTCCACCGGGTCCAGCAGGTGTTCGACGCCGCCCGCGCGCACGGCCGGCACGTCGCGCTCATCGGACGCTCGATGGTGCGCAACATGGGCATCGCCCGCGACCTCGGCCTGCTCCGCATCCCGGGCGGCCTGGTCGTGGGCATGGACGAGGCGCTGAACCTGCCACCCGAGCGCATCGTGCTCATGTCCACCGGTTCGCAGGGCGAGCCGATGAGCGCGCTCGGCCGCATGGCCAACGGCGACCACCGGCACGTCACGATCGCGCCCGGCGACACCGTCGTGCTGGCGTCGTCGCTGGTGCCGGGCAACGAGTCCGCGGTCTACCGGGTGATCAACCGGCTGTCGCGGGCCGGTGCCGTGGTGGTGCACAAGGACGTCGCGAAGGTGCACGTCAGCGGGCACTCGCCGGCCGGCGAGCTGCGGTACCTGCTCAACGTGGTCAAGCCGCGCAACTTCATGCCGGTGCACGGCGAGTGGCGGCACCTGCGGGCGCACGCCGAGCTCGGCGTCGAGTCGGGCGTGCCGCGCGAGCAGGTGGTGCTGTGCGAGGACGGCGACGTGGTCGACCTGGTCGACGGCGTGGCCCGGCTCGTCGGGCACATCCGGTCGCGGTACGTGTACGTCGACGGCCTCGCCGTGGGCGACGTCAGCGAGTCGCTGCTCACCGAGCGGCGCATCCTCGGCGACGGCGGGTTCATCGCGGCCACCGTGGTGATCGACTCGGTCACCGGCAAGGTCGTGGGCGGGCCGGCGATCTCGGCGAAGGGCTTCTCGGAGGACCCGGCGGCGTTCGACGCGGTGCTGCCGGTCATCACGGAGGCGCTGCTGCGCGCGGCGGAGGAGGGCGTCACCGACCCGCACCAGCTGCAGCAGCTCGTGCGCCGCACGGTGGGCCGGTGGGTCAACGAGAAGTACCGGCGTCGGCCGATGATCGTGCCGAACGTCGTCGAGGTCTGAGATGCAGATGTAACAGGGGTTCCTTAGCGTCTTTGCATGGCGCACACCGAGGCGGGCCCTGACCTGCCGCCGGGCCCCGACCCGGAACCCCCAGCACCCCCGCGCAACGGTTTCGACCGGTACTTCGAGATCAGCGCACGCCGCTCGACCCTGGGTCGCGAGATCCGGGGCGGGCTGGCCACCTTCTTCACGATGAGCTACATCGTGGTCCTCAACCCGTTGATCCTGGGCGCGGGCGCCGACAAGAACGGCGACACGCTCGACATGACCCAGATCGCGGCCGCCACCGCCCTGGTGGCCGGGGTGATGACGATCCTGATGGGCGTCGTCGCCCGGTTCCCGCTGGCCCTCGCGGCCGGCCTCGGCGTGAACGCGCTCGTCGCGTACGAGATCGCACCGACGATGACCTGGGCCGACGCGATGGGCCTCGTGGTGATCGAGGGTGTGCTCATCACGATCTTCGTGCTCACCGGGCTGCGCGAGGCGCTGTTCCGGGCCGTGCCGCCGCAGCTCAAGATCGCGATCGGCGTCGGCATCGGCCTGTTCCTCACCATGATCGGCCTGGTCGACGCCGGCTTCGTGCGGTCGACGGGCACCGGGGCGCCCCCGATCCAGCTGGGCCTCGGCAACCGGCTCGTCGGCTGGCCGTCGCTGGTGTTCGTGATCGCGCTGCTGGTCACGCTCGTCCTGGTGGTACGGCGGGTGAAGGGCGCGATCCTGCTCGGCATCGCGTTCGGCACCGTGCTCGCGGTGATCGTCGAGGCGATCTTCAAGGTCGGACCGACGTTCGTCTCGCCGGAGAAGAGCAACCCGCACGGCTGGAACCTCAACGTGCCGGAACTGCCCGACAAGGTCTTCGACCTGCCCGACCTGGGCCTGCTCGGCAAGTTCAGCGTGCTCGGCGCCTGGGACTCGGGCATCACGCTCATCGCGATCATGTTCGTGTTCACGCTGCTGGTGACCGACTTCTTCGACACGATGGGCACGATGGTGGCCGTCGGCTACGAGGCCGGTCCGCAGGGCGGCCTGCTCAACGAGGACGGCACCCCGCCGCGCACGCGCGAGATCCTGCTGGTCGACTCGGTCGCGGCGGCCGCCGGTGGAGCGGCGAGCGTGTCGTCGAACACGTCGTACATCGAGTCGGCGTCCGGCGTCGCGGAGGGCGCCCGTACCGGCGTCGCGAACCTGGTCACCGGTGGGCTGTTCCTCGTGGCGATGTTCTTCGCGCCGCTCGTGGAGATCGTTCCGTTCGAGGCCGCGTCGGTCGCGCTCATCGTCGTGGGCTTCCTGATGATGACCGCCGTGCGCTCGATCGACTGGACCGACTACGGGATCGGCATCCCCGCGTTCCTGGCGATCGTGCTGATGCCGTTCACCTACTCGATCTCCACCGGCATCGGGGCCGGGTTCATCGCGTACGTGCTGCTCAGCGCCGTGCGGGGCAAGGCCCGCGAGGTCAGCCCGCTGATGTGGGGAGCGGCGGCGCTCTTCGTCGTCTACTTCCTGCGGGACCCCATCGAGCAACTCCTGTCGTAACACTGGAGCCATGGACGTTCTCGTCACGGTGATCCTCGTCGTGCACTTCGGTTACCTGGCGTTCGTGGTGGTCGGCGGATTCCTGGCCTGGCGGTGGCCGCGGATGTTCTGGGTGCACCTCGCGGCCGCCGCCTGGGGACTGGCCGTCGTCGGGATCCCGTTGACGTGCCCGCTCACCACCGCGGAGAACTGGGCGCGACGGGAGGCGGGACAGACCGAGCAGACCGCCGGATTCATCGACCGCTACATCGAGGGCGTGCTGTACCCGGAGCGGTACACGCTCCCGCTGCAGGTTCTCGTCGGCGTCACGGTCGTCGGGTCATGGGTGGGTGCCTATCTCTACCGGCGGCACCTGCGGCGGCGAGTCGAAACTGTCTCGCTGTAGATCCACCGCTACGGTGGGGACCTATGGCGGGCAGGACCTCTCAGCCGAGCCGTCGCCGTGCCCCGGCCAAGTCGGCCACCCCGGCCCGGCGGCCGACCCAGCGCACCCGCCAACCGGCCCGCAAGACCGCGCCGGCGCCGCGTAAGGCGGCGACGCGTCGCCGTACCTCGTCCGCCACCGGGTTCAACCCGCTGGCGCTGCTCGGCCGGGGCATGATCGCGCTGTGGATGGGCGTCGCCCACATCCTCGGCTGGATGGTGCGGGCGGTCGGCCGGCAGGCGGCCACGGCCCGCGACCTCGACCCGGAGCACCGGCGCGACGGCGTCGGGCTCGCCGTGCTCGGCATGGCGGTGCTGCTCGCGTTCGGGGTCTGGTTCAACTCGGCGGGACCGGTGGGCGAGTGGCTCGCCGACACCGTCCGCTTCTTCCTGGGTGGCATCTCCGCCGCGCTCCCGGTGCTGCTGCTGGTCGGCGCGGTGCGCCTGATGCGCAAGCCGGTCGAGGACGAGCCGCGTGGCCGGGGCGTCGTCGGCTGGTCGGCGCTGATCGTCGGCGTCGCCGGGCTGCTGCACCTCGCGTTCGGCCAGCCCGACGACCCGATCGACATGGAGAAGGCCGGCGGGGTGCTCGGCCGGTTCACCGGCGGCCTGCTCGCGAAGGCGATCAGCGGCTGGGTGGCCGCGCCACTGCTCCTGCTGCTCGTCGTGTTCGGCCTGCTCGTGGTGACGGCGACGCCGATCAACAAGGTCCCGCAGCGCTTCCGCGACCTGCGTGACCTGGCGCTCGGCCGCGCGCCGGAGGACGAGGAGGACGAGGAGGACTACCCCGCGGAAGCCGCCGAGGCCGCCGACGAGGAGGAGCCGAAGCCGAAGCGCCGCCCGTCCCGACGGCGGCAGAGCGCCCTCGCCGAGATCGACGCCGAGGCCCGCGACGAGCTGTCGATGGACGACGAGCCGCCGATGCCCGGCCCGATCGAGGCGCTGGAGACCCTCGCGCTCCCGCGCACCAAGCCGGCGCCGAAGAAGAAGGAGGCGCCGCCGCCACCCGAGCACACGCCGATGCCCACCCGGGCCGAGCAGCTCGCGCTCACCGACGCCGACTACAAGCTGCCGCCGCCGCACCTGCTGGCCAAGGGCGACGCGCCGAAGACCCGCACCAGGGCCAACGACGAGGTCGAGAACGCGCTGTCCGGCGTGTTCGACCAGTTCAACGTCGACGCGGCGGTCACCGGGTTCACGCGGGGGCCGACGGTCACCCGGTACGAGGTCGAGCTCGGACCGGGTGTGAAGGTCGAGCGGATCACCGCGCTCACCCGCAACATCGCCTACGCGGTCAAGTCGCCCGACGTGCGGATCATGTCGCCGATCCCGGGCAAGAGCGCGGTCGGTGTCGAGATCCCGAACCTCGACCGCGAGAACGTGACGCTCGGCGACGTGCTCCGCTCGCGCGCGGCGACCAGCGACCACCACCCGCTCACCGTGGCCCTGGGCAAGGACATCGAGGGCGGCTTCGTCGTCGCGAACCTGGCGAAGATGCCGCACATCCTGATCGCCGGCGCCACCGGTGCGGGCAAGTCGTCGTGCCTGAACTCCCTGCTGGTGTCGCTGCTCACCCGGGCCACGCCCGACGAGGTGCGGCTGCTGCTGATCGACCCGAAGCGGGTCGAGATGACCAGCTACGAGGGCATCCCGCACCTGGTCACCCCGATCGTGACCAACCCGAAGAAGGCCGCCGACTCCCTCGACTGGGTCGTCCGCGAGATGGACATGCGCTACGACGACCTGGCCGCGTTCGGGGTGCGCCACGTCGACGACTTCAACCGCAAGGTGCGGGCCGGGCAGATCGTCGCCCCGCCCGGCAGCGAGCGGGTGATCCGGCCGTACCCGTACCTGCTGGTGGTCGTCGACGAGCTGGCCGACCTCATGATGGTCGCCCCGCGCGACGTCGAGGACTCGATCGTGCGCATCACCCAGCTGGCCCGGGCCGCCGGCATCCACCTCGTGCTGGCCACCCAGCGGCCCAGCGTCGACGTCGTCACCGGTCTGATCAAGGCGAACGTGCCGTCGCGGCTGGCGTTCGCGACGTCGAGCCTCGCCGACTCGCGGGTCATCCTCGACCAGCCCGGTGCCGAGAAGCTGATCGGCCGCGGCGACGGGCTGTTCCTGCCGATGGGCGCGTCGAAGCCGACCCGGATCCAGGGCGCCTGGGTCAACGAGTCGGAGATCGCCGACATCGTCAAGTTCTGCAAGGACCAGCGCGAGCCGGAGTTCCGCGACGACGTCACCACCGCGCCGGAGTCGACCAAGAAGAAGATCGACGAGGACATCGGCGACGACCTGGAACTGCTGATCCAGGCCGCCGAGCTCGTCGTGACCAGCCAGTTCGGGTCGACGTCGATGCTCCAGCGCAAGCTGCGGGTCGGGTTCGCGAAGGCCGGCCGCCTGATGGACCTCATGGAGACCCGCGGCATCGTCGGCCCGTCGGAGGGGTCGAAGGCCCGCGACGTGCTGATCAAGCCCGACGAGCTCGAGGAGATGCTCGACAGTCTCAGGGCCGGGAGCGACTGAGCTTCACGCAGCACCCCTCGGACGCGGGGTCGAGCTCGGCCAGCGACTCGGGCAGTCCGCCACCGGCGAGCATGCCCCGCACGAGGCCGAGGTTCATCCCGCACACCAGCGGCGGGAACTCCTCGGCCACCGTGCCGAACGGGCAGTTGCGCAGCCGGATGCAGGCGCCGTCGACGAACGGCTCGTAACCGAGCGCCTCCAGATGCGTCTCCAGCTGCGCCTCCGGGTCGTCGGGGAACGGCTGCGCCCGCCCGCGCCGGTACGCCGCCGCATAGGCGGCGGCGTCGGCGCCCGTCTCCTCCAGGGCCTCGGCGAGGGCACCGGCGAGCATGCGGTACTGCCGCGGCGGGACGCTCACCGCAAGCTCGTCGGCGGCCCGCCGGTACAGCTTGGCCGGCCGGCCGGTACGCCCCGCACGGCGCGCGAACGACACCGCGAGCAGGCCCGCGTCGGCGAGCTTGTCGAGGTGGAACGCGGCCAGGGTGCGCCCGATGCCGACAGCGCCGGCCACGGCGTCGCGGCCGACCGGGCCGGACTGGGCGGCCACGTACTCGTACACGGCCCGCCGGACCGGTTCGTGCAGCAGGCCGATCGCGTCGACGGTCACCTCGCCATTCTAAAACCAATGCAGATTGTCTAAACTCCCGGGGCATGAACATCGCCCAGCCCAACATTGCCCAGCTCAACATCGCCAGGTTGGCCGCCCCGCTCGACAGCCCGCGGCTGAAGGGCTTCGTCGACCTGCTGGCGGAGATCAACGACCTCGCCGACCGCTCGCCCGGGTTCGTCTGGCGGCTGCAGGACGAGAGCGGCGACGCCACCGCCATCCGCCCGTTCGGCGACGACGTCATCGTGAACCTGACCGTGTGGGAGTCGATCGAGGCGCTCTACGCGTACACGTACCGCTCGGCCCACCTGCCCGTCCTGCAGCGCCGGCGGGAGTGGTTCGAGCGCTCCGCCGGTCCACACCTGGTCCTCTGGTGGATCGACGGGAGCGCGCGGCCGACGGTGGCCGAGGCCGCGCGCAGGCTGGCCCATCTCGACGAACACGGCCCGACGCCGGACGCTTTTACATTCCGGACGCAGTTTGCCGCTACGCTCCCCGCGTGACGGCTGAGTCAGCGGGGAACACCGGGCAGCAGACCCGGGTGTCGACCCTGGAGCTGTTCTTCGACCTGGTCTTCGTCTTCACGGTGACGCAGCTCACCGAGCTGCTCGCCGACCACCTCGACGTCCGCGGCGCCGTGCGGGTGCTGCTCATGCTCGGCGTGATCTGGTGGATGTACTCCGCGTACGCGTGGCTCACCAACGCGATGGCGCCGTCGAGCCCGTTGCGCCGGGTGCTGCTGCTGGTCGGGATGGGCGGCTTCCTGGGCGTCGCGATCGCGGTGCCGCAGGCCTTCGGCGCGGCGGGATGGCTGTTCGGCCTCGGCTACTTCGTGGTCAACGCGATCCACACCGGCGCGTTCGCGCTGGCCGGCGGCGACGGGGTGATGCGGGCGCTGCGCGGCGGACTCGCCTGGCTGAACCTGCTCAGCGCCACGCTGGTGCTGGTCGGCGGGATCCTCACGGGCCCGTGGCGGTACGGGCTGTGGGCGGTGGCGTTCGCGATCCAGGCGGCCACCCCGTACCTGAGCCCGATCGAGGGGTTCACGCTGGCGCCGGCGCACTTCGTCGAGCGGCACGGCCTCGTGGTGATCGTCGCGCTCGGCGAGTCGCTCATCGCGGTCGGCATCGGGATCCGCGGCTACGAGCTGACCCTCGGCATCGTGTTCGCGGCGGTGCTGGTGCTGACGGTCCTGTACTACCTCTACTGGGTCTACTTCGGCGGCGACGACGCGCGGGCCGAACACGCCCTGGAGGCCACCGCCGACCCGCGCCGCCGGGCCCTGCACGCCGTGCACGCGTTCGGCTTCGCGCACGTGCCGATGCTGTTCGGAATCGTGGTGTTCGCCGCGGGGGTCAAGAAGATCATCGGGCACCCGTTCGACGGGGCGAAGCTCAGCTATGCATTGGCGATCACCGGTGGAGTGGTTCTCTACCTGATCGGGCACGCGGTGTTCCGGCTGGTCCTGCGGCTCGGCAGCATCCGGCACGCCGTGCTGGCCACGGTGCTGATCCTCGCGCTCGGCCTGCCGCTCGGCCTGCTGTCCGCCGCGGCCATGCTGGGCCTGATCATCGCGGCGTTCGTCGTCTCCTGGTTCATCGACGCGGGCGGGATCCGTCCCGTCCTCCGCGCGTGGCGGGCGGGCGATACGCCGGTCATGCACTCGAGCTGAGTCAACGGCTGACGCCGCGGACAGGGCGGACCGGTACCCTCGACTCGTGTCCCAACGCCGTCTCGCCCTGGTCACCCTCGGCTGCGCCCGTAACGAGGTCGACTCCGAGGAGCTGGCCGCCCGCCTCGCCGACGGCGGCTGGTCGGTGGGAACCGACGCCACCGGTGCGGATGTGGTGGTCGTCAACACGTGCGGGTTCGTGGCCGACGCCAAGCAGGAGTCGATCGACACGCTGCTCGCCGCCGCCGACGGCGGGGCCAAGGTCGTCGCGACCGGCTGCATGGCCGAGCGGTACGGCCGCGAACTTGCCGACAGCCTGCCCGAGGCCCACGCCGTGCTCGGCTTCGACCACTACCCCGACATCGCGTCCACCATCGACGCCATCGCCCGCGGCGAGAAGGTCGAGAGCCACAAGCCGCGTGACCGGCGCACGCTGCTGCCCCTGACCCCGGTGCAGCGCCAGGTCAAGCGCGGGGACGTCAGCCTTCCGGGGCACGCGCCGGCACATTTGAAGGTGCTGCGGCAGCGGCTCGACAAGGGGCCCGTCGCGTCGTTGAAGCTGGCCAGCGGCTGCGACCGGCGGTGCGCGTTCTGCGCCATCCCGTCGTTCCGCGGTGCGTTCGTCTCGCGTCCGCCGGAGGAGATCCTCGCCGAGGCCGAGTGGCTGGCCGGCACGGGCGTGCGTGAGCTGGTCCTGGTCTCCGAGAACTCCACCTCGTACGGCAAGGATCTCGGGGACCCGCGTGCGCTCGACAAGCTGCTGCCCCAGCTCGCCTCCGTCGCCGGGATCGTGCGGGTGCGGGTGTCGTACCTGCAGCCGGCCGAGACCCGTCCGGCGCTGGTGGAGACGATCGCCACCACACCCGGCGTCGCGCCGTACTTCGACCTGTCGTTCCAGCACTCCAGCGAGCCGGTGCTGCGTCGGATGCGCCGCTTCGGCAACACCGCCCGGTTCCTCGACCTGCTCGAGATGGCCCGCGGCTACGCGCCGGAGGCCGGCGCCCGCAGCAACGTGATCGTCGGCTTTCCCGGCGAGACCCGCGCCGACGTCGCCGAGCTGGCGCGCTTCCTCACCGCCGCCCGGCTCGACGCGATCGGCGTCTTCGGCTACAGCGACGAGGACGGTACCGAGGCCGCCGGCATGACCGGCAAGGTGAGCACCACCACCGTCCGGCGGCGGGTCGAGCGGATGACCGAGCTGGCCGACTCCCTGTGCGCCCAGCGCGCCGAGGACCGCGTCGGCACCGAGGTCGACGTGCTCGTCGACGCGATCGAGGGCGGCACCGTCGAGGGTCGGGCCGCCCACCAGGCGCCCGAGATCGACGGCTCCACCACCCTGCGCGGCCCGCTCGCCGGCGACCTGCGGGTCGGCGACCTCGTCCGGGCCAAGGTCACCGCCAGCGACGGCGTCGACCTGGTCGCCGAACCGGTGGAGATCGTCTCCAAGGCACCGTCATGATCCCCGAGCCGGCGCCTGCGGGGCCGGCGGTGCCTGGACTGAGGAGCGCAGGGAGCGCAGCGACCGGAGCGACGAGGGAAGGCAGCGCCACAGAGGCCCCGCGGCCCGCGCCCGCGGAGGCGGGCGCATCGAGTTCGGCCACCGCGTCCGAGGCTCCGGCCCCGGTGGAGGCCGCGCCGGTCATCCCAGTCCTCAACATCGCGAACGCGTTGACGACGCTGCGGGTGCTCCTCGTGCCGGTGTTCGCCGTGTTCGTCGTGCTCGGCGAGATGGAGCACGCGGGCTGGCAGATCGCGGCGACGGTCGCGTTCGCCGTCGCGTCGATCACCGACTACGTCGACGGCTGGATCGCCCGGCGCCGCAACCTCGTCACGTCGTTCGGCAAGGTGGCCGACCCCATCGCCGACAAGGCGCTGATCGGCACCGCGCTCGTGCTGCTGTCCGGGTACGGGGTGGTGCCGTGGTGGGTCACCACGCTGATCCTGGTGCGGGAGATCGGCATCACCGCGATGCGGTTCCTCGTGCTGCGGCACGGCGTGATCCCGGCCAGCCCGGGCGGCAAGCTCAAGACCATGCTGCAGAGCATCGGCATCGGCTGGCTGCTGCTGCCCCTGCCCGGCGGGCTGCACGACCTCGGGCTGTGGGTGATCTACGCGGCCATGGTCGTCACCGTGGTCACCGGGGTCGACTACGTGGTGCGGGCGATCCGGCTCAGCCGCACATGAAGGTGGCCGCGGCCGGGGCCGTTCTGTCCCTACTGAAGCGGCGCGGGGAGACGCTGGCCACGGCGGAGTCCCTCACCGGTGGGATGGTGGCGGCGACGATCGTCGACGTGCCGGGAGCCAGCGCCGTGTTCCGCGGCGGGATCGTCGCATATGCGACGGAGCTGAAGGCCGCGCTGGTGGGCGTCCCGGATGATCTTCTCGCGGAGCGCGGACCGGTGGATCCCGACGTGGCCCTCGCGCTGGCGCGCGGGGCGCGCGAACGGTGCGGGGCCGACTGGGGCCTGGCCACGACGGGCGTCGCCGGGCCCGATCCGCAGGACGGAAAGCCGGTCGGACGGGTGTACGTGGCGGTGTCCGGACCCGGCGTCTCCGAGGTGCGGGAGCTGACGCTCGCGGGCGACCGGCCGGCGATCCGGGCGGGAAGCGTCGCGGCGGTGCTGGTGTTGTTGGAAGACACGCTGGTGTCCCCGCGGTTCGCTTAGGGCGCAAACGGCCCCGCCATGGTGCCGCCGCCCGCGACCAGCGGGTACCGTGGCAGTGCCGGCGGTGCCTCTGCATCGCCGGTGGCCTCTAGAAGAGGAGGTGCGCTGTGATCCTGCTTCGTCGGGTACTAGGCGACGCGCTTCGGGCGCGCCGGCAAGCCCAGCACCGCACGCTGCGCGAGGTCAGCGGTGCGGCAAACGTCAGCCTGGGCTACCTCTCCGAGATCGAACGGGGCCAGAAAGAGGCCTCCAGCGAGCTGCTGTCGGCGATCTGCGACGCGCTCGGTGCCCAACTCTCCGAGCTGATGCGTGACGTGAGCGACACCCTCGAGCTGGCCGAGCTCACCGAGTCCGGTCTGCTCAACCGCGAACGCCAGCTGGAGCCGGCGGGAGTGGGCTCCGGATCGGCGCCGGCCGCCGAGCCGGGGGAGTCCGTCGAGTTCACCGCGCCGTCGCAGCGCGACCCCGAGGCGTTCGGGGGTACGGTCACCAACTTCGTGGGTGTGGCCGTCCGGCACGAAGGCCCCCTCAAGACCACTCTGCGTGCACAGCGGCTCGACCTGGTCGGAGCCTGAGAATCTCCTGAGGGTCTCCTCCGCGTGCAGTCCGATTTGGCGCTTATTGTCGTGTCGCGACCCTGGATTGTCCCCTAGGCCTGGTGACGTTCTGGCGCATGCCTGCAACGATGGAAGCCGCCGGAGAGCTAGGCGGGCGGACACAGACGATGACTACAGCGGCGGCGCTGGTCGATGGGGGAGAGAGGACCGCGAACAATGGCGAACCCTTTCGCTAAGGGCTTCAAGTACCTGATGGCGCTGTTCGGAGCCAAGATCGACGAGTATGCCGACCCGAAGGTGCAGATCCAGCAGGCGGTCGAGGAGGCCCAGCGCACGCACCAGGCCCTGGTGCAGCAGGCGGCGGCGGTCATCGGCAACCAGCGTCAGCTGGAGATGAAGCTGTCGCGCACGATGGGTGAGGTCGAGAAGCTGCAGGGCTCGGCCCGGCAGGCGCTCGTGCTGGCCGACCAGGCCCGCGCGCAGGGCAACACGCAGAAGGCCGGTGAGTACGAGAACACGGCGCAGGTCTTCGCCACGCAGCTCGTCGCCGCCGAGCAGAGCATGGAAGACATGAAGACCCTGCACGACCAGGCGCTCGGCGCCGCGGCGCAGGCCCGGCGCGCCGTCGAGAACAACTCGATGGTGCTGCAGCAGAAGCTCGCCGAGCGCACCAAGCTGCTCAGCCAGCTCGAGCAGGCCCGCATGCAGGAGACCATCGCCCGCTCGCTCGAGTCGATGAGCTCGCTGGCCGCCCCCGGCAACACGCCGTCGCTCGACGACGTGCGTGAGCGCATCGAGCGCCGGTACGCCAACGCCATGGGCCGCGCGGAGCTCGCCGGAAACTCGGTCGAGGGCCGCATGCTCGAGGTGCAGAAGTCCACGCTCGACATGGCCGGTGCCTCGCGGCTCGACCAGATCCGCCAGAGCATGCAGGTAGACGCGGCGCCGCAGCAGCCGGCGGTCGGCCCCGGCCAGAACCAGGGCGGACACCAGGGCAACGGGAATGGCGACCCGGCGGGCGCGGCCCGGCTCGAGCAGCTGCGGGCGAGCCTGCAGAAGCCGGCCGGCTCCAACTGAACCGGTGAGGCGGCAGGCTCATGGCTGATCAGCGAACCAAGCATCTGCGCCGGCTGCGCCGCCTGTTGGGTTCGGCCCGCCGGTGGTCGGTCGTCGGCGGTGGGCTGGCCGGGGCGTCGGCGATCCTGGTCCCGTACGAGGGGCTCGGGCTCGGTGACGCGGGATGGGCGGCCGCCGCCGGTGCCTCGGTGGCCCTGGCGGTCTGGCGGTGGCGCGACTACCGCGAGATGAAGGCGCTACCCGTACCCGAGCCCACCGACCCGGCCACCGCCGCCGCGGAACTGCGCCGCAAGATGGTCTCGGCGGTGAGCAGCGTGCCTGCCGGGCAGACGGCGATCACCGAGATCCGCCGCCACCGGGCCCGGATCAAGTACCGCGGGCTGGCCGTCGCTCCACTGTGGATGCGGCTCGACCGGGCGTCGATGACGTTCGCCGGCATCGCGCCGCGGCTGCACGGCATCGCCGCCGACGCGGTGCTCGAGGCGGCCACCGCCGAGCGCACCCTCTACGACCTGGTCGAGCGGGCCGCCCACGTCGAGCGGACCATGAAGACCATTCCGGGACTGCCGGCGGGCACCGACGGCGCCCTCGACAGCCGCGACGGGCTGGCCGCCGCGCACCGCGACCTGATGGGCCAGATCACCGAGGGCGTCACCGCGTACGAGCGGCTCGTCGCCGCGGGCGCCAGCTTCATGGCGGAGGACGGCCGGATGGGCGCCAAGTTCACCGACCCGGCCGCGGCCCGGCTGACGGAGGCCGCCGACCTGCTCCGCGGCGTGTCGGCCGGCCTGGCCGACCTCCGCACCAACATGCCCTGATCCCTCCTGCTCTAGTCCTTCGCCAGGGTCGGGCGTTCCCGGCCCTCGGGGGACTCGGCACCGGGCTGGCATCGCGGGCACCAGTAGGTGATGCGGTCGTGGTCGCCCTGTTTCGCGCGTCGGATCGTGGTGCCGCAGCGGCGGCAGGGTGACCCGGCCCGCTCGAACACCCACTGCTGCTCGCCGCGGCGCAGGGACCCCGTCGTCGCCTGGTTCCAGCGGCCCCGGTTCGACGCCAGCAGCTTCTGCGCCAGGACGACCATCCGTCGCAGGTCCCCGATCTCGGCGACCGTCCGCCACGGGTTGACCCCGCGGAGGAACAGCGTCTCGCTCTTGTACAGGTTGCCGATGCCGGCCAGGTTGCGCTGGTCGAGCAGCGCGTCGGCGATCTGCCGGTCGGGCCGCGCCTCGATACGCCGGACGGCCTCGTCGGCGTCCCAGTCGGGGCCGAGGAGGTCCGGGCCCAGGTGCTCGACCAGCGTATGTTCCCGGGCGGCCGGCACCAGGTCGAGCTCGTGCAGGTGGTAGCCGACGGCCACCGCGCGTTCGGCCCTGAGGACCACGCGGATCAGGTGCGCGGGCCGGCCGGCCCACCGCTCACCGGGCTTGTAGACCCGCCAGGCGCCGTCCATGCGCAGGTGCGAGTGCAGCGTCCAGGGTGCGCCGTCCCGATCCGACAGGCGCAGGAGAAGGTGCTTGCCGCGGCTCGACGACTCGGTGACGGTCCAGTCGGCCACGTCGGCGCCGGCGAGGCGGGGAACCCGGAACTCACCGGCGGTGAGCGTCTGGCCCACCAGCCGGTCGAGCACCCGGGCGGTGTTCCAGACGGTGTCTCCCTCGGGCACGGGTCAGCTCTCGCGTTCCACGCGCAGGACGTCGCCCGGCGTGACCCCCAGCGCCACCACCGCCCGACCGCCGTTGACGGCCACCGCCACCCGGCCCGCGGAGTCGGTGTAGACGACCAGCTCGCCGGGGCGGGCGTCACCGAACGTGCGTCCGCGGGCGGCGCGCAGGCCGCCGACCACAACGGCCGACGGGAACCCGTCCAGGTCGGGCGCCGACGCGGCCAGCTGGACGTTGCCGAACCGGTCGACCGCGGTGACCTCCGCCTCCAGCCAGCCGTCACCGAGCACCACCACGGGGTCCGGCAGCCGGACCAGCGAGCGCGCCGGAACCTCCGTTCCCGCGTCCAACAGGTTGTTGCCCATCGCCAGACGGGCCGCGACCGGCGTGAACACGTCGCGCCCGTGGAACGTCGCCGACACCACCGGCAGATGCCATTCGGGGTTGTCGAGGACCACCACCCGGGTCGCGCCGCCGAGCGCCGCGGCCGCCGCGGGCAGCAACCCGTTGTCGGGACCCACGAGCAGCCCGGCCGGCGTCTCCACCGCGACGGCCCGGCGGGCCGTACCGACGCCCGGATCGACGACCGCGACGTGGACGCCCACCGGCAGGTGCGGCACGGTCTGCGCCAGCACGGTGGCGCCCTGGGCCACCTCGCCCGGCGGCACGAGATGGGTCACGTCGATCACCCGGGCGTGCGGCGCGAGCCGGGCCAGCACGCCGTGGCAGGCGGCCACGAACCCGTCTGACAGCCCGTAGTCGGTCGTGAGCGAGATGCAGTCGTACCGAGGCATGCCGGTAATCGTATGGATTCTCTTCTGTGTCGGCCGGTAACGTGCCGGCCCATGCGTCTGTTGTCGCCACCCACCGCCGCCTGACGGCGGCGGTTCCGCTCACCTGACCGGCGTTTCCGGCCGCTCGGGCGGGTTCGCGTCGCCTCGACCCGGCACGTGACCCGACTCAAGCGGAGACAACATGACAAGCAACTCCACCCTGCCCGTCGGGCGGGGACTCTGGTTCGTCTGCATCGCGGCCACAGCCTGGGGCACCGGCGGCGCGGTCGCGGCGGTTCTGTACGACACGAGCGGCCTCGGCCCGGTGGCCGTCTCGTGGTGGCGGTTCGTCGGCGGCGCGCTGCTGCTCGCCGCCGTGCGACGCCCGTCGGCGCCGTTCCCCTGGCACGGATGGCGGTCGATGGTGGTGACCGGCTGCGGCCTGGCGCTCTACCAGACCGCGTACTACGTCTCGATCCAGTACACGGGGCTGGCCGTGGCCACCGTGGTGACGCTGGGCGCCGGTCCGGTGCTGATCGCGGTCGGCGCGCGGGTCGCCGGCATCGAGAGTCTCGACGGCGCGGGCATCGCCGCGTGCGGCGGCGCGCTCCTCGGGCTGGTGCTGCTGGTCGGCGGCTCGTCCGGCGCCGCCGGCGGGCCGTCCGGCACCGCCGGCGGCCTGTCGGGGCGCGACATGACGATCGGGGTCGCGTTCGCGCTGCTCTCGGCGGCCGGGTACGCCGCCGTGACGCTGCTGACCCGGCGCGGCAACGGCATCGACCGGTACGACACCGCCCTCGGCGGGTTCGCGGTGGGCGCGGTCGTGCTCACCCCGTTGGCGCTGGTCGACGGTCCCCTTCCCGCGGGCAGCGGCGTCGCGGTGACCGCCGCGCTCCTGCTCTACCTCATGGTGGTACCGACCGCGTTGGCGTACGCCTTGTTCTTCGCCGGGCTCGCGGTCGTGCGGGCCACGACCGCGTCGGTGGTCGCGCTCGTCGAACCGCTGACGGCCGCGGCGGTCGCGGTGACGCTGCTGGGCGAACGCGTCACCCCGGTGGCCGCCCTCGGCGGGGCGATCCTGCTCGGCACGGTGTTCCTGCTGATGCGGTCGGAGCGACGCGGAGCGCCCGCCGGTGAGCGATCGTAGGGTGGGGATCATGCGCTTGTGTGTCTTCATCGAGCCCCAGATGGGCGCCACCTACGAGGACCAGCTCGCGGTGGCCCGCCGGGCGGAGGAGTGCGGCTTCGACGCGTTCTTCCGCTCCGACCACTTCCTCACGATGGGCCGCGACGGACTGCCCGGCCCGACCGACTCCTGGGTGACGCTCGGCGCGCTCGCCCGTGAGACCAGCACGATCCGGCTCGGGACGCTCGTCACGTCGGCGACGTTCCGGCTGCCGGGTCCGCTGGCGATCGCGGTGGCCCAGGTCGACCGGATGAGCGGTGGCCGGGTCGACTTCGGACTGGGCACGGGCTGGTTCGAGGCCGAGCACACCGCGTACGGGATCCCGTTCCCGCCGGTGGCCGAGCGCTTCGACCGGCTCGAGGAGCAGCTGGAGATCATCACCGGCCTGTGGGCGGCCGACAAGCCGTACTCGTTCACCGGGCGGCACTACACGCTGGTCGACTCGCCGGCGCTGCCGAAGCCGGTGCAGCAGCCGGTCCCGGTGATCGTCGGTGGCACCGGTGCCAGGCGGACCCCGGCGCTGGCGGCCCGCTTCGCGTCCGAGTACAACGTTCCGTTCTCGCCGCTCGCGAAGACGAGGGAGTGCTTCGACCGGGTCCGCGCGGTGGCCGAGCGTCCGCTGGTGCTGTCGATGGCGCAGACCGTCTCGTGCGGACGCGACGCCGCCGAGATCCGGCGCCGCGTGGAGGCCGGTGGCCGGATGGCGGAGAACGGCCTGCAGGGGACGCCGAGCGAGCTGGTCGACCGCCTGGCCGAGTTCGGCGAGGCGGGCGCCACGAGGGCGTTCCTCCAGATCCTCGACCTGTCCGACCTCGACCACCTGGACCTGATCGCGGAGGAGGTCCTGCCGCAGCTCCGCTAGCCCCTTCCCGTGCCGATCTTGCAGTCGTGGCCGCCCTGATGTCGGGCTTTATGCGTATTTGTCCGGGGCCACAACTGCAAGATCGGCGGACGTGGGGCGGGCGCGGCGCGGCGCGCGCGAGGGCGTGGGGCGCGGCGCGCGCGAGGGCGTGGGGCGCGGCGCGAGTACGGGCGTGAGGGCGGGTGCGGGGCGGGCGGTTGGTCGGTTCGGCGTGTGGATGGGGCGGTGCCGGCGGTTAGCCGTTTCGGCGGGGTTCGGGGGCCGTACCCGGGCGGGGGGTCGCTTTCGAGGGCGCGGTCGCGCGTCTTCCCGCACTGGCGGACACCACGGCCGCGAGGGTCGCGATCACCGCGACCGCGGCGGCGGCCGGGGCGGCCTCGGCGTTCCACAGGTCCATGCCGACGACCGGGTAGAGCGCGGCGGCCAGGACCGGCGCGGCGGCCGCCGCCACCACGGCGGTGCCGCGGGTGGCGCCGCGGCGCGCGAACCAGAACGCGAGGGCGGCCGTGACCACGACGGACGCCAGCGCGTACGGGAGCAGCGTGGGCAGGCCGTCCAGCACGGTGGTGGTGGCCGGGTGCACGAGGCCGGCGTAGACGACCGTGTCGGTGGTGGCGGTCGAGATCAGGGCGGCCAGCCACAGCAGGACGGCGTGGGTGGCGACACCGGTCAGGGCGTTCGTCGCCAGCGGGGCGAGGAGGAAACCGGCGATGCCGCCCACGATCACGCCGGCGAGGACGGCGTCGCTGGCCAGGCCGCCGATGTACTCGTCTGCGCGGGCGTTGAGCAGGGGAATCGGCGCGAGCGCACCCACGGCGGCGGCGACCGGCGGGATGCGGCGCAGCTTGCGGCGCCGGGTCGGCAGCGCCGTGGTCGCGATGACGACCGCCGTGGCGCAGAGATAGGCGACGAGCGTCATCTGGACGTCGATGACGCGTTCACCACCGGCCTCGAACGACTCGGTGAGCGTGGTGACCCCGGTGGCCTCGGCGAGACCGACCATCGCCAGGGAGAGGACGGCGGCGATGGCCAGGGGACCCAGCACGGCCGTGGACGCGTTACGCAGGACGCCGGGACGCATCGAGGCAGTGTAAGACTGGGCGACGTGTTACATGTGCACCAGTTCGGCGATCCCGCCGCCCCGCCCCTCGTCGCGCTGCACGGGGTGCAGGGGCACGGCGGCCGGTTCGCGCCGCTCGCGACCGCACTCGGGCGGCGGGTCCACGCCCCCGACCTCGCCGGGCACGGGCTGTCCCCGTGGGACCCACCCTGGACGATGGAGCGCTACGTCGACGACGTGCTGACGGTGCTCGCCGACCTGCCACCGGTCGACCTCGCCGGCCACTCGTTCGGGGGCGCGCTCGCCGTGTGGACCGCCCGCCGGGACCCGTCGCGGGTGCGCAGCCTGCTGCTGATCGACCCGGCGATGGGCATCAGCCCGGAGGCGGCCGGCCGCGGCGCCGACGACGCGGTGACGCAGCCGTCGTTCGCCACGCTGGAGGAGGCGTCGGCGTGGCTGGCCGCGATGTGGCCCGCCGTGCCCGACGGGGTGCGCGCGGCGGAGATCGACCAGCACCTCGCCCGGGGTGACGACAGGCGGTACCGGTTCCGGTTCCGGCCGGCCGCCGCGGCCACCGTGTACTCGGAGCTGTCCCGCGAATCGGTGACGCCGCCGCCATCTGTGCCGACGCTGGTGCTGCGGGCGCCCCGCGAACGCGTCGTGCGGCGGCACTTCCTCAAGCTGTGCGCCGCGGACGGATGCGACGTGACGCTCGTCGACATCGACTGCGGGCACCTGATGCTGGAGGAACGGCCCGACGAGGTGCTGGCCGAGATGCGCACGTTCCTCAGCCGCGTAGGCGCAGCCCCCGCGGAGTGACGCGGAACCCGGCCGAGGTGAGGGCGTCGCGCAGCGGCGAGGAGTGGATCGCCTCGCCGTCGACGCGCTCCACCGACATGGCGCCGAGGGCACCGCTGTGGACGGCGTCGGCCAGGGCCTTGGCGGCGGCGGCCAGCGCCTCGCCGTTGTCGGTGAACGACAGCAGCGTGCGTCCACCGCGTTCGACGTAGAGCGCCGGTTCGCCGCCGGTGACCACGACCAGCGCGCCGGCCTTGCGGCCGGGCCGGTGACCGGTGGTGAGCTCGTCGACCACCCGCTCCGGCCACGGGAGGGCCGCGCCGTACGGGTTGGCCGGGTCGGTGGTGGCGAGCACCACGGCCTGCCCGTCGGCCTTCTCGGCCATGCCGCGCAGCCGGTCGACGGCGCCGGGCAGGGCGAACTGGGCGGCGCCCAGCCCTTCGACGAAGTAGCCGCGCCGGGCGGCGCCGCGCTCCTCCAGCGCGGCGAGCACCGGGTAGACGCCGGCGAACCCACCGGGGTGCCCCTCGGCCATCACCGCGCCGCGGGTGACCACGCCGTACCGCTCGAGCAGCAGATCGGCGGTGAACGCGGCGCGCCGGGTGGGGTCGAGGTCGCGGTCGGGGAGGCGGTACCAGCGGCCGGCGCCGCTCGGCGGGCCGGCGCTCAGCACCGGACGGCCGGGACGCCGGTACCGGGCCCGGCTCGTGGTCGCCTTGGCCTTGTGCGTGCCGCTGCCCCTGGTGAGCAGGCCGCGCAGGGGAGCCAGGGTGTCGTTGGAGACGTGGCCGCCCCAGACGAGGTCCCAGAGCGCGGCGAGCAGGTCCTTCTCCAGCCCGCCGGCCTTGTCCGCGATCGCGCGGAGGAACAGCGCCTGCCCGTCGCCGAGGGCGTCGAGGATCGCCTCGTGCAGCGGGGTCGCGACCGCGTCGGGCTCCGGCTTCGGGAGGACGAGGGCCGCGTTCTCGGCGTACGCGAGGGTGACCCAGCCGTCGCCGCCGCCGGCGATGGCGCCGGCACCGGACCACACCAGTTCACCGGACGCGCACAGCTCGTCGATGAACGCGGCGGAGTAGTCGGCGACGCGGGCCGGCAGCACGAGCCGTTCCAGGGCCGACGCCGGCACCGGCACCCCCTGGATCTGCTCGATCGCCGCCGCGAGGGCCTCGACCCCGCGCGCGGACGACCCGACGTGCTGCCACCGGGGCAGGAACCGGGCCAGCACCGCCGGCGGCACCGGCTCGATCTCGCGCCGCAGCGCGGCCAGTGACCGCCGCCGCAGCAGGCGCAGGACCTCGGCGTCGCACCACTCGCCCGCCGCCACCTCGGGCGTGTACGAGCCGGGCACCGCCGACGTGAGCCGCTTGAGGGTCTGCTCGACCACGTAGACGCCGAGCCCGAACCGCTGCGCGGCCGCCGCGGCCGTGAACGGGCCGCGGGTGCGGGAGTAGCGGGCGATCAGATCGCCGAGCGGGTCGGCGACCTGGGCGAGGTGTGCCTCCGGGACCCCGACCGGCAGGGCGACGCCCAGCGCGTCGCGTACCCGGGCGGCGTCTTCGACCGCGATCCAGCGCTCGGTGCCGGCGATGCGCACCCGGATGGCGCGCCGGACCGCGCCCAGCTCGGCCGCCCACTCCCGGCTCGCGCCCCGTGCCTCCAGCTCCTCGTCGGACAGGTCGCCGAGGAGGCGCAGCAGCTCGGCCACGTCTTCGGCGTCGCGGACCCGACGGTCTTCGGTGAGCCACTGCAGCTGGTTGTGGGTGCTCTTCACGACCTCGGGGTCGAGGAGGTCGCGCAGCTCGACCCGGCCGAGCAGCTCGCCCAGCAGCGTGGAGTCGAGCGCCAGCGCGGCCGCCCGGCGCTCGGCCAGCGGCGCGTCGCCCTCGTACAGGAACGCCCCGACGTACCCGAACAGCAGCGACCGGGCGAACGGCGACGGGCGCGGGGTCTCGACCTCGACCAGCCGCACCTTGCGGCTCGCCACGTCACCCATCAGGCCGACGAGGCCCGGTACGTCGAAGACGTCCTGCAGGCACTCGCGGGCCGCTTCCAGGGTGACCGGGAAGTCGGCGTACTCGCGGGCCACGTCGAGCAGCTGGGACGCGCGCTGGCGCTGCTGCCACAACGGCTGCCGCTTGCGCGGGTCGCGCCGGGGGAGCAGCAGGGCACGGGCGGCGCACTCGCGGAACCGCGCGGCGAACATGGCCGACGTGCCGACGGTCTCCTCGACCATCGTGCGGATCTCGTCGGCGTCGAACGTGACCAGGTCGGCGCCGGGCGGCTCCTCGGCGACGTCGGGCAGCCGCACCACGATGCCGTCGTCGCTGGGCATGACCTGCCCGTCGACGCCGTACCGCTCGGAGAGCCGTCGCCCGATCGCCAGCGCCCACGGCGCGTTGACCTTCGCACCGAGTACACAGTGGACGGTGAGCCGCCAGTCGCCCAGCTCGTCGCGGAACCGCTCGACCACGACCGTGCGGTCGTCGGGCAGCTGCCGGATGGCCTCGCGCTGGTCGTCGAGGTAGGCGAGCAGGTTGTCGACGGCCCACTCGTCGAGCCCGGTTTCGGTGAGGCTGCTGCGCGCGTCGTCGTTCTTCGTCTTTGCCAGGGTCCGCAGCCGCTGGCCGATCGCCCGGCCCAGCTCGATCGGCCGGCCCGGCTGGTCGCCCTTCCAGAACGGCATCTTGGCCGCCTGGCCGGGCGCCGGGCTCACCAGCACCCGGTCGGGCGTGATGTCCTCGATGCGCCACGACGTTGAGCCGAGCAGGAACACGTCGCCCACGCGCGACTCGTAGACCATCTCCTCGTCGAGCTCGCCGACCCGCACCGGCTTCTCGGTGTGCGCGAGGAACACGCCGAACAGCCCGCGGTCGGGGATCGTACCGCCGCTGGTGACCGCGAGCCGCTGCGCGCCCGGCCGGGCGGTGAGCTCGTCGGTGGCCCGGTTCCACACGATGCGCGGACGCAGCTCGGCGAACGCCGTGGACGGGTACCGCCCGGCCAGCATGTCGAGGGTGGCACTGAGCGCGGACTCGGGAAGCTCGGCGAACGGCGCCGCCCGCCGCACGGCCGTGGCCAGTTCCGGAACCGTCCACGGCTCCATCGAGACCATCGCGACGATCTGCTGGGCCAGCACGTCGAGCGGGTTGCGCGGGTAGCGCATGGCCTCGATGCCGCCCTCGACCATCCGCTCGGCGACCACCGCGCACGACACCAGGTCGCCCCGGTGCTTCGGGAACACCACGCCGCGCGAGACCGCGCCGACCTGGTGCCCGGCCCGCCCGACCCGCTGCAGCCCGGCGGCCACGCTCGGCGGCGCCTCGATCTGCACGACCAGGTCGACCGCGCCCATGTCGATGCCGAGCTCGAGGCTGGACGTGGCGACGACGGCCGGCAGGTCGCCGGACTTCAGCGCCTCCTCGATGTGCTTGCGCTCCTCGCGCGAGACCGAGCCGTGGTGGGCGCGGGCGATGACCGGCGCCGCGCCGGCCGCGCCACCGGCCTGGGCCATCATCGCGGCAGGGGTCTTCGCGGGCGCGGGCGGCAGGTCGTCGGCCTTCTGCGCGGCGATCTCGTTCAGCCGGGCGCACAACCGCTCGGCGCCACGCCGTGAGTTGGTGAACACGATCGTGGACCGGTGCGCCGCGATCAGCTCGAAGACCCGCTCCTCGACCGCCGGCCAGATGGACGCCTGCCGGGCCACGCCGCTCTCGTCGGAGTCGGCCTCGTCGTCTTCGTCGAGCCGGGTCATGTCGGCGACCGGCACCTGGACCTCGACCTGGATGGTCTTCGGCGTGCGGGGCTGCACGATCTCGACCGGCGCCGCGCCGCCGAGGAACCGCGCGGTCTCCTCGATGGGACGCACGGTGGCCGACAGCCCGATGCGCTGGGCCGGCTTCTCCAGCAGCCCGTCGAGCCGCTCCAGCGACAGGGCCAGGTGGGCGCCGCGCTTGGTGGAGCAGACGGCGTGCACCTCGTCGACGATCACCGTCTCGACGCCGCGCAGGGACTCGCGCGCGGCGGAGGTGAGCAGCAGGAACAGCGACTCGGGGGTGGTGATCAGGATGTCGGACGGCGCCCGGCTGAACGCCCGCCGCTCGTCGGCCGGGGTGTCGCCCGTCCGCATCGACACGGTGACCTCGGGTACCGGGAGCCCCAGCCGGGCGGCCGACTGCCGCATGCCGGCGAGCGGCGCCCGGAGGTTGCGCTCGACGTCGACCGCCAGCGCCTTGAGCGGGCTGACGTAGAGCACCCGGCAGCGCTTCAGCTTGTCGGCCGGCGGGCCCTCCTCGGCCAGCTTGTTCAGCGACCAGAGGAACGCCGCGAGCGTCTTGCCCGACCCGGTGGGCGCGACGACCAGGGCGTGGCGACCCGCGGAGATCGCCTTCCAGGCGCCCTGCTGGGCGGCCGTGGGCTCGGCGAAGGCGTTGGCGAACCACTCGCGGGTCGCCTCGCCGAACAGGTGCAGAGCCATGCGGTCAATGGTGCCCCGCGGGTACGACAGTTTCCCCGGCGACCGCCACCTCGCGCCGCCGTTTCACGACACCCTGCGACACGGCCACCCCGAACAGGACGATCAGGGCACCGACCGGCTGGTACCAGGCCAGCCCCTCGTCGAGGACGATCATGCCGATCAGCACGGCGAACAGCGGAACGATGTAGGTGACCATCGACGCCGCGCTGGCGCCCGCGAGCCGCACGTTGCGGAGGTTGATCACAAAGGCCAGGCCGGTGCCGAGGACGCCGATCGCGAGCACGCTGCCGATCGCCTTCCAGGACAGCTCGCCGACGGCCGGGGGCGCCCCGCCGACCAGCGGCGCCACGACCGCGATCTGCGCGGTGGCGACGAGCAGCTGGGCGGTGGTGAGCGACAGCCCCGACAGCGGCTCACCCGCCAGGTACCTCTTCTGGTACGGGATCGCCACGCCGTAGCAGGCCGCCGCCGCGAAGCACATGAGCTGACCGGTGAGCTGCGCGCCACCGACGCCCTCCCAGACCCCGAGCACCACCACGACGCCGAGGAACCCGAGCACCACACCGACCGCCTTGCGCAGCGCCGGCCCTTCGGTGCGGAACACGAGCACCGCCATCGGCAGCACCACCAGCGGCGTGGCCGCGTTCCAGATGCCGGCGAGCACCGAGGAGATGCGCTCCTCGCCGTAGCCGAACAGCGTGAACGGCAGCACCACGCCGAACGCGCTGACGAGGTTGAGGTGCAGCCAGATCCACCGGCCCCGGGGCAGCCGGTCACGCGTGATCAGCAGCACGACGAGCAGCGCCAGCGCGCCCGAGCCCACCCGTCCCAGGGTCAGGTAGGTCGGGTGCATCTCGCCGACGGCGATCTTGATGAACAGGAAGCTCGAGCCCCAGATCGCGGCGAGCACCACGAGGCCCGGCAGCCACTCCTTGACAGGCGCGGCTGTGTCAGGAGCGGTGGCGGCAGTCATGGCTTACACCCTGGCCCTGGAACCGTTCGGGCGCAGCCGAATTAGGCCGTGACGCCGATCACGGCCCGGAGGTAGTCGGGCACGCCCTCGACGCCCTCGTCGGGCTCGGGCTCGCCGGCCACGGTGCGCAGCGGAACGACGCCGGCCCAGTGCGGCAGCGCGTAGTCCTCCGGCTCGTCGCCCACGCCCTTGGCCCGCACCTTCGCCGAGACCTCCGACAGCGGCAGTGCCAGCACCGACGTCTGCGCCAGCTCCTTCGGCGACGGCGCCCGGGTGTCGGCGGCCCGGCCGGCGGCGATCTTCTCGACGATCGCGGTGAGCACCGCCGACTTCTCCTCCGGGTCGGTGACCACGGTGGCGGTGCCGTGCGCGACCACCGACCGGTAGTTGGCGCTGTGGTGGAACTGCGAGCGGGCGAGCACCAGCCCGTCGAGCAGGGTGACCGCGACCGACACCTTGATGCCCTCGGCCTTCGCCCCGCGCAGCGGCCGGCTGCCGGTGGACCCGTGCACGTACAGCACCTCCCCGATGCGCACGTGCAGCGTGGGCAGGACCCGCGGTTCGGCCTCGTCTCCGGTGCCGACCACGAAGGACAGGTGGCAGACCCAGGCCTCGTCGAGGATCGAGTGGACGAGGTCGGCGTCGTACGACACGCGCTCGCGCAGCCGGGTGGCGGTGGTGCGGGGGGTACTTGTGTACATGTCTTTGTCCTATTACAATCTGCGGACTGTGGCAGTACATTATCAGTTCCAGGGATCCACCGCAGCAGGCATTTCGGTGAGCGTCGAGTTCGCCCTCACGCACGGCCACCTCGCGCCCGGCGACAGCCTGCCGCCGGTGCGCCAGCTGGCCGGCGAGCTGGGCGTCAGTCCGAACACGGTCGCCGCCGCCTACCGCCAGCTGCGCGACCGTGGGCTGGTCGAGACCGCCGGCCGCAACGGCACCCGGGTCCGCCACCGGCCGCCGCTGTCGGCGCGCCTGGCCGCCAAGCCGTCGGTGCCCGCGGGCCTCGTCGACCTGTCGGCCGGCGAGCCCGACACCGACCTGCTGCCCGATCCCGGTCCCGCGCTCCACCGGGTCGCGGCCACGGTCCCGCGTACCGGCTACTCGGCCGGGCCGTACCCCGAGCTGCTGGAACGGGCGCGCACGAGGCTCGGCCCGGTGCCGTCCGAACACCTCACGGTCACCGCCGGTGCGCTCGACGGCCTGGAGCGCATCCTCACCGCGCACCTGCGCGCCGGCGACCGGGTGGCCGTCGAGGACCCCGGCTGGGCCGCGCTGCTCGACCTCGTGGCCACGCTGGGGCTGCATCCGCTGCCGGTGCCGGTCGACGACGACGGTCCCGACGCCGGTGCGTTGTCCGACGCGCTCCGCCACGGCGCCAAGGCGGTGATCATCACATCGCGCGCGCAGAACCCCACCGGCGCCGCGGTCTCGGCGTCCCGCGCGGCCGGGCTGCGCGCCGTGCTCGCGCCGTTCCCCGAGGTCCTGGTGGTGGAGGACGACCACGCCGCCGAGCTGGCCGACGAGGAACTGCACACCCTCGCCGGCACCACGCGGAACTGGGCGTTCCTGCGCTCCACGTCGAAGCCGTTCGGCCCCGACCTGCGGCTCGCGGTCCTCGCCGGCGACGCCACCACCGTGGCCAGGGTCGAGGGTCGCATGCGGCTGGGTGCCGGGTGGGTCTCCACGATCCTTCAGAGACTCGTCGTGGAGCTGTGGTCGGACAGTTCGGCGTCCGCGCGGGTCGAGGCCGCGAAGATGGATTACGCCCACCGTCGGCTCCGGCTTGTCGCGCTTCTCCGGTCTCGTGGTGTGGAGGCGCGCGGCCGCAGCGGCGTCAACGTGTGGGTGCCGGTCGCCGACGAGGTGTTCGCGGTCACGCGGGTGCGCGACGCCGGTTTCGCGGTGGCGCCCGGGTCGCTGTTCCGCGTCGGCGCGCCGCCGGCCGTGCGGGTGAGCGTCGGGCGGCTGCGGCCGGAGATGTACGCGCCGCTGGTCGACGCGCTGGTCGGCGCGGTGCGGCCGTCCCGGCGGGTTCATCAGCCTGTGTGACGGGTAGGCGCCGGGAATGACGCAGCAGGAGATCCCGGTGGGCCGGCCCACCGCGGAACCGTTCGTCCCCGCCACCACCGACCTGGGTGAGCTGCGCGCGGCGGCCGCGGGCTGCCGGGGCTGCCACCTGTACGAGGACGCCACCCAGACCGTGTTCGGCGAGGGTCCGGCGCGGGCGCGCGTGATCATGGTGGGCGAGCAGCCCGGCGACCAGGAGGACCGGCGCGGCGAGCCGTTCGTCGGGCCGGCCGGCAAGCTGCTCGACCGGGCGCTGGGGGAGGCCGGCATCGACCGCTCGCTGGTCTACGTGACGAACACGGTGAAGCACTTCAAGTTCAAGCAGGCGGGGCCGGGCAAGCGGCGGATACACGCCACGCCCGACCGGGTGGAGATCACCGCCTGCCGGCCCTGGCTCGTCGCCGAGTTCGCGGCGGTCCGGCCCACCGCGGTCGTGGTGCTCGGCGCCACCGCGGCCAAGGCGTTGTTCGGCGCGTCGTTCCGGATCACGCGGTCGCGGGGCGAGGTGCTGCCGTGGCCGGCGTCGGCGCAGAACCCCGCCGAGTTCGCGCCGACCGAAGGTTTCGCTGTCGCAACGATTCACCCGTCGGCGGTCCTCCGTGCGGACGACCGTGAGCAGGCATTTGATGGGTTGGTGGCCGACCTGAAAGTCGTCGCTGAACAGTTGTAGGGTCGCAAGCGCGAACCGGATGCTTTCAGGAGGTCACTCCGTGCGCATATTTAAGTCGCTCACTGTTGCCACGGCGGTCACCGCGGTCCTGCTGGCGGCCGGGTGCACCAGCGATGACGACGACCCGCAGTCGAGCAGCGGCCCGAAGAGCACGAAGAGCAGCACGCCCACGGCCGCGGAGTCGTCGGCCGCGGCCGCCGCCACCAGCGATCTGAACGCGGCGGTGCAGGAGCTCACCCGCACCAGCTACAAGTACACGATGAAGGCGGGCGACGCGGCCAGCAACGGCACGGTCGACCCGGCGGCGAAGCAGAGTTCGATGACGGTCACCGTGGTCGAATTCAAGACCGAGGTCCTGATCGTCGACCCCGACCTGTACGTGCGGATCAAGGGCCTGGGCCTGCCCGGGCTCGACGAGAACAAGTGGCTGAAGATCGACCGCACGAAGATCAAGTCGTTCGCGGCCCTGGGTATCCGCGACGTCAACGACCCGACCGGCGTGAACACGCTGGCCAAGACGATCGCCACGATCCAGAAGACCGGCGACCGCTCGTACAAGGGCACGCTCGACCTCACCAAGGGCAGCGACGCGTTCGGCCTCGACGAGGCGGCGATCCGGGCCCTGGCCGAGAAGGCGCGGGCGATCCCCTTCGAGGCGACGGTCAACGAGGGCAACAAGCTGGCCACCTGGAAGATGACCATCCCGGCCTACGGCGCGGAGAAGGAGACGACCTTCGACCTCGCCTACACCGAGCACGGCGGCAGCTTCCCGGTCGCCCGGCCGCCGGCGAACCAGACGGCGACCCCGCCCCAGACGGTCTACGACATGCTGCAGGCCTGACGCCGGGCACCCGCGTCGAGCGGTCCAGGGCTCCCGCGCACGCGCCGGCGTGTGCGGGAGTCCTAGATCGTGAAATGGCCCGGTTCGTGACGCGTCGTAGAACTTGGCAATGTTCCGGCTCGGCCTAATTCGTGCGCCAGGGACGAGAACGGCGAAAATCGAGCGCCCGAATTAACGGGTAGTGAACGGCCAAGATCTTCGCGCTGGCCGTCTTTCCTGTGAGTTTCAGCCCACGACCTGGGCAACTCTGGTCCACGGGGATCTTCTCGGCAAGGATGTATACGGCCGTCGCCCCTTACGCCGAGGTCTTCTGTGGATTTGCCGCGCACCCCGCTCACTTCGTCAGACGTCAATGTAGATTCCGCCCAGATCAGCGCAGTTCAGCGCAAGACGCTCACGTTGTTGATAGCCACGCAGGTGATCGGTGGCATCGGCGTCGGTATTGGGATCTCTGTGGGTGCATTGCTGGCCGCCGATATGGGCGGTCCGGGCATCTCGGGCCTCGCGTCCAGTGCGGCGGTGATCGGTGGCGCCCTGCTCGCCGTGCCGGCGACCCGCCTCATGCGCACCGGCGGCCGGCGGCCCGGTCTCGTCTTCGCGTACCTGGTCGGTGCGCTCGGCGCCCTCATCGTGGTGGCCGGCGCGGGAGCCGACCTGATCATGGTGGTGTTCGCCGGCATGCTGCTGTTCGGCGGCGGCACCGCGGCCAACCTCCAGGCCCGCTACACCGCCGTCGACCTCGCCGAACCGGCCAGCCGGGGTAGACAGCTGTCGGTGGTGGTGTGGGCCACCACGATCGGTGCCGTCGCCGGTCCGATCCTCGCGCCGGTCGCCGACCGGGCCGTGCGTGGCTGGGGCATCCGCGAATATGCCGGGCCGTTCGTGTTCAGCGCGCTCGCGTTCGGACTGGGTGCGGTGCTGCTCCTGGTCCTGCTGCGGCCGGACCCGCTGCAGCTGGCCCGCCGCCTCGAGCTGGAGGCCGCGCCGCCGGAACCACCTCCACCGGTGGACCCGTCGGCGACCGACGCCGCTGTCGCCGGTCCCGTGGAGTCCGAAACCGAGACCGCGGGCGGCCTGAAGGCCGCCTGGCGGGCCGTGCGCCACAACCCGGCCGCGCGCCTGGGAATGTCGGCGGTGGCGGTCGGGCACCTGGTGATGGTCGGCGTGATGTCGATGACGCCGGTGCACATCAACGACGGCGGGCACGACCACGCCGACGTGCTGAAGATCGTCAGCATCGTGCTGAGCCTGCACATCGCCGGGATGTACGCGTTGTCGCCGGTGATGGGCTGGCTGGTCGACCGGCTGGGCCGGCGTCCGGTGGTGCTGCTCGGCATCGGCCTGCTGGTGGTGGCGTGCGCGGTGGCCGGGTCGGCGGGGCACGCGACCGGGCGGCTGTCGACCGGGCTGGCGCTGCTCGGGCTGGGCTGGTCGGCGACGATGGTGGCCGGCTCGACGCTGCTCACCGAGTCGGTCGACGTGGTGGTGCGACCGGCCGCGCAGGGGCTCAGCGACATGGGAATGGGCTTCGCCGGCGCGTTGGCCGGTGCCCTGTCCGGGGTGATCGTCGCGCTCGGCAGCTACGGCACGCTCGCGCTGCTCTCCGCGATGGCGGTGCTTCCGCTGCTGGCGCTGGCGTTACGGACCCCCGACCGGGCTGAGTAGGTTGGATCCGTGCGACTGACGGACTTCTGGGAGCGGTTGGAGCTCGTGTTCGGTGCCGGTTATGCGCAGAGCGTGGCCGAGGATCACGTGATCCCCGGCCTCGGCGGGCGGACGATCCGGGAGGCGCTGGCCCAGGGTGAACAGACCGTGACCGTGTGGCGGGCCGTGGTGGCCGCTTTCCCCGACCGCGTGCCATCCAGGCTGCACTGACGCCCTTCGTGGGCGTGTCGGGAGCTCCATCGAACAGGTGTACGGGTATCGTCCACAGGGTTGAAGGTCATCCACAGGGCACCACTTTTGTCGTACCCGGCGCTTAACGTGTCGGCGTGACGAGACGGACATCCGCGAAGCCCGCAACCTCAGGAGTATCCGACATGGCAGCAGGGCAGCCCGACCGCGAAAAGGCGCTTGGCCTCGCGCTCGCAGGCATCGAGAAGCAGTTCGGCAAGGGCTCGATCATGCGGCTCGGCGAACGGCCGGTCACCGAGATCCAGGTGATCCCCACCGGGTCGATCGCGCTCGACGTGGCGCTGGGTATCGGCGGCCTGCCGCGTGGCCGGGTCGTGGAGATCTACGGCCCGGAAAGCTCAGGTAAGACGACGGTGGCGCTGCACGCCATCGCCAACGTCCAGCGGGCCGGCGGCATCGCGGCGTTCATCGACGCCGAGCACGCCCTCGACCCCGACTACGCCCGTGCGCTGGGTGTCGACACCGACGCGCTGCTCGTCTCCCAGCCCGACACGGGTGAGCAGGCGCTCGAGATCACCGACATGCTGGTGCGCTCCGGCGCGCTCGACATCATCGTCATCGACTCGGTGGCGGCCCTCGTGCCCCGCGCCGAGATCGAGGGCGAGATGGGCGACAGCCACGTGGGTCTGCAGGCCCGCCTCATGAGCCAGGCGCTGCGGAAGATCACCGGTGCCCTGAACAACTCCGGCACCACGGCGATCTTCATCAACCAGTTGCGCGAGAAGATCGGTGTCATGTTCGGCTCGCCGGAGACCACCACCGGTGGCCGGGCGCTGAAGTTCTACTCCTCCGTGCGCCTCGACGTGCGCCGCATCGAGAGCCTGAAGGACGGCACCGACGTGGTCGGTAACCGCACCCGGGTGAAGGTCGTGAAGAACAAGGTCGCGGCGCCGTTCAAGCAGGCCGAGTTCGACATCATGTACGGCAAGGGCATCTCCCGCGAGGGCTCGCTCATCGACGTCGGTGTCGAGCAGGCGATCATCCGCAAGGCCGGTGCCTGGTACACCTACGACGGCGACCAGTTGGGGCAGGGCAAGGAGAACGCCCGCAACTTCCTCAAGGAGAACCCCGACGTCGCGGCCGAGGTCGAGAAGCGCATCAAGGAGAAGCTGGGCGTCGGGGTCAACCAGTCCGACGACTCCGCCGGTCCGGCGATGCCCCCGGTCGACTTCTGATCATGGCGGGTCGCCGTGGAGGGGTCGGTCGTAGAGGGCCGGCCCCCGATGCGGAGCAGAAACCGAAGTCGCGGGAGGAGCAGGGTACGGCCGCGCGTGACCAGTGCATCCGGTTGCTGGCGGTGCGGCCGCGTACCCGGTCGGAGCTCGACACCGCGCTGCGCAGGCGCGGTTACGACGACGACGTGATCTCGGAGATCCTCGACCGGTACTCCGACGTCGGGATCATCGACGACGAGGCGTTCGCCCGGGCGTGGGTCACCAGCCGGCACCACAGCAAGGGGCTGGCGAAGCGGGCCCTGGCCGGTGAGCTGCGACGCAAGGGCGTGTCCGACGACGACCTGGGCGCCGCGCTCGACGAGGTCGACGACGACAGCGAGGTCGAGACCGCGCGGACGCTGGTCGACCGGCGGCTGCGGGTCGAGCGGCGCCGGCCCCGGGAGGGCGACGCCGAGGCGGCCCGGAAGGCGGAGGCGGCGCTGATCCGCAAGCTCGTCGGGATGCTCGCCCGGAAGGGTTATTCGTCGGGCCTGGCCTACCGGGTGGTGAAGGAGGCCATGGCCGACAGCGGTGATGCCGATGGTTTGCTCGATCTTGATTCTTACGTCGAGGAATCCGACGACTTCGATCAGCTCCGATCATGAGTCCTTGACCCGGAGCCTTCCGAAGACCTAGCCTCGGCGTTACCGGATGGAGACCGCTCAACCACCGCGGGTTTACCGCACAACATAGATCGCATTACAGAACGACATCTTTTAGCTCGATAATCTTGCAGTGGCCCTCGATTCTGACGGGTCACACCGCGTCGTCGGCTTGGTCGAGCCGGCGATGATTCCGGCACAGTTGCCGGGCCGGGTTCAGGCATGCCCGGCAGGTGTACATCGGCCGTACCCACGGAATGTGGGCCGTCTCCGACTACCGGCTACACGCGCTGGTCCACACGGATCGGGCGCCAGGCGGGGAGGAGGCGGCGATGACACCGATCGAACTGGTGCTCGTCGTCGTGGTTCTGGTCCTCGCCATGGTCGTACTGGGTGCGGTGGTGGTCGGTGCCCGAGTCCTGCGCCGCATCGTCGACTCGACCGCGCGTCACCACGTGGGAGCGGTGCCAGGCGCCGCGGACGAGGTCGCGGGTGAGCCGGTGACGGTCGGCGCCTCGGCGGGCGGCTCTGTCGGCGGCACCGCTGGCGGCTCTGTCGGCGGCACCGTGAGTGGCTCGGTCGTCGGTGCCGGCTCGGCGGGTGCGGCTCTGTCCCCTGGCGCGGGCGACTCCGCAGGTTCGGGTGTGGGGGACACCGACGCCTCGTCCGGCTCCTCGGCCTCGGACGGCGCTCACGCCGGTCCCCAGGCAGTGGTCACGCCCGGCGACTCCACCTCGAACGCCACCGCCGCGGCGGCCGAGGTGCCCGCGGCCCGGGTCGCGGTCGACCGGCCGTCCGGCGCGGAGCACCGGCCGGAGCGCACCGACGTCCACGAGCAGGTCCGCGCCCCGCAGCTGACGCCCGACCGGCTCGCCGCCGAAGAGCGGACCCTGGCCGCGCTCCGCGCGGCCGCCGAAGACGCGAACGCCGCCGTCGACGAAGCGCGCGCCGCCGCCGCGGCCGCCCGCACCGAGGCCGCCGCGGCCAAGGCCGAGGCGGGTGCCGCGCGGGCCGAGGCGCGGCGGATCCTCGCGGAGGCGCGGTCCGAGTCGGAGGCGGTGCTCGAGCGGGCCCACCGGCAGTCCGAGCACGAGGCGGAGCAGGCGCGCGCCGCGGCCAAGCGGGCCGGCGAGCGCGAACTGGCCCAGCTCACGGCCGTCGCGCGGGAGCAGACGCAGGACGCGGAGCGCCGGCAGCGACGGCTCGACGAGCGGGAGCGCCTCCTCGCGGAGGAGGCAGAGCGGCTGGCCGAACGCGACCGGCGGATCAGCGCGGCCGAGCTCGACATGAGCTCCCGCGAGACCACGCTGACCAGCCGGGAGCTGTCGATCGCCGAGGCCGAGGAGGAGAAGCGGCGCGAGCTGGAGCGCATCGCGGCCCTCACCGCCGACGCCGCGAAACAGGAGCTCATCGAGACGATCGAGGCGCAGGCCAAGCGGGAGGCCGCGATCCTCGTCCGCGACATCGAGCACGATGCCCGCTCGACGGCCGAGCAGCGGGCGCGGCACGTGGTGGTCGACGCGATCCAGCGGGTCGCCAGCGAGCAGACGGCCGAGAGCGTCGTCAGTGTGCTGCACCTGCCCAGCGACGAGATGAAGGGGCGGATCATCGGCCGGGAGGGCCGGAACATCCGCGCGTTCGAGTCCGTCACCGGCGTGAACCTGATCATCGACGACACGCCCGAGGCGGTGCTGCTCAGCTGCTTCGACCCGGTGCGCCGCGAGATCGGCCGGCTGACGCTGGAGAAGCTGGTGCTCGACGGGCGGATCCATCCGCACCGCATCGAGGAGGTCTTCGACCTGGCCAGGCACGAGGTCGAGCGGCTGTGCGGACGGGCGGCCGAAGACGCGCTGGTCGAGGTCGGCATCACCGACCTGCACCCGGAGCTGGTCGCGCTGGTCGGCCGGCTGCGGTACCGCACGTCGTACGGGCAGAACGTCCTCAAGCACCTGCTCGAGACCGCCCACATCGCCGGCATCATGGCCGCCGAGCTCGGGCTCGACCGTCAGCTGATCAAGCGGTCGGCGTTCCTCCACGACATCGGCAAGGCGCTCACCCACGAGGTCGAGGGCAGCCACGCGCTGATCGGCGCCGACGTCGCCCGCAAGTACGGCGAGGCCGACGACGTCGTGCACGCCATCGAAGCGCACCACAACGAGGTGCTGCCACAGACGATCGAGGCCGTGCTCACGCAGGCGTCCGACGCGTGCTCCGGTGGGCGTCCCGGCGCGCGGCGCGAGTCGCTGGAGGCGTACGTCAAGCGGCTCGAGCGCATCGAGGAGATCGCCGCCACCAAGACCGGCGTCGAGAAGGTCTTCGCGATGCAGGCGGGCCGCGAGATCCGGGTGATGGTGCGGCCGGAGGACGTCGACGACATCGGCGCCGCCGTCCTCGCCCGTGACGTGGCCAAGCAGGTCGAGGAGGAGCTGACCTACCCCGGTCAGATCCGCGTGACGGTGGTCCGCGAGTCGCGGGTCACCGAGATCGCCCGTTAGGCCACTACGCGGTCCTTGTAGATCGAGCCGCCCCGCACCACGTACGACCACACCGTCGGCGTCGACGTGTCCAGGTCACCGGTCGGGGTGAACTTGATCTGACGCGACACGCCCTGGCTGTCGTAGGCGCCCACGAACGCGTTCACGTCCGCCCGCACCGACTTGCCCGCGGCCAGCGCCGCGAGCAGCACGTTCGCCGCGTCGAACGACTCGGGGCCGTAGTACCCGGCCGACTCGCCGAACTTCTCGCGGTATTCGGTGGCGAAGTTGTTCCGGGCCTCGCTGGGCGGCGCGCAGGGGCACGTCATCGCGACGCCCTCCGCCACGGCGGCGGTGGCACCCTCGATGAACAGGTCGGTGAAGATCCGGTCCCAACCCATGATCTTGATATCGGACTTGGCGGCCTTCATCTCCTTCACGAAGATGCTCGCCGCCTCGTGGTATCCGGAGAAGTAGACGGCGTCGGCGGTCGACGACGTCACCTGGCTCACGACGCTGGCGAACGTGGTCTCGTTGCCGGCGATGTCGGCCCGGCCGATGAACGCGGTGTTCAGTGCCCGCCGCGCCTCGTTGGCGACCCCGGTGGCGTACTCGTCGGTGTCGGACACGACGAAGACCCGGCGCGCACCCATCGTCTGCGTGAGGTGACGGGCCGCCGCGGCGGCCTGGTCGGCGTCGGTGCCCACCGTGCGGTGGAACGTCTTCCACCCCTTCTGCGACAGGACCGTGTACATCAGCGACGGCGAGATCACCGGCAGCCCGGCCGCGTCGAAGATCGGCATGGCCTTCTCGGCCTCGGTGAACCAGATCGGCCCCACCACGCCGACGACCTTCTCGTCGCGCACGATCTCCCCGGCCATCCGGCCGGCCTCGTCCTCGTCGCCCTGGGTGTCGTACTCGACCAGCTCGGCGGTGCAGTCCTGGTGGGCGGCGTTGTACTTGTCGACCGCCAGCTTCGCCGAGTTGCGGATGGCCTTGCCGTCGCCGCTGTTGTCACCCGACAGGATGCCGAGGTAGGCAACCTTGTAGCCGCAGGCCGCGGCCACCGGGGTCTCCGGTGGGGGTTCGGGCTCGGGCCGCGTCAGGGCGAACACGATGCCGCCCACCACCAGCAGCAGCACAACGGCGCCCGCGGCAAGAGCACCGACCAGCGGCCCCCGGGAACGGCGAGGCGGTCCGCCCGGCCCGAAACTTCCCATCGGGACCCCGTGAGCCCCACTGACAGGCGCCCCCGACATGGGTGGGCCGGACATGGGCGGCCCCGACATGGGCGGGCCGGACATAGGGGGTCCTGACATAGGGGGTCCGGACATGGGCGGGCCGGACATGGGTCGGCCGGGGATGGGCTGCTGCCCGGTGACACCGGGCTGGGCCTGCATGGGCTGGCCGGCCTGAGGGGGGCTGGGGTGAGGCTGGCTGGGGTGAGGCTGGCTGGGGTGAGGCTGGCCCGGGAAGGGCGGGCCCGACATGGGCTGTCCGGGTTGGCCTGGCTGCCCGGGGTAGCCCTGCTGCCCCTGCTGCCCTGGGTATCCCTGCTGGCCTGGCTGCCCCGGGTAGCCCTGCTGGCCTGGGTGGCCCGGCTGACCCGGTTGCCCCGGCTGTGCCTGTTGGCCCGGCTGCCATGGGCCGGATGCCTGCTGCGGTGCGCCGTACGTCGTGCCCGGCTGGGGTGGCGACGGTGTTCCGGCGGGAGGCGGTGGCGTACCCGGAGCCGACGGTGCCCCGGGCGACGCGGCGTACCCACCGGCGGGCGCGGGCGGCCCGGCCGGACCGGCTGACGGCATCGTGAAGGTCTGTGGCTCGGCGGGCTGGGTCGCGGCCGGGGGAGCGCTCGACTGCGGGGGGAACGGGCCCGTTGGCTGAGGCGGTCCTCCGAAGACGGGCGGACCTGACACCGGGGTCCCACCGGATCCCGACACCGGGACGCCGGACATCGGCGTGCCGGAGGCTGGCGTTCCCGAGACCGGGGTGGGGGGACCGGAGACCGGAGGTCCGGACATCGGTGCCGCCGAGACGGGGCGGTCGTTCGGCCGGCCCATCCCAGGAGCGGCAACCCCGGGACCGTACGGCGGCTGCGGAACGGAACCGTGTGGGCTCTGCGGCGCCGGCCCGCCCACGCCGGGGCTGGCGGGCCTCGGACCCGCCATCCCGGGACTGACCGGTCCCGGTCCCGCGGTCCCGGGCCCGGTACCGGAAGCGGCCGCACCCGGGCCGGCCACCAGTGGACCCGCGGCACCCGGTCCGCTCGGGGGTGGGCCGACCACCGCCCGGCCCGACCGGGGCGCGAGCTGCAGCGCGCCCTCCGCTACGACCAGTTCCGGCTGCTCGATCGCCATCGGCGCCGTGCCGAAACCGCGGTGCAGCAGCGTCGCCGCCAGGGGGATCCGGCTGGATCCGCCCACCAGGAACACCGCCGACAGCTGGGCGGGCGTCAGGCCCGCCGCGGCGACCGAGAGCAGCGTCGCCGTCACGGTGCGGTCGAGGATCGGGCGGGCCAACTGCTCGAGCTGCTCGCGTCCCAACGGAACGCTGTCGTCGACCAGGGGCACGTGCACGTACGTGGTCGCGGCCCGGCTCAGGGTCTCCTTGGCCTGCCGGGCGTCCTCCCACAGCTGCCACGCGGCGCGGCGGTCGGTGTCGTCGGCGGGATGGGACAGGCGACGCCACTCGTCGGCGGCCCGGTCGGCCAGCTGCCGACCCAGGTAGGTGACGATCGCGGCGTCTACGTCGAGGCCGCCGGCATCGGTGAGGCCCTCGGTGGCCAGGACGTCGAAGCCGCCGGCGGCGGTACGCCGGACGACCGTCGCGTCGAAGGTGCCGGCACCGAAGTCGTAGACGACGGCGCAGCCGCCGATCGGGAGGTGCGCTCCGATGGTCCCCACAAAATATGACGCGGCCGCGACCGGCTCGGCGACCAGCAGCGGCTGCGGCAGCCCGGCGGCGGCCGCGGCGCGACCCAGGGCGTCGCGGCGCTGGGCACCCCACGCCGCGGGATGGGTGAGCGTCACATGCGACGGCGTGGCGTTCGCGACCCGGTGCGCCTCCAGCGCGACGCGGCGCAGCACCGTGGCGATCAGCTCCGTCGACCGGATCTCCCGGTCGCCGAGGTAGACCGTCTCCTCGTCGATCCGGCGCTTCGGGTACGGCTCGAAGCGGTGCGGATGGAGCCGGGCGGAGTGGACGGCGTCGCGGCCCGCGAGGATCGATCCGTCCTCGGCGGCGTAGACGGCCGACGGCATGATCGGCGCGCCGTCGAACAGCAGGGCCTTGGAGCGTCCATCGGGCCAGCGCAACACGGCGACGGTGTTCGAGGTTCCGAAGTCGATCCCAAGCCGAAAGCCACTCTCCGCCACCCGCGCAGCGTAAACAAGCCGCGCAAGCCTGCAAACCGCCCCACAGGGCAAAATCGCGGGCATGACCGTACTGCTGGGGTTGATCCATTCCGGCATCGGCGCTGTCTGGCTGGGGTCGATGGTCTACAGCCTGGGCGTCGTGCAGCCCCGGATCGGCAGACTCTTCGGCGATCCGGCGAAGGCCGAGGACGTGTACCGCGAACTCGCCGCCGGCAACCGCTGGCGGGTCGTGGCGATGATCGTGTTCCTCGGCCTGTCCGGAGCGGCGCTGATACTCGGCGGGGGCGACAGAACCACGACCTGGTGGGCGCTGATCGCGGCGAAGGTGGCGCTGCTGCTGGCGGCCGCCGCCCTGTTCTGGTGGGTCTCCTGGCGCGGCTGGCCCGCCCGTGTGTTCGCGCTACCCGAGGAGCTTGCGCCGTTGCAGCGCCGCTTCCGCCGGACCGCCATCGTGATGACCGCTCTGGTGGGACTGGCGTTCGCGCTGGGGGTGGTGGCCGCCCACTCCTGAGCGCCGATCCTGCAGTTGTGGCCCCCTGTTTGCCCGGAATAACCCGGGTTTGCGGGGGGCCACAACTGCAAGATCGGCGGGGGACGGAGGGCTACGCGTCGGCCGCTACCGCCGCGGGGGGAGCTGGAGCGGCCTGCTTCGGGGATCTGCGGCCGCGCGCCAGGCGGCGCTGGACGTATTCGGCCAGCTTCGACAACGCGTAGTTGATGATGATGTAGATGGTGCCGATGACGACGTACGTCTGGATGCCGTTGCCGAGGAACTGGATGGTCTGGCCGGCGACCCGCAGGATCTCCTCGTACGTGATGATGAAGCCGAGCGAGGTGTCCTTCAGCACCACCACGAGCTGGCTGATCAGCGCCGGCAGCATGATGCGGAACGCCTGCGGCATCAGCACGATGTACAGCGTCTGGAACGTGCTCAGGCCGATCGCGTCGGCCGCCTCGCGCTGGCCGGACGGCAGGCCCTCCATGCCGGAGCGCAGGATCTCGCCGATCACCACGCCGTTGTAGATGGTCAGACCGATCACCAGCGTGTAGGTCAGTGCCGGGATCGTGATGAAGCCGAGGTCGAGGTCCTCCGCGCCGGCCTGGCTCAGGAGCACCCACACGAAGAAGATCGTGATGACCACCGGGATGCCCCGGAACACCTCGACGCACAGGCGCGTGATGAAGTTCAGCGTCACCACGAGCGCGCGGACGACCAGTCCCAGGCCGCCCATGTCGCCGAAGCGCCGCTTCATCACGGCCTTCAGCTGCACCCGCGCGATCGCGAGCGCGGTGCCGACGATCAGGGAGCACACGATCGCCAGCGACGCCGCGATCAGGGTGGCCTTGAAGCCCTCGCCGAACCGCTGCCACAGCTGGTCGAAGTTCTCGTTGCTCGGGTCGATGAGCGGGCCCCACAGCTCCATCGAGAGCTGGCCCTTCTCCTCGAGCGGCACGTAGACGAAGAAGTACGCGCCCACCACGGCGAGCACCGCGGCGACGATGCTCACGATGATCGTCACCCGCCTGGCGCGGGGGCCGGGAGCGTCGTACAGAACCGCCTGCTGGTTACTCATGGATCACCGGGCCCTTACCGTGCGACGTTCGAACCGGTCGAGCAGCAGGCCCAGCGGCATCGTCAGGATGAGGAAGCCGATGGAGATGCCGATGAACACCGGGATCACCGGTTCGCCCTGCGAGATCACCAGGTCGTAGCCGGTCTGCGACAGGTCTCCGACCAGGCCGAAGAAGCCGGCGAGCGCCGAGTTCTTGATCATCGCGATGATCACGCTGCCCAGCGGCACGGTGGCCGCCTGCCAGGCCTGCGGCAGCACCACGTACCGCAGGTTCTGGGCGAAGGTCAGGCCGATCGCCCGGGCCGCCTCGGCCTGGCCGGGTGGAACGGCGTTGATGCCGCTGCGGATCGCCTCACACACGAACGCCCCGGTGTAGAGCGAGAGCGCGACGACGGCGAACCGGAAGTACGGCAGGTCGTAGTCGAGCCGGCCGAACACCAGGTTCAGCCCGGGGATGTTCATGAAATCGGCGTTCGACCCCAGCACCGGGAGGCCGAACGCGATCATGAAGAACACGATCGTGAGCGGCGAGTTCCGGAAGACCGTGACGTACGCCGTGCCGAGGAACCGCAGCGGCGGCACCGGCGAGATCCGCAGCACCGCCACGATGGTGCCGATGAGCAGCGCGCCGGTGGCGGAGAGAATGCAGAGCTGGAGGGTGAGCCAGAAACCCTTGGCGAACAGATCGAGGTTGTCGAATAGGGCGCTCATGGGCTCGTATCCGTTCCGAACACGGCTGCCTCACCCTCCATCTCTGTCAATTGGGAACTAGTACCGCTGGATGGCGGGCATCGCCGGGAGCTTGGCGTTCGGGATCTTCCCGGCCGTGTCGTCCCAGGCCTTCTTGTAGCGGCCGTCCTTGTTGGCCTTCTCCAGGGTGTCGTTGATGAAGTTGCGGAAGTCGGTGTCGTCCTTCTTCAGACCGACGCCGTACGGCTCCTTGGTGAAGGTGTCACCGGCGAGCTTGAACTTGCCCTCGTTCTTCGAGATGAAGCCGAGCAGGATGACGTTGTCGGTGGTGACCGCGTCGACCTGGTTGCCGGTCAGGGCGTCCACGCACTTCTGGTACGTGTCGAACAGCACCAGCTGCTGGCCCTCGTTCTGCAGGTACTTCTTGATGTTGTTCGCCGGGGTCGAGTTCGTGACCGAGCAGACCTTCTTGGTCGTGGTCTTGAACGAGTCGGGTCCGGTGATGTCGGACTCGTTGTTGCGCACCATGATCGTCTGACCGGCCTCGTAGTACGGTCCGGCGAAGCTGATCCGCTGCTTGCGGGTGTCGTTGATCGTGTAGGTCGCCACGACGATGTCGACGGTGCCCTGCTCGATCACCTGCTCGCGCACGGCGCTGGGCGCCTCGGAGAACTCGACCTGGTCGTTGGTGAGGCCCAGCTCGTTCGCGATGATCTTCGCGATCTCGACGTCGAAGCCGGCGGGCTTGCCGTCCAGGCCCTTGAGGCCGAAGCCGGGCTGGTCGAACTTGGTGCCGACCTTGATCTTCTTGGCGTCCTTGAGCTTCTGCATGGTGCTGCCGGCGGCGAACGTCGTTTCGGTGTTGACGTCACCCGAACCGCCGTCGTCTCCGTCGTCGCCGCCGCACGCGCTGAGACCCAGCGCGAGCACCGCCACCGCCGCGTACGCGGCGAGCCGGTTGATTCGCATTGCTACTCCCTCCACATTCGACGCACTGGGAACAGAACTAGTGCGTCAAAATCTTCGACAGAAAATCCTTGGCCCGGTCGCTGCGGGGCCGCGCGAAGAACTCCGCCGGCTCCGCCTCCTCAACCAACTGGCCGTCGGCCATGAAGACCACCCGGTTCGCCGCGTGGCGGGCGAAACCCATCTCATGGGTGACGACCACCATCGTCATGCCGTCACTGGCCAGCGAGGTCATCACGTCGAGCACCTCGCCGACCATCTCCGGGTCGAGGGCGCTGGTGGGCTCGTCGAACAGCATCGCCTTCGGCTGCATCGCCAGCGCCCGCGCGATCGCGGCCCGCTGCTGCTGGCCGCCGGAGAGCTGCGCCGGGTACTTGTCGGCCTGGTTGGCGATGCCGACACGTTCGAGCAGGGCGTTGGCGCGGTTCCGGACGTCGGAGGACTTCTCCTTGCGGACCTTGACCGGCCCGAGCATCACGTTCTCGAGGATGGTCTTGTGCGCGAACAGGTTGAAGGACTGGAACACCATGCCGACCTCGCTGCGGAGCTTGGCCAGCGCCTTGCCCTCGGCCGGCAGGAGCCGGCCATCGAACGTGATCGCACCGGTGTTGATCGGCTCCAGCCGGTTGATCGCCCGGCAGAGGGTGGACTTTCCCGATCCCGATGGTCCGATGACGACCACCACCTCGCCGCGCGCGATCGACAGGTTGATGTCGCGCAGCACATGCAGTGAACCGAAGTACTTGTTCACCTCCGAGAGCACGATCAACGGATCGCCCGATGAACGCGCCGGCTCGGTCTTGGTCATTTCCATACAGAGCCGCTCCTAACGCCCGTAGCGTCCGCCACGATGGGCGAAACTCTAACCGTGGCCCAGTTCCGTGATCGGCGCGCCAAAGTCACGGACTGATAACGCCGTGCACTGTTTTCGCCCCTCACCGAGGTTTCGGTTGATCGGCCCGCTGTCGGCAGCCGACAGAAATAATGCAGGTAACCGACAAAGGAGGAATCCCGGTGCACGTGCTCATCACCAACGACGACGGGATCGACAGCCCGGGCCTCGCCGCTCTCGCGGTCGCCACCCGCGACGCCGGACACGAGATCACGGTCGCCGCGCCGAGCCGGGAGTACTCCGGCGCCAGTGCCGCGCTCACGGCGGTGGAGGCCGACGGCCGCATCCTGGTGGAACCGCGGACCCTGGCCGGCCTGCCCGGTGTGACGGCCTGGTCGGTGGCGGCGTCGCCGGCGTTCATCGTGCTGGTCGCGCTCACCGGTGGCCTCGGCGCGCCGCCCGACCTGGTGCTCTCGGGCATCAACATCGGCGCCAACGCGGGCCGGGCGGTCACCCACTCCGGCACCGTCGGCGCCGCGCTCACCGCCGCGCTGGGTGGCTGCCGCGCCGCCGCGTTCTCGGTCGGGCACAGCATCCGCCCGCCGGCGCAGCCGACCTGGCAGACGCCGGCCACGCTGGTCACCCGTCTGCTGCCCGCGCTCGCCGACATCCCGCCGGGCGTCGTGCTGAACGTCAACTGTCCCGACGTGCCGAGCTTCGACCAGGTCCGCGGCGTGCGGCGGGCCCGGCTGGCGACGTTCGGCGCCGTGCAGTTCACGGTGTCCGAGCGCGGCGAGGGCTACCTGCGGATGACGCTCGAGGACAACGAGGCCGCCCTGGAGGAGGGCACCGACGAGTACTACCTGAACCGCCAGTACGCCACGGTGACCCCGATCCGGCCGGCCGCCGAGGCCGCCGACATCGCCGTGCAGGTCGACGACGTGGATATCGCCCTGCCGGTGTAGCGGGTGACCGCCTACGCTGGTCCATCGAGATGGACATGGAACAGCGCACCTACGAGGTCCGCACCTTCGGCTGCCAGATGAACGTCCACGACTCCGAGCGCCTGTCCGGGCTCCTGGAGTCGGCCGGATACGTGAAGGCGGCCGACGGTGCGCAGGCCGACGTCGTCGTGTTCAACACCTGTGCGGTGCGGGAGAACGCCGACAACCGCCTCTACGGCAACCTCGGCCACCTGCGTCCCGTGAAGAACGCCCACCCGGGCATGCAGATCGCGGTGGGCGGCTGCCTCGCGCAGAAGGACCGCGGCGAGATCGTCCGGAAGGCACCGTGGGTCGACGTCGTGTTCGGCACGCACAACATCGGCTCGCTGCCCACGCTGCTCGAACGCGCCCGGCACAACGAGAAGGCCGAGGTCGAGATCCTCGAGTCCCTCGAGGTGTTCCCGTCGACGCTGCCCACCAAGCGCGACAGCGCCTACGCGGGCTGGGTGTCGATCTCGGTGGGCTGCAACAACACCTGCACCTTCTGCATCGTGCCGGCGCTGCGCGGCAAGGAGAAGGACCGGCGGCCGGGCGAGATCCTGGCCGAGGTGCAGGCGCTGGTCGCCGAGGGCGTCCTCGAGGTGACGCTGCTGGGGCAGAACGTGAACTCGTACGGCGTCGAGTTCGGCGACCGGCTCGCGTTCGGCAAGCTCCTGCGGGCCACTGGCGCGATCGAGGGCCTGGAGCGCGTCCGCTTCACGAGCCCGCACCCGCGCGACTTCACCGACGACGTGATCGCCGCGATGGCCGAGACCCCGAACGTCTGCCACTCGCTGCACATGCCGCTGCAGTCGGGCTCCGACGAGGTCCTCAGGCGGATGCGCCGCTCCTACCGGGCCGACAGGTACCTCGGAATCATCGAGAACGTGCGTAGGGCCATGCCCGACGCGGCGATCACCACCGACATCATCGTCGGCTTCCCCGGCGAAACCGACGACGATTTCGAGCGCACCCTCGACGTGGTGCGCCAGGCGCGGTTCTCCAGCGCGTTCACGTTCCAGTACTCCAAGCGGCCCGGCACCCCGGCCGCCGACATGCCCGACCAGCTGCCCAAGGCGGTCGTGCAGGAGCGCTACGACCGGCTGATCGAGCTGCTCACGGAGACCACCTGGGCGGAGAACAAGGCGCTGGTCGGGCGCCGCGTGGAGGTCCTGGCCGCCGTAGGTGAGGGCCGCAAGGACCAGGCGACCGGACGCATGTCAGGCCGCGCCCGCGACGGGCGGCTGGTCCACTTCGCGACCGGCGGAGCCGAGGTCCGCCCCGGCGACGTGGTCGAGACGGAGATCACCTACGCCGCGCCGCACCACCTGAACGCCGACGGCGAGCTACTCAGCCACCGGAAGACCAAGGCCGGCGACGTCTGGGCACTTGCCCAGTCCGTCCCCGCTCCCCGTCCGCAGGGGACCCTCCTGGGTACTCCAAAGCTGGCCGTCCGCAGCACCTGACCAGGCTGCTCCCGCCCTCCCGCTCCCGCGCTCCCGCCCTCCCGCTCCCGCCCTCGGTCCCCCGCGCGGGCGTCCACCCCGCCTCCCGGGCGGGCGTCCACCCCCGGCCCTCCGCGCCCCCGCCCTCTCCGCTCCCGCGCCGGCGTCCGCCCCTCCACCCGCGTCGATCTTGCACTTGTGGCCCCCGATAAAGGCGACAAGTCCTGACATAGTGGCGGCCACGACTGCAAGATCGACGCCGTGGAGGCGTGGACGCGGCAGGGCACGGTCGGGGCGCGCGGGAGCACGCGCTCGTGGATGTGCGGCAGGGCATGCGGGTGGTCGCGGCCGGAGCGCGCGGGAGCGGCGCGCGCGGTGGCGCGGGGCAGGGCGCGCGGTGGCGCGGGGCAGGGCGCGCGGTGGCGCGGGGCAGGGCGCGCGGAAAGGCTAGCTGGCGCCCTCGGCCAAGGCGAGGAACTGGCGCTTCGACTCGAGGGCCTTTTCGGCCTCGCGGATCCGTTTGGCGTCGCCCGCCGTGCGGGCTCGGGCCAGGCGCTGCTCGGCCTCGGCTACCTGGTCGCGCATCTGGGCCAGCAACGGGTTGTCGGCGGGGGCGGTTCGGCGCCACGCGGCGTCCATCGCGGACTTGACCTTGTCCTCCACGGCGCGTAGGCGGCGGTCGATGCCCGAGCCGGCGTCGCGGGGTAGGCGGCCGACGTCGTGCCACTGGCCCTGGATCTCGCGGAACTTCGCCTGCGCGGCCTTCGGGTCGGCGTCGACGTCGATGGCTTCGGCCTCGGCCAGGAGGGCCTGCTTGCGCTCCAGGTTGCCGCGGAGCTCGGCGTCACGGGCGGAGAACACCTCGCTGCGCCGCTTGAAGAACGCGTCCTGGGCGGCGCGGAAGCGCTCCCACAGCTTCTGCTCGGTCTCCTTCGACGCGCGGGGCGCCGCCTTCCACTCGCTCATCAGCTGCTTGAGCCGGTCGGCGGTGGCGTTCCACTCGGACGACTCGGAGAGCGACTCGGCCTCGACGACCAGCTCCTCCTTGCGGCCCTGGGCCTGCTTGCGGGACTGGTCGAGCGTGGCGAAGTGGGCACCGCGCCGGCGGGCGAAGCCGTCACGGGCCGCGGCGTACCGCTTCCACAGCTCGGAGTCGGTCTTCTTGTCGACGCCGCGGATGGTCTTCCACTCGTCGAGGATCTCCTTGAGCCGGTCGCCGGCGGACTTCCAGCCGGTGGCCTCGGTGGCGATCTTCTCCGCCTCCTCGACCAGCGCGGTCTTGCGCGCGACGGCCTCGACCTTCGCGGCCTCCCGCTCGGCCCGCGCCGCGCCGGCCCGCTCCTCGGCGGTGGTGGCGAGCTTGTCGAGCCGGGCCGCCAGCCCGTCGAGGTCGCCCACGACATGTGCCTCGTCGAGGCCGCTGCGGAGCCGCCGGATGCTGTTCAGCGTCTGGGACGCGTCGGCCGCACCGCTGCCCAGCCGGGCCTCGAGCAGGTCGACCTCGACCACCAGGTCGAGGTACCGGCGCACGAAGTGCGCCAGGCCCTCCTCCGGGGTGCCCGCCTGCCACGACCCGACCGATCGCTCCCCCGCCGCGGTCTTGACGTACACGGTGCCGTCGGAGTCGACCCGGCCGAAAGTCGCCGGATCAGCCATACCCCGCTCGCTCATGCCATCCTCGTTCCATCCGGCCCCCGGCGTCTCCGGGCCGCGTGACTCACAGCCCGGTGCCACCGGTGCCGCCATCGCACCAGCATTGTTTCCCCGTCCGGCATTCTCACAGGTCGTCCTAGGGCTAAGTCGACCCGTCGCCGCCGATTCGTGACCTTCTCCGACACGCTTTGCGCGTGTTACGGGCGGTACGGGAGTCGAACGGCGGTGCCGATACGGTAGTGCCGTGTTCCGCGTTACCGCAGCGTTCCGCTGGTATCCGTCGCTCGCGGAGCGATCATGGGGGCGGTCGTGATGGTCGTCGCGGTCGTCGGACCGACCGCTGCCGGAAAAACGGCACTTTCGCTTGCCCTCGCCGACGCCCTGGACGGCGAGGTGATCAATGCCGACTCGATGCAGCTGTACCGGGGAATGGACATCGGCACCGCAAAGCTGGCCGTATCAGAACGTGAAGGCATCAAGCATCACGTACTAGATATCTGGGACGTTACGGAACCCGCCAGTGTGGCCGGGTACCAGACGTTGGCCCGCGAAGCTGTCCGTGACTGTTCCGCCCGCACGCGCGTCCCCTTGCTTGTGGGTGGTTCGGGCCTGTACGTGCGCGCGGTCCTGGAGGACTTCGACTTTCCGGGTACGGACCCCGACCTGCGCGCGGACCTGGAGGCGGAACTGGCCGCCGACGGCCCGGCGGCGCTGCACGAACGCCTGCGTGAACGCGACCCCGCGGCCGCCGCGCGGATCCTGCCGACCAACGGTCGGCGGATCGTGCGCGCGCTCGAGGTGATCGCGATCACCGGGCGGCCGTTCGTGGCGGAACTGCCCCCACCCGCGCCGATGTACAAGTCGGTGCAGCTCGGCGTCGACCGCGACACCGCCGACCTCGACGACCGCATCGCCCGCCGGGTCGACGCCATGTGGGAGGCCGGGCTGGTCGCGGAGGTCGCGGCGCTCGCCGGGGTCGGGCTCCGCGACGGGCGGACCGCGAGCAGGGCGCTCGGCTACCAGCAGGTGCTCCGGTTCCTCGACGGCGAGCTCACCGAGGAGGAGGCGCGCCAGGAGACCGTACGGGCGACGCGGCGGTTCGTGCGGCGGCAGCGGTCCTGGTTCCGTCGTGACCCCTCGGTAGTCTGGCTGGACGCGGCCCGCCCCGACCTGGTGGAGGCCGCACTCGCCCTGGTAGCGGAGGCTCGATGAGGTTCTTGAAGGGCCATGGGACCGGCAACGACTTCGTCGTGCTGCCCGACCCCGACGGCGCGCTCGACCTCACGCCCGACCTGGTGCGCGCACTGTGCGACCGGCGGTTCGGCATCGGCGGCGACGGGGTGCTCCGGGCGGTCCGCCGCGACGACCGCTGGTTCATGGACTACCGCAACTCCGACGGCAGCATCGCCGAGATGTGCGGCAACGGCGCGCGGGTGTTCGCCCGGTACCTGGCCGCCGCCGAGGGGCTGGGGCCGAAGCTGTCCTTCGACACCCGGGCCGGGGTGTCGGAGGCCGTGGTCGAGGGCGAGACGATCGCCGTGACGATGCGCCGGCCGGTCCTGCGCGGGCGCGGGTCGGCGCGGCTCGGTCACCTGACGCTCACCGGCGAGGCCGTCGACGTGGGCAACCCGCACCTCGTGTGCCGGGTGCCGGACGTGTCGCTGGTCGACCTGTCGGTCGCCCCGGTGTTCGATCCCGAGCTGTTCCCCCACGGGGTCAACGTCGAGGTCGTCTCCGACGACGGGCGGATGCGCGTCTACGAGCGGGGCTCGGGGGAGACGCTGTCGTGCGGCACCGGGGCGTGCGCGGTCGCCGCGGTGCTGCTGGAGGGCGGCCTCGGCACTCAGGCGATCGATGTGCCGGGCGGGCGCGTGACGGTGACCGTCGAGAGCGAGCGGTGCTGGCTCGCCGGCCCGGCCGTGCTGGTGGCGTCGGGAGATGTGTCAATCGACGAGATGCTTGCGGCGCGCCCGCTGTAGCTGCACCACGATCGACCAGGTGACCTCGTCGACCGGCCGGCCGCCGTTGACCGTGACGAGCTTCTCCCGCTCGGCGTAGTACGCCAGCAGCGGCATCGTCTTGTCCTCGTACACCTTCAGCCGGTGCGTGATCACCGACTCGCTGTCGTCTTCGCCGCGGCCGCGGGCCTTCAGCCGGCGCGTCAGCTCGTCGGCGGGCACCTCGATGTGCACGGCCAACTGCACCTGGACCCCCAGCTCGCCGGCCACCGCGTAGGCCGCCTCGGCCTGCTCGACCGTGCGGGGGAAGCCGTCGAGGATGTAGCCGCCGGACGCGCTGGCCGCCATGACCGGCTTGTACAGCATGTCCATGATGATCGCGTCGGGGACGAGGTCGCCCCGGTCGATGTACTCGGCGACCTGCCGGCCGATCGTCGTGCCCTCGTCGACGTGCCGCCGCAGGAGGTCACCGCTCGAGATGTGGGTCAGCCCGAAGTGACGGGCGATGCGGGCGGCCTGCGTGCCCTTGCCCGCGCCCGGCGCACCGATCAGCAGCACCCGCACGCGCTAGATGCTACTCACGCCCGCGCACACGCCTCCACTCACGCCGCGGCGTGAGTGGTGCTCACCACCAGTCCCAAACGCCCCGTACGTTGGCGTTTAGCCTGGTACATCGCCGCGTCGGCGTGCGCGACGAGCGCGTCGGCGTCCGTCTCGCCCGCGTCGGCCCAGGCGATGCCGATGCTCGCGCGGACCGGCACCCGCCGGCCGCCCAGGTCGAGCCAGCAGCCGGCCAGGTGGTCGGCGATCTGCTCGCCGATCCGGCGGGCCTCGGCCAGACCGGCGACGTCGTGGGCGACCACCAGGAACTCGTCGCCGCCGAGCCGGCCGATCAGGTCGGTGTCGCGGACCGCCTTCGGCAGCTCGCCGGCCACGTACCGCAGCAGCGCATCGCCGGCGGCGTGGCCGAGGCTGTCGTTGATCTCCTTGAACCCGTCGAGGTCGAGGAAGACCACGGCGGAGCCGGCGCCGACTGCCGCGCCGTCCCCGAGCGCAGCCAGGATCGACGCCCGGTTGAGGCAACCGGTGAGCGCGTCGAACGTGGCGAGCTGCCGCAGCTCCTCGCGCAGGCGGGCGGACTCGGTGATGTCGGTGGCGCAGACGACCACGCCGGTCTGCGCGGCCAGCGGCCGGATGTTCAGCGCGCACCGCCGCGACTCGCCGTCGCGGGCCAGGTAGGAGACCTCGAGGTCGGAGTCGACGTTGTCGCGCAGGGCGGCGAGCAGCGCCGGCACGACCGTCGGACCGTCGTTGCCCACGTGCTCCGGGTCGATGACGGTGCCGACCCGGGGGCCGAACATCTCCGTGGACCGCTCGTTCTGGTAGGTGACCGTCAGCTCGGGGTCGATCTGCGTGACGCCGACCGGCAGCGCCTCGGTCAACCGGCGCAGCAGCAGCTCGCTCGCGGCCAGCGCCTCCTGCGCCGCCATCTCGTCGGAGATGTCCAGCATCTCCGCGATCACGCAGTTGTGCTCGGGATCGTTGAGGTGGTTGTGGTTGGTGATCTCCAGCCACACGTAACGGCCGTCGCGGTGCCGGTGCCGCAGGCGCACCCGCCGGCTCGCGCCGGGGTTGGCGAGCATGTCGATCCAGATGTCGATCGCGCGCTGGTGGTCGTCGGGGTGGAGCAGGTCGAGCGTGCGCCGGCCGACCAGCTCCTCCTCCGACCAGCCGAGCATCCGCGGGGTCGCGCTGTCGGTCGCGATGATCACCGCGAGCGGGTCCTTGCGCACGACGCCGAGCCGCGGAACCATCTCGACCTCGGTGATCCCGGTCGCGCCGCCGAAGCTGCCGGAGAAGTCGGTGACGAACCCGAGCACCACGCCGTACCGGTGCCGGGCGTCGATGAAATGCAGCCGCACGGTCTCGGTCGGCACCGTGAGCGGGTGCACCAGGGCGTTCGCGACCCCGTCGCGCTTGAGCAGCTCCCAGGCCTCGATGACCGTGACCCGGTCCTCGGGCGTCACGAGCTCCAGCGCCGTCGGCGCGCCGGTGATCACGTGCTGGCCGCTCAGCGGGACCGCGGTGGGCATCGGGGTGAACAGGCCGTTGTCGTTGATCGCGACGATCATGGCACCGGGGTGCTGCGCGAGCATCGTGTCGAGGACCAGGTCCCGGTCCGCCACGTCGAGCGTCGCCTCATGTGCCATGCCCGACCATCGGCGCGTACCGGGTCCTCCCGAGGGCGAACCCGGTGTCGTCGGGTTAGAAACCGGGTACCGCGGTGCGCCCGACCTCGGCGTCGACCTCGCTGTCCACCGGGATGGTCCCGCCCACGCTCTTGGCCGCCGCCCGGACCGCCGCCGCCACGGCGGGCGCGACGCGCGCGTCGAACACGCTCGGCACGATGACCGTCGGGTTGACCTTCTCCTCGCCGACGGTGTCGGCGATCGCGCGGGCCGCGGCAACGCCCATGTCGTCGGTGTACTCGGTGGCGTGCGCGTCGAGCATGCCGCGGAAGACGCCGGGGAAGGCGAGCACGTTGTTGATCTGGTTCGGCTGGTCGGAGCGTCCGGTCGCGACCACCGCCGCGTGCTGGCGGGCCTCCCGCGGGTCGACCTCCGGGTCGGGGTTGGCCAGCGCGAAGACGATCGAGTTCGGCGCCATCGTGGCGATGTCGTCGCCGCTGAGCAGGTTCGGGGCGCTGACCCCGATGAACACGTCGGCGCCCCGCAGGACCTCTTTCAGGCTGCCCTTCCGGTTCTCCCGGTTGGTGTTCTGGGCCAGCCACTCCCAGTTCGGGTTCACCGCCGGCGAGTCGCGGTGCAGCGCGCCGTCGCGGTCGACCGCCACGACGTCCCCCACGCCCTCGCGCAGCAGCAACTTGACGATCGCGGTGCCGGCCGCTCCGGCGCCGCACACGACGACGCGGACGTCGGCGATCGCCTTCTCGACGCAGCGCAGCGCGTTGGTGAGCGCCGCGAGCACGACGATCGCGGTGCCGTGCTGGTCGTCGTGGAAGACCGGGATGTCGAGCATCTCGCGCAGGCGGGCCTCGATCTCGAAGCAGCGCGGCGCGGCGATGTCCTCCAGGTTGATGCCGCCGTAGCCGGGCGCGATGCACCGGACCACGTTGATGATCTCCTCGGTGTCCTGCGTGTCGAGGACCACCGGCCAGGCGTCGACGCCGGCGAACCGCTTGAACAGGGCCGCCTTGCCCTCCATGACCGGCATCGCGGCCATGGGGCCGAGGTTCCCGAGCCCCAGGACCGCGGACCCGTCGGTGACCACCGCGACCGTGTTCCGCTTGATCGTCAGGCGGCGGGCGTCCTCCGGGTTGGCGGCGATCGCCAGGCAGACCCGGGCGACGCCGGGGGTGTAGGCGCGGGACAGCTCGTCCCGCGTGCGGAGGCTGACCTTCGACGTCACCTCGATCTTGCCGCCGAGGTGGAGCAGGAACGTGCGGTCGGAGACCTTGCGGACCTCGACGCCGGGCAGCTGCTCGAGGATGTCGACGACCTGCTCGGCGTGGCCCGAGTCGGCGGTGTCGCAGGTGAGGTCGACGACGACGCTCGTCGGGTCGGAGTCGACCACGTCGACGGCGGTGACGACACCACCGGCGTCGCCGACGGCGGTCGTCAGGCGTCCGATGGCCGACGCTTCCGCCGGAACCTGGATCCGGATCGTGATCGAGAACCCGGCGCTGGGAAGCCGACCCCTGCTCATGGTGTTGTTCCTTCCGGCCACGTCTTTGTGTCCTTCTCGGCGTCTTCGTGTCCGTCTCGGCCCTTCGGGCCTTCTGGCGGCGTCCCACTTTAGACCTCGGAGGGCTCCCGGAGCGGGTGCACCGGGGTGGGCCGCCCCCGATGCGGGGTGACCCGGGGTCGCGCCCGGGACGGAATGCACGTGCGCCACACGGCCGGGCGTGCCACGATCGAAGTTCTGGAGGGGTGTCACTTGCGACTTACCGACGATTTTCTCGAGCTCGACACCGATGGTGCTCTCGATCTCGAAGACCGCAACGCGCTACGGCGCGTCGCCGGCCTGTCCACCGAGCTCGCCGACGTCACCGAGGTCGAGTACCGGCAGCTCCGCCTCGAACGGGTGGTACTGGTCGGCGTGTGGACCGAGGGCACGGTGTCCGACGCGGAGAACTCGCTCTCCGAGCTCGCGGCGCTGGCCGACACGGCCGGCGCGGCGGTACTCGACGGGCTGATCCAGCGGCGCCAGCGGCCCGACCCGTCCACCTACATCGGCCGCGGCAAGGTCACCGACCTGCGCGCCGTCGTGGTCGACACCGGCGCCGACACCGTCATCTGCGACGGCGAGCTGTCGCCCAGCCAGCTCCGCAACCTGGAAGAGCAGGTCAAGGTCAAGGTCATCGACCGCACCGCGCTGATCCTCGACATCTTCGCCCAGCACGCGAAGAGCAAGGAGGGCAAGGCGCAGGTCGAGCTGGCCCAGCTGCAGTACCTGCTGCCCCGGCTGCGCGGTTGGGGTGCGGCGATGAGCCGGCAGGCCGGTGGTTCGGCCGGCGGCAACGGCGGCGTGGGCCTGCGCGGTCCCGGTGAGACCAAGCTCGAGACCGACCGGCGCCGCATCAACTCGCGGATCGCGCGGTTGCGCCGGCAGATCGCCGGCATGGCCTCGATGCGTGAGACGAAGCGGAGCAACCGCCGCCGCAACCACGTGCCCAGCGTGGCGATAGCCGGCTACACCAACGCCGGCAAGTCCAGCCTGCTCAACCGGCTGACCGGCGCCGGCGTGCTGGTCGAGAACGCGCTGTTCGCGACGCTCGACACCACCACCCGGCAGGCCCGCACAGCGGAGGGGCGCGGCTACACGCTGTCCGACACGGTCGGCTTCGTGCGGCACCTGCCGCACCAGCTCGTCGAGGCGTTCCGGTCGACGCTGGAGGAGGTCGGCCAGGCCGATCTCGTGGTCCACGTCGTCGACGGCACGCATCCCGACCCGGAGGAGCAGGTCCGCGCGGTCCGCGAGGTCCTCGCCGACGTCGAGGCCGACAAGGTCAGCGAGCTGCTCGTGGTGAACAAGGCCGACGCCGCCGACGAGGAGACGCTGCTGCGCCTGAAGCGGCTGTGGCCGGAGGCGGTGTTCGTCTCGGCCCGTACGGGTCTCGGCGTCGACGTGCTCCGCGCCGCGGTCGAGCAGCGGCTGCCGTGGTCGGCCATCGAGGTGCGGGCATGTGTCCCGTATTCGCGGGGTGAGGTGCTGGCGCGGGTCCACAGCCGGGGCGAGGTGCTGTCGACCGCGCACCGTGGCGAAGGGACGTTTGTCCATGCCCGGGTCGATGAAGCCCTGGCAGCCGAGTTGGCACCATATGTTGTCGATGGTGACCACATAGAGTGATGTGCCCATAGGGCCAACACCGGTACTGGGACGGCTCTGTCATTCTGGACGGATGCGGCGTCTCGGATCGGTGTTGGCGGCGTTTGGCGGCGTCGCTCTGATGGTGGTGACCGGTCCTGCCGGTGTGGGGTTGGCGGCCCCGTCACCGTCCGGTTCCGCGGCGGCGGCGGGCGGCGGGCAGACGGTCTGCAACATCACCGACCGGAACCTGATGGAGATCTCGGGGCTGGCCGCGATCGACAACGGGTTCCTGGCGATCAACGACAGTGCCAACGACACGTCGACCATGAAGATCTACCGGCTCGACAACCAGTGCAAGGTGATCACCTCGACGGCGTACCCGTCGACGGCGCTCGATCCGGAGGACCTCGCGGTCGCGCCCGACGGCACGATCTGGTCGGCCGACATCGGCGACAACGACGCCAAGCGGCAGACCGTGGCGCTGTGGCGGCAGGGCAAGGGCGAGCGCGCGCCGGTGATCAACCGGGTCACGTACCCCGACGGTGCCCGCGACGCCGAAGCCCTGCTGATCAACGGCGACGGCACGCCGATCATCGTGACGAAGGAGGCCGGCAAGCCCGGCATCTACGTGCCGTCGGCGGCCCTGCAGCCGCGGAGCAACGCCGGTGTCCAGTTGAAGAAGGTCGGCGACTTCTCGATCCCGGCGAGCACCACCCCGAACGGCATCGGTCCACCCGGCCGCGTCGTGATCACCGGCGGCTCCACCTCGCCCGACGGCAAGAAGGTCGTGCTGCGTACCTACAGCGACGCCCTCGAGTGGGACGTCGCCGGCGGCGACGTGGTCAAGGCGCTGACGACCGGCAAGCCGCGGGTCACCCCGCTGCCGAACGAGCCGCAGGGCGAGGCGATCACGTACTCCCGCGACGGCGCCTCGTTCGTCACCGCGTCGGAGGTGCCCGCGGGCAGCCAGCGGACCCCGCTCCTGCGCTACACGCCGGCGGCTGCCGCCCCGGCCGCCGCGGACACCAGGGCCGCCGGCGGCGACGCCGAGGACGAGGGTGGCGGCCTGCTCTCGATCGACTCGATCGACGACATCATGTACCTGGTCGGCGCCGTCGGGGTGCTGGGCCTGATCCTGGTGGTGGTCGGGGTGTTCGCGATCCGCCGGTCCCGCTCGAAGCGGAGGGCCGCCGCGGCCGCCGCCCGCACGGGACGCGGGCCGGGAGGCCCGGGCGGTCCCGGCTCCGGCGGACCTGGGGGCCCTGGCGGCCCCGGCGGGCCTGGCGGACGCGGCGGGCCGGGTGGTCCTGGTGGGCCGGGCGGTCCTGGCGCGGGCCGGGGTGGGCCCGGTGGCTCCGCGCGGGTGGCGGCGCGGTCGGCGCCGTTCGACGACTTCGCGGACTTCGACGAGCCCCGGACGCAGGGCGGCAGAGGCGCCCCCGTCGGCGGCGGCCGCGCCGGAATGGGCGGCGGCCGGGGTGCCTCCGAGCGCACGGGTGCGGTCTACCGCACGGGCGACATTCACGGCGGCGACGGCGGACCCGGACGCGGCGTCCCCTCCACCGGCGACGGCCGGGGCGGCGCCGGTCCCGGCGGCGGCCCGGGAGGTGGCGGTCCTGGCGGCGGCCCGGGTGGCGGTGGTCCCGGCGGCGGCGTGTACGGCGGGCGTCGGGCGCCTGCTCCGCCAGAGGTCGACTGGGACGCGGTGGACCCGCGCCACGACCCCGGATACGACCAGGGCTACGGCCGCCGCTGAGGCTCTCGCGCGGAACCCCTTGCGCGCCTGGCCGGCGCGGCCTGCTCATCATCTGACCGGTGCGTGGGATCGGCGGCCTCAAGGCATGCCGCGGGTCCTGCAGCTGTGCGCCCGCCCATCGGGGCGTCCGGCTCCTTCATCCCGGCTGGGCACAACTGCAAGACCGGTGTGCGGTCGTGCGGCTGGGGCGTGGCCGCACGTGGCCGCACCTCGCCGCACGTGGCGAGGTGCGGTCAGATGCGGCGGAGGACGGCCACCACCCGTCCCATGATCGTGGCCTCGTCGCCGTTGATGGGCTCGAAGGCCGGGTTCTGGGGCAGCAGCCACACGTGGCCGTCGCGGCGGCGGTAGGTCTTGACGGTGGCCTCGCCGTCGAGCATGGCGGCGACGATCTCGCCGTTGTTGGCGGTGGGCTGCTGGCGGACGACGACCCAGTCGCCGTCGCAGATGGCGGCGTCGAGCATCGAGTCACCCTTGACCTGGAGCAGGAAGAGAGTGCCCTCGCCGACCAGTTCCCGGGGGAGCGGGAAGACGTCTTCGACGGCCTGCTCGGCCAGGATCGGTCCACCGGCGGCGATGCGGCCCAGCACCGGCACGAAGGCGGGGGCGGGACGCGCGGAGCGCATCGCCTCCTCGTCCTCGTTGACGAGCTCGCTCGGCGGCCGGACGTCGACAGCGCGCGGACGGTTGGGGTCACGCCGCAGGTAGCCCTTGCCCTCGAGGACCTTCAGCTGGTAAGCGACGCTGGACGGCGACACCAGCCCGACGGCCTCACCGATCTCGCGGACGCTGGGTGGGTACCCGTACCGCTCCACCCAGCTCCGGATGAACTCCAGAATGCGCTGCTGGCGGGCGGTGAGGTCGGACGCGAAGAGGTCGGGGAAGGCGCTCACCACGGCCGTGACGGCGCGGATCTCCTGGTCGCCGCCGCGCTGACGGCTGGACTTGCGGGGCCGGCCACCCGCGGCACCGGTGCCGCGTCCGGAACCGGCGGGCTGACCCGCCTGCCCGGCCGACCCGATCGGCACCGCCGCCGGAGCTCCGCCCTGCGACGCCGCGGCGCCCTGGGACGGTGCGCTGCCCTGCGTTGGTGCGCTGCCCTGGGACGGTGCGCGCCCGGCTCCCGCGCGGCCACCGGCCCGACCGGCGGCTCCGGAGGCGGCCGGCTTGCCCGGTGCCGTGGGCTGGGACGCGGGCTGGGACGCGGCGCCGTCAGGCCGGGGCTGCCCCCGCTCCACCGCTCCGGAATGAGGCGCACCGGGGTGGGGCACACCCCGCTGCTGGGTGCCCCCGGGTGTGCCCCGGTGTGGTGCGCCGGCGGTGCGGTCGTCGGCTGTCACGTCGTCCTCCCTTGGGGTTGACCGCCCGGTCGTTCGCGTCGACCGGCCGGCGAGGTGTTGCGCACGATCCGTGATTGTGGATCACAAGCTAACCCTCCGGTACGACAGTTTCAAACATCTGTTCTACGTGGCGCGTCGTGTCGCGAAGTTTTTGTCGTACCCGTCTGGTAAACCAATCGTACGGGCGTGCGATCGAACTGCTGTTCGACGCGCTTGCGAATTCCGGAGGTGCAGGATGGCGGAGCCGGGTCGGGAGCCGGGTCGGGAGCCGGGTCGGGAGCCGGGTCGGGCGAACGAACTACCAGGTGGAACGGGCGCGCGGTGTGCCGCTCCCGTGGCCCCGGTCGCGGGCCGGCGCCGCACCCGGAGGTCGCGGATGGCCGGTTCGCCGGGCCGGTCGGGGGGCCGGTCGGGCGATCAGATCGTCGAGCGTCACCTGCGCCTGGTCGCGCTTCAGGGTGACGAGTATCCGGCGCCGCGTCGTCCGGCCGACGACAGCCGACTGGGCCCGGTCGACTGGTTGGGCGACCGGTTCGACGGCGCGTCGGCCGAAGTGGAGCGCCGCGGTCGGGGCGGCTTCGGTGCGGACGGCTTCGGTGCGGACGGCTTCGGCGAGGGCGGCTTCGGCGGGGGCGGCTTCGGCGAAGACGGAGTCGAGGGAGACGGCTTCGGCGCGGCGTGCGCGAGCCGGTCGCCGGGGCAGGCTGGTACCGGGCGTCCGGAGGTCCGCGGCGAGCGCTCGGCGACCGGAGGCGCCGAGCGGCCCGGGCCGGGCCGTGGCGAGGGCGCCGGATCGGCTCGCGGCCGGCGGACCGGGGCGGCTCGTGGCGGGCGGGCCGGGGTGGCTCGTGCTGAGCGGGCCGAGTCTTCGCGGGTCGGGCGGCTCGACCATGACGGGCGGCCGGCGCGGCGGCCGGTCCGGCTCACTCGGCGGGGGCGTCTGGTGGTGCTGGCGCTGGTGCTGTTTCTCGGTGCGCTCGTGGGGTTCCTCGGCGCGGCGCCGGGGCAGGCGGCGGATCCGGCGAAGCCGGCCGTCACGGCGGTGGTGCAGCCGGGCGACACGTTGTGGTCGTTCGCCGAGAGGAATCTGCCGCACTGGCAGCCGAAGGCCGCGGTGGTGGAGCTGAAGCGGCTGAACGATCTCGAAGGGTACGTGATCCACCCCGGTCAGCGACTGACCCTGCCTGCGCGCCGGTAACGGATGTGCCACGTGGGTCTTCTTGTCGTGTTCGGCTTGCGTCGGCGTCCGCGGCGGCCTAACGTCGACCCCTAGATGTAGTAGTTACAGGGGTGTAAGTCGTCCACAAGTTGTGGACGGTCACCCACAGCTTCTGCACAGGGTTATCCACAACCGGGTATCCATGGCGCCGTTCGGGGTGACGGGTGGCGCTCAATTGGCATGCCCTCCGGCACGTCGTCGGGCACGCCCTCGAACGGGCTCGGCTCGTGTGGCTGGCTCGGGTGGCTGGCTCGGGTGGGTTCGGCAAGCGGACCCGCAACAGGGAACCCGCCAGGGAACCCATAGGGGAACTCGACAGGGAACTCGACAGGGAGGTCGGTCATGCGTTGTCCGTACTGCCGGCACCCCGACTCCCGGGTGGTCGACTCCCGTGAGGCCGACGACGGTCAGCTGATCCGGCGCCGCCGGTCGTGCCCCGAGTGCGGCAAGCGGTTCACGACGGTGGAAGAGGCGGTGCTGGCGGTCGTCAAGCGCAGCGGCGTCACCGAGCCGTTCAGCCGCACGAAGATCATGTCCGGGGTGCGCAGGGCGTGCCAGGGACGTCCGGTCACCGATGACGCCCTGGCCGTGCTCGCCGAGAAGGTGGAGACCACCATCCGGGCTCGGGGCACCGCCGAGGTGCCCAGCAACGAGGTGGGTCTCGCGATCCTCGGACCGCTCCGCGACCTCGACGAGGTGGCCTACCTGCGGTTCGCCAGCGTGTACCAGTCGTTCGAGTCGATCGAGGACTTCGAACGGGAGATCGCGAGCCTCCGCGAAGCCGCGCTGAGTCGCCAGGGAGCGCAGGGCCGCGAGGGAACGCAGGGCCGCGAGGCAGCGGCGAAACAGGCGTGACACACAGACCTAGAAGAGAACCATGACCAGCGAACAACCAGAGGGGGCCAGCCTGATGGCGGGGGAGAGCACGACCAAGGGGTCGACCGCACCGGCAGCCGGCAGCACGTCCAACGCGAACGGCGGAGCTTCGAACGGCGGTACTTCGAACGGCGGAGCTTCGAACGGCGGGGGCATCGTGAGCGCGCGTTCGGGGGGACGTCGCGCGGCGAACGGCGGCAATTCGAACGGCGGCAACTCGAACGGCAACGGATCCGCCAAGGGCCTGAAGATCGACCGGGTGTGGACCACGGCGGGGGTGCACCCGTACGACGAGGTCACCTGGGAGCGTCGCGACGTCGTCATGACGAACTGGCGTGACGGCTCGATCAACTTCGAGCAGCGCGGGGTCGAGTACCCCGACTTCTGGAGCGTCAACGCCGCGAACATCGTCACCACGAAGTACTTCCGGGGTGCGGTCGGCACGCCGGAGCGCGAGTGGAGCCTCAAGCAGCTCATCGACCGCGTGGTCAAGACGTACCGCAAGGCCGGTGAGAAGCACGGCTACTTCGCGAACCCGGCCGACGCCGAGGTGTTCGAGCACGAGCTCACCTGGATGCTGCTGCACCAGGTGTTCAGCTTCAACTCGCCGGTCTGGTTCAACGTCGGCACGCTGTCGCCGCAGCAGGTCAGCGCCTGCTTCATCCTCGCCGTCGACGACTCGATGGACTCGATCCTCGACTGGTACAAGGAAGAGGGTCTGATCTTCAAGGGCGGCTCGGGCTCCGGGGTGAACCTGTCCCGCATCCGCGCCTCGAAGGAGCTGCTCAGCAGCGGCGGCACCGCATCGGGTCCCGTGAGCTTCATGCGCGGCGCCGACGCGTCCGCCGGAACCATCAAGTCGGGCGGCGCCACGCGCCGCGCGGCGAAGATGGTGATCCTCGACGTCGACCACCCCGACGTGGAGGAGTTCATCGAGACCAAGGCGCGCGAGGAGAACAAGATCCGCGCGCTGCGCGACGCCGGGTTCGACATGGACCTCGGCGGCTCCGACATCGTCAGCGTGCAGTACCAGAACGCCAACAACTCGGTGCGCGTCTCCGAGGAGTACATGAAGGCGGTCGAGGCCGGCACCGCGTTCTCGCTGCGCGGCCGGCTCGACAACAAGCCGATCGAGAGCATCGACGCGCGGAAGCTGTGGAAGAAGCTCGCCACCGCCGCGTGGGAGTGCGCCGACCCCGGCATCCAGTACGACGACACGATCAACGCGTGGCACACCTGCCCGGAGACCGGCCGGATCACCGCGTCGAACCCGTGCAGCGAGTACATGCACCTCGACAACTCGTCGTGCAACCTGGCCAGCCTGAACCTGATGAAGTTCCTCGGGTCCGACGGCGTGTTCGCGGTCGAGAAGTTCGTGAAGTCCGTCGAGCTGGTCATCACCGCGATGGACATCTCGATCTGCTTCGCCGACTTCCCCACCGAGAAGATCGGCGCCACCACGCGGGCCTACCGTCAGCTCGGCATCGGCTACGCCAACCTCGGCGCGCTGCTCATGGCCAGCGGCCTCGCGTACGACAGCGACGGTGGTCGGTCGCTGGCCGCCGCGATCACGTCCGTGATGACCGGCACCGCGTACCGCCGCTCGGCCGAGCTGGCCGGCGTCGTGGGCGCGTACGACGGCTACGCCCGCAACGCCAAGGCGCACACCCGCGTCATGCGCAAGCACGCCGCCGCCAACGCCGCCGTCGTGCCGAACGGCGACGTCGACTCGGCGCTGCTGACCGCGTCGACCGACGAGTGGCAGAAGTGCCTCGAGATCGGCGAGCGCAACGGCTGGCGCAACGCGCAGGCCAGCGTCCTCGCGCCCACCGGCACCATCGGCCTGATGATGGACTGCGACACCACCGGGGTCGAGCCCGACCTCGCGCTGGTGAAGTTCAAGAAGCTGGTCGGCGGCGGCTCGATGCAGATCGTCAACCAGACCGTGCCGCGCGCGCTGCGCAACCTGGGCTACCAGGAGGAGCAGGTCGAGGCGGTCGTCGAGTTCATCGCCGAGCACGGCCACGTCGTCGACGCCCCCGGGCTGCGGCCCGAGCACTACCCGGTGTTCGACTGCGCCATGGGCGAACGGTCGATCGCGCCGATGGGCCACGTGCGGATGATGGCCGCGATCCAGCCGTTCATCTCCGGTGCGATCTCCAAGACCGTCAACATGCCGGAGTCGGCGACGGTCGAAGACGTCGAGAACATCTACTACGAGGGCTGGAAGCTCGGCCTCAAGGCGCTCGCGATCTACCGCGACAACTGCAAGGTCGGCCAGCCGCTGTCGGCGGGCAAGTCGGCCAAGACCGAGAAGGCCGTCGAGAAAGAGCCCGAGAAGGTCATCGAGTACCGCCCGGTCCGCAAGCGGCTGCCGAAGAAGCGGCCCAGCCAGACCGTGTCGTTCTCGGTCGCCGGTGCCGAGGGCTACCTCACCGCGTCGTCGTACCCCGACGACGGTCTCGGCGAGGTCTTCCTCAAGATGTCGAAGCAGGGCTCCACGCTCGCCGGTGTGATGGACGCGTTCTCCGTGGCCATCTCGATCGGCCTGCAGTACGGGGTGCCGCTGGAGACGTACGTCAGCAAGTTCACCAACATGCGGTTCGAGCCGGCCGGTATGACCGACGACCCCGACATCCGCATGTCGACCTCGGTGATGGACTACATCTTCCGGCGCCTCGCCCTGGACTTCCTGCCCTACGACGACCGCGCCGACCTCGGCATCTTCACCGCCGCCGAGCGGGCCCAGCAGGTCCGCGAGGAAGCCGGCGAAGCCGCGCCCGACATGGCCGCGATCGCCGCGTCGGCACCGGTGGAAGCGGCGCCCGTCGAGGTGAAGGAGGTCAAGGAGGAGGCCCCGAAGCGGGTCGGCTCCTCGACCGAGCTCCTGGAGGCCGTGCACGGCAAGGCCGCCGACGCACCGCTGTGCTTCACCTGCGGCACCAAGATGCGTCCGGCCGGCAGCTGCTACGTCTGCGAGGGCTGCGGCTCCACGAGCGGCTGCAGCTGACGAATGTGAAGCAGTGAACCTGGCCCCGGGCGTCGAACGCCCGGGGCCAGGGCGCTTTCCAGGGAATAGCGCGACGATCGCGAAAAGGTAGGAATCACCCGTTCCGCCGGAAGCGCGGGACCACTAGCGTGGCCGCGTGGGGTTGCGAGCGGCGCTGTGCATCCTCGTCGCCGTTGTCGGCGGCGTGCTGGCCGGCTGCGGCGACGACAAGCCGTCCGGACGCACCGGGCCCGAGGCGCAGAGCGTCGCCGTGCCGGCCCGCGGCACCGACAGGCCCGCCGCGTCGGCCGCCGGCGGCGCCTGCCAGATCCTCGACTTCGACGCCGTCGCCCAGTTCGTCGGCGTGACGTTCGAGGTCGCCGCCGCGGCGCAGAAGGACACCACGGCCACCTGCGTCCTGCAGCGGGGTGGCGGCTCCGGGTACCCGGACCTCACGCTCACGGTCACGCCGACCACGGCGCCGGCCTCGGCCTTCAAGACGACCGCGGCCCCGCCCGGAGCCGGTGAGGTCGCCGCCCTCGGCCAGGCCGCCTACCAGCTGGTGCGACCCGCCGCCGGCACCGACCCGGCCGGCCCGGGCCCGGCGGTCGAGATCGGCTGGCTGAGCAAGAAGGGGCAGCTGATGGTCGTCCGGTACCGGCTGCCCGCCGACAAGCCGCAGACCGACGCCGAAGCGCTGGCCCCCCAGGTGGTCGAGCTCGCGAAGTACCTCGAACCCGCGTAGCCGGGCCGGCACGGACGCTAGCCGGTGAAGGTGACCGGGGCGTCGAACGCGGCGCGGCGGTTGGCGCGGCGCAGCGTGCCGAGCACGGCCGTACCCAGGACGGCGACCGCGACGCCGTTGGTGACGGCCCGGCCGGTGTCCCAGCCGAGGGACGAGGTGGCCACCGTGAACAACACGAACCGGTGCAGGTTGTCGAGCAGCGGAGCACCGGCCACGTACCCGAGCTGGGTGTCGGCGGCCGGGCTGAACGGCCAGAACCACATGTTCATGCAGAAGCCGTAGAAGTAGGCGCTGGCCGCCGCGTAGCCGGCCAGCATCGCGATCTCGGCCCGGCCGGTGACGCGCCGGGGCAGGAGCCCGGCGCCGAGACCCACCCACGACGCGGCCAGCATCTGGAACGGCAGCCACGGCCCGACCCCGGCGGTGAGCAGGGCCGAGCTGAACAACGAGGTCGAGCCGAGCAGGAAGCCGAAGCCGGGGCCGAAGACCCGCCCGGAGAGCACGAGCAGGAAGAACACGGTCTCGATGCCGGCCGTGCCGGCGCCCAGCGGACGCAGCGCCGCGTTCACCGCCGACAGCACGCCGAGCATGGCCAGCGCCTTGGTGTCGAGGCCGCCGCCGGTGAGTTCGGCGACGACGACGAGCACCAGCACAGGCAGGATCACCGCGAAGACGAACGGCGCCTCGCCGGTGCGGGCGATCGCCTCCGGCCGCGCGGGGACGAACAGGGGCCAGAAGAACGCGGCGAGCCCGGCCAACGAGGCGAGCACCAGAACGACGGCACTCCGGGGAGAGATCCTCACAGGACACCGGCCACGTCGGCCACGGTCAGCCACGGCAGGGGATGCAGGATCTTCGCGGTCTGCGGGGCGAACGTCGGTGACGCCACCACGATCTCGGCCGTCGGCCCGTCGGCGACCACCTCGCCCTGCGCCATCACCACGACCCGGTCGGCCAGCGCGGCGACCAGCTCCACGTCGTGCGTGGCGACGACCACCGCCACGCCCCCGGCCGCGAGGTCGCGCACGGTCGCGCAGAACCGGCGCTTCGTCGGGTAGTCCAGGCCGCGCGTCGGTTCGTCGAGCAGGACCACCGGCGGCGCGGCCATCAACTGGACCGCGAGCACGAGCGCGAGCCGCTGCCCCTCCGACAGGTCCCGCGGATGCCGGTCGCCCGGCACACCCGGTGACAGCCGCTCGAACAGCGACCGGCACGAGCCCGGGTCGGCGGCGGCCTCCCGGTCGGCGGCGGCGCACTCGGCGTCGACGGTGTCGAGGTAGAGCAGGTCCGCGGGGGTCTGCGGCACCAGGCCGACGCGCCGGCGCGCCACGGCGGGCGGCAGGCGGGCCGGGTCGTCGCCGTCGACGTCGACCGTGCCGCGGTAGCGGGGACCCGCGCCCTGCAGCGCCCACAGCAGCGACGACTTGCCCGACCCGTTGCGGCCCATGAGCGCCACCACCTCGCCGGCCCGCAGGCCGAGGTCGACGCGGTTCACCGCCACCAGGTCCCCGTAGACCACCGCGACGCCGCGCGCGGTGAGGCGCGGCGCGCCGGTGGCGGGCCGCGGCGGTGGCGGCGTCAGCGAGCCCAGCCGCGACCGCAACGGTGCCGCCCGGCGGCGCGCGTCGCGCACCGACAGCGGCAGCGGGTCCCAGCCGGCGAGCCGCCCCAGCTCGACGATCGGCGGCGCGATCGCCGACGTCGCGAGCACCGACGCCGGCGGACCGTCGACCACCGTGCCGTCGCCGGGCAGGTACAGCATCCGGTCGGCGTACTGCACCACGCGTTCGAGGCGGTGCTCGGAGACCAGCACGGTGACCCCGAGGTCGTGCACGAGCCGGGTGACGGCCGCGAGCACGTCCTCGGCCGCGGTCGGGTCGAGCGCCGACGTGGGCTCGTCGAGCACGATGACCCGCGGGTGGGCGGTGAGCACGGTGCCGATCGCGACCCGCTGCTGCTGCCCGCCCGACAGTGTCCGAAGTGGACGGTCGCGCAGGTCGGCGATCCCGAGCAGGTCGAGCGTCTCCTCGACGCGCTTGCGCATGGTCGGCGCCGGCACAGCCAGCTGCTCGAGGCTGTAGGCCAGCTCCTCCTCGACGGTGTCGGTGACGAACCCGTGCAGCGGGTCCTGCACCACCACGCCGACCACGTCGGCCAGTTCGCGGGGTGGGAACACCCGCGTGTCGCGGCCGTCGACGGTCACCCGGCCCGCCAGGGTGCCGCCGGTGAAGTGCGGAACGAGCCCGTTGACGGCGCGCAGGAGCGTGGACTTGCCGGCCCCGGTCGCGCCGGTCACCAGGCACAGCTCGCCCTCGCCGATGGTCAGCGAGACGTCCCGGAGCGTCGGGTCGGCGGCCCCGTGGTAGGTGACGGTCACCCGGTCGAAAGTGATCATGACGGGGGAGGGGTGACGAAGGCCGGCAGCGCCGCCAGCGTGATCGCCACGGCCGGCAGCGGTCCCAGGGTCGGCCAGGCGAGCGGGCTCAGCGACGGGTACAGGTTGGCCGGGTCGAGCGACGCGGTCGCGAACAGCAGCGCGCCGGTCCCGACGCCGCACAGCGCGGTGACCGTCTCGGCCGCACCCCACCGGTCGGGCCGGTACCGCGTGCGCGAGATCTGCCGTCCCCCGAAAAGCATTCCGGTGACCGCCACCGCGCCGCCACCGAGGAGCACCGGCGCACCGAGGACGCGCGGCGTGGTCGCGTCGAGCAGGCCGTAGACGCCGACGCACACCCCGATCAGCCCGGCGACCACGAGGACTCCGGGCAGCCGCCGCGGCGTGGCGCCGGCCCGGGCGTACCCTCGCGAGTCCATGGCGGCCGCGAGCGTCAGCGACCGGTCGAGCGCGTCGGCGAGCACCGGCAGCAGGATCGCCCGCAACGCCCGGACGCCCGTGCCCGATCCACCGCGCAGCCGCCGCGCCCGGCGCACCCGCAGCACGCTCTCGGCCAGCTGCGGCGCCACCGACAACGCGACGACGATCGCCGTGCCCGCCTCGTACAGCGCCGCCGGCACCAGCTTCAGCAGCCGCTTCGGGTTGGCCAGCGCGTTCGCGGCGCCGAGGCAGATGACCATCGCGGCCAACCGCAGCCCGTCGTACAGGCCGGCGAGCAGTTCCTCGGCCGCGACCGGACCGAACAGCCGGATACCGGCGGCGAACTCGGGCAACGGAACCGACGGCAGCGTGAACAGCACGTGCGTCCCGCCGCCCCCGCCGAACACCACCCGGAACAGGAGCCGGCTGGCCACGATCACCGCGCCCAGCCACAGGTACAGCCGGAACGCCACCGCCCAGGGCGCGTCGCCGCGGCGCCGCGCCACCACGAACGCCGCCGCCGCGATGATCAGGGCCAGCAGGACCGGGTTGGTGGTGCGGCTCGCGGCCGTGGCGAGGCCGAGCGCCCAGATCCACCAGGCGCCCGGGTGCAGCGTCCGCGGCAGGGCGCCGAGGCGGACGGGACGGGCGGTGACCTGCGCGACGATCAGTCCTCCCCGGGGTCGGCGAACGGGTCGGCCGGCGGACCCGCGGACCGGCGGCGCCACACCGTGACCCCCGCGGCGACCGCGAACGCCAGGAGCAGCCCGAGCCCGGCGAGCGTGCCGACCGGCATCCCGGACGAGCCGGTCGGCGTCGTCGCCACATCGGTCACCGGCGCCTCCGCCGACGGCGAACCGAACGGAGCCGCGCCTGCGCCGCCGGACGCGCCCGTGCCGACGGACGGGGTCGCGACCCCGGACGGGGTCGCGTCGCCCGAGGCCGGGGGAGCACCGGAGACGCCCGGAGCCCCGGGTGCACCGGGCGGCGCCGGAACGCCGGGCTGGGCCGCTCCGGGAGGAGCCTGCGCGGGCGGGGCGCCGCCGCCGTTGGCCGGTGGCGGCTGCTGCGGCGGGGCGGGGGCCGCCGGCCGGGTCGGTGCGGTGTCCGGGCGCGGCGCCGTCGCCTGGGTGCGGTTCGTCGAGAACGACCAGCCCTCGAAGCTCCCCGCCGGCGGCCTGCGGTTCTGCACACCCTTGTCGCTGTACGTCCACGACCCGCCGTTGGACGCGTGCCAGTACGACCAGTACGCCGACGCCGGCGGGGTGTCCCGGCACGGCTCGGTCGCGACGGTCGGCCGGCCCTCGATGCGGCAGACGAACCCCTCGCCCCAGCGCGTGGTGCCGGCGATCGTGAAGCCGGCGTTCTTGAGCGCGCTCAGCCCGGTCGCCTGGTCGCCCGGCGCACACCGGACCACCACGCCTCCGCCGAGGTCGTTGAAGTCGACCACCACGGTGACGCCGTTGGCGTCCGGGCAGTAGCCCGCGGTCCCGGCGGCATGTGCGGCGGGTGCGGCGAACGCCGCACCGCCCGCGACCGCCAGGACCACGGCGGACGCCGCGCCGAGGAGCCGGCGCATCAGGTGGACCGGCGGCGCCGCGCCGCGACCAGCAGCAGCGCGCCCACCACGATCATGCCGACCGCGTACACGGCGAAGTGCGCGACCGGCTGCCCGGTGACCGCGAGGTCTCCCCCACCCGGAGCGGCCGTCTCCGACGCGGACGCCGACGCGGAAACAGAAGGCGACGCCGAAGCCGACGGGGAGGACGACGGAGAGGACGACGGAGAGGACGACGGCGATGGCGACGAGGAGGACGACGATGACGAAGACGACGGAGAAGGAGACGACGGCTCACCCGCGGGCACCCCGGCGATGTCGCCGAGCGGCACCTGCACCAGGCCCAGCAGCGCCTGCGTCGTCGCCCGGCGCCACTGGTCACGGCTCACCTCGTCGGGCGCGCCGGTGTCGAACGCCTCCCGGCTGTAGGCGATGGCGCCGCTGTCGTCGCCCGAGGCCCACTGCAGCGCGGCGATCCACGCGGCGGCCTCGTTGGCCTCGTCGGCGTGCCCGGTCGCGGCGAGCGCCTGCGCGGCGAGGCCGGTGCTGTTGCTGTTGGCGACCGGGGTCAGCCACGGGTCCGGCGTCTGCGGCCCGTTGCGGAACGAGCCGTCTTCGGCCTGCAGCCCGACCAGCCACGCGGCGCCCCTGCCGGCGGCCTCGTCGGCGCCCGCGGCGACCAGGGCCTGCACCGCCATCGCGGTGGCGTCGACGTCGGCCGGTCCGTCGTCGGCGCAGGCCGCGCCGGTCGGGTCCGGGTTGAGCCGGAAACCACCGGCGGGACACTGCTGCCTGATCAGGTAGCTCACCACGTCGGCCGGCACGCCGCCGCTGCCGGCGAGCCCCAGCGTCGCCAGCGACTGGTCGAACACGTTGCTCTGGTCGCCGCCCCATTCCTCCGGGTTGACGTCGCGGACCCGGCCGCGGTGGTCGCCGTCGGCCGCGATGAGGTCGCGGGTCATCGCGTCGAGGTCCAGGCCGCCGAACGCCTTCGGGTCGCGGCCGGTCGCGACCGCGGCGAAGAGCAGCTTGGACGTCGAGCCGGCGTCGATGATCCGGACATCGGGACTGCCGTCCTCGTCGACGTCGATGTCGGCGATGGCCCACGCCGCCGCCTGACCGGCCACCGCGTCGGTGACCGTCGCGACCGTGGCCCGGTCGGCGCCGGTCGCCCGCAGCCCGACCAGGGCGTCGACGGTCAGGCCGACGTCCGGGAGGCCGAAGTTCTGCAGGAGGCCGTCCTGGAACTGGGTACCGAGCCACGCCGCCGCCCCGCGTCCGGCGGCGACGTGCTCCGCGCCGGGCGCGGCGAGGGCGCCCGAAGCCACGGTGACCCCCACCGCGGACACCGCCGCGAGCCCGGCGAGAACCCGGCGCATCAGACCGGCGGGGCGATCGACGGCTGCTGACCCGACCCGTACCGCCAGCCCTCGACCGTGCCCTGCGCGGGGTTGTAGCCCGAGGCACCGACCGTGCTGTACGACCAGGTGCCGCCCGGCGTGGCGTGCCAGTACGACCAGTACGCCGTCACCGGCGGGGTGTTCACGCAGGGGTCCTGCGCCACGGTCGGCTTGCCGTTGATCCGGCAGACGAACGCGAGCCCCCACCGCTGCGTGCCGGCGACGGTGAACCCGGCGCCCTGCAACGCCTGCAGCCCGGTGGACGGGTCGCCGAGCCGGCAACCGACGACGACGCCACCGCCGAGCGGCCCGAAGTCGACCACCACGGTGACCCCGGTGCCCGGCGAGCACGCCGCCGCGCTGGCTGACTGGGGCGACGCGACGACGAGCGCTCCGGTGACGACGAGGGAGGCGAGGAGTGCGGAGAACCAACGTTTCATCGAAAGCCTCTCAGCGGCAGGCGGGAACGGGCGCGGTCGGCCGGGACCCGGCCGCGGTGAGGGTCGCGAGACCGGAGACGGTCAGGCCGGGTACGGCCTGCGCGGTGGCGCGGGGAGCGGTCGACGGGTCGAACCCGGCCGCCGTGTACGCGATCGCGCCGCGGTCGGCCGACGGGCACCCGACCTGGAGCGTGAGCAGGAACGAGCGGGCCTTCAGCCACGCGAACGGCCGGCCGGCGGCCAGCAGCGCCTGCGCGGCGAGCCCGGTGCTGTTGGCGTTGGCCAGCCCGGCGAAGTCGGCGAACGAGCCGTCGGCGGCCTGCTTCGACGCCAGCCACGTGACGCCCGGCGCGGCGTCGGCGTACCGGCCGACCGCGATCAGCGCCTGCACGGCGAACGCGGTGGCGTCGACCTCGCTGGCGCACGTCGGCTGCTCGAACTGCAGGGGGAACCCGCCGTCGGGGCAGCGGCTGGCGGCGAGGTACGCGGCGCCCGACGCGGGTGCGCCGGCCGGGGTGCGCTTCAACGCGAGCAGCGCGAACGACTGGCTGAAGGCGTTGCTGAAGTCACCCCACGCCGACCGGTCGGAGAACCGGCCCGACGGCGCCTGCAGCCCGCGCAGCCGGGCGACCAGGTCGACGCCGCCGAAGCTCGCCGGGTTCTTCCCGCGCACCTGCGCGACGAACGCGAGCTTCGCGGTGGCACCCGCGTACGCTTCGGTGCCGTCGCCGACATAGCCGGTGAGGATCTCGGGCCGGGCCAGCCACGCGGTGGCCTTCGCGGCGTTGGTGTCGGCGACCTTCGCGGCGGCGAACGCGAGCACCGCGTCGATGGTCAGCCCCTGGTCGGGGTAGGCGACGCCGTCGAAGACGGCCTCGAACCGCTCGCCGTCGACGAGTTGGCCGGCGAGCCAGCCCGCGGCCGAGTCGGTGGTTCTGGTGGTTGCTGCCGCTGGGGTGGCGGCGAGGAGGACGACCGCGAGCACCCCGGTGAGCAGGGTGATGACGCGATGCCGGCGGACAGCCATTCGGCGGGCCTCTCCGGCCCTGGCTGTCGAGAGAACCGGGCACGGACACCCGGCGGCCTCCGACCCGTGGGCCACGACGGGTGTTGGTGTGAACACGCGCGGAGACAGGTATTCGGGCTCACGACAAGCAGAGGTGCTTGCCGCCTACCGTTGCGGGCCAGCGCCGGACTTCGACCGGACTTCCCCTATCAACGCACGGCTATGTAGTTGTGGACGCCATCCTGGTGAGGCCGGGCGGGGCTGTCAACGACGCAGGTCACACCAGCAACGCGGCCGCGGCGACGATACCGGCCGATACCGGCAGCAACGCGGCGGCGAGCCACTGACCGGTGCTCGCCGGTGCCCGGTCGGGCGTCGGCAGCCGGCCGGTGTACCCGCGCGAGACCATCGCGAGGTAGACCCGTTCGCCGCGCTCGAACGCCCGCAGGAACAGCGTTCCGACGCTCGACGCGAACGCCCGGACCTGCCACACGAACCGCGGGTCGTAGCCGCGTGACAGCCGCGCCACGTGCATCCTCCGCGCCTCGGCGCCGATCACGTCGAGGTAGCGCAGCATGAACGTGGCGATCTGCACGATGATCTGCGGGCAGCGCAACCGGTCGAGGCCGGTGATCAGGTCGCGCATCGGCGTCGTCGCCGCGAGAAGCAGCGACGCGAGCACGCCGAGCGTGCCCTTCGCGACGATGTTCCACGCGCCGTACAGCCCGTCGACCGACAGCGACATCCCGAGCCACGTCACCCGCTCGCCGCCGCCCGCGAACGGCAGCAGCACCGCGAGAAGCACGAAGGGCAGTTCGATCGTGGACCGCTTGAGCAGCCACCACGCCGGCACCCGGCCGAGCGCCGCCACCGGTACGAGCAGCAGTGCGTACGCCCCGAACGCCCACAGGTGCTCCCGCGGGGTGGCGACCACGACGACCGTGAACGCCACCACCGCGACGATCTTGACCTCGGGTGGCAGCCGGTGCAGCCGGCTCACCCGGTCGAGGTACAGCGGATGGACGTGCCCGGCGCCCACTACCCGACCGGTTCCCGCGACCGCTTCCGCGCCAGCCAGAAGATCCCGGCACCGATCCCGAACGTGACGAGCACGCCGAGGATGCCCGACAGGCCGGTGGACAGGAAATCGTTGTCGATGCCCTTGATGCCGTAGTCGGCGAGCGGGCCGTCGGCCAGTTGGTGGTCCTCCTCGCCCCTGGCCATGCACTCGCCGCCGGTGATGGTGCCGTCGGCGTCGAACGTGCAGCCCTCGCGGGCCGCCGAGTCGAGCCCGTCGGGGCTTCCCGACGCGAAGTTGCTCACCACGCCGGCCAGCAGCAGCGACACCAGCAGCCCGCCGAGGAGGAAGTAGGCCAGCCTGCGGTTCACGCTGTGCCCCCTAGATTCAACGGCCACAGCCCGCGGCGTGAACGCCTCCGCTTCGCTACGGCGCTCACGCCGCCCGCCCCGCCAACGTCGGGACCGGGGCCGTCCGGAACTTCCGCAACGCGAACACGATGTCGGGACGCACGCGCGCGACCGTCGCCACCGTCGTGGCGGCGATGAGACCCTCACCGACGCCGATCAGCAGGTGCGAGCCGGCCATGGTGGCCGCGATCGTGCCCAGTGACAGGTCGGTGGTGCCGCCCAGCGCGTACTGCAGCACGAAGCCCTGCGACGCGACCACCACGCTGACCACCGACGCGACGAACGCCGTGGCCGCCGCCCCGGCGACGGTCTTCGGCAGCACCCGCATCAGCACGACGATGAACAGGTACGCGGCCGCCGTGCCGAAGAGCGCCATGTTGGTGATGTTCAGCCCCAGCGCGGTGAGGCCGCCGTCGGCGAACAGCAGGCACTGGACCACCAGCACGGTCGCCACACACAACGCGCCGACCCACGGGCCGACGAGCATCGCCGCGAGCGCGCCGCCGAGCAGGTGCCCGGACACGCCCGGCAGCACCGGGAAGTTGAGCATCTGCACGGCGAAGATGAACGCCGCGACCAGTCCGGCCACCGGTGCGAGCCGCTCGTCGAGGTCCTGTCGCGCCCGCAGCACGCAGAACGCGAGCCCGATCATGGCGACGATGGCGAAGAGCGCGGATACCGGGCCGTTCACGATGCCGTTGGCGATGTGCATTGCCTGGGCATCCATGGGCGCCTCCCTGGAGTAGCCGTGGTCGATGGACGGTCCGCGTCGCCAGCATATTGCCGGGCTCCTGCTGTTGCATAGGTATGGCAACAAGCGGAGAGACGTCGGTCACGCACTCCATTCGCACCGGCGCGCCGCCCGGATGGGTCCGGGAAAAGGCCCTAGGCCGTGCTCCACGCGGGAGCACGGCCTGGAAACTCCTGACGCGGCTAGCGCATCGTGACGAACACGCGCGACGCCACCTCACGCGGCAGCCGCACGTGCTCCTCGCCCCGGTCGATGCGCACCGAGTCACGCTCCTGCGCGACGGTGACCCGCGCGCCCGGGTCGACCCCCGCCACGTGGAGCAGCCGCAGCACGTCGGCGTTGGTCTGCACGCTCTCGCAGATGCGGCTGACCACGACCGGACCGTCGAGCCCGGGGAACGCGAGGTTGCGCTCACCGTCGTTCGGCACGGAGTGGGTCTGCCCGTCGAACTCGTCGAGCCCGGGGATGGGGTTGCCGTACGGCGAGCGGGTGGGGCGGCCGAGCAGCTCGTAGACGCGCTTCTCGACGCTCTCGCTCATGACGTGCTCCCACCGGCACGCCTCGTCGTGGGCCTCCTCGTAGGGCAGCCCGATGACGTTGACGAGCAGCAGCTCGGCGAGCCGGTGCTTGCGCATCACCGCGATCGCGTACGTGCGGCCCTGCGCGGTGAGCCGGAGCATGCGGTCACCCTCGACGACCAGCAGCCCGTCGCGCTCCATGCGGGCCACGGTCTGGCTGACGGTAGGGCCGCTCTGGTGCAGCCGTTCCGCGATTCGGGCCCGCCGCGGCAGCACGCCCTCCTCTTCCAGCTCGAGGATGGTGCGTAGGTACATCTCAGTGGTGTCGACCAGGTCATTCACAGCCTTGCCTCCCGGGAGGGAATGGTACCCGCCCGGTAGGACAAACTGTTCTGGTGAACCCGCTGATCAGCGTCGCAGACCTGGCTACGGCTCTCGCATCGGCCCGGCCGCCGCTGGTGCTCGACGTCCGGTTCCCGCCCTCGAGCGCCGGACACGCCGCCTACCAGGAGGAACACATTCCCGGCGCGGTGTTCCTCGACCGCGACGCGGTGCTGGCCGGCCCGCCCGGAACCGAGCCCGGCCCGGCCGGCGGGCGGCATCCGCTGCCCGACCCGGCGGCCCTGCAGGAGGCGCTGCGCTCCCTCGGGGTGAGCGCGGATCACCCCGTAGTGGCATACGACGAGGGCGGCGTCCCCCCTGGGGGGTCGGTTTCCAGGGCCTGGTGGATCCTGCGGTGGGCGGGGCATCCTGATGTCCGCGTCCTCGACGGAGGGTTCGCCGCCTGGAAGCGGGACGGCCGACCCACCACCGTGGAGGTCGTCGAGAAGCAGCCGGGCGACGTCACCGTGCGTCCCGGTGCATTGCCCGTGCTCGACGCCGCCGGCGCCGCCGAGACGGCGGCGACCGGGGTGCTGATCGACGCCCGCGCCGCTGTTCGTTTCCGTGGAGAGGAGGAGCCGCTCGACCCGGTCGCCGGCCGCATCCCCGGCGCGCGGAACCTGTTCTACGCCGACACCATCGGCCCCGACGGCCGGTTCCTGCCGGCGGAGGAGTTGCGCGGGAGGATCGCAGAGGTCGTCGGCGACGCGGGCACCGTCGGCACGTACTGCGGCTCCGGCATCACCGCCGCGCACCTCGCGCTGGCGATGACCGTCGCCGGCTACGGGACGCCGGCGCTGTACGTGGGTAGCTGGAGTGAGTGGATCACCGATCCGGACCGGCCGATCGCGAAGGGACCAGCCACATGACGCTCGTGCTGTGGGACGACTCGATGCTCGGCTACAACCTGGGCGACCACCCGCTCGACCCGGTGCGCCTCGAGCTCACCGTCGCGCTGGCGCGCGACCTCGGTGTGCTCGACCGGCCCGGCGTCACCGTCGAGAAGCCCGTGCCGGCCACCGACGCCGAGCTCCTCACCGTGCACACCGCCGAGTACCTCGACGCGACGAAGCAGGCGAGCGCCAACCCGCGGTTCACCGGCTTCGGGTTCGGCTCGTCCGACAACCCCGTGTTCCCGCGCATGCACGAGGCCAGCGCCCTGGTCTGCGGCGCCACGCGGCGGGCGGCCGAGGCGGTGTGGAACGGCGAGACGAAGCGCGCGGTCAACGTCGCCGGCGGCCTGCACCACGCGATGCCCGGCTACGCCTCCGGCTTCTGCGTCTACAACGACCCGGCCGTGGCGATCAAGCGGCTGCTCGAGCTCGGCGCCGAACGCGTCGCGTACGTCGACATCGACGTGCACCACGGCGACGGTGTGCAGGAGGTCTTCTGGTCCGACCCGCGGGTGCTCACGATCAGCCTCCACGAGTCGCCGATGGTGCTGTTCCCCGGCACCGGCTGGCCGGCCGAGACCGGCGGCGACGGCGCCGAGGGCAGCGCGGTGAACGTCGCCCTGCCGCCCGGCACCGGCGACGCCGGCTGGCTGCGCGCGTTCCACGCCGTGGTGCCGGGCCTGCTGCGGGCGTTCCGGCCGCAGGTGCTGTTCACCCAGTGCGGTGCCGACGCGCACCGGCTCGACCCCCTGGCTCACCTGCAGCTCACCGTCGACGGGCAGCGGGCCGCCTACCTGGCCCTGCGCGACCTCGCCGAAGAGGTCGCCGACGGCCGCTGGGTCGCCACCGGCGGCGGCGGATACGCGCTGGTCGAGGCCGTCCCGCGGGCCTGGACCCACCTGCTCGCCGTCGCCACCGGCGACCCGGTCGACCCGTCGACCGCCACGCCCGACAGCTGGCGCGAGTTCGCCCGCGGCAAGTTCCCCGACCGCGACATCCCGACCAGCATGACCGACGGCAGCGGCGCCCGGTACGAGCCGTGGCAGCCGGGCGGCGAGGGCAGCACCGACCGGGCCATCGCCGCCACCCGCGCCGCGGTGTTCCCGCTGCACGGCCTCGACCCCCACGATCCCCGGGACTGACAGTGAAACCGGCGGATGTCGTTCTCAGTGACGGTTCGACGGTGCGGCTGCGCCAGATCGAACCGGTCGACGCCGACGCGATCGTCGAGATGCACAGCCGGTTCTCCGAGCGCACCCGCTACTTCCGGTACTTCTCGCCGTATCCGCGCATCCCGCCGCGCGACCTGGAACGGTTCACCACCGTCGACCACCACGACCGGGAGGCGATCGTCGCCGAGTCCGGCGGTGACCTCATCGCGGTGGCCCGGTACGAGCGGCTCGGTGCCGGTGCCGACGAGGCCGAGGTCGCGTTCGTCGTGGAGGACGCCCACCAGGGCCGCGGGCTCGGCTCGGTGATGATGGAGCACCTCGCCGCCCGGGCCCGAGACGAGGGCATCGTGCGGTTCGTGGCCGAGGTGCTGCCCCAGAACGCCCGCATGATCCGCACGTTCACCGAGGCCGGGTACGAGGTCGCCCGCCAGTACGCCGACGGCGTCGTGCACCTGACGTTCCCGATCGCTCCCACCAGCCGGTCGCTGTCGGTGCAGTGGCGCCGCGAGCAGCGGGCCGAGGCGCGCTCGGTGAGCAGGCTGCTGAACCCGCGCGGGGTACTGGTGTACGGCGCCCGCGGCGACGGCACCGGGCTCGGCGCCGCGGTGCTCCGCCACCTCAGGGCGGGCGGCTTCCCCGGTCCCATCCACCCCGTGCACCGGCGCGCCAAGCGGATCGAAGGGCTCCCCGCGGTCCCGGAACCGCCCGTGGGCGAGGCGGACCTGGCGGTGATCGCGGTGCCCGCGCCCGGCGTGGCCGGGGTGATCGCCGAGTGCGCGGCCGCCGGTGTCACCGGCCTGGTGGTGATCTCCGCCGGCTTCGACGACGCCCAGCGGACCGAGCTCGTGCGGCTCGTGCGCGACCGCGGGATGCGGCTGGTCGGCCCGGCCGGCCTCGGCATCGCGAACACCGCGATCGGGCTGAACGCCACCCTCGCGCCCGCGCTGCCGACCCCGGGCCGGGTCGGGTTCTTCAGCCAGTCGGCCGCGCTCGGCATCGCGCTGCTCGACGCCGCGGGCCGGCGCGGCATCGGCCTGTCGACGTTCGTCTCCGCCGGTGACCGCGCCGACGTCTCCGGCAACGATCTGCTCCAGTTCTGGCGCGACGACCCGCAGACCGACGCCGTACTGCTCTACCTCGAGACGTTCGGCAACCCGCGCAAGTTCACCCGCATCGCCCGCGAGCTCACCCGGCACAAGCCGGTGGTGGCCGTCGCCGCGGCCGCCCGCAGCCGGGGCGAGTCGGTGGCGGCGCTGTTCGCGTCGTCCGGGGTGATCCGGGTCGACACGGTCGCGGAGCTGTTCGACGTCGGCGCGCTGGTCGCGAGCCAGCCGCTGCCGGCGGGGTCGCGGCTCGGCGTGGTCGCCGACGCCGAGGTGTTCGGGTCGCTCGCGGCGGCCGCGGCGCCCGCCGCGGGCCTGGCGGTCACGTCGGTGCGGCCCTATTCGGCAGACGCGGTGAGCGCCGCTCTGGCCGACCCCGCCGTCGACGCCGTGCTGGTGGCGACCGCACCGGTGGCGCTGCTGTCTGGACTGAGGAGCGGAGCGACGAGGGAAGACAGCAGCTCCTCGGCCACCGGTGCGCGCGCGAGCGGAACGAGCGCATCGAGCACGACACCGGTGGCGCCGGATGCGCCTCCGCTCGTTCCCGATCTGGGGGATGCGGACAAACCTGTCGTAGTGGTGCATCCAATGGCAATTCCGGGCGGCAAGGTGCCCGTGTACCCGTCGGTCGAAGAGGCGGTGCGGGCCCTCGGCAAGGTGGCCGCGTACGCGGCCTGGCGCCGCGAGCCCGCCGGGGTCTTCGAGGAGAAGGTCGTCGACCGGGCGGCAGCGTTCCAGGTGATCGGCTCCGACGACGGCTGGACCGGGTCCACCCCCGGCATCGACACGCGGGCCGGTGACCTGCTCGCCGCGTACGGCGTGTCCGTGGTGGCCGGCCAGCGGGTCAGCGGTGAGCCCGACGACGTGGCCGCGGTCGCGGAGGTGCTCGGGCTGCCGGTGGCGCTGAAGGTGGCCGCCTCGCCGTGGCGGCACCGCTTCGACCTCGGCGCGGTGCGGCTGAACCTCGCCACCGTCGACGAGGTGGTGCGTGCCCACGCCGAACTGCAGGACCGCTTCGGCACCGCCGTCGAGGTGGTGGTGCAGCGGATGGCGCCGCCCGGCGTCCCGTGCGTGGTGCAGGTGGTCGACGACCCGGCCTTCGGCCCCGTGGTCGGCTTCGGCCTGGGAGGCCTCGCCACCGACCTCCTCGGCGATCTGGCCTGGTGCCCCGCCCCCCTGACCGACCGCGATGCCGCCCGCCTGCTGCGCGGCCCACTGGCTTCCCCGCTGCTGCACGGCTACCGCGGCACGCCCCCGGTCGACGTGGCCGCCCTGAGCGACCTCCTGCTCCGGGTCGGCCAACTCGCCGACGACCAGCTGCGGCTCGCGTTCCTCGAGCTCAACCCGGTGCTCGCCCACGAGCGCGGGCTGTCGGTGCTGCACGCGGAGGCCCAGGTGGGGCCGCCCGCGTCCCGCCCCGACACCGGTCCCCGCCGGCTCTAGGGCGGTAGGCTTTCTTCCATGAGGCGGCAGGCATGAGCGCGGCGACGATCGGTGCACAGATGCCGCCCGAGATCATCCTCGACGATGTCGCCGCGATGGCGGCGGCGGATGAGCATCATCGGTCGACCTACGCAGGTATCGACGGACTGCTGCTCGCGATCGAGGTCATCTCGCCCGACAGCGAGGTCATCGACCGGGTGAGCAAGAAGTCCGAGTATGCGGCGGCCGGCGTGCCCCGGTACTGGATCGTCGACCGGGACAAGGCCAACACGGTCGAGTTCCAGGTGCTCGGCACCGACAGCTACGCGGCCGAGCGCGAGCCGGCACCGCTCGCCTGGCTGCTGAACCAGCCCGTTCCCCCGCTCGCCTGACCCGGAGACGACTGTGGACCCCCTGCGTGAGCAGAGGGTCCACGATCGGTGGTTCAGCTGGCGTAGGCCTCCAGGCGCTTGGCGCGGCTGGGGTGGCGCAGCTTCAGCAGGGTGACCTTCTCGATCTGGCGGATGCGCTCGCGGCTCAGGCCGAACTCGCGGCCCACCTCGTCGAGGGTGCGCTGGCGTCCGTCGTCGAGGCCGAAGCGGAGACGGATGACAGCCTGCTCGCGCTGCGACAGCGTGGAGAGGACGATCTCGACCTCGGAGCGGAGCATGCCCGACGTGACGCTGTCGGCCGGCTCCTCACGGGGGTCGACCCGGGCGACGAAGTCACCGAGGGCGCTCTCGCCGTCGGCGCCGACGGCCTGGTCGAGGCTGACCGGCTCGCGGTCGTAGGAGATGAGCTCGAGAACCTGGTAGTCCTGCATGCCCAGGGCGGTGGCCAGCTCGGCGATCGACGGGTCGCGGCCGAGCGCGGTGCTCAGGTCACGACGGGCCCGGACCATCTTGTTGACCTGCTCGACCATGTGCACCGGGATGCGGATGGTGCGGGCCTGGTCGGCCATGGCGCGGGTGATGGCCTGGCGGATCCACCAGGTGGCGTAGGTGGAGAACTTGTAGCCCTTGGTGTAGTCGAACTTCTCGACCGCCCGGATGAGGCCGAGGTTGCCTTCCTGGATGAGGTCGAGGAACGCCATGCCGCGGCCGGTGTACCGCTTGGCGATGCTGACCACCAGCCGGAGGTTCGCCTCCAGCAGGTGCGCCTTGGCGGCCTTGCCCTCGCGGACGATCGTCTGCAGGTCGGCCCGCAGCTGCTCGTCGTCGATCGCGACACCCTGGTGGACGCCGTGGGTCAGGCACTCCTCCGCAAAGAGCCCGGCCTCGATGGCGCTGGCCAGCTCGACCTCCTGTGCGGCGGTCAGGAGCTTGGTGCGGCCGATACCGTTCAGGTACGCACGAACCAGGTCGGCGGACACGCCGCGCTCTCCGGCGTCGTAGTCCATGTCCGAAACCTCGTCGGCAACCGCGCCCTCAGCCGAAGCATCGAACTCCTGGTTGCTGGTCGGCTGTGCCATCTTGCTCGCCTCCCCCGTCTGCGGGATCTGTCTCGTCGTTGGTGAGGACAGCTTGCCGGCCGAGAGGTGAAGAGGGAGTGAGCCGAAAGGCTAGGTGGCACGAATCTGGTAGTCAGATGTCCAACACGATCGTCCGCGGTCCGACATTGACCGATTCGACCAACATGTGCATCCGAAAACGGCCTGTCTCCACGTGCGCTCCACGGTCACGGAGAGCGACAACTAAGTCGTCGATCAATGGCTCCGCCTGTTCGGGACGGGCCGCCGCGATCCAGCTCGGCCGGCGGCCCTTGCGGACGTCCCCGTACAGCGTGAACTGGCTGATGACGAGGAGAGGTGCCCCGGTTTCGGCCGCGGAGCGCTCCTCGTCCAGGATGCGCAGTTCATGGATTTTCCGGGCCATCGTCCGGGCTTTTTCCGGCGAATCGTCGTGGGTGACCCCGACCAGCACCAGTAGACCGTCGGCAATCTCGCCGACCACCGAGTCATCGACCGTGACGGAAGCTCTGCTCACCGTCTGTATAACTGCTCTCACGCGACTGTGCCCTTGGCGCTCGCTCCGCTCGCGCGGGCCTCGGGGCCCGAGGAGGCGCCGCCTTCCCTCGTCGCTCCGGTCGCTGCGCTCCCTGCGCTCCTCGGTCCAGGCGGCGCCGGCCCCGAGGCCGGCTCCAGGTATCCGCGCTCGACGAGATGCGCCACCAGCGGCACCGCGGCGTCGGCCAGAACGGACGGATCGACCTCGTGCGCGGCGGCCAACAGGTCCACCTGGTCCCGCAGGGTCAGGGAGCCGTCGCAGCCGCCGACGAGGGCGAGCGTCACCGGGTCGATGTCGTCGACCCAGCGCAGCCCGCCGGTGAGCGCCAGCCGCTGCCGGTCGACCTGCCAGCCGTCGTCGGTGCGGGAGGCGTCCTGGCGCAGCGTCAGCCCGTCGACGGCCTTCAGCCTCGCCTCGAGCAGGCGCGGCGCCGGATGCGCGCGCAGCCAGTCCTGGCGGGAGAACCACGCCGCGACGTGCGGGCCGAACGGCTGCTCGACCTGCTGGCGCAGGTCCTCCAGGCGTACGGTCGGGTCGTCGTGGCCGCCGGCGCGCAGCGTGATAAGCCCCAGCCCGACGGCCTCGATCTTCTGGGCGTCGAACCAGTCGAGCCAGTCCGCGCGCTGTTGAGGATCCTGCCCGGCATCAGCCAGCCACAGGTTCACGTACGCCACCGGGTCGGACACCTCCCGCTGGATCACCCACGCGTCGAGGCCGGTGCCGACCAGCCACCCGTTGACCCGGTCCTCCCAGTCCTCGCCGGCGACGTGCGCCCAGTTGGCCAGGAACTGCATGGTGCCGCCGTCGTTCAGCAGGCTCGGCGCGAGCCGCACCAGCTCGGCGCACACCTGGTCGCCGGGCCGCCCCGAGTCGCGGTACGTGTGCGTCGCTCCGCCGTTGACGGAGCCCGGACCGACCACGAACGGCGGGTTGCTCACCACCAGGTCGAACCGTTCGCCCCGCACCGGCCCGGCGAGATCGCCGAGCCGGAGATCCCAGTTCAGGTCGTTGAGCGCCGCCGTGGTCGCGGCGAAACGCAACGCGCGCTCCGAGAGGTCGGTAGCGGTGACCGCGTGAGCGTGGCCGGACAGGTGCAGCGCCTGCACCCCGCAGCCGGTACCCAGGTCGAGCGCGCTGTCGACCGGCTCCCGGATAGTGGCCTGCGCGAGCGTCGACGAGGCACCGCCCACCCCGAGCACGTGGTCGGGTGCCAGCGGCAGCCCCGGCCGCAGCGACGTCGACAGGTCGGAGAGCACCCACCAGTCCCCGTACGGCTCCAACTCGACGGCCGCGCGCACACCGTCACCGTCCCGTTCGAGAAAACCGGGAAGCGCGAGGGGGAGTGCGGCCTCGACCACCGACGCGCTCTCGCTCTGGCCGCAGATGAACAGGCGGATCAGCGTGTCGAGGGGATCGCCGCTCCCGGTGGCGCGCAGGGCCGGCCGGTAGTCGCCGCGCTGGATGGCCTGCACGGCGGCGTTGCCGAGCCGTTCGGCGATGCCGGGCCCGGTGTAGTGGGCGGCTTCCAGGGCGCCGCGGAGCGCGGCGATGCCGTCGGGGTCGAGGAGCGGTCGGGTCACGGTGCCATCCTGCCCGACGGTCTGGCAGGCTCTGGGCATGGCCACGCTGCGGATAGCCCAGGTGCCCGAGGCCGACCGGCTGCTGTCGGCCGACCCGTTGGCGCTGCTGCTCGGCATGCTCTACGACCAGCAGTTCCCCATGGAGCGGGCGTTCGCCGGTCCCTACGTGCTGGCCCAGCGCCTCGGCATCACCTCACTCGACGCGACGGCGCTGGCCGCGCTCGACCCCGAGACCCTCACCGCGGCGATGGCGACCACGCCGGTGGTCCACCGCTACCCGAAGGCGATGGCCGAGCGCACCCAGGCCGTGTGCCACGTGCTGGTCGCCTCGTACGACGGCTCCGCCGCCGCGCTGTGGGACACCGCGCCCACCGGCGCCGAGCTGCTGAAGCGGCTCAACGCCCTGCCCGGCTTCGGCAAGCAGAAGGCGCAGATCTTCGTGGCGCTGCTGGGCAAGCAGCTCGGCGTGCGCCCGCCGGGCTGGGAGGAGGCGGCGGGCGCGTACGCCGAGGACGGCTCGTTCCGCTCGGTCGCCGACGTCACGGGTCCGGAGGCCCTGGAGAAGGTGCGGGCCTTCAAAAAGGAGCAGAAGGCGGCCGCCAAGGCTTGACCTCGGCCAGGTGGTCGTCGTGGTCGATCGGGTCGGCCGGCGTCAGCGCGCGGAGGTGTAACCCGATCGACTGAAAATCGGTCGGTGCCTGGTCTCCGGGTAGATGCCGCTCCGGCGGCTCTCGCTCTTGACCAGGTCGACGACCTCCTGCAGCGTCGGCACCTCGAACAGCCCGTCGTACGCGGTGGTGCCGGGCCGCACGGCCGGCAGCCGCTCCACCGCGCGCAGCCGTTTCAGCTCGGCGAGCGGAATTCCTTGGTGAACCATCCGATGACGGCTCATCGCGAGGACGCCGGGCAGTCTTCTATGCACTCTCAACCCCTTTGCCGGACGCGGGACGCATCGATCGCGCACGATACGGAGCCGTGGTGGCCGGTGGGCTGCCGTCATCGGAAGCTCCGTCGTCACCCTGGGTCGCGGGCGCTACCGGGTGGCCCTAAGCTTCCTGCGTGCTCAAGGGATTCAAGGACTTCATCTCGCGCGGCAACGTCATCGACCTTGCCGTCGGCGTTGTCATCGGCGCCGCCTTCACGGCCGTCGTCACCGCACTCACCACGTCGTTCCTCAAGCCGGCGATCCAGTTGATGGGCGGCGGCAAGGAACTGGCCGGAACCTGGAAGGTCCGCGAGGTCGTCTTCGACTGGGCCGGCTTCATCAACGCGTGCATCGCGTTCCTGCTGACCGCGCTCGCCCTGTACTTCCTGGTCGTGCTCCCGATGAACAAGCTCGCCGAGCGTCGCAAGCGCGGCGAGGAGCCCGAGCCCGAGGCCCCGGCCGAGGACATCCGGCTGCTCACCGAGATCCGCGACGCGCTCATCGCCCAGCAGCACCGCCGCATGTGATCCTCGCCGTCATCCGCTCGCCCAACCGACGCGTTCGTGCCGTCGGCTGGGCGAGCGGCGGGTGACGGTGCAAGACTCGACAACGTGCGACGCAGCCGACCCGCGTTGGTCATCACCGATGCGGCGCAGAACCCCGCCGACGAGCTCCGCCGGCGCCAGACCCGCTACATCGTGATGATGCTCGTCCGGGCCGGGTGCCTGATCCTGGCCGCCGTGCTGGCGATGGCGCACGTCCCGCTGCTGGCCCTGTGGGTGTCCCTGTGCCTGGTGGGCGCTGTGCTCCTGCCCTGGCTCGCGGTGATCCTCGCCAACGACCGCGGCCCCCGGCCGGAGTACAAGCTGGCCAACCGCTTCCGCCGCCCGACCCCGCAGCCCCCGGCCCAGCGCACCCTCCCCCAGCGCGAGCACCCCCGCATAATCGACGCCGACTGACCTCTCACCGCATCGCGCGTCCGCGCTTGCGCGACACGCCGCGCCGCGCCCTTGCGCGACACACCGTCCGCTCCTCCCGCGACGTGCTGCCCGCTCCCGTGCCGCGCCGCGCCGCCCGGCTCCCGCGACGTGCCGCTCGCTCCCGCGACGTGCCGCCCGGCTCCCGCGACGTGCCGCTCGCTCCCGCGACGTGCCGCGCCGCCCCCGCCCGCTCCTGCACCGCCACCCCGGCCCCGCGCCCCGCTCCCGCGTAGCGCCGCCGCCCCGCGCCGCCCCGCGGCGCACCGCGTGTGTCGATCTTGCAGTTGTGGCCCCTTATAAATCATCGGAAAGCGCCATAAAAGGGCGGCCACAACTGCAAGATCGGCGCGGACGCGGTAGCAGCGACGTGCGGACGGGTTTGCGTGCGGGGACGGGGATGGTGTCGGTGGCGCGTTCGGGTTCGGCGGCGGGACTGCAGGCCTGGGTAGCGCGTGCGGGTGTGGTGGCGGGGCTGGGAGCCTGGGTGGGGCGTGCGGACCTCGGTGGCGTGCGGGCCCAGGTGGCGCGCGTGCGGCCGTGGCGCCACGCCGCCCGTAGCCGTGCCACGCCGCCCGTAGCCGTGCCGCCCTGTCGACGCCACCCACCGGGGCGGGCAGGAGGGCGCAGGGGCAGGTGCGGGGAGGCGCTACGGGCGGGCGCCCACCCGTGAAACCGCCTCCGCGCCCCGCAGTGCGCCAGCCCGCATGGCCGCCTCGGCGTCGGCGCCGGCCAGCCTGGCCGCCAGGTAGCCGGCGGCGAAGGCGTCGCCCGCGCCGGTCGGGTCGGCCACCTCGGCCGGGGCTGGTGGGACGGCCAGCGTCCGCGTGCCGTCGGACCAGATTGCGCCAGCGGCGCCGTGCTTGAGCACTACCTCGCCGCCGAAGGTGGTGGCCACATGGGACGCACCCGGGTCGGGGGCCTCCGGTGGGGAGCCGAGGATCGCCCGCGCCTCGTCGGCGTTTGCGAACAGGACGCGCGCTGCGCCGGTCCAGGACAGGAAAGTGGAACCACCGACGGAGCGCAACGGCGCCGCGGACGCCGCGTCGACGGACGCCGTCGCACCGGCCGCCGTGACCGCGGCGATGCCGGCGGCGCGCGTGCGGGGGTCGAAGAACGTGTAGCCGGAGACGTGCACCAGCGCGGCACCCGCCAGCACCGGCTCGACGTCGGCCGGGGTGAGCAGGGCGTTGGCGCCTCTGTCGGCGAGCATCGTGCGGTCGCCGCCACCGGAGAGGACCACGATCGAGCCGCTCGTCGCGCCCGGAGCGACCCGCACCGCGCACCGCACGCCCAGCGAGCGCAGCTCGGCCAGCCGTGCCTCGCCGGCCGCGTCGTCGCCGACGACACCGACCAGGGTCACGTCGACGCCCAGGTGCGCCAGCCACGCCGCGGTGTTCGCGGCCGACCCGCCTCCGGTGATCGTGATCCGCGCGTCGGTGTCGGAGCCCGGAGCCAGCGGCGGCCCGTGGACCGCCACGATGTCGGTGACCACGTCGCCGACGACGACCACCGTCATCCGAGTGCGGTGGCGATCTGCGCGCCCAGCGAGGCGTTGCGCAGGATGATGCGGATGTTCGCGGCCAGGCTGGCGCCGCCGGTGGCGGCGTGGAAATGGGCCAGCAGGTACGGGGTGACGTCCTTGCCGGTGATCCGGCCACGGGTGAGGCCGGCCATCGCCTCGGCGAGCACGCGGTCGTGCAGCGCCGGGTCGATCTGCTCGTCGGCGGGCAACGGGTTCGCGACCAGCACGGCCGCGTCCGACACGCGGGCCCGGAGTACCTCGGCGACCTCCGCCGGCGACGACGCCGACCAGTCCAGGCCGAAGCCGGAGTCGCGCAGGTAGAAACCGGGGAAGCGGTCGGTGCGGTAGCCGAGCACGGTGATGCCGAGCGTTTCCAGCCGCTCCAGGGTCGCGCCCACGTCGAGGATCGACTTCACGCCGGCGCACACCACCGCGATCGGGGTGCGGGCCAGCGTGCTCAGGTCGGCCGACTCGTCGAACGGCGCGTCGCGGTGGACGCCGCCGAGTCCGCCGGTGGCGAAGACCGCGATGCCCGCGCGCGCGGCCAGCGTCGCGGTCGCGGCCACCGTCGTCGCGCCGTCAGCTTTTTTCATGGACGCGGGTGCGAGGTCACGGACCGACAACTTGACGACGCCGTCGGCGGTGGCGAGGTGCTCGATCTCGGCGTCGGAGAGCCCCACGACGAGCCGCCCGCCGATCATGCCGATCGTGGCCGGCACCGCGCCTGCCGCCTCGACGGTCTTCTCGATCTCGCGGGCCACCCGCAGGTTGTCGGGCCGGGGCAGACCGTGCGAGATGATCGTGCTCTCCAGTGCCACCACCGGGCGCCCGGCGGACAACGCCGCCTCGACCCGCGAACCCAAGCTGATCACGGAAGCGAATTTACCGGCTGACAGGCCCCGGCCGCCGGTGGAAGGATGCGCGGCCATGGGGGTACTCGCTCGTCGGATCGTCGGTTGGGTGCTGCTGGTGCTGGCGGTGCTGCTGTTGGTGCTGTTCGTGCTCGGCACGTGGAACCCGGCCGACCTGGTGGTGTTCTGGCGGTACGGCCGCAACCCGGTGCTCGGCGCCGTGATCGTGTTCGGGCTGTTCTTCGTCGCCAGCTGGCTGGTGATGCCGGTGACCAACGAGGCGGCGCAGCCCTGGCGGGCCCGGGTGCGGATCACGCTCGGGCTCCTGCTGCTGGTCAGCCTCATCGGGTACGGGCTGTTCGGGACCTGGTTCGTCCCCGACTACCGCATCGTGGCCACGTCGCCCGACGGCCAGCGGACGATCGTCATGTACGACCCAGGCACGACCCTGCAGCGCCTGCACGTGTGGGCCGGCACGGGCCTCGGCCGGAAGTACGCGGGGGAGATCGGCTACCCGTGCGGCCCCACCGTCGTGACGTTCGAGGGCACCGACACCGTGCTGATCTCCACCTCGTACCTCGACAAGCGCATCAGCCTCGACCACGGCACCGGCCGGCCGCAGCAGGTGCTCGGTCCGTCCTGCTCCGGCTGAGCCGGCGCCGGCACCGGCTGGCAGACTGGACGGGTGACGACTCCGGAGAAGGGTGGCGACGTCCTCACCGACGAGCGCACCGAAGAAGCCACCGACTACCGCTACGACCCCGGCGACGAGGAGCGGTTCTCGCACTACGCGCCGAAGGACAAGATCATGCAGGCCATGATCGAGGGCACGCCGGTGCGGGCACTGTGCGGCAAGCTCTGGGTGCCTTCGCGTGACCCGAAGCGGTTCCCGGTCTGCCCGGTCTGCAAGGACCTCTACGAGAACGTCGTTCAGAACGACGACTGAGCCCTGTGCGCGGCATCCGCCTGGTCGGGTGCCGCGCGGGTAAAATCCCTCGGGACGCCTTCGCGGCTCTGCTCGCCGCGGGGGCGCTGTTTGTGTGCGCTGTGACCGAAGGGGGCTCATGCCACCGCGCCCGAATCCACAGGACAGCCCGGACCTGCGTGCCTGGCAGCGCAAGGCGCTCGTGGAGTACCTCCGGCGGCGGAGCGAGGACTTCCTGGCGGTCGCCACCCCTGGCGCCGGCAAGACGACGTTCGCGCTGCGCATCGCCGCCGAGCTGCTCGCCGACGGCACGGTCGAGGCGGTCACCGTGGTGGCGCCGACGGAGCACCTGAAGGCGCAGTGGGCGTCGGCGGCCGGCCGGGTGGGCATCCACCTCGACCCGACGTTCCGCAACGCCGACGTGCACTCCGCGGCCGACTTCCACGGCGCGGTGGTGACGTACGCCCAGGTCGGCATGGCCCCGCAGGTCCACCGGCGGCGCACGATGACCCGCCGCACGCTGGTGATCCTCGACGAGATCCACCACGCCGGCGACTCCCGCTCGTGGGGCGACGGCATCTACGCCGCGTTCGAGCCCGCTGTACGCCGCCTGGCGCTCACCGGCACGCCGTTCCGCACCGACGAGAACCCCATCCCGTTCGTGCGCTACGAGCGCGGCGGAGACGGGCTGCAGCGGTCGAAGTCCGACAGCGTGTACGGGTACGCCGACGCGCTGCGCGACGGCGTCGTGCGTCCCGTGATCTTCCTGGCCTACTCGGGCGAGACCCGCTGGCGGACCTCCGCCGGCGACGAGCTCGCGGTGCGGCTCGGCGAGCCCATGACCTCCGACGTCACCGCGCACGCCTGGCGCACCGCCCTGGACCCCAAGGGCGACTGGATGCCGCAGGTGCTGCGCGCCGCCGACGCCCGCCTGCAGGTCAAGCGCGCCGGTGGCATGCCCGACGCCGGCGGCCTGGTGATCGCCAGCGACCAGAACTCGGCCCGCGCCTACGCCCGGCTGCTGGAGCGGATCACCGGCGAGAAGGCGGTGGTCGTGCTCTCCGACGACGTGGGCGCCTCGGCCCGCATCGCCTCGTTCGCGCGGGGAGACGAGCGCTGGCTGGTCGCGGTGCGCATGGTGTCGGAGGGGGTCGACATCCCCCGGCTGGCGGTCGGGGTCTACGCGACGAACGCGTCGACGCCGCTGTTCTTCGCCCAGGCCATCGGACGCTTCGTGCGGGCCCGCCTGCCCGGCGAGACGGCCACCGTGTTCCTGCCGTCGGTGCCGCACCTGCTGGGGCTGGCGAGCGAGATGGAGGCCCAGCGCAACCACGTGCTCGGCGAGCCCAAGTCACCCGACGGCTTCGACGACGACCTGCTCGAACGGGCGCAGAAGTCGGAGAAGGCCAGCGGCGAGCTGGAGAAGAAGTTCGAGTCCCTGTCGTCGTCGGCCGAGCTCGACCAGGTGATCTTCGACGGCGGCACGTTCGGCGTGCCCGCCCAGGCCGGCACGCCCGAGGAGGAGGAGTACCTCGGCCTGCCCGGGCTGCTCACCCCCGACCAGGTCTCGGCGCTGCTCACCAAGCGCCAGGCGGCCCAGCTGGCGGCGCAGAAGAAGCAGCGGTCGGCCGCTCCCGCCCCCGCGAACGCCTCCCCGAACGCGGCCCCGGCGTCGGCCGGCCCGCGCACCGCGGGGGAGCGGCGCCTGGCATTACGCCATCAGCTGAATGCTCTGGTGAACGCCCATCACCACCGGACCGGCCTGCCCCACGGCAAGATCCACGCCGAGCTCCGGCGCCTGTGCGGCGGCCCCCCGAGCGCCCAGGCCACGATCGAGCAGCTCGAGGAGCGCATAGCAACCGCCCAGACCATGAAGTAACCGCGCTGCCTGTGGCGCTCCTGCGCGCTCCTCCGCCCCCGCCGATCTTGCAGTTGTGGCCGCACCTATGTGGCGACATGTCGTGTTTTAGGCGGGGCCACAACTGCAAGATCGGCGCGCCACTGCCACCCGGCGGCGCGCCACCGCCACCCGGCGGCGCGCCACCGCCACCCGGCGGCGCGCCACTGCCACCCGGCGGCGCGCCACCGCCACCCCGGCGGCGCGGCGCGTCGGCGGCGCGCTCACCCTCGTCGGATCGCCGCCTGGGCCTCGCCCCGGGCAGGATCCGCCCGGCACGCCCTGGCGGACAGCAGAAGGCCCCCGGAGCACTCGCGGCTCCGGGGGCCTCTGTCGGTACAGGTGCCGTGACGAGGGCTTCCGGTGCGAAGCGCCGAAGCGCCCCCGTCGGGTGCCGGCGCTGGGCGCCGGCCGGGTATGTCAGTTGGGCTTGAGGTCGTGCCCGCGCCACGTGAAGTCGGACGCGACCGCTACCTCAACCGCGATCTTCACCAGTTCTTCCGCGTACTTGTTGGCGTGATGTCCGCAGAAAATCAGCTCGCCACCTTCGGCCAGCCGGACCCGCAGCTTTGCGGCTGCGCTGCATCGGTCGCACCGTTCATCGGCGGCGAAGGGCGCCACCGTTTCCGGCGGCGGCGTGAGGGTCGGGGTCATCGCCTACCTCCTATCGTCACCGACGTTGTAGAACCTCGGGTTCCTTGCTACCACGTCACCATCAACAACAGGTGACGTGGCATCGTTCCCGCCTTACCCACGGGATGCGGATCACATTCCGGGGAGGCCTGAACGCAATCATGACACCACGGTCAGTCAAGGTAGTCCCGGAGGACCTGGGAGCGCGACGGGTGACGCAGTTTTGACATCGTCTTGCTCTCGATCTGCCGGATCCGCTCGCGGGTGACCCCGTAGACCTGGCCGATCTCGTCGAGCGTGCGAGGCTGCCCGTCGGTGAGGCCGAACCGCAGCCTGACCACGCCCGCCTCGCGCTCGGACAGGGTCTGGAGCACCTGCTGGAGCTGGTCCTGCAGCAGCGAGAACGACACCGCGTCGACCGCGACGACCGCCTCGGAGTCCTCGATGAAGTCGCCGAGCTGGCTGTCGCCCTCGTCACCGATCGTCTGATCGAGTGAAATCGGCTCCCGTGCGTACTGCTGGATCTCCAGGACCTTTTCGGGCGTGATGTCCATCTCTTTGGCCAGTTCCTCAGGGGTGGGCTCGCGCCCGAGGTCCTGAAGAAGCTCGCGCTGGATGCGGCCGAGCTTGTTGATCACTTCGACCATGTGCACCGGGATGCGGATGGTGCGGGCCTGGTCGGCCATGGCGCGGGTGATGGCCTGGCGGATCCACCAGGTGGCGTAGGTGGAGAACTTGTAGCCCTTGGTGTAGTCGAACTTCTCGACCGCCCGGATGAGGCCGAGGTTGCCTTCCTGGATGAGGTCGAGGAACGCCATGCCGCGGCCGGTGTACCGCTTGGCCAGCGACACCACGAGGCGGAGGTTCGCTTCGAGCAGGTGGTTCTTGGCCCGCTCGCCGTCGCGGCCGATCCACTCGAGGTCGCGCCGCATCGGGATCTGCAGGGGCTCGCCGGAGTCCTCCTCGGCCGCGCGCAGCCGCTCGGCGGCGTACAGCCCGGCCTCGATGCGCTTGGCGAGCTCGACCTCCTGCTCGGCGTTGAGCAGCGGGACCTTGCCGATCTGCTTCAGGTAGGCCCGCACCGAGTCGGCCGACGCGGTCATCTCCGCGTCCTTGCGGGCCTGCTTCAGCGCCTCGGACTCGTCGTCGTCCCACGCGAAGTCGTCGGAGTCGCTCTGGGCGTCGGCCTCGGCCGCCTGCGCCAGCTCCGGCGTCTCCTCGACGGGAACGTCCTCGATCTCGGCCGCGAGTTCCTCGGCCTCGGCCTCGAGTTCGGCGGCACCCGGCTCGTCGCCGCCCTCGGCGGGAGTCGCGGCGGGGTCGCCCGGCTTGGCGGGTGCGGCCTTGGCCGCCGCCTTCGCCGGAGCGGCCTTGGCCGGGCCCGCGGCCTTCGCGGCGCGCTTGGCCGGCGCCGGCTTGGGTGCGGCCTTCGCCTCGCCGGCCGCTGCCGGCTTCGCGTCGGGTGTGGCCACGGCGGCGGGACGGGCCTCGGCGCGCGCCGTGGCGGCCTTGGACGCGGGCGTGGTGGCCCGTGCCGCGGCGACCCGGCGACGCCCGTTGCCCGACTCGTCGACCACCACGGTGACCCCCGCGTCGGCGAGGCTGCGGAGCAGCTTCTTCGCCTGTGCGGCGTTCACGTCTGCGGACTCGACGGACGCGGCCAGCTCCGCGGAGGTCAACTGACCACCGTTAGCGGCCGCGCGGGCGATCAGCGCGTCGGCTAGCGATCGGATGTCGGCGCCAGTCTGGCGGGCAGCTGTCACGAAGCGACCTTCCCGTGTCTTTCAGCTCGCGGGCTTGGCGGTGGGCCGGGCCTCGCGTCGAGCGGGCGTGCATAAAAACGGCGGACCCGGGCAGGGGAGGACCGAACTCGGGGGCCGGGTGGTGGTCTGTCGTCCCGGGCCTTGAAGCACGGGCAGGGGTGAATTGTAACGCCGCCGTCCCGGATCCTCCGACCACGCCGCCGCGCGCCCCGCGAACCCGTCCTGCCAGGATGGACATCCGTGGCGGATCCCCAGGAGTTGCTCGCGGTCGCGGTGACCATCGCGCGGTCGGCGGCCGACCTCGCCCGCACCCTGCGCGCGCAGGGCATCGGCGAGGTCAGCACGAAGTCGACGCCGACCGACGTGGTGACGGCGGCCGACAAGGCGGTCGAAAACCATGTGATCGAGGTTCTTCATCAGAGCCGTCCCGACGATGCGGTCCTCGGAGAAGAGACGGGCCAGACCGGCGGAAAGGTTGCCTCCTCCGCCGTGCGGTGGATCCTCGATCCCATCGACGGCACCGTGAACTACCTGTACGGCCTGCCCCAGTACGCGGTTTCGCTCGCCGCCGAGGTCGGCGGCACGGTCGTCGCGGGCGTGGTGCACAACCCGGCGACGGGCGACGAGTGGACCGCGACCCGCGGCGGCGGCGCCTGGCGCGCCGGGCGCCGGCTCACCGGCTCCGGGGTCACCGACCTCGGGCAGACCCTGGTCGGCACCGGGTTCGGGTACGACCCGGCCCGCCGGGCGCACCAGGCGGCGGTGCTGGCCGGTCTGCTGCCCCGGATCCGTGACATCCGCCGGATCGGCGTGGCCTCGATCGACCTGTGCCTCGCCGCGGAGGGCGCGCTCGACGCCGTCTACGAGAAGGGCCTCAACCCCTGGGACTACGCCGCCGGCGGCCTGGTGGCGTCGGAGGCGGGCCTGCTCGTCACCGGGCTCCGGGGCGAGCCGGCCGGGCCGGGCTTCCTGATGGCGGCCCCGCCGGCCGTACACGGCCTCCTGCACGACGAACTCGTCGCCCTCGACGCCGCGGGCGGTCCCTAGGCGTTCGCGTCGCAGGTGCCGGGTGGCAGCACCGGTTCGCCGGCCTGGCCGAGCGACTGCCGCTGCTCGGTGAACGTCGCCAGCTCCAGGTACTTGGTGCCGATCACCACGTCGATGGTGTCGTCCTCACGACTGATGTCGAACTTCTTCGTGGCATCGTTGAGCAGGAACGCGCTCACCACCCACGCGGCACCGACGGTCTTCGGTCCGTACCGGATCTCGGCCACGGCCTCCAGCACGGGTGGCGGCGCGGTCTCCTCCTTGAGCACGGTGAACTGCCGGCTCCGGAAGTCGTTCGCCACCTGTCCGGCCAGCCCCGGAGACGAGGTCGCGTTGAACACGTTCAGCTTGATGCCGGAGTTGTCGTCGGGCATCCGCAGGTCGGCCGGCACGTCGCCGGTCTGGCAGTTGGCCGCGACCGTCGCGTCGTCCTGCTTGTCGCGGACGATCGCGACCACCACGAAGATCGTGGCGCAGACGACGAGCACACCCACGACGATCAGTGCCCGAAGGCGCGCAAAGCTCAAGGCGACCGCTCCCCCTGCAAGACCACGTTCAGGACCACATTCAGGACCACGTCTTTGTCGATCGCCGTTGAGGGTAGCGTCCAACCGGTCACGGGCAGGTCACCAGCGGCCCCCGTGGCGGCCGCAACCGGCCGGGGCGGTCGTCCGTTGTCACTCGGGCGGGTGTCGGCTGGGTCACATCGGGAACAAGTTCCCGCCCCCAGGCGTACAAATTCCACGCCTGGCAGGGTAAGGTGCCGCGCGCCACCGGCGAATCGCGGTGCGCGGGTACGAAATCGACGGGTTGCGGTGTTACACCGGGAGCGACAGCCCGGCGCGAGAAACATAGGAGCGTGACAACCGATGGCCACCGACTACGACGCCCCTCGGCGAGACGAGGTCGACCTCGGCGAGGACAGCCTCGAGGAGTTGAAGTCCAGGCGGGTCGACGCTCAGTCGGCCATCGTCGACGTCGACGAGGCTGAGGTCGCCGAGAGCTTCGAACTTCCCGGGGCCGACCTGGCCGACGAGGAGCTGACCGTGCGGGTCCTGCCCATGCAGGCCGACGAGTTCCGCTGCTCGCGGTGCTTCCTGGTCCACCACCGCAGCCAGCTGGCGGCGGAGCGGAACGGGGAGTACATCTGCCGCGAGTGCGCCTGACCTGTACCGGGTATGGCAGAGCGACAGTGGCCTCCCGGGCCGGCCGGCCCGGACAGGCCACCGACCGACTCGCAGGAGGCGCGACATGGCAGAGCCGGATCCGGACCTGACCGAGACCGTCAAAGAGCTAGCTGAAGAAGATGTCCAACCGGCCCGGCGGCGAAAGCTGCTGGGCCGGCTTGTCAGGGATCAGACAGCCAAGCAGGGTGTCCGGGACCTGTTCAAGCCGAAGAAGGCGGCCGCGTGGATGGCCGACGCGATCGCCGACATCGTGCCGCACCTGCCGGTCCGCGACCTGGAGACGCTGCGCCGGCACTACGACGGCCTCGACGGCGAGCGGCTGGCCGAGCGGCTGGTGCGCAACGCGTCCCGGGTCACCGCGGGGATCGGCGCGGCCGGCGGTGGGGTCGCGGCGGTCGAGTGGGTCGCCACACCGACGCTGCTCTCCGCGCCGGTGCTGCTGGCGGCCGAGACCGTGGCGGTCGTGGCCGTCGAGATGAAGCTCATCGGCGAGCTGCACGAGGTCTACCGGCAGCCGGTGCCCGGCACCGGCGCCCAGCGCGCCGTCGAGCTGGTGCAGGCGTGGGCACAGCAGCGCGGCGTCAACCCGCTGGCGCCCGGCCGGGGCATCACCACGGCCCTCGGGGTGGCCGCCCGCAAGGAGCTGCGCGACCGGCTGCTCAAGCGGATGGGCCGCAACCTCACCACCCTGGGCCCGCTGCTCACCGGCGCGGCCGTCGCGGGCTTCCTGAACCGCAAGGCCACCCAGTCGCTGGGCGAGAAGATCCGCGAGGATCTCGCCGCGAAACAGCGGGAGCTAGCGCCCTGACCCCACGCGGGCTGCGTCGATTGCTGCGGCGAGTTCGGTGGCGCGGCGGCTGCTGACCACCCAGTAGGGCGTCGGGTCGTCGGGGTCGTCCAGATCGACCCGTACCGCTGTGCCCACCCAGGGCCGCTGGACCACGAACGCGTAGGGCTCGGCCCCCGGGCCGAGGAGATCGCGCGTCTGCAGCGCGCTCAGCGGCGTCACGGCGCCGACGTACCGCAGGGGCAGGCGCGCGTCGTCCACCTGAAGCTCGTCTGCGGTGACCGCGACGCGGACGCGACCGGCCCACCAGAGCACGCCCACGACGGCGGGCACGAGCACCACGTACGGCAGGATCGTCGCGTACCCGGGCGCACCCAGGTACACCTCGGCCGCGAGCAGCGCGGCCGTGGCCGGCGCCGCCAGCCACCACCAGAGGGGCACACCGAGGCGTTCGCGGTACACGGGATAGAGGGTACGTGCGAGGCCGTACCGGGCCAGTGGCAGAGTGGGTCCGACCATCCCGATCCGGAAGGAACCCGCACGTGTCCGAAAGCGTCCCGGTGCCGCTGCGCCGCCTCGACCCGGACCTGCCGGTGCCCGCCTACGCGCACCCCGGCGACGCCGGTGCCGACCTCCTCGCGGCCCGCGAGGTCGAGCTGGCACCCGGCGAGCGGGCGCTGGTGCCGACCGGGGTGGCGATCGAGCTGCCCGACGGGTACGTCGGGCTGGTGCACCCGCGTTCGGGGCTGGCCGCCCGGCTGGGGGTCACGGTGCTCAACGCGCCGGGAACGGTCGACTCCGGGTACCGCGGGGAGATCCTGGTCAACCTGATCAACCACGACCGCGTTAACGTGGCGAAGATCTCCCGGGGTGACCGGATCGCCCAACTGGTCGTTCAGCGGGTGGAGCGGGCCCGGTTCGTCCCCGTCGACGAGCTGGCCGATTCCAGTCGGGGCGCTGGTGGTCACGGTTCGACCGGTGGACACTCGGGCTTGCCCGGGCAATAAGCGCAGTCTTTCGGAGGCACAAGGTGATCTTCTCGCGGAAGCGGGACAGTGGCCGCCACGCGGCGCCGCGGCGCGAGCGTGACGAGGTGGCCCAGTACGACGACGTCGAAGACGTCGTCGACGACGACGACGCCGAACAGGGTCCGTGGGACATCTCCGACGCACCCGACGGGTTCGGCGGGCTCGACCTGGGCAGCCTGCACGTGCCCGTGCCCAAGGGCGTCGAGCTGCGGGTGCAGGCCGACCCCGACGGCCAGATCCAGCAGGTGCTGCTGGCCAGCGGTGAGAGCGTGCTGCAGCTGGGCGTGTTCGCCGCGCCGCGCTCCGAGGGCATCTGGGACGAGGTCCGCGAGGACATCCGCAAGCAGCTCTTCAGCGACGGCGTGGCGGCCGAGGACGGCACCGGCGAGTACGGGCCGGAGCTGCGGGCGCGGGTGCGGACCCCCGACGGGCTCACCGACATCCGGTTCGTCGGCGTCGACGGGCCGCGGTGGATGGTGCGCGCGGTCTACCAGGGGCCGGCGGCGACCGACCCGACCGCGGCCGCGCCCCTCGACGCGGTGCTGCACGGCCTGGTGGTCGACCGCGGCGGTGCCGCGATGCCGGTGCGCGAGCCGCTGCCGTTGACGCTGCCGAAGGACCTGGCCGAGCAGGCGCAGGCCCAGCAGGCGGCGGCCGACCCGGTCGAGGAGGCCGCACCGGCGGAGCCCCGCAAGCCGGCCCCGGCGGGTCGCGGTGGCCAGGCGGGCACCCGCCGCCGTCCTTCGCCCCGTCCTCGCCGCGGGTGACACTGGCTTTGTGGCCGTGAACCGCGATGATGGATGGAGTGGTCGTCCCAGCCGGCCACGAGGGGATGACGACACCGCCATGGCCACTGATGAGCGCCCCAACCCGGTGAGCAGGTTCTTCCGGCGGATGTTCGCGTCCGAGGAGGAGATCGAGGCGGAGGAGCTGCAGCGCGACGCCGCCAAGGTCGGTTGTACGCCGGTGTGCGACGTCCGGCGCGGCGAACTGGCCACGGTCACGGGGCGGCTGCGTACCGTCGTGTACACGCCGCGCACCACGCTGCCGACCCTCGAGGCCGAGCTCTACGACGGCAGCGACCTGGTCACGCTGGTCTGGCTGGGCCGTCGGCACATTCCGGGCATCCAGCCCGGCGCCGCGATCACGGCCAAGGGACGGATCGCCGTCCGGGAGAAGCGCAAGGTCATCTACAACCCGTACTACGAGCTGGAAGCGGTCACATGACGCGGCCCGAGCGCACGGCGGAAGATCCGGTATCCCCGAACGGGTCGGGCGAGCTCCCGCCGTTCTCCGAGCAGCTGGCCGAGCAGCTCGGCGGTTGGCGCGGGCTGGTCGAGTCCAGCATCCCGGTAACGGTGTTCGTGATCGCGAACATCATCCTCGAGCTGCGGCCGGCGATCATCGTCGCGGTCTCGTCGGGCCTGCTCATCGCCGTGTTCCGGCTCATCCGCCGGCAGTCGGTGCGGCACGCGGTCAACGGGCTGTTCGGCATCTTCGTCGGCGCGTTCATCGCCTGGCGCAGCGGCGACGCCCGCGACTTCTACCTGCCCGGCATCCTCATCAGCGCCGGCTACGCGGTGGCGCTGATCCTGTCGGCGGTGTTCCGCTGGCCGCTGGTCGGCTGGATCTGGTCGGTGGTGCTCGACGGCGGGAAGACCCGCTGGCGCGAGGACCCGGTGCTGCTGAAGGCGTTCGGCTGGCTCACCGTGCTGTGGGCGACCGTCTACATCGCGAAGGTCGGCATCCAGTACGGGCTGTACCTCGCCAACGAGGAGTCGCTGCTCGGCATCGCCCGGATCGCGCTCGGCTGGCCGCCCTACGCGATCCTGCTCGCGATCACGGTTTGGTCCGTGCGGCGCGTGACCCGGCACCAGCAGCCCGGGGCGGTGTAGACGCCCGCGTCTTCTCGACGCTGTCGGCTCCCAGCACCACGATCCGCACCGCCTCCTCCACCGCGGCCGTGCACACGAACACCAGCTCGTCGCCGCTCTCCAGCGGGGCGTCGGGGGTGGGCACGAGCACGCGCTTGCCGCGCAGGATCGCCACGAGCGCCGCGTCCGGTGGCAGCGGCACGTCGCGCACCGGGCGTCCCACGAACGGCGCGGTCTCTGGCAGCGTGATCTCCACGAGGTTGGCCTCGCTCTGCCGGAACGTCATGAGGCGCACCAGGTCGCCGACGCTCACCGCCTCCTCGACCAGCGCGGCCATGAGACGCGGCTTGCTGACCGAGACGTCGACGCCCCACTGCTCGGTGAACAGCCACTCGTTCTCGGCCCGGTTCACCCGGGCGACGACCCGGTTGACCGCGAACTCGGTCTTCGCCAGCAGCGACACCACCAGGTTGACCTTGTCGTCGCCGGTGGCGGCGACCACGACGTCGCACCCGGAGAGGTCGGCCTCCTGCAGGCTCGACAGCTCGCAGGCGTCGGCGAGGATCCATTCGGCCTGCGGCACCCGCTCGGGGCGCAGCGTGGCCGCGTCGCGCTCGATGAGCATCACCTGGTGCCCGTTCTCGATGAGCTCCTGGGCGATCGAGCGCCCGACGTTGCCGGCTCCGGCGATCGCGATCCTCATGCGTGCCTCTCCTCGGGCGGAGCCGCCGTGATCTTGCGGACCGAGCCGGCGATGGTGTCGTCGACCAGCATGAACACCTGGTCGCTGTCCTGGAGGGCCATCGAGGCGGTGGGCAGCACGCTCGCGCCGAAGCGCATCACGTACGCCACACGGGCACCGGACGCCTCCTCCAGGGCCCGCACCGCCCGCCCGATCCAGCCGGGGTGCAGCGGGATCTCCACGATCGCGATCGTGCTCGTCGGGTCGCGCCAGATCTCGAGGAGGTCGTCGCGCACGATGTGGCGGAGCATGCGGTCGGCCGTCCAGCGGACGGTGGCCACCGTCGGGATGCCGAGCCGCTCGTAGACCTCGGCCCGTTTGGCGTCGTAGATGCGGGCGACGACGCGCTCGACGCCGAACGTCTCGCGGGCCACCCGGGCGGCGATGATGTTGGAGTTGTCGCCGTTGGAGACGGCCGCGAACGCGTCTGCCCGCTCGATGCCGGCGTTGACGAGGATGTCGCGGTCGAACCCGACGCCGGTGATGGTAAGGCCCTGGAAGTCGGCGCCGAGGCGCCGGAACGCGTCGGCGTTCACGTCGATCACCGCGACCGTGTTGCCGCGGCGTTCCAGGCTCTGCGCCAGGGTCGAACCGACCCGGCCGCAGCCCATGATCACAACGTGCACGAGACGCCCTTTCCGAATCCCCGGTGAACCCACTGGGGAGCATCCCATGCGCGCGTGTTCCGTGTGTGTACGGGCGTACTCTGGTGACTCGTGCCGAGTCCCACCTCGATCCTCAAACGGCTGCTCGTCGGCCGCCCCTTCCGGTCGGACCGGCTGCAGCACACGCTGCTCCCGAAGCGCATCGCGCTGCCGGTGTTCGCGTCCGACGCGCTGTCGTCGGTGGCGTACGCGCCCGACGAGATCCTGCTCACCTTGTCCATCGCAGGCGCGGCGGCCTACATGTGGTCGCCGTGGGTGGCCCTGGCGGTGGCCGTCGTGATGGTCACGGTGGTGGCGTCGTACCGGCAGAACGTGCACGCGTACCCGTCCGGCGGCGGCGACTACGAGGTTGCCACGGTCAACCTCGGTCCGAAGTTCGGGGTGGCGGTGGCGAGCGCGCTGCTCGTCGACTACGTCCTCACGGTGGCGGTGTCGGTGTCGTCGGGGGTGGCGAACCTGGGCTCGGTGGTGCCGTTCGTCGCCACCCACAAGGTGCTGATCGCGGTGATCGCGGTCGCGGTGCTCACGGCGATGAACCTGCGCGGCATCAAGGAGGCCGGCGCGGCGTTCGCGATCCCGACCTACGGGTTCATGATCGTGATCCTGGGGATGCTGCTCACCGGGTTCGTCCGGATCCACCTCTTCGGCCAGGACCTGCAGGCGCCCAGCGCCGGCCTGGAGGTGGTTCCCGAGCCCGGGCACGAGGACCTCACCCAGTTCGCGTTCGCGTTCCTGCTCCTGCGGACGTTCTCGTCGGGCTGTGCGGCGCTCACCGGCGTGGAGGCGATCTCCAACGGGGTCCCGGCGTTCAAGCCACCGAAGAGCCGCAACGCCGCGACGACGCTGCTGCTGCTCGGCGCCGTCGCGATCACGATGATCATCGGGATCGTGACGCTGGCCCGCGACACCGGTCTGCAGTTCGTGGAGACGCCGGCCGACCAGATCCTGAACATCGGCGACTACGTGCAGAAGACCGTGACGGTGCAGCTGGCCGAGACCGTCTTCGGCTCGGGCACCATCCTGGTGCTGGTCGTGGCCGGCATGACCGCGCTGATCCTGTTCCTGGCGGCGAACACGGCGTTCTCCGGGTTCCCGGTGCTCGGCTCGATCCTGGCCCAGGACCGGTACCTGCCGCGCCAGCTGCACACCCGCGGCGACCGGCTGGCGTTCTCCAACGGCATCATCACCCTCGCCATCGCCGCGTGCGTGCTGATCGTGGCGTTCGAGGCCGAGATCACCCGGCTGATCAACCTGTACATCGTGGGGGTGTTCGTGTCCTTCACGCTGTCGCAGACCGGCATGGTGCGGCACTGGAACCGGCTGCTGCGCACCGAGCGCGACCCGAAGGTCCGCCGCCGCATGATCCGGAGCCGGTCGATCAACATGTTCGGCCTGACGCTCACCGGCATCGTGCTCGTGATCGTGCTGATCACCAAGTTCCTGCTCGGCGCGTGGATCGCGATCGCGGCGATGGCGGTGATCTACGCGATCATGCTGAGCATCAAACGGCACTACGACACCGTCGCGATGGAGCTGACCCCCACCGACGAGCGGCCGATGCTGCCCAGCCGCAACCACGCCGTGGTCCTCGTCAGCAAGCTGCACCTGCCCACGCTGCGGGCGGTGGCCTACGCCCGCGCGACGCGGCCGGACACGCTCACGGGCGTCACCGTGAACGTCGACGACGCCGACACGCGCCACCTCCAGGAGGAGTGGGAGCGCCGGGAGATCCCGGTGCCGCTGACCGTGGTCGACTCCCCGTACCGGGAGATCACCCGCCCGATCATCGACTACGTCAAGTCGCTGCGCCGCGACTCGCCCCGCGACGTGGTGACCGTCTACATCCCGGAGTACGTCGTCGGCCGCTGGTGGGAGAACCTGTTGCACAACCAGTCCGCGCTGCGCCTGAAGGGCCGGCTGCTGTTCGAGCCGGGCGTGATGGTCACCAGCGTCCCGTGGCAGCTCAAGTCGCTGGAGAACCGCAACATCGAGCGTCTCGACGCCACGTTCTCCCGCGGCCCGGCCCGCGGCCCCCGCGGCGAGGCCTCCCGGGAGCGTGACTGATGGAGGTCACGGTCGGGCCGGTGGCCCACGGCGGCCACTGCGTCGCGCGTCCCGACGACGGTCCCGTGCTCTTCGTGCGGCACGCGCTGCCGGGCGAGCGGGTGCGCGTCGCGGTCACCGAACGCAAGGCCGGCTTCTGGCGCGCCGACGCGGTCGAGATCCTCGAGCCCTCGCCCGACCGCGTCGAACCGCCGTGCCCGTTCGCCCGGCCCGGCGTCTGCGGCGGATGTGACTTTCAACACGCGTCGTCCGAGGCTCAGCGCGAACTGAAGGCCGCCGTCGTGCGCGAGCAGCTCGCGCGGCTCGCGCGCCGTCCCGATGTCGAAGTGCGGGTGGACGCGCTACGGGGCGATCTGCCAGGGGCAGCTTCGCGTGGAACCGCCCCTCGCTGGCGGTCCCGCGTGCAGTACGCGGTCGGCCGCGACGGCCGGCTGGGGTTCCACCCGTTCCGGTCCCATCGCGTCGTGCCCGTCGACGACTGCCCGATCGCGCTGCCGGCCGCCCTCGGTGTGCTCGCCGACCGGTGGTCGCCCGACCTGGCCTCGGTCGAGGTGGTCGCGTCGTCGGAGGGCGACGTGTCGGTGCTGACCCGGCGGTCGCGTACCGGCCGGGCCCGGGTGGTCGACGGTCCGGCCACGGTGCGCGAGGCGCTCGGTGACCGCGTGTTCGAGGTCGACGCCGACGCGTTCTGGCAGGTGCACCCGTCGGCGCCGGCGGTGCTGGTCGCCACCGTGCTCGACCTGCTGGCGCCGCAGCCGGGGGAGCGGGCCTGGGACCTGTACTCGGGCGCGGGCCTGTTCGCGTCGGCGCTCGCCGACGTGGTCGACCGGGTCACCGCCGTGGAGGGCGACGCGCGCGGCGTGGCCGCGGCCCGGCGCAGCCTCGCCGACCAGCCGAACGTGCACCTCGTCGAGGGCGACGTGCGGAAGGTCCTCGCCGGGCAGCCGCTGCGCTGGGTCGACGTGGTGGTGCTCGACCCGCCCCGGTCGGGCGCCGGCCGGGCGGTGGTCGAGGAGGTGGCCCGGCGCCGTCCCCGCGCGGTCGCGTACGTGGCCTGCGACCCGGCCGCGTTCGCGCGCGACGTGGCGACGTTCGCGGAGCACGGCTACGACCTGGCCGAGCTGCGGGCGTTCGACGCATTTCCGATGACCCACCACGTCGAGTGCGTCGGTCTGTTCACCCGCTCATAGGTCCGGGGCCGGGCCCGCTCCTCGCCCGCGCAGTCGACGCGTCGGCCGGGCTCGTGTCCCGTTTCTCCTGGTTTCCGTAGAGCGGTGGCAGGTACTTCACGGTGGTCCCTTCCGGCCCGGTTCCTCGACACGACGATTGTGGAGATTCATGGGAGATCCCTTTGGCCGGGGTGCGCCGATGGCCGACGCGGCTAGACTGGCCGCTCATGACCCAGTGGACGTGTGGCTCATGACCGCCGACGAGTCCCGCCTGATCGACCGCATCGACAGCCCCCAGGACCTGAAGGCGCTCAGCGTCGAAGAGGTCACTCTGCTCGCGGCGGAGATCCGCGACTTCCTGGTCGCCAAGGTGGCCCGCACCGGCGGACATCTCGGGCCGAACCTGGGCGTCGTCGAGATCACGCTGGCCCTGCACCGGGTCTTCGACTCCCCGAAGGACCGGATCCTGTTCGACACGGGTCACCAGGCGTACATCCACAAGATCGTCACCGGCCGCCGGGACGGGTTCGACATGCTGCGGCTGCGTGGTGGCCTAACGGGCTACCCGAGCCAGGCCGAGAGCGAACACGACATCATCGAGAACTCGCACGCCTCGACGGCGCTGTCCTACGCCGACGGCCTGTCCAAGGCCTTCGCCCTGCGCGGCGAGAAGCGCTGGGTGGCCGCGGTCGTCGGTGACGGCGCGCTCACCGGCGGCATGTGCTGGGAGGCGTTGAACAACATCGCCGCCGCGAAGAACCCGGTCGTGATGGTCGTCAACGACAACGGCCGCAGCTACTCACCCACGATCGGCGGCCTCGCCGAGCACCTGTCGACGCTGCGGCTGAACCCCGGCTACGAGAAGGTGCTCGACCTCGTCAAGGAGTCGCTGGGCCGCACGCCGCTGGTCGGCGCGCCGCTGTACGAGGTGCTGCACGCGGTCAAGCGGGGCATCAAGGACGCGGTGGCGCCGCAGGCGATGTTCGAGGATCTCGGCATCAAGTACGTCGGTCCGGTCGACGGCCATGACCAGGCGGCGATGGAGTCGGCGCTGAGCCGGGCGAAGGGCTTCGGCGGCCCGGTGATCGTCCACGCCGTCACGCGCAAGGGCTACGGCTACCGGCCGGCCGAGGACGACGAGGCCGACTGCCTGCACAGCCCGTCGACGTTCGACCCGGAGACCGGCAAGCCGCTCGCGCCGTCGTCGCTCAAGTGGACCGGCGTGTTCGCCGACGAGCTGGTGGCGATCGCCGACGAGCGCCCCGACATCGTGGGCATCACGGCCGCGATGGCCGGCCCCACCGGCATCGCGAAGCTGATGGCGAAGTATCCCGAGCGGGCCTACGACGTCGGCATCGCCGAGCAGCACGCCGCCACGTCCGCCGCGGGCCTGGCCATCGGCGGCCTGCATCCGGTCGTCGCGATCTACGCGACGTTCCTCAACCGCGCCTTCGACCAGGTACTGCTCGACGTCGCGATGCACAAGCTGCCGGTGACGTTCGTGCTCGACCGGGCCGGTCTCACCGGTCCCGACGGGCCGAGTCACTACGGCATCTGGGACATGTCGATCTTCGGCGTGGTGCCGGGGCTGCGCATCGCCGCACCGCGCGACCAGGCGACCCTGCGCGCCGAGCTGCGGGAGGCGGTCGCCGTCGAGGACGGTCCGACGATCGTGCGGTTCCCGACCGGCGCGGTGCCCGCCGACCTGCCGGCCGTCGACCGGGTCGGCCCGATCGACGTGCTCGTGCGCGACGACGGTGGCCGCAGGGACGTGCTGATCGTCGCGGTCGGCGCGATGGCGCACACCGCGGTCGAGGCCGCGGCGCGGCTGGCCGAGCAGGGCTACGGCGCCACGGTGGTCGACCCGCGGTGGGTGCGGCCGGTCCCGGTGGAGCTGGTCGGGTTGGCGACAGCGCACCGGCTGGTGGTCACGATCGAAGACGGTGTGCGCGCGGGCGGCGTGGGCGACGCGGTCGCCAAGACGCTGCGCGACGCGGGCGCGACCGTTCCGCTGCGTGACCTGGGTGTCGAGCCCGACTGGTACCCGCACGGCACGCGGCCGGAGCTGCTGACCGATCTCGGTCTCACCGCCCAGGACGTGTCCCGCACGGTCACCGGCTGGCTGGCCGGCATCGTGGCCGCCGCCGATCGATAGATGCCAATATTGGCCGCTGCGCCGTGTGGAAACGCCTCGCCCGAAGCACAATGGTGAGGTGCATCCGGAATTCGCGGCCGAATCGGTAGGTTCCAGTGGCCCAATCGTTATCGAATTAGGCGTTCTGGGGCACGACGACGAGGGTGACGAGTTCGGACCGACCGGCCGACCACGGCCCAGCCCGTGGATGGTCGTCCTGCTGATCCTGGCGTGCTGCACCGCGGGCGTCACGGCGGCGGCCCAGCCGGCCGCCGCCGCCCGGCTCGTCTTCTCGGCGGCCGGAGTGGTCGACTCGCCGCAGGTCGTCGGCGACAACCTCCTCGCCACCGTCGAGGGGCCCGGCGGCACCCAGGTCACGTCCTACGACCTCGACACCGGCGCGGTGCGGTGGGAGTTCGCCCCACCCCGGCGCATGCTCGTGCAGCCGGCCGGCGACACGGTCGTCGTCGCGCCGGTGTCGTGCAGCCTGCGGTCGTCGTTCCAGACGTACGGCATCGACGCGGCGTCGGGCGAGCGCCGGTGGGAGATCCGCGGCGCGCCGCTCTGGCTCGTCGAGGGCGCCCCGCTGGTCGTCATCAAGCAGACCCAGCGCTGCTCCGAGGCCACCATCGGGTTCGACGCGCTGCCCGGCACCCAGGCCACCTGGATCGGGCTCGACCTCGCCACCGGCGAGACGCGCTGGGAGATCGACGTGCCGGCGGCCGTCAACCTCGCGGTCGGCGTCAACACCGGCGGACGGGCGAGCTGGCTGGCCATCGCCGAAGCCGGCGTGCTGACCACCTACGACCTCACCACCGGCCGCGACGTGGGGCGGTACGAGACCCCCGCCGGCACCACCCGGCCGTCCCTGCCCACGCGGATCCTCGGTGCGGGCGACCAGCTGCTCGTGGTCACCTCCTCGCGGGCCTACGTGCAGATCAGCGCGCACGAGATCCCGGGCCTGCGGCCGCTGTGGCAGAACACCGTACCGCCGTTGCGCAGCAACCGCATCGACCTCGACGGCGTCACCGCCCGCGACTGCGGGCCGGTGCTGTGCCTCGGACCGGCGACCGAGACCGTCGGGCTCGACCGCGGGAACGGAACGGAGCGCTGGCGGGCACCGGGGCGGCCGCTGCGGGTCGGCAGCGGGTACGCGTTGTTCATGAAGGCGCCGCCGGTGGCCGAGGCGCCCATGTTCGTGGTCCACGACCTCGCCACCGGTGACGCCGGCGCGGAGCTGCGCGACGCCGAGCTGCTCAACCGGACCTACGGCGATCCGCTGATGAGCCGGGCCAGCCAGGAGGAGGGCGAGGAGGGGCGCCTCTGGCAGCTGGACCTTTCCGCCGGCACGTTCAACACTGTGACCGTGCTACCGGGTCCGTTCGCCAACTGCGACACCGCCGGCCGGTACCTGGCCTGCCGCGACACCAACGGGCAGCTGTCGGTCTGGCGGCTGCCGGCCGACTGCGCCCCGTCGTGCGCCGGCCGCCCCTCCGCCCTGGGCCGGGCGCCGTGGCAGAAGCCCTGATCGATCTCGGTGACCTCGGCCGGGACGAGCCTCCACCGGCCGGGCCCCGCCCGTCGTGGCTGCGGCGGTGGCGGCAGCCGTCCCGGTCGCGGGCCGGTACTGCCTTCGGCGCCGTGGTCGTGGTGGTCGCGGCGCTGCTCATCGGTCCGGAGGCGCTGCCGCAGCCGGCGCGGTTCGCGGGTCCGGCCCGGATCCCGGGCTCCGGCGCCGACGAGTTCTTCATCGCGGGCGACGTCGTGGTGGTGCAGTCGGGCAACGACCGCGTGCTGCGCGCCTACACCTTCGACGGCACGCTGCGCTGGGCCACCGCGACGCCGGTCCAGCGGGCCGGCCCGTCGAGCGCGATCGACGGCGTCCTGCCGGTCGCCGCGCCCATGTGGCCCGGCCAGGTGGGCGGGCTGGACCTCGCCACCGGTCGGGTCCGCTGGACCGTCGACGGCAACCTCAACGGGGTCGCCGACGGCCTCTTCGTGATCGGCCGCGGCACCGTGGAGCCGGACCCGAACGTGCGCATGCGCGACCTCATCGGGATCGACCCCGCCACCGGGCGGGAGGTCTGGCACGCGATGATCCCGCCGCCGGCGCTGGGGGAGCGGCTGCTGGAGATCTACGGTGCCGGCAACCGGGTCGCCGCCCGGGCCCGGGTCCGCGCCGACGGCACCGCCGACCTGCTCGACCTGCGCACCGGGCGGTGGCGCACGATCTCGGCGGTGCCACCGGCGCCACCGGGTCCGGAGGCGCCGGCCCAGCCGGGCACGGCCGCCGGCTTCCAGGTCGGCCTGCGCGTCGGTGACGTCACGATGGTGTTCGCGGTCGGCGCGGAACCCGCCGAGGGCGCCTCCTACATCTCCCTGCCGGGTCTCCTGGTCGCATACGGTCCGGACGCGGCCGAGCCGCGCTGGACGCGGCCGACCACCACGTGGGCGCCGGCCCTGGCGTGCGGCCCGTGGATCTGCCTGGCCGACGGCGCCGACACGCAGGTAGTCGATCCGCAGACCGGTCGCGACGTCCGCCGGGTCGGCTGGCCGCACGTGCTCTCCGGCACCGACCGCCGGTTCCTCGGCCACGTCAACGTCGGCACCAACCTGCAGGTCGCGGTGTCCGACGCCGCCACCGGGAAGGTGCTGCACCGGCACCTCGGCTGGGACCTGGTGAGCCAGCGCTACGCCGACTGGACGCCGATCCTGCACCGTGACGGCGGGCTCGACTGGCGCCTGGCCACGCTGAACATGGAGACCGGCGTCGCCTACCCGCTCGGCGAGTTCCAGGCGGCCGGTCAGCGCTCCTGCCAGAGCGTCGCGACGCACGTCGCGTGCTCGGTGCGCTCGGGCGAGATCCTGGTCTGGCGCGTGGTCCCCTCCCGCTGACCCGCAACGGCCGTCGATAATCGCCGCATGCGGGTACTGGTGGTCGAAGACGAGCGCAACCTGGCCGACGCGATCGCCCGGGGGCTGCGGCGGCACGGGATGGCGGTCGACGTGTCGTACAACGGCTCCGAGGGGCACGAGCTGGCGATGGTGACCCGGTACGACGTCGTGGTGCTCGACCGCGACCTGCCCGGCATGCACGGCGACGAGATCTGCGCGGCGCTCGTCGAGTCGGGCGCGCTGACCCGCGTGCTGATGCTCACCGCGAGCGGCAGCGTCGCCGACCGGGTCGAGGGCCTGCAGCTCGGCGCCGACGACTACCTGCCCAAGCCGTTCGCCTTCGACGAGCTGGTGGCCCGGGTGCAGGCGCTCGGCCGGCGGGCCACCCCGGCGGCGCCGCCGGTGCTCTCCGTCGCCGACCTCGTGCTCGACCAGGGCCGCCGCACGGTCGAGCGGGGCGGCAAGCCGCTCGACCTGACCCGCAAGGAATTCGGCCTGCTGGAGGAGCTGCTCAAGGCGCATCCGGCCGTGGTCTCCAGCGAGGAGCTGCTGGAACGGGTCTGGGACGCCAACGCCGACCCGTTCACCACCACGGTGCGGGTGACGATGATGACGTTGCGCAAGAAGCTCGGCGAGCCACCGCTCATAGAAACAGTGGTCGGCGCGGGCTACCGGTTGCGGGCGTGAGATGACGGTCTACGACGCCCGCGGGACGGGCAGGATGCGGCTGACCCTGCGGCTGCGGCTGGCCCTGCTCGCCGGGATCCTGCTGCTCATCGGCGGCGCCTTCCTGGTGCTGCTGGCGTGGCTGATCGTCGGCAAGGCCGTCGACTCCAACAACCCGCCGGCCGGCACCAAACTGGTCCGCGCCGACGGCACCGGGGTCGACGCGTCGAGCTGGCAGCGCGAGCGGGCCCGCGACGCCAAACGGGAGACGCTCGCGTTCGGCGCGGTGGCCCTCGTGGCGACCACCGGCTTCGGGGTGGCCGGCGGGTACGTGCTGGCCGGCCGGGCCCTGCGTCCGCTGCACCGCGTCACCACGACGGCCCGGCGCCTGTCCGGCGAGACCCTCGACCAGCGGATCAGCTACACCGGACCGGAGGACGAGGTCGCCGAGCTGGCCGACACGTTCGACGCGATGCTCGACCGGATCGCGGCCGCGTTCGACACCCAGAAGCGGTTCGTGGCCAACGCCTCGCACGAGTTGCGCACGCCGCTGGCCGTGATGCGCACCGAGGTCGAGGTGACCCTCGGCGACAAGGACGCCGACGTGGCCGAGTTCCGGCGGATGGGCACGGTGGTCCGCGACGCCTCGATCCGGGCGAACGCGCTGGTCGAGGCGCTGCTGCTGCTCGCCCGCACGGAGGCGCAGGCGGGTCGCCGGCTGGCCCGCAAGCTGCCCGCCGACCTGGCCGCCGGCGCCGCGGCGGCGCTGTCGGCGGTGGGCCCGGAGATCCGGCGGACCAGCATCGAGGTGCAGCAGGACCTGGCGCCCGCACCGGTCGTCGGCGACTCGAGCCTGCTGGAGCGGTTGGCCGGCAACCTCATCGAGAACGCGGTGCGCTACAACCACCTGCACGGCCGGCTGTGGGTGCGCACCGGGTCCGACGCCACGCACTCCTGGCTGGTGGTGGGCAACACCGGCTTCGAGGTCGACCCGGCTGACGTGCCGGCGCTGTTCGAGCCGTTCCGCCGCGGCGGTCGGGAGCGGACCGGCGCCCGCGGCTCGGGGCTCGGCCTGTCGATCGTGCGCGCGGTGTGCGACGCCCACGGCGGCACGGTGAGCGCGGTGGCGCGGGCCGGCGGCGGGCTCGAGGTGGTCGCGCGGCTCCCGGCCGCCGCCACCACCCCCGTGCTGACGGGGACAGCGGCGGTTCCGGCGAGCTAGCCCATCAGTTCCAGGACGGGAGCCTGGGCGTCCAGATCACGTGCTCGACCAGCGAGACGAGCACGCCCTTGACCGAGTGCCGGTCGCGCGGGTCGCACATGACGACCGGCACGAACGGGTCGAGGTCCATCGCGTTGCGGACCTGTGACGCGCTGTAGTAGTACCGGCCGTCGAAGCTGTTGACCGCCACCAGGAACGGGATGCGCAGCCGGCGGAAGTAGTCGACGGCGACGGCGCAGTCGGCCAGGTGGTGGATGTCGGCGAGCACCACGGCGCCGAGCGCCCCGGCGGCCAGCTCGTCCCACATGACCCAGATCTGCTCCGGGTTGGGCAGCGTCGGATGGTCCAGTTCGGGGGCACCGAAGAGGTAGACCACGATGTCGTGGTCGACCGTGATCCGTCCGAGGTCGACCGGGGTCGGCGTGTCCTCACTCATCCCGAGGATGTTCAGCGGATAGATCTCGCTGACTGCCCCGACAAGTGTCGTCTTTCCGACACCGAAGGCTCCCGCTACGAGAATCTTCAGTGCCTTGGGGACGGGCGGCCGATCGGCAGGCACGGGCCCCATCTATCACCGCCTCCTGGACGCACTGCTGGGTAAGGGGTGGCAACGGACAGCCATACAAACGCAGTCCGCTCGCGCACCCCCTGGGCATATTACGGACACGATGGCCCAGACGTCACGTCCGACTCCCGGGTGATCCCACAGGTTGCCCCTCCAATCATGATGCACCGAGCGTGTAACAGGCGGGAGGTGGGATGGACCAGCAAAGATCGTTCGAGACCTATGTTAGACAACGCGGCCAAGCGCTGTACCGCATTGCCTACCTCCTCACCGGCGACCATCACCACGCCCAGGATCTGGTGCAACAGGCGTTACTCAAAGTAGTCGGACGTTGGCGTCGACTGGCTGCCGACGGCGACCCGGACCCATACGTACGCCGGGTCCTCTACACCGAGCATGTCGGCAGATGGCGAAGAAGTAAACGGACAGTGTCCGAGAGCGGGCCGATCCACCGGGAGCCCGTCGCGGCCGACGGCGCCGACGATCTGGTGGCGGCACTCGCCGTCCGCGAGGCCCTCGCCACGCTCGCCCCGCGACAGCGGGCGGTGATCGTCCTGCGGTACTTCGAGGACCTCACCGAGGCCCAGACCGCCGAGGTGCTGGGCATCCGGGTCGGCACGGTGAAGAGCCAGGCGCGCGACGCGCTGGCCCGGCTCCGCGACCTCGCCCCTTACCTGATCGACGACCGCGACCCCGACCGGGAGGTGCTGCGGTGACCAGGCTGTCCGACGCGCTCCGGACCCTCGCCGACGAGGCTCCGGCGCCGCTGCCACCCCCCGACCTCTGGCGGCGCGGGATGCGCCGGCACCGGCGCCGGCAGGCCGTCGGCGCGGCGACGGCCGCGCTCGTGCTGGTCGGGCTGCTGCTCCCGGTCACCTCGACGCTGGACGCGGAGAGCGCCCGCCCGGCGGACACCGGCCCCGCGATCCCGTCGGCGGTGCAGCGACCGTGGCCGCGGCAGGCACAGGCGACCGACGCGCCGGCCGGTGCGGCCGCGCTCATCGCCACCGGGTACGGCGGCAGCGACGTGTTCGACAACTTCGAGGGCCGCACGCTGGCGGTGAGCCGCGACGGCCGGTACCGCCTGGTCGACGGGCTCGTCGAGGTCGAGGCCGGCGACGGGGCGCACCTGTCGCCCGACGGCCGGCTGCTCGCCGTGGCCGGAGCCGTCGAGGGTGCCGAGGACATCCCCTACGGCGAGACGGCGGTGATCGACCTCGCCGCCGGTCGGGTGAGCCGGGCGGGTGGCGGCCATCCCCTCGGCTGGGCGCCGGACAGCCGCCATCTGCTGCTGTACGACCCCGACGGCCACCGGACCACCCGCTACGACGCGGCCACCGGGTCGTCGTGGGAGCTCGGCCGGCTCGCCGGCACCATCCCGGTGCCGCCGTACGTCACGTTCACCCCCGACGCGTTCCACTTCGTGGTGAGCACCGGGTCGGGCGAGGTCGAGTACGACGAGCGCGGCTCCACGGCGCTGTCGCGCGGCTTCTACGCCCCGGAGTTCCGCTACCGGCTGGCCGGCCCGGCCGCTGTCAACCCCGACGGGCTGCGCGCCTACTGGCAGACCGTGTCCGGATGCAACCCCTCCTGTGCGACATTCACCGAGCCGATCGGCGAGTTCCGCCTGGTGTTCGGCAACCCGGGTGCCCTGCCGTCGTTCGGGGTCAGCGACTTCGACCGGGTCACCGGCTGGATGCCGCGGCTGCTCGGCTGGCTGCCGGACGGGTCGGCGGTGGTCGAGGTGCGGGAGCCGGTGGTGGTGCCGGTCGGCCGGCCGCGGACCGGTCCACCCGGCCGCACCCACGTGGTCGCGCTGAAACCCGGCGGCGGCCGGACCCCGCTCGTCGACCTGCCCGCCGACGCGCACCACGTCGACCTCGCCCGTGACCTCGTGGCCGACGGCCGGTTCGGCGCCGACCCTCCGTCGGCCACGGCGCGCGCGGCCGACTGGGTGCGCGGGCTGCTGGCGCCGCTGCTGGCCGTTCTGGGTGCCGCCGCGGCGGCGGTGGGCGTGGCCCTGTGGCTGCGGCGCCGGCGCCGCAGCGTCCGGCGCAGGTCCTGGACGGCGCCGGGGTAGGGCCGCCCGTACCCCGGTCCCGGCGACGGCCGGCCGCGTCAGGCGCGGGGCATCGGCGCCCCGACCGTCCCCATGAACTGGATCGGGTCGACGGCCGCGGCGTCGGACGTGGGTGGCGCGTTCACGTGCACCTCGTAGTGCAGGTGCGGGAACGACGACCGGCCCGAGCTGCCGATGTAGCCGATGACCTGCCCGGCCTTGACCTTCTGGCCGGCGACCACCGGCGGCTTGGCGATCATGTGGCAGTACAGGGTGGCGACCTTGCCCGGGTGCGCGATCTTCACGTACCAGCCGCACCCGCGCGACTGCGGCGTGCCGTCGACGTCGCAGCTTCCGCCGGGCTGGATGTTGCACACCACCTCGACGATCGTGCCCTGCGCGGCGGCGTGGATCGGCGTCCCCTTGAACGACATCAGGTCGACGCCGCGGTGGGTCGGACGCTGCGGGGTCCGGAACCCGCCCTGCACCTTGAAACCGGGCAGCGGGTGGGTCCACTCGATGTGCGGTGCCGTCGAGGCGGCGGCGCACATCGGCAGCGATCCGGAGCGCTTGACGTGCCCGTCGTGGATGTACGTGCCGTCGGGCAGGCGGTCCCAGAGGTCGGTGTCCCGCTCGGAGCCGGCGACGTACTCGCCCTTCTCCTGGCAGGTCGGATTCACGGGCGTGCCGTGGGTGAGCCTGCCGACCCGCGGGTACCAGCGGGCCGGTCCGGTGCGCACGTTGAGGTTCGCGCCCGGCGAGTTGACCGTGGCGGTGATTCGCGCCGTGGCCGGCTGGGAGCCGATGACTGCTCCCAGCGCGGCCCCGGTCACGGTGGTGACCAAGCAGATCGAAGCTGCCGCGAAGCGACCGCGGATCATCGTCATTCCCCCCGTTGGACGACTACCGGGGAAGACTAGGACGATTCACGTGTCTTATTCGCTATTTTCTGGAATGTCGGAGTTTCCTCACGAAGTTGGCAGGCTGGCCACTCCGCGCGGCAGGAACCGGGAGCCGGTGACGCGCTCGCTGGTTCCGGTGCGGTCGAGATAGGGCGTGATTCCGCCCAGCGGGAACGGCCACCCGGCGCCCAGCAGCATGCACAGGTCGATGTCCTGCGCCTCCGCCACGACACCCTCCTCGAGCATCAGCCGGATCTCCTGCGCCAGCGCGTCGAGGGCCCGCTGCCGCAGCTGCTCGGCCGTCCACGGCTCGGTGCCGACCGACAGCAGCGCGGTGGCCGCCGGGTCGATGTTCCCGTCGGCGTCGTAGAAGCTGGTGCGCCCGTTCTGCACGAGCGTCACCAGGTTGCCGCTGACGCCGAACCGGTCGGGGAACGCCGCGTGCATCACCTCGGCGACGTGCAGCGCCACCGCCGGCCCGACCAGCTGCAGCAGCGCCAACGGCCGCATCGGCAGGCCCAGCGGGTCGAGCGCGGTGTCGGCCACCTCGACCGGCGTGCCGGCGTCGATCGCCTTGTAGACCTCGCTCAGGTACCGGGTGAACAGGCGGTTGACCACGAACGCCGGCGCGTCCTTGACCAGCACGGCCGACTTGCGCAGCGTCTTCGCCACGGCCAGCGCCGTGGCCAGGGTCGCGTCGTCGGTGCGGGCCGCCCGCACGATCTCCAGAAGCGGCAGGACCGCGACCGGGTTGAAGAAGTGGAACCCGACGACCCGCTCCGGGTGCGCCAGGTCGGCGGCCATGTCGGTGACCGACAACGACGACGTGTTGGTGGCGAGGACGCAGTCCTCCCGCACGATCGCCTCGATCTCGGCCCAGACCTGCTTCTTGATCTTCAGGTCCTCGAAGACGGCCTCGATCACGAAGTCGGCGTCGGCGAAAGCGCTCTTGTCGGTGGTGCCGGTGACCAGCGCCTTGAGCTTGGCCGCCGTGCGCTCCGGGAGCCGGCCCTTGCCGAGCAGCTTGTCGACCTCGGCGTGGACGTAGCCGACGCCCTTGTCGACCCGCTCCTGGTCGAGGTCGGTCAGCACGACCGGCACCTCGAGCCGCCGCGCGAACAGCAGCGCCAGCTGCGATGCCATCAGCCCGGCACCGACGATGCCTACCTTGGTGACCGGCCGGGCCAGGCTCTTGTCGGGCGCGCCCGCCGGCCGCTTGGACCGCCGCTGGACCAGGTCGAACGCGTACAGGCTGCTGCGCAGCTCCTCGCTCATCACCAGGTCGGCGATGGCCTCGGTCTCCGCGGCCAGGCCCTCGGCCGTCACCCCGCCCTTTGCTCTGGCGAGCAGGTCGAGCGCGCGGTACGCGGACGGCATCGCGCCGTGAAGGCGCTCGTCGAGCGTCGCTTTCGCGAACTCGATCACGACGTCCCAGTCTTTCGTCTCGACGGCCTTGCGCTCGACGGTGAGCTCGCCGCGGACGACCCCGGCCGCCCACTCCAGCGACCGCTCGAGGAAGTCGGCGGCCTCGAGGAGCACGTCGCTGATCCCGAGCTTGTGCGCGGCCGCCGGCTTGAGGGTCTTCTGGGTGAGCGGGTTCTGCAGGATCACCACGGCCGCGTCGGCGATGCCGATGAGGTTCGGCAGCAGCTGCGTGCCGCCCCAGCCGGGCACGAGCCCCAGCGAGACCTCCGGTAGCGCCAGCGCCGCCGCGCCCGCGCTGAGCGTGCGGTAGTGGCACTGCAGCGCCAGCTCCAGGCCGCCGCCCATCGCCGCGCCGTTGACGAACGCGAACGTGGGGACCGTCGACTCGCGCAGCCGCGCGAAGATCCGGTGGCCGCCCTGCGCCATCTCCAGCGCCTGGCCGCGGTCGGTGACCGTCGGCATCAGCGTGATGTCGGCGCCGACCGCGAAGATGTACGGCTTGCCGGTGACGGCGATGAACGACGGGTCGGCCGCGAACGCCTCGTCGAGCGCGGCGTCGAGGCTGCGCAGGCCGTCGGGGCCGAACGTGTTCGGCTTCGTGTGGTCGTGGCCGTTGTCGAGCGTGATCAGCGCCGCCGGCCGGTTCAGGCCGGGCAGGGTGACGAAGCGCAGCAGCGACTTCGTGACTACCTCTGAGCTCACTGCGCTGCCTCCAAAAGGTCGAAAAGACTGCAACATGACCGCCTCCGCTTCGCTACAGCGATCATGTTGCGCCCTCCCAGTTGGGGTTCTCCCAGATCACGGTGCCGCCCATGCCGATGCCGATGCACATCGCGGTGAGGCCGTACCGCACCTCGGGGTGCTCCGCGAAGTGGCGGGCGAGCTGGGTCATCAGCCGCACGCCGGAGCTGGCGAGCGGGTGGCCCACGGCGATCGCGCCGCCCCACGGGTTGACCCGCCGGTCGTCGTCGGCGATGCCGAAGTGGTCGAGGAACGCCAGCACCTGCACGGCGAACGCCTCGTTCAGCTCGAACAGGCCGATGTCGTCGATCGTGAGGCCGGCCTTCTTCAAGGCCTTCTCGGTGGACGGGATCGGGCCGACGCCCATCACCTCGGGCTCGACGCCGACGAAGCCGTAGCTCACCATCCGCATCGCGATCGGCAGGCCCAGCTCCCGCGCGACGTCCTCGGCCGCCAGGATGCAGGCGGTCGCGCCGTCGTTGAGGCCGGCGGCGTTGCCCGCGGTGACCCGGCCGTGCGGCCGGAACGGGGTACGCAGCGTGGCCATCTTCTCCAGCGCCGTGTCGGGGCGGGGAGCCTCGTCGGTCGTGGCCAGCCCCCACCCGCTCTCGGGATCGCGGGTGGCGACACTCACCAGGTCGGGCTGCAGCTTGCCGGCCTCGTACGCGGCCTTGGTCTTCTGCTGGCTCGCCAGGCCGAACCGGTCGGCCCGCTCGCGGGTGATGTGCGGCAACTGGTCGTGCAGGTTCTCGGCGGTCGCGCCCATCACCAGCGCCGACGGGTCGACCAGCTTCTCGGCCAGGATGCGCGGGTTCGGGTCGACGCCCTCGCCCATCGGGTGCCGGCCCATGTGCTCGACGCCGCCGGCGATCGCGACGTCGTAGGCGCCCATCGCGATGCCGCCGGCCACCGTGGTGACCGCGGTCATCGCGCCGGCGCACATGCGGTCGATCGCGAAGCCGGGGACGCTCTTGGGGAGACCGGCGAGCAGCGCGGCGGTGCGACCGATCGTGAGGCCCTGGTCGCCGATCTGCGTGGTGGCCGCGACGGCCACCTCGTCGACCCGCTCGGGCGGCAGCTCGGGATGCCGCCTCAGCAGCTCACGGATGCACCGGATGACCAGGTCGTCGGCCCGGGTGTGGGCGTACATGCCGCCGGCCTTGCCGAACGGCGTGCGGACGCCGTCGACGAAGACGACGTCTCGGGAGGGACGGGGCACGGAGAGCCTCCTGTAACGGTGACCTTTTCAGCCATGTTACCCGTGAGTAGGGTTCCGTGTGCGTGCACTCCCTCACTACGCCCTCACTACGCCGGAGGCGTGAGCGCCTCCGCGAGCCTCTCGGCGGTGAGGTCGGTCTGCCAGGGGCGGGCGCCGAGCGCGCGCAGCACCACCGTGACGGCCTCCGGCGTCGGCGGGCGGGGCGGGGTCCAGGCCAGCCGGCGCACCAGGTCGGGCGCCAGGATGTTCTCCGGCGGCAGGTGGTGCGTCGCCGACAGCTCGGCCACCACGGCGCGCGACCGGGTGAGCCGGCCGGCGGCGACCGGGTCGCGCTCGGCCCAGCGGTGCGGCGGCGGCGGTCCGTCGGCCGGCGGGGTGGTCGGCAGCGCCGACTCGGGCAGGGCCCGCACGGCTGACAACGCGTCGAGCCACACCCCGGCGAGGCGGCGCACCGAGCGTCCACCGAAGCCGGTGATCTGGAGCAGGGTCCGCTCGTCCTTCGGGTCCGACTCGGCGGCGGCGATGATCGCGGCGTCGGCCAGCACCCGGCCCGGGCTCACGTCGCGGCGGGCGGCGATCTGGTCACGGGCCTGCCACAGCGCCCGCACGCGGGCCAGCGCCCGGGCGCCACGCACCCGGTGGATGCCCGACGTGCGTCGCCACGGGTCGGCCCGCTGCCGCGGCGGCGCACCCGCCGACGCGGCCAGGGCCGCGAACTCCTGCGCCGCCCACTCGGCCTTGCCCTGCTTCTCCAGCTCGTTGCCGAGGATCTCGCGGAGCTCCAGGAGCAGCTCGACGTCGAGCGCGGCATAGGCCAGCCAGCTCCCCGGCAGCGGACGGGTGGACCAGTCGGCCGCCGAGTGGTGCTTCTCCAGCCGGTACCCGAGCAGGTTCTCGGTGAGCGCGGCGAGCCCGACCCGCTCGAGGCCGCACAGCCGGGCGGCCAGCTCGGTGTCGAACAGCCGGGGTGGCAGCAGTTTCAGCTCGGCGAGGCAGGGCAGGTCCTGGCTGGCGGCGTGCAGGATCCACTCGGTGTCGGCGATCGCCGCCTGCAGCACGGTGAGGTCGTCGAACGCCACCGGGTCGACCATCACCGTGCCGGCGCCCTCGCGGCGCAGCTGCACCAGGTAGGCCCGGTGGGTGTAGCGGTAGCCCGAGGCCCGCTCGGCGTCGACCGCGACCGGGCCGGTGCCGGCGGCGAACCGCGCGGCGGCCTCGGCCAGCTCGGTGGCCGAGGTGATGGGTGTCGGGGTCCCGTCTCGTGGGGCGACGAGGAGAACCGGTTCGGGCGCGATGGATTCGCCCGGGTCTGTGCCTGTTCCGCCCGCCTCCGCGGGCGCGGGCGGGCCGACCTCGGCCGGCTCGTCACCAGCGGATGCAACCGTCACCTTGACCACGTTACGGCGCGACGAAGAACAGGTGACGGACTGGTCCGGTGGCACGCCGTAGCTCTGTTGGGAGGCAGTGCAGAAAAATCGGTCCTAATCGTCGCCGATTCCGATGAAGACAACTGTCACTTCCGACCGGTACGGTCGCCGGGACCGGAGAGTTGCCGCCCGTCGCTAGGGTGGGCGGGTGCCGGCTCCGGAGCCGGTAAGGGGAGGACAAAGCGCATGACGGGGTACGAAGCCGCCCATCAGGCTGCCCGAACCCCGCCGGGCGAATCCGGCGAAGGTGGCAGCTCCGCCCAGCGGCTCGGGCCGCACCCGCCGCGCATGGAGCCGCACACCGGCGGATTCTCGACCTCGGCCTTCCAGGCGCACAGGCCGGCGAACCCCACCTCCTCGTTCCCGGTGGGCACCGGCAGCCCCGCGGTCCCCTCGCAACCGGCGCCGACCAGTACTCCCACCGGCGCGTTCCACGGCTACAGCCAGCCGCCGGCCCCGCGGCGCAGCCTGCTGCCCGCGTTGACGCTGTTCCTGGTGGTGCTGCTCACCGGTGTCGCGGTCGTGCAGGCGATCATGCTCGCCGACACCCGCGACAAGCTCGACAAGGTCCGGGCCGACTCGGCCGCGCAGCGCACCGCCGCGCAGGAGGAGGCCAAGGGCCTGGAGGAGCGTACGAAGGAGCTGGAACGGCGCGCCGGCAACACCCTCGACGCGGCCGCCGTGGCCGCCAACGTGCTGCCCAGTGTCTTCCGGGTCACCTCGCAGGCCGGCACCGGCACCGGGTTCGCCTTCGCGAACCAGACGCCCGAGGGCGGCACGAACGTCATCACGAACTACCACGTGATCGACGCGAACTGGGAGTCCGGCCGGCGTGAGGTCGACCTCGAGCAGCAGAACCGCCGGTTCAAGGGCCAGATCACCAAGGTCGACAAGGACGCCGACCTGGCGATCATCCAGGTCACCGACGCGTTCCCGCGCCTGGCGTCGGCGCCCGAACCGGCCAAGCCCGGCCAGCCCGTGGTGGTCGTCGGCTCCCCGCTCGGCCTGGAGGACTCGGTCACCAGCGGCGTCATCAGCGCCCAGCGCACGATCAACGGGGGTCCCGTACTGCAGTTCGACGCTCCGGTGAACCCGGGCAACTCGGGCGGGCCGATCGTGAACGCACAGGGCCAGGTCGTCGGTGTGGTGAACGCCAAGCTCAACAACGCCGAGGGGATCAGCCTCGGCATCCCCGTGGCCGTCGTATGCCAGAACCTCGGTATCTGCTGAAGGTGTCTGCCCAGGGTCCGCCCTGATTCGTATTTGCAAGCTGGAGGAGCAATGTCATACCCCGGTGACCCCGCAGGGCAGCAGCCGGCATACCCCCCGTCCTACTCCGACCCCAACCAGGGCGGTTACCAGCCGCCGCAGGCCAGCCCGTTCGGGCAGCCGCAGCCGCAGTCGGCGCCGCCGGCGCCCGGCCAGCCCTACCCACCGGCGCCCGGTCAGCCGTTCTCGTCGCCGCCCGCGCCGGCCGGCTACGGCCCCGACCAGACCGCCCCGTACAGCGGGGCCGGCGGCTACGGCGGCTACGACCCCAACGCGGGGGTTCCGCCGACCTCCGGCCCGGCGTTCGGCGCCGGCCTGCCGCCGACCAGCGGCCCGGGGCCGATGGGTCCGATGGGTCCGACGCCGCCCACCTCGGGGCAGCCGAAGAGCAAGCTGGTGCCGATCTTCGCGTCGCTGATGGTGGTGTTCCTGCTGGCGACCGCCGTGGTCACGGTCCTGTACATCACCAAGAACGGTGACTACAACGACACCAAGAAGGCCGCCCAGGCCAAGGAGCAGCAGCTCTCCGGCGACCTGAAGAAGACCCAGGACGACCTGAAGAAGGCGCAGGACGACCTGGCCACCGCCAAGCGTGACCTCGGCGGCTCCCAGGCGCAGGCCGACGAGCTGGCCCGCCAGAAGGCGGTCATCTCGAAGTGCTTCCGGCTCCTGATCGAGGCCAGCCAGGCCATCGCGGCCGGCAACCAGGCCCTGGCCGACCAGAAGCGCGCCGAGTACACCCCGGTCTGCAACGAGGCCGACCGCTACTTGGACTAGCTCCTGCCCCGGGGGTCACTGGGCTCGGCGTTCCGCCAGCTCGGTGACTCCCGGCGGGGGCAGGCCGGCCGTCGAGGCGAGCACCTCGCACCAGGCGTTCAGGTGCGCCGTGAGGTCCGCGTCGACGGGGGTCCAGGAGGCGCGGATCTCCATGTCGGCCGCGGGTGGTGGGCCGACGAGCGAGCCGAACCGGGTCGACAGGGTCTGTGTCACCGTGCCGCCCATGGCGCGGTGCTCGGCGCCGTAGGCGTCGAGCGCGTCGGTGAGCCAGCTCCAGCCGACGCCGGGCAGCAGCGGATCGGCGGCCAGCTCCGGCTCCAGCTCGGCGGTGACGTACGTGACCAGCCGCAGCGTTCCCTCCCAGGCCTCGTGGCCGTCGGGATCGTGGAGCAGGATCAGCCGGCCCGTCGCCACCTCCTCGTCCTGGCGGACCACGGCTCCGGAGAGCGCGAAGGCGTACGGGGCCAGGCGCTGCGGCGCGGGTATCTCGCTCAGCTCGATCTCCGGCCGGGGCCGCACCGAGCGGAGAGCCTCGACCGCACGGGCGAACGCCGGCGGAGCGGCCGGTGGTGCGGCGGTCATGCTCGCAGCCTAGGCGCGTGCGCATCGATTGGTGCGCTGCGCCACGGGGTAAATACCGCCCGGATTACCATGACGGGCGATGAACGAGTCGAGTACGACCCCCTTTCTCGCCGCCTGCCGTGGTGAACCCGTCCCGTACACGCCGGTCTGGTTCATGCGTCAGGCCGGCCGGTCACTGCCCGAGTACCGGGCGATCCGCGCCGGGATACCGATGCTCGAAGCCTGCCGGCAGCCCGACCTGATCTGCGAGATCACGCTGCAGCCGGTGCGGCGGCACAAGGTCGACGCGGCGATCCTGTTCAGCGACATCGTGGTGCCGCTCGCCGCGGCCGGCGTCGACGTCGACATCAAGCCGGGCGTCGGCCCGGTGGTGGCCGACCCGGTCCGCGACAGGGCCGCGGTGGCGAAGCTGCCGCACCTGTACGCCGACTCGGTGAGCTTCGTCGCCGAGGCGGTGGAGCTGCTGGTCAAGGAGCTGGGCGGCACGCCGTTGATCGGGTTCGCCGGCGCGCCGTTCACCCTCGCCAGCTACCTCGTGGAGGGCGGGCCGTCGCGCACCCACGCGAAGACGAAGGCGCTCATGTACTCGGCGCCCGACGTGTGGCACGCGCTCTGCGAACGGCTGGCCGAGATCACGTCGAGCTTCCTGAACATCCAGATCGGCGCCGGCGCCTCGGCGGTGCAGCTGTTCGACTCGTGGGCGGGCGCGCTGTCGGAGGCCGACTACCGGCACTACGTGCTGCCGCACTCGACGAACGTGCTCGAGGGCCTGCCGGCGGGGGTCCCGCGCATCCACTTCGGCGTCGGCACCGGCGAGCTGCTGGGCGCGATGGCCGAGGCCGGCGCCGACGTGCTCGGGGTCGACTGGCGCACCCCGCTGTCGGCCGCGGCGGCCCGCGTCCCCGGCAAGCCGTTGCAGGGCAACCTCGACCCGTGCGTGCTCTTCGCGCCCGACGACGTGATCGACCTGGAGGTGCGCCGCGTGCTGGCCGAGGGCCGCACGGCACCCGGGCACGTGTTCAACCTCGGCCACGGCGTACTGCCGGAGACCGAGCCCGACCGGATCACCCGGGTGGTCGAGCTCGTGCACGAGCACAGCCGGCGGAGCGCAGCGGAGCCGGCTACCGGCTCACCGGTTCCTGGCGCCCAGCCGTAGGCCCTGCCAGGAGCCGTCGGCGTACCAGCCGCCGTCGACGTTGAGCATCGTGCCGTTGACGAAGCCGCTGCGGGCCGGATCGGCGAGGAACGCGATCGCCTGCGCGATGTCGTCGGGCTGGGCGAACCGGCCCATCGGCACGTGGTCGGTGATGTCGCTGTCGACGTAGAGGGCGCTGGCCTGCGCGTCGTCGTCCATCTCCGTCTTGACCCAGCCCGGGCAGACGGCGTTGACCCGCACCCCGCGGCCGCCCCACTCCACCGCGAGGGTGCGCGTGAGCCCGACCAGGCCGTGCTTGCTGGCGTTGTAGGCGGCCCGGTCGGCGATGCCCATCAGGCCGGCCACCGAGGCGACGTTGACGATCGACCCGCCGCCGGCCTCGAGCATCTGCCGGCCGAACGCCTGGCAGAGGAGGAACGCTCCGGTGAGGTTGACGTCGATCACGCGGCGGAACCGGGACGGGTCGATGCCCTCGGCCGGGCCGATGTCGGCGATCCCGGCGTTGTTCACGAGCACGTCGACGCGGCCGAGGGTGTCGCGTACCCGGTCGGCGAAGCCGGCCACGTCGGCGTCGTCGGCGACGTCGCCGGTGACGCCGAGCGCGAAACCCTCGACCGGCTGCCGGTCGAGGACCGCGACCGTGTAGCCCTCGCCGGCCAGCACCTCGGCGGTGCGCCGGCCGATTCCCTGAGCGGCACCCGTCACAACTGCGACTCCAGACATGGTGGGCAGAATAGGCACATGCGGATCGTGGTCGTCGGAGGCGGGGTCGCCGGGTTGGCCGCGGCCCACCGGGCCGCCCAGCTGGGGGCCGACGTACAGGTCATCGAGCAGTCACCGGCGGTCGGAGGCAAGCTGCGCACGGTGCCGCTGCCGTCGGGCCAGCCGGTCGACTCCGGAGCCGAGGCGTTCGCGGTGCGCGACCCGCAGACCGGCGAGCCGAGCCCCGCGTTCGAGCTGGCGCGGGAGCTCGGGCTCGACGGCGACCTGGTGGCGCCGGCGGTCAGCCGGGCCGCCGTGCTCGGGCCCGACGGGCTGGAGCCGATCCCGGCCGGCACGCTGATGGGCATCCCCGGGGAGGCGGCCGCGGAGACCGCCCCCTACAACGGCCCGCTGCTGGCGCCCGGGGCCGACGTGGCGGTCGGCGACCTCGTGCGGCGCCGGCTGGGCGCGTCGGTGGTCGACCGGCTCGTCGACCCGATGCTGGGCGGGGTCTACGCGGGCCGGGCCGACGACCTGTCGCTCGCGGCGACGATCCCGGCGCTCGCCACCGCCCTCGCCGGGTCACCGACGCTCACCGGCGCGGTGCGTGCCGTGCTCGCGGCCCGTCCCAAGGATCCGACCCCGCTCTTCAAGACCCTCGCCCGGGGACTGGGCAGCCTGGTCGACGCGCTCGCCGCCGCGGTCGGCGCCGACCGGGTGCACACCGGACGGCCCGTGCGCGAGCTGTGCCGCACGCGCGACGGCCGGTGGCGGCTCACCGTGGGATCGACCCGTGACCCGCAGAACCTGCTGGCCGACGGGGTGGTGCTCGCGGTTCCCGCTCGCCCGGCCGAGAGGCTGCTGGCGAACGTGGCGCCGATCGACCTGAACCTGGACTACGCGAGTGTGGCGCTCGTGACAGCGGCGCTGCCGGAGGCAGCCCTCCCCGAATACTCCGGGCTTCTCGTCCCGTCCGGTTCCCGTATCCACATAAAAGCCGTCACTTTCCTCGACCGCAAGTGGCCCCACCTGCGCCGACCCGGACGGACGCTGGCCCGCCTCTCGCTCGGGCGGTTCGGCGAGGAGAGCGTGCTGCAACGGCCCGACGGAGAGCTCGTGGAGACGGCGCTGGGCGACCTGGCCGACATCGTGGGCACGCCGCGACGGGCGCTCGAGTCGTCGGTGCACCGGTGGGGCGGCGCGTTGCCGCAGTACGCGCCGGGACATCCGGCCCGGGTCGCGGCCGCGCGGTCCGCGCTGCCGCCCGGCCTCGCGCTCGCCGGCGCGGCCTACGACGGGGTCGGCGTTCCGGCGTGCGTGCGGTCTGGGCGGACGGCGGCGGAGGCCGTCGTCGCGGCGGTGGAAGAATCGATGGCATGACCTCGAACGCGGCCCGCATCCGGGAGCTGAACGACACCATCCGGTACACGATGTGGTCGGTCTTCAAGGTGACCTCGCCGTTGGGTCCCTCCCGGCCTGAGATGGCCACCGAGGTCGGGGACCTGTTCGGGCAGCTGGCGGGCAAGGACGTGGTGGTGCGCGGCCTCTACGACGTGGCCGGGCTCCGCGCCGACGCCGACTACATGATCTGGTGGCACGCGTCGTCCGCCGACCTCCTGCAGGACGCCTACGGCGCCTTCCGCCAGACCTCGCTCGGCCAGCACTCGACCGGCGTGTGGTCGGCGATGGCGCTGCACCGGCCGGCCGAGTTCAACAAGAGCCACATCCCGGCGTTCCTGGCCGGGGAGGAGGCGCGCGCGTACGTGTGCGTGTACCCGTTCGTGCGGTCGTACGAGTGGTACCTGCTGCCCGACGAGGAGCGGCGCGACATGCTGGCCGAGCACGGCCGGCAGGCGCGCGGGTACCCGGACGTGCGGGCCAACACGGTGGCGAGCTTCGCCCTCGGCGACTACGAGTGGATGCTGGCCTTCGAGGCCGACGAGCTGCACCGCATCGTCGACCTGATGCGCGACCTGCGCGCGTCGCGGGCGCGCCGGCACGTGCGCGAGGAGGTCCCGTTCTACACAGGCCGCCGCCGCGACGTCGCCGACCTGGTGGCCGGCCTGCCCTAGCTGGCGGCTAGGCCTGCGTCAGGCCCTGCGCATCGGGGTGTGGGGGATGCCGTCCTCCAGGTACTCCGGGCCGTACGCCTCGAACCCGAACCTGCTGTACCAGCCGACGAGGTGGCTCTGCGCGTCGAGCACCGTGGGCGCCGCGGGGTCGATCTCCAGGGCGGCGGCCATCAGCCGCTTGGCGTGCCCCTCGCCGCGGGCCTTGCGGGCGGTGACCACGCGCCCGATGCGCATCGATCCATCGGACTCGGTGAGTACGCGAAGGTACGCCAGTGGCGCGGCGGGATCGGCACCCGCGGTGACCCACAAGTGTCGGGTTCCCGGCTCGTTGTCGCGGCCGTCGAGCTCCGGGTAGGCACACGACTGCTCGACCACGAAGACGTCGACCCGGAGTTTCAGCAGCGCATACAGGACATCCGGGGCCAGGTCGGCAAACGACTCGTTATGGATGGTCGTCACTGGGTACCTTTCCTGGGCGTTTTTTCACCTTACTCTCAGCAACCCTTGAGCCAGGAACTGGCGCGCCCGCGTTAACGTTTATTTGATCATCTCTGAAACAACGGAACAGCATGCTCGACCCGTTCTAGAGGTATGGGGTCCACACGAATGAGCGCCGGGACGCGGCAGGCACGTGCGGGCGCGGGTCAGGCACCCGCGCGACGCCGCGATCCACTGTGGGCGAAGGCGTTCGTGTTGTTCGGGGCACTGCTGATGGTGGCCGCCGGCGGGGCGATCGTCGCCAAGAACGCGCTGTTCAACTACGCGACCCGCAGCGTCTCGGAGGAGAACCTGCTCGGGTCGGCCGGCAGCGCCAACCTGCAGCGCGGGCACGTCGACATCACCGGCGCGAAGAACATCCTGCTCGTGGGCACCGACCAGCGGCCGTGGGAGCCCGAGGGCAAGGACCTGGTGCGGGCCGACTCGATCATCGTCCTGCACATCCCGGCCGACCACGCGTCGGCGTACCTCGTCTCGATTCCGCGTGACACCTGGGTCGAGGTGCCGGCGTTCGACAACGGCGTCCGGAAGATCGGCCGCCAGTACGACAAGATCAACGGAGCGTTCGGCCTGGGTGGTCAGGGCCTCACGGGCGCGCAGGCGCGGGCGAAGTCGATCCAGCTGCTCGCGCTCACGATCAAGGAGCACTGGCAGATCGAGTTCGACGCGGCGGCGATCGTCGACTTCAACGGCTTCAAGGACGTGGTCAACGTGCTGGGCGGGGTCGACATGTACGTCGACCAGGACGTCACGTCCGTCCACATCGGGTTCACCGCGAGCGGCGAGCAGAAGGTGCCGTTCAAGCAGTACAACTGCAACGGCGGCGCGACGTGCCTGCAGGCGATCCCCGGGGTCACGCCGAAGAAGTACACCGTCGGCTACCAGCACCTGGAGCCGTGGGAGGCCCTCGACTACGTGCGCCAGCGCGAGACGCTGCCGAACAGCGACTACGACCGGCAGCGCCACCAGCAGCAGTTCCTGAAGGCGCTGTTCACGAAGATGCTGAGCAAGGACGTGCTGACCAACCCGTTGCAGTTCAACAAGGTCGTCGGCGTCGTCGGCAAGGCGATGACCATCGACTCGGGCGGCATCGACCTCGAAGACTGGGCCTTCGCGATGAAGAACATCGGCGGCGACGACCTGGTCACCCTGAAGACCAACAACGGCACGTTCAACGCCTCACCCGACAACCGCGGTGCCGAAGCGCTCGATGAGCTGACGGTGGAGCTGCTCACCTCGATCAGGGAGAACCGGGTGGAGGAGTTCGTGGCCGCCCACCCGGATCTCGCGACGGCGAGCTAGGCCGCACCGTTCCTCGGTCGCGACGACGCCCCCGATCGGCGCACGCCTCGACGACGGCGCGACCGCCGCACGACTACTCGCTGGGTTCCAGGCGGATCGACAGTGAGTTGACGCAGTGCCGGGTGTTCTTCGCGGTCATGCGTTCGCCGCGGAAGACGTGTCCGAGGTGCGAGTCGCAGTTGGCGCAGCGGATCTCGGTGCGCACCATGCCGAGCGTCCGGTCCTCGATCTCGACGACCGTGCCGGGGATCGCGTCGTCGAAGCTGGGCCAGCCGCAGTGCGAGTCGAACTTGGTGGTGCTGTCGAAGAGCTTGGCGCCGCAGGCGCGGCAGTGGTAGACGCCGGCGGTCTTCGTGTCCACGTACTCGCCGCTCCAGGCCGGCTCGGTGCCGGCCTGACGGAGCACCCGGAACTCGGCCGGCGTCAGCCGGACCCGCCACTCGTCCTCGGTGCGGGGTAACTCCCGCGTCGCGCCGTCGTTCTTGTCTTCGGTCATTCCTCAACGGTACGACCTCGGCGTGGCCTGTTCCGTTTGGTCCGTTTTGCTAGCTATGGTGCTTTCTGCTGTTGCTGTTACGGATGATGACGGGGAGACCTGATGAGGAAGTTGGTGGGCGCGCTGGCCATGGGGGCGGCGGGCGCGGTCGGCGCACTGTCCCTGGCCCCGACGGCGGCACAGGCCACCGTCGCGCCGGTGCTGGAGACGTGTGGCTGCGACCACCTCGGTCAGTGGCTTCCCGGCGGCGACATGGGCCTGGACCCCGGGTTCGCCCCGGCCGGCAGCGCCGACGGTCCCGGCGGCCACGGGCGCGGTGCCGCGCGTGCGTACGGCGCCGGCGCCGGCGCGGGCTCCGACGATGGTTACGGCAACGGCGGTGGGCGCGGCCATGGTCACGGCAATGGCAGCGGTCACGGTGACGGCGGCGGTCGGGGCCATGGTGACGGCGGCGGCAATGGCGGCGGCAGTGGGACCGGCAGCGGGACCGGCCATGGGACGGGCGGCGGCGGCTCCCGGGGTGGCGACGGCTACGGCGGCCCCGGTGGAACCGGTGGCGAGGGCCCGGGCGGTGGAGGTCCGAGCGGCTCCGGTGGCGAGGGCCCCGGTGGCGGGGGTCCCAGCGGCGGGCAGCCCGGCGGCAACGGTGGTGCCAGCGGTGGGGAGCAGCCGGGCGGTGAACAGCCCAGTGGTAGTGGTGGTGCCAGCGGCGGCGAGGGTCCCGGCGGGGGTCCCGGCGGCGGGCAACCCGGTGGCAACGGTGGTGCCAGCGGCGGGGAGCAGCCGGGCGGCGAACAGCCGAGCGGTAGTGGTGGTGCCAGCGGCGGCGAGGGTCCCGGTGGGGAACTGCCGGGCGAGGGGCCGACCGGTTCCGGCGGGGCCAGCGGCGAGGTCCCCGGCGGCGGGACCGGTGGAGCCAGCGGACTGCCCGACGACTCGTCGGGTGGGGGTGGGGTCAGCGGCCAGGGCACACTGCCGACCACCGGTGCTTCGGTCGAGGTGCTGACCGCCGGGGGAGCGGCGCTGGTGGCCGCCGGCGGGCTGCTCGTGTACGGGGCCCGCGCCCGTCGTCGGCCCTCGCCCCGGCCGCGGCGGGCCGTCGCCGGCTGACCCGCGCACGTGGCCGGCCAGCCTGCGTGCACGCGGTGCAGCCCACGGTGCTGCCGTAGGGTCGCCTCATGGCGAAACCGGAAGTGGCGCAGATCGAGGTCGCGGGCCGGCAGGTGCGGCTGACCAGCCCGGACAAGGTCTACTTCCCGCAGCGCGGCTACACCAAGCGCGACGTCTTCGAGTACTACCTCGCCGTCGGCGACGGGATCTTCCGGGCGCTCCGTAACCGGCCCACCACGTTGCAGCGGTTCCCGGAGGGCATCGAGGGCGAGATGTTCTTCCAGAAGCGGCTCTCGACCCGCGGTGTTCCGCCGTGGGTCGAGAGCGCGACGATCGCGTTCCCCGGCGGGCGCACCGCCGACGAGCTGTGCCCGGCCGACCTGGCGCACGTGGCGTGGGCGGCCCAGATGGGCACGATCGTGTTCCACCCGTGGCCGGTGCGCAAGGAGAACGTCGACAACCCCGACGAGCTGCGCATCGACCTCGACCCGCAGCCGGGCACCGACTTCGACGACGCGGTCGAGGCGGCCGGCGCGCTCCGGGAGGTCCTCGACGAGCTCGGGTGGACCGGCTGGCCCAAGACCTCCGGCGGTCGCGGGGTGCACGTATACGTGCGCATCAAGCCGGAGTGGACGTTCGTCGAGGCGCGCCGGGCCGGCATCGCCCTGGCCCGGGAGGTGGAGCGGCGCCGTCCCGACAAGGTCACCACCAACTGGTGGAAGGAGGAGCGCGGGCAGCGCGTGTTCATCGACTACAACCAGATGGCCCGCGACCGCACCATCGCCTGCGCGTACTCGCTGCGGGCCAACGCCCGCGCCACGGTGTCGGCGCCGGTGACCTGGGACGAGCTGACCGAGGTCGAACCCGACGATTTCGACCTGCGTACGATGCCGAAGCGGTTCGCCGAGACCGGTGACCCGCACGCCGGCATCGACGACTCGGCGGTCGACATCACCCCGCTCCTGGAGTGGTACGCGGCCGACGAGCGCGGCGACATGCCGTACCCGCCGGAGTACCCGAAGATGCCGGGTGAGCCGAAGCGGGTCCAGCCGAGCAAGGACCGAGACCTGAAGGACAAGTAGTGGGTGAACTGGCCGTCACGGTCATCGGGCACGACCGGCCGGGCATCATCGCCGACGTGGCGGAGGTGCTGTCGGGGCTCGGCATGAACCTGACCGACTCGACGATGACCCGGCTACGCGGGCACTTCGCGATGACGCTGATCTGCACCGGCGACCACCCGCCCGCCGACGTGGAGAAGGGCCTCGCGACGCTGACCGGCGACGGGTCGCTCGACGTGTCGGTGCGGCCGGTCCGGCCGGAGGCCGAGCCCGCCGCAGGCGGGCTACCTTACGTACTCACGGTCCACGGGGCCGACCGGCTGGGCATCGTCGCCACCGTGGCCCGGGCCGTGGCGGAGGCGGGCGGGAACGTCACCGATCTCACCACGCGGCTCGCCGGGGAGCTGTACCTCCTGGTCGCGGAGGTCGACCTGCCGGCGGCCGAGGCCGACCGGCTCACCGAGCGGTTGGCCGGGGTCGCCGGCGTGCTCAACGTCGACGCGGCGCTGCGGCCCGGCGAGGCCGACGTCCTGTGACCGGTGTCATCAGGCCGGTCGTCAGAGCGCCCGCCGGGGTGCTGGGCACGGCCGGGAAAGAGGTGGACCCGCTCTCGGCCGAGGTGCGGCAGCTCGTCGAGGACCTGTTCGCCACGATGGCCGTGTCGCCCGGGTGCGTCGGGCTGGCCGCGCCGCAGGTCGGCGTGTCGGCGCGGGTGTTCGTCGTCGACGTCACCGGGCACCCGAAGACGCGCACCTGCCACGGCGCGTTCGCGCTGTGCAACGCCGAGGTGGTGTCGGCCAGCAAGTGGGAGAAGGGCCGCGAGGGCTGCATGTCGGTGCCGGACCTCACCGGAGACGTGCGCCGCGCCGGCAACCTGGTGGTCACCGGCGTGGCGCCCGGTACGGGGGAGCAGGTGGAGATCCGGACCAACGCGTTCGAGGCGCGTGCGCTCCAGCACGAGATCGACCACTGCTCCGGATACCTGTTCCTCGACAAGGTCGCCGGCGCCCACGCGATCTACCCGCGGAAGACGTACCTCTAGGGTCCCGTCGTTGATTCGCATGCTCGGGTTGCTGTTGATCGTT